>JAJRXC010000014.1 GCA_024276495.1 Actinomycetes bacterium
ATCCCGCTGGTGATGACCAACGCCATCTTCGGTGGCGGTTCGATGGTGCTCGAGAAGGACTCCGGAACCCTGATCGGCAAGATCAGCGCCGGCACCGAGACCTGGATCCACAACGCCGGGTTCGTGTGGCTGGTGCTGCTGGTGCCGCTCGCCTTCCTGGGCTGGACCCGGATGAACAACATCCGCACCGAACACGTGTCGCCGACCATCGGCTCGCCCCTCTCGTCGTTCGCGAAGATCACCGGGATGCTGCTGGTGGCGTTCGCCACGTCCGCCGTCGGCCTCTTCGTCATCCTCCCGGACCCGACCGGCCTCGGTGCGCCGTCGTGGGCGAAGTACCCGGTGATCGCCGCCGTGTTGTGGGCAACGGTGCTGTTGCTCAAACAGATCCCGGGTGAGATCAAACCCAACCTCGAACGTCAGTACCGGATCTTCGGCAATCGGCACACCTGGGTGATGAGCACGATCTACACGATGACCTTCGGCAGCTTCATCGGGTACTCGGCCGGGTTCGCCCTCGCGATCAAGGTGGTCTTCGGGTTCAAACACATCGAGGTCGACGGTGTCCTCACCCACGACACGGTGAACCCCGACGGGCCGTCGGCGCTCACGTTCGCCTGGATGGGTCCCTTCATCGGCGCGTTCATCCGCCCGGTCGGTGGTTGGATCGCCGACCGGGTCGGTGGGGCCCGCGTGACCCACTACGTCTCGATCGTGATGACGGTCAGCGCCCTCGGTGTCGCCTACTTCCTCCGCCAGGCCTACCGGTCGGAGACGCCCGAGGACCAGTTCCTCCCGTTCTTCTTGATCTTCCTGGTGCTGTTCGCGGCGTCGGGGATCGGCAACGGGTCGACCTTCCGGACGATCGCGGTCGTGTTCGACAAGGAGCAGGCCGGGCCGGTGTTGGGATGGACCTCGGCGGTCGCCGCGTACGGCGCTTTCGTGGTCCCCCAGGAGTTCGGCGAACAGATCCGGGGCGGCACGCCCGAGGTCGCCCTCTACGGATTCGCCGTCTTCTATCTCATCTGTCTGGCGCTCAACTGGTGGTTCTACCTGGGCCCGAAAGCGGAGTACTCGAACCCATGACCTTCCACACCGAACCCGACATCGATGCCCGCGACCTCGACGAGCCCCGCCCGGGGCCCGGCCTGCGGGAACGGCTCCAGACGGGGGCCGCGATCCTGGTCATCACGCTCGTGCTCATCACGATCGCGTCGATCACCGGAGATCGCTCACCGGCGTTGGCCGGGGAGGTGGGAACGGCGATGCTGCGCCAACAAGACGATCTCGTCGCGGCCGGCGCCGCGGTCTACTCCGAGAACTGCGCGACCTGCCATCAAGCCGATGGCCGCGGGATTCCGGGGACGTTCCCGCCGCTGCTGGGCAACCCGAACGCGACCGACGCGGAACATGTCGAGACCGTCGTGCGGGGCGGGTTGAGCGGTCCCCTCGACGTCTTGGGTGTCGCCTACGACGGCACCATGGCCGCGTTCGACGGTCTCTCCGACGAACAGATCGCGTCGGTGGTGGCCTATGTCGTCTCGTTGGCCGGTCGCGACCCGGATGCCGCCCCGACGCAGGCGCCGGTGGTGGCCGAGCCCGGCGACATCGGGGAGGGGCGCGACCTCTTCGTCGGGTCGACCCGGCTCGAGGCCGGCGGCGCCGCCTGCGCGAGCTGTCACGTCGCGGGGGACGTCGGCAATCTCGGCGGTCGGAGCCTCGGCCCCGACCTCACCGCGGCCATCGAGCGATTCGGTGGGGAAGCCGGTCTCAGCGGGTGGCTGGCCAATCCCGCGTCGCCCACGATGCAGCCGATATTCGGTCCGGGTGAGCTGACCGACGCGGAGATCGCCGACATCGTCGCGTTCCTCGGGGACGCGCCGACCCAGTCGAAGCCGACGGACCCCGGCGACGGTCTGGTGTACGCGGGAGCGGTCGGGGTGGCGATCCTGCTCGGCGGGATGGCGTTCGCGTGGCGAGGAATGAGACAGACCTACGGAGAACGGCTGAGGAGCAGACGATGACCAACGACTGGATCGAAGAGACGGTCGCTCCGGCCGAACGTAAGTGGGAGGAGTTCTACCGAAACCGCTTCCAGCACGACAAGCGGGTGCGGACGACGCACGGCGTGAACTGCACCGGGAGTTGTTCGTGGGAGGTGTTCGTCAAGGACGGCATCGTCACCTGGGAGCTGCAGGCGACCGACTATCCCGAGCTCGAAGAGGGCCTGCCCCCCTACGAGCCCCGGGGATGCCAGCGAGGGATCTCCTACTCGTGGTACCTGTACTCGCCCATCCGGGTGAAGTACCCCTACGTCCGGGGCGTGTTGATCGACATGTTCCGCCAGGCCAAGCGGGAGTACCTCGGCGACCCGGTCGACGCCTGGGCGGCGATCCAGAACAACCCCGAGTGGCGGCGGAAGTACCAACAGGCCCGGGGCAAGGGCGGGTTTCGGCGAATCGGGTGGGACGAAGCCCTCGAGCTCGCGGCGGCGTCCACGATCCACACCGCGAAGGAGCACGGCCCCGACCGGGTCGCCGGCTTCTCGCCGATCCCCGCGATGTCGCAAGTGAGCTACGCCGCGGGGAGCCGGTTCATGTCGCTCATCGGCGGCGTGATCATGAGCTTCTACGACTGGTACTGCGACCTCCCGCCGGCGTCGCCGGAGATCTGGGGCGAGCAGACCGACGTGCACGAGTCCGCCGACTGGTACAACTCCCGGTTCGTGGCCGTCATGGGGTCCAACCTCAACATGACGCGGACCCCCGACACCCACTTCATCTCCGAGGTGCGCCACGCGGGGGCCAAGCTGGCCGTGTTCAGCCCGGACTTCTCCCAGGTCGCCAAGTACGCCGACTGGTGGATCCCGTCGAACCCGGGCCAGGACACCGCCTTCTGGCTCGCCGTCGACCACGTCCTGCTCACCGAGTTCTACCACCAGCGCAAGGTCGACTACTTCCAGGACTACGCCAAGCAGTACACCGACCTCCCGTTCCTGGTGGAGGTGAAGGACGGCAGGGCCGGCCGGTATCTGCGGGCCGGTTCCGTCGAGCCCTACACCGACGTCGAGAATCCCGAGTGGAAGCTCATGGTGTGGGACGACGCCACCGACGCGCCGAAGCTGCCCAACGGCACCATCGGGGATCGTTGGGCCGACGAGAACAACGGCCATTGGAACCTCGAGCTGAACGACAGCCTCACCGGCGAGGAGATCAGCCCGCGGCTCACGTTCATCGATCACCACGACGACGTGGCGGCGGTCGAGTTCGAGTTCTTCGGTGGCGACGGGGTCATCACCCGCTCGGTTCCGGTGCGGACGGTGCAGACCAGCGACGGGCCGGTCACCGTCACCACGGTGTTCGATCTCCTCAACGCCCGGTTCGGCGTCGACCGCGGCCTCAAGGGCTACGACGCGTCGAGCTTCGACGACGAGAACGTGCCGTACACGCCGGCGTGGCAGGAGCAGTACACGGGGGTGCACCGGGACACGGTCGTGAAGTTCGCCCGGGAATGGGGGCGCAACGGTGAGCTCACCAAGGGCAAGAACCTGATCATCATCGGTGCCGGTGCCAACCACTGGTATCACAACAACCTGCTGTACCGGTCGGGGATCGTGGCGCTGATGCTCACCGGATCGGTCGGGGTGAGCGGGGGCGGGCTCGGCCACTATGTCGGTCAGGAGAAGCTGGTCAACCACGCCTCGTGGGCATCGGTCGCGTTCGGTCTCGACTGGGGGATGGCGCCTCGCCATCAGAACACGCCGTCGTTTCACTATGTCCACTCCGACCAGTGGCGCTACGAGCGGGGATATCGCGACTACGACTCGCTGCCGGAGGAGCATCCCGAACGCCACGACCACACGATCGACCACCAGGCCCGGGCGGTGCGCCAGGGGTGGTTGCCGTTCTTCCCCCAGTTCAAGGACAACCCGGTCGAGGTCGTGAAGCAGGCCCGTCGCCAGGGGGCCGACACCGATCAGGAGGTCGTCGATCACATCGTCGAGCGGCTCACGTCCGGCGATCTCGAGTTCGCGATCGACGACCCCGATGCGCCGGAGTCGTGGCCCCGCACCTGGTTCATCTGGCGAGGCAACGCGATCGGGACGTCGGCCAAGGGCCACGAGTTCTTCATGCGTCACTATCTGGGCACCACCTCCACCGCGATCGCGGCGGAACCGGAGGACCACGGAGTCGCCGAGGTCAACGTGCCCGACGACGCCCCCATCGGGAAGATGGATCTCGTCGTCGACCTGAACTTCCGCATGGACACGTCCGCGCTCTACTCCGACCTCGTGCTGCCCGCAGCCACCTGGTACGAGAAGGACGACCTCAACAGCACCGACATGCACTCCTTCATCAACCCGATGCAGGCGGCGGTCCCCCCGGCCTGGGAATCGAAGTCGGACTGGCAGATCTTCAGCGCCCTCGCCAAGAAGGTGTCGGAGCTCTCCGGTGGGCACCTCCCCGCGGAGATGGAGGACGTCGTGATGCAGCCGCTCGTGCACGACACCCCCGACGAGATCTCCCAGGCGGAGGTCGGCGATTGGCGTGCCGGTGAGGTCGAGGCGATCCCCGGCAAGACCATGCCGAAGTTCAAGCTCGTGAAACGCAGCTTCGCCGAGCTGTACGAGCACATGACCTCGCTGGGGCTCGGGGTGCGCACCAACGGCGTGGGTGCCCACGGGCTCCGCATCGACGTGGAGGAGTTCTACGACGAGCTCGCCCGCCGGCAACCCGATCGGCGCAGCGGCGAGGACGGCACCCCGCTACGGCCCTCGCTGGTTCGGGACCGGGAGGTCTGCGAGACGATCCTCGCGCTCGACCCGGCATCGAACGGGGAGCTCGCCCACCGGGCCTTCGAAGCGGAGGAGAAGAAGACCGGTCTGGAGTTGACCCATCTCGCGGCGGGGTCGCGCGACACCCGGATCAGCTTCGCCGATCTGATCACGCAGCCCCGACGGGTGCTCACGACCCCCACCTGGAGCGGGTTGATCGGCAAGGGGCGGGCCTACAGCCCCTACACCCTCAATGTCGAGCAACGCGTGCCCTGGCGCACGCTCACCGGCCGTCAACACTTCTATCTCGACCACGAGCAGTATCTCGCGTGGGGCGAGCACCTCCCGGTCTACAAACCGCGGCCCGATCACGTGATGTTGTCGGAGACCGAGGAATCCCTGGCCGAAGGGCAAGACGGCCGGCTGTTCAGCTACATCACGCCGCACGGCAAATGGTCCATCCACTCGACCTATTCGGAGAACGAGCGGATGATGACCCTGTCGAGAGGTGGCTATCCGGTCTGGATCAACGCGAAGGACGCCGCCGATCTCGGGATCGCCGACAACGACTGGGTTGAGCTCTACAACGACAACGGCGTGTTCGTGCAGCGCTGTACCACCTCCTCACGGATTCCCCGGGGCACGGTGTTCGTGTACCACGCGACCGAACGCACGGTCGGAATCCCGATCTCTCCTCGCCGTGGCAAACGGGCGGGGATGAACAACTCGCTCACCCGGACCCGGCTCAAGCCGGTCCTCATGAGCGGCGGCTACGGCCAATTCACCTATGCCTTCAACTATTGGGGTCCCACCGGTGTCAACCGCGACACATTCGTCTACGTCCGCCGGATCGACCGGCCCGAGTACTAGGAGCTGACATGCGAGTTCGAGCGCAGATGAGCATGCTGTTCCACCTCGACAAGTGCATCGGGTGTCATACCTGTTCGGTCGCCTGCAAGAACCTGTGGACCGACCGTGAGGGCGCCGAGTACATGTGGTGGAACAACGTCGAGACCCGGCCCGGTACGGGTTACCCCACCGGCTGGGAGGACCAGGACCACTACAAGGGTGGCTGGCATCGCGACGACAAGGGCCGGTTGAAGCTGACGCTGCACTCGAAAGCCGGTGGCTTGGGGAAGCTCTTCTACAACCCGTCGCTTCCGGAGCTCGACGACTACTACGACCCGTTCACGTTCAAGTACGGCGACCTCTTCAGCTCCCCACAGTCGGACCAGCAACCCACTGCCGTTCCGATCTCGAAGATCACCGGGGACGAGATGGAGATCTCGGGCGGCCCCAATTGGGACGACGACCTCGGCGGCTCGGAGATCTACGCCCGCAACGATGTGTCGTTGGAGGGTGTCGACGACACGGTGCGGGCCCAGATGGAGGAGATCGAGCGGGTCGTCTTCAACTATTTGCCCCGAATCTGCAACCACTGCCTGAACCCGGCGTGTGTCGCGGCGTGTCCGAGCGGCGCGATCTACAAGCGGGCCGAGGACGGCGTCGTTCTCGTCAACGAGGACAAGTGCCGGGGATGGCGCATGTGCGTCTCGGCCTGCCCCTACAAGAAGGTGTACTTCAACTGGAACACCGGCAAGTCGGAGAAGTGCATCTTGTGCTTCCCGAGGATGGAGACCGGTCAGGCCCCGGCGTGCGCCCACTCCTGCGTCGGTCGAATCCGCTACATGGGGGTGCTGCTCTACGACGCCGACGTGGTCGCCGACATGGTCGCCCTTCCCGACGGCGAACTGCTCGACGCCCAGATGAACGCGATCCTGGATCCGTTCGACGATCGGGTGGTGACCGCGGCGAAGGCGGCGGGAACCGACGATGGCTGGATCGACGCCGCCCGTTCGTCGCCCGTCTACAAGTTCGTGAAGGAATGGGGGATGGCCCTGCCACTTCATCCCGAGTACCGCACCGCGGCGATGATGTTCTACATCCCGCCGCTGTCGCCGGTCATCAGCACGATCGAACGCAACATGGTCAAGCTCGACCTTCCCGACGAGCGGGCCGACTTCGAGCTGATGGACGAGCTCGACAAGGCCCGGCTGCCGGTCAAGTACCTCGCGAACCTCTTCTCGGTCGGCGACGAGGAACCGATCCGTGACGTGTTGCGGATCATGCTCGCCGTGCGCACCTACAAGCGGCGCCAGAGCGTCGATCAGTCGATCGACGACGCGACGATCGCGATGCTCGAGTCGGCCGGACTCACCGAGGAACGAGCCGAGGACATCTATCGGCTCACCACCGTGCCGACCGTCGACGACCGCTTCGTCTTCCCGCCGTATCACCGCGAGATGTCGATCGAGGAGCTGAACGACCCCCTGGCCCACAAGGGCGAGACGGGCCTCGGCTACGTCCGGGCTCCGAAACGGGGGGCGTAGATGGACACCACGCATCCTGCCGAGGTGGTGGCGCTCGGGTACCGCTACCCGACCCCGGCCGCCCGGGAATCGCTCACGGCGGAGGTCGAGCGCTCGCTGCGGGGGGTGACCCGCCGGCGCATGGACGACTTTCTCGCCGCGGTCGGGCGTCTCGACCTGGGGGAGTGGGAGGAGTTGCACACCCGCACCCTCGACCTCTCGCCGGCGTTCGTCCCGTACGTGGGCCACGTCGTCTGGGGTGAGAACTATCGGCGGGGCGAGTTCATGGCCGACCTGAAACGGGAGATGATGACGGCCGGGGTCGATCTCGGTGGGGAGCTGCCGGATCACATCGAGCCGATTCTTCGCTACGTGGCCCGAGCCCCGCGGCCTCTGCCGGATCTGCTCGACGTCTTGCGCGGCGCGGTCGACGACATGGCGTCGACGTTGAGGGCGGCCGACGAGGACAACCCGTATCGCCATCTGATCGCGGCCACGCTCGCCGCGGTCGAGGATCTGAAACCCGTCGTGATCGGAGTGAGCTGATGACTGCCAACGACCTCCTGTTCGGGGTCTTTCCCTATGTCGCCGTCGCGCTGTTGGTGGTGGTGAGCCTGATCCGCTGGCGCCACCATCCCTTCTCGGTGTCGTCGCTCTCCTCGCAGTTGCTGGAGAGCCGACGTCTCTACTGGGGTTCGGTGCCGTTCCACTGGGGGATCTCGTTGATCCTCCTCGGACACCTCGCCGCGCTGGTCGTGCCCCGCGGCTTCGAGATCTGGAACGGGGTGCCGCTTCGGCTCTACATCCTCGAGGCCACCGGGCTCGCCCTGGGCCTCTGGGCCGCGTTCGGTCTGTTGATGCTGGCCGCCCGCCGCCTCGGCAACCATCGGGTGCGGGCCGTCACGACCCCGATGGACGCCGTGGTGCTCGCGATCGTCGGCGTGCAGATCGCCACCGGAATCTGGATCGCGGTCGGCTACCGCTGGGGATCGTTCTGGGGGACGTCGGTCTTCGTGCCCTACGTGCGGTCGCTGATCGCGTTCGACCCGAAACCGGAGTACGTCGATCCGCTCCCGTTCGTGTTGCAGCTCCACGCGTTCATGTTCTGGGTGTTCGTCGCCGTGTTCCCGTTCACCCGGCTGGTGCACATCGTCACGTTGCCCCTCGGCTATCTCACCCGCCCCTGGCAGCGGGTGGTGCGGATGCGGGAGACACCCGCGGAGTATCACCCGGCCGCCGACCGTCCGTTGGACCACACGCTTTGAGGTGTCGCCCTCGGCGCCGACGATTCACCGGGCGTGGGGAGGGTGGGTCTCGTACATCCGGACGATCACGACGAGTCCGGACAACGCGGTGAGCGCGGCGACCGCGAAGATCGCCGCCTCGATGGAGACGAGGTCGGCCAACACGCCGGCGAGGATGGCCCCGACCGCGAAGCCCGCGTCGCGCCAGAGCCGGTAGACCCCGACCGACCGGGCCCGCCAACCGGGGTGGGCGACGTCGCCGATCGTGGCGAGAAGGGTCGGATAGACCATGGCGGTGCCCGCACCGAGCGCGGCCGCGCCGGCGGCCCAGGGCCAGAACCCGGACGTGGCCGCCATCGCGGCGATCGCCGCGGCCTGGGTCATCATGCCGCCCGCGATGAGAGGCTTGCGGCCGATGCGGTCGGAGAGTCCGCCCGTGTAGAGCTGGCCGACCCCCCAGACGGCGGGATAGATCGCGGCGAGGATGCCGATACGACCGACCGACAGGCCCTGGGTGGCGAAGAAGATCGGGAACAACCCCCAGGCGAGGCCGTCGTTCAGGTTGTTGACCAGACCGGCCTGGGACGCGGCCGAGAGCGCGTTCTCCCGGAAGCTCGTCAGGACGAAGATCTCACCGCTGCCCAGGTCGTGTGGCATCGCGTCGGCCGACGAGTGGGTGGTCGCCTCGTGGCGGGCGTGGTGATGGGTCTCGCGCACGAACAGCACGGAGAGCCCGAGCCCCATTCCGGCGTAGGCGAGGCCGAGAAAGAACGGTTCGGGGCGCAAGCCCCATCTCTCGGCGATGGCGCCGGTCGCGAGGGCGGTGACCGCCACTGCGCCATAGCCGGCCGCCTCGTTGAGCCCCATGGCGAACCCGCGTCGGCTGGGCCCCGCCAGGTCGATCTTCATGATGACGGTGGTCGACCACGTCAGTCCCTGGTTGACCCCGAGGAGCACATTGGCGAAGATCACCCACCCCCAGGTCGGCGCCCAGATCAACAACAGGGGCACCGGCACACCGATGATCCATCCGGCGACCAGGACCGGCTTGCGTCCGTAGCGGTCCGAGAGCGTGCCGGCGAAGAAGTTGGTCGCGGCCTTCACGATGCCGAACGCGGCGATGAACGTCAGCGTGGCCGTGAACGCGGTGAGACCGAACTCGACCTCGGCCAGCAGAGGAAGGACGGTTCGTTCCTGGCCGATCATCCCGCCGACCAGGGCGTTCACGCCGACGAGAAGAGAGAACTGGGCCAGGTTCTCCTTCAGCCCGAGCCGGATCCCGTGGCTCGGTGCCGGGGTCGGAGGTTCGTCGGTCGTGTCGATTTTCGTAGTCTGCCACGAGGTCCGGGGGACGCCGCCGGTCAGGCGCCGTACACGCGGTAGTTCCCCCGTCCCGCGTGTTTGGCCTCGTAGAGCGCGGCGTCGGCGTTGCGGAGCAACTCGGCGGCGGGAATCGGATCCGGTGACATCGCGACACCGATGCTGACCCCGACGTCGTGTGGTCGGCCGTCGATGTGGATGGGCTCGTCGAACGCGGCGAGGATCCGGCGGGCGATGTGTTCCACGTCGTCGAGGGACTCGGGCCCTTCGATGAGCGCGGTGAACTCGTCACCCCCGAAACGGGCCAGGACGTCGTTTGGTCGGAGCCGACTCAGGATCCGTCCGGCGGCGATGCTCAGGGCCCGGTCGCCGGTCTCGTGGCCGAACTGGTCGTTGATGTGCTTGAAACGATCGAGGTCCATGAACAGGACCGCGACCGCCCCGGTGTGGTCCGACACGGCCCTCGCGAGGCGTAGGCCGAACGCCTGCCGATTGGGGATGCCGGTCAGGGGATCGTGGCTGGCTTCGTGGGCCAGACGAAGGTTGACGGTCCTGAGCTCCTCGGCGGTGCGCTGGCTCAGCGCGGCGAAGTAGGCGGCTCGTTCCCCGGTGGCCCGGTTGACCCGGGCGAGCACCGCGGTGAACGGCACGGTGTACAAGACGATCGAGGCGACCGCCCAGTCGATCGCCTCCCCGTGCAGCAGGAACGGGAGCGCGCCGAGCACCGCGACGGGTATCTGGAACGACCAGAACATCCGGGCGACCGCCGCGGAGAAGATCGCGTTGGCCGCCATGGTGGCGACCAGCATCATGCCGACGAGGGCCCGCCAGGTCGGCTCGGTCGGCATGGCGATGATGCCGATGGAACCCCAGCCGATGCCCGCGGCGACGAGCGCGTTGCCGAGGCGGCCGGTGACGCGCCGGGCCGAGCGGGTTCCGCCGTCGTGGCTGCCGGCGATCGACGACAGCGCGATCGCGGTGCAGGTGACGAGCGCCAACCACAGGAGCAGGCGACCGTGGTCGGAACGGGTCCACAACAAGGCGACCCACAGCACCGCGGTCAGCGGGGCGAGGGCGGCGACGACCTTCGTCATCTGGATCGCCGTCGAGGCCAGCGACCGGGTCACGGCCCGCTCGACGGCGTCGTCGGCCGCGGGAAGCCCCGGGCTCACCCAGGACCGCAACCGACCGATGACAGACACGACCTAGTCTCGGCACGTCTGCCGCGGATTCGAGACGGGTCGAGCCGAAGCGATGACCTTCGACCCTGTCGCGGGTTCGTCGGGCCCATGACGATTCCAGGAGAGACCCCCCGAACTGTCACGAGAGACGGCGAATGACCACGACGAAATGGCTGTACGGCTTCAACGAGATCGACGTGGCCCAGGCGTCCGTCGGCGGCGACTGGGAGGAGGTTCGTGGCCTTCTCGGGGGCAAGGGAGCGAATCTCGGCGACATGAGCCGGCTCGGAATCCCGGTGCCCCCCGGGTTCACCATCACCACGAGGGCATGCAACGCGTTCAGTGAGTCCGACGGGCAGTTCCCGGACGGCATGTGGGATCAAGTCGTCGCCGCGATGGGCGATCTCGAGCAGGCGACCGGGAAGCGGTTCGGGGATCCCGAGCGGCCGCTCCTCGTCGCCTGTCGGTCGGGGGCCAAGTTCTCGATGCCGGGAATGATGGACACGGTCCTCGACCTCGGTCTCAACGACACCGTGGTCGAAGGGATGATCGCGGCGACCGGCGACGCCCGCTTCGTGCTCGATTCCTATCGTCGCCTCATACAGATGTTCGGCGGCGTCGTCCTGGGCGTCGCCGACGAGGCCTTCGAGTCGGTGCTGCGGTCGCGCCGGGAGCTTGCCCACGTCGTGAGCGATGCCGATCTCTCCGCCGATGACCTCCGGTTCGTGGTCGGCGCGTTCAAGGACATCATCGGCCGCCAGGCCGCGTTGCCGTTCCCGACCGAACCGCTCGCCCAGTTGAAGATGGCCGTCGAAGCGGTGTTCGACAGCTGGCGGGGGAAGCGGGCCCACGACTATCGCGTCGCCGCCGGCATTCCCCACGACCTCGGGACCGCGGTGAACGTCGTCACGATGGTGTTCGGCAACCTCGGCGACGATTCCGCCACCGGCGTCGCGATGAGTCGTGACGCCACGACCGGTGAGCCGCGGCTCGAGGGCGACTATCTGATCAACGCCCAGGGAGAGGACGTGGTCGCCGGGATCCGGCCCACGAAACCCATCGCCCGACTCGCCGACGACATGCCCGGGGTCGCCGCCGAGTTCGCCGAGATCGCCCGTCGGCTCGAACGCCACTATCGCGACATGCAGGACATGGAGTTCACGGTCGAACGGGGGAAGCTCTGGATTCTCCAGACCCGGACGGGGAAACGGACCGCCCAGGCGGCCGTGCGCATCGCGGTGGACCTGGCGAACGAGGGCTCGATCACGAGAGAGGAGGCGGTCCTTCGGGTCAGCCCCGACCAGATCGACTTCTTCCTGCACCCCCAGTTCTCGCGGGAGGCCCTGGCCGACGCGACACCGTTCGCGACGGGGCTCAACGTCTCGCCGGGAGCGGCCGTCGGGGTCGCCGCCTTCGACCCCGACCTCGCCGAGCGGTGGGCGCAGGAGGGACGCGACGTGATCCTGGTTCGCCCCGACACCAAACCCGACGACGTCCACGGGATGCTCGCCGCCCGTGGAATCCTCACCTCGAGTGGAGGGCGAACGAGCCACGCCGCGCTCGTGGCCCGCCAGTTCGGCCGGCCGGCGGTCGTCGGCGCGGACGAGATCGACATCGACATGTCGAGCCGATCGTTTCGCGTCGACGGGCTCGAGATAGAGGAGGGCCAGTGGCTCTCCGTCGACGGCACCTCGGGCAAGGTCTATGCCGGAAAGATCGGCACCTCGGCCCCCGACATCGACAACGACTGGCTGGCGACCCTGCTTGACTGGGCCGACGAGTTCCGGACTCTCGGCGTGCGGGCCAACGCCGACGACCCGGCCGAGGCCGAACGGGCCCGGGGCTACGGGGCGGGTGGCATCGGGTTGTGCCGAACCGAGCACATGTTCTTCGGCCCGGAGCGGCTCCCGATCATGCAGCGGATGATCACCGCGCCGACCCCGGCCGAACGCCGCGAAGCGATCGCCGCGCTGTTGCCGCTGCAGCGGGAGGACTTCCGCGGGATCTTCACCGCGATGGACGGACAGCCGGTCATCATCCGCCTCCTCGACCCGCCGTTGCACGAGTTCCTGCCCAGCTTCGAGGAGCTCACCCGAACGGCCGCCGACCTGCGGATCCGGCTCCGAAGCGCGGCTGATCTCGCCGCGGTCGACGCTCTGGTCGAGGAGCTGACGTCGGTACGATCCATGCTCGACCGGGTGGAGGACCTCCGCGAGAGCAACCCGATGCTGGGTCTGCGCGGCGTCCGGTTGGGGTTGCAGGTTCCGGCGCTCATCCGGATGCAGACCCGGGCGATCGTCGAAGCGGCGCTGGAGGTCGGGCTCGACGGGGTGGTCGTGAAGCCCGGGATCATGGTGCCCCTCGTCGGCCACGCGGCAGAGATGGAGGCGGCCAGGGCCCTGATCGTCGATGAGATGCGGGCGGTCTTCGATGCCCACGGAGCGGAGATCGACATCCCGATCGGAACGATGATCGAGGTTCCGCGGGCCGCGTTGACGGCCGGACCGATCGCCGCCCACGCCGACTTCTTCTCCTTCGGAACCAATGACCTCACCCAGATGACGATGGGGATCAGCCGCGACGATGCCGAGGCCAGCTTCCTGCTCGCCTATCAGTCCCGCGGGATCGTCGGGGCCAACCCGTTCCACACGATCGACGTCGATGGGGTCGGTCGGTTGATGGAGATCGCGATCGCCGACGGCCGTGCGGCGTCGCCGAACCTGCCGATCGGCATCTGTGGGGAGCACGGCGGTGAGCCGGCGTCGATCGAGCTCTGTCAGCACCTCGGGCTCGACTACGTCAGCTGCTCGGCCTACCGGGTGCCGGTGGCCCGCCTGGCCGCGGCCCATGCCGCGCTCAACGCGGCGAATCCGGCGGTCAGCGCAGGAGCCGGCCGGTGATCGCGTCCGGGTCGATGCGGATCCAGAACGGGCGCCACTGGTCGCGGTCCCACGGCACCAGGCCGATCCGCTCCAACTCCTCGTACTCGGCCCACTGGGTCACCTCGCGGGCGGTTCCGGTCACGACCACGCTCCAACCGGTGTGGTCGGCCGGATCCCAATGGTCGACCTCGAAGCACACGGTCTGGGTCGCCGCGGCCGCCGCCAGCTTCTTGCCTTCGAGCGTGCGAAAGACGATGCCGTCGTCGAACCAGGCGAAGTTCACCGGGAGCACCAGTGGGACGCCGTCGTCGACGAAGCCGATCCGGCCGATCGGGGTCGACTCGAGCAGGTCGACACAACGCGCCTGGTCCAGTACCTCGGAGTGGTTCATGATGGGTGATGAGGCGGGTTCGGGCGACATGATGCGTCCTTTCGCTGATCGTCTCTTCAGTGAACTCCTGGCGCCGGACCGGCTCCAGGGTCGAAGGTCCGGAGGGGCGCTTCAATGAACGAGACGACCGACCGCGACGATCCCCGTCACATCACCGTCGATGGCAACGAGGCGACGGCCCGCATCGCCCATCGGGTGAGCGAGGTGATCGCCATCTATCCGATCACCCCCGCGTCGCCGATGGGGGAGCATGCCGACGCCTGGTCGCAAGGCGGCGCACGAAACCTGTGGGGGGTCGTGCCGGACGTGATCGAGATGCAGAGCGAGGCGGGCGCGGCCGGGGCCGTGCACGGCGCCTTGCAGGCCGGGGCGCTCACGACGACGTTCACGGCGTCACAGGGCCTGCTCCTGATGATCCCGAACCTCTACAAGATCGCGGGGGAGCTCCTGCCCACCGTCGTGCACGTGGCGGCCCGTTCGGTGGCGACCCATGCCCTCAGCATCTTCGGTGATCACAGCGACGTGATGGCGGCTCGTCAGACGGGCATGGCCCTGCTGGCCTCCGGTTCGGTTCAGGAGGCCCATGACCTGGCCCTGATCAGCCACGCGGCCACCTTGCGGACGCGGGTGCCGTTCCTGCACTTCTTCGACGGTTTCCGGACGAGTCACGAGGTCTCCAAGATCGAGGTGATCGACGACGCCACGATCCGGGCGATGATCGACGACGATCTCGTCGTCGCCCACCGGCAGCGCGCCCTCGACCCCGATCATCCGGTCGTGCGCGGAACCGCCCAGAATCCCGACGTCTTCTTCCAGGCCGCGGAGGCGGCCAATCCGTTTCGTCAAGCCGTTCCCGGTCTGGTCCAGGAGGAGATGGACCGCTTCGAGGCGCTCACGGGGCGCGCCTACCGGCTCTTCGAGTACCGGGGCCATCCGGAAGCGACCCGGGTCGTCGTCGTCATGGGATCCGGCGCGGGCACGGTCGGCGAAGTCGTCGACGCCCTGGTCGCCCGGGGAGAGCGGGTCGGCATGGTCGAGGTCCGTCTCTACCGGCCCTTCGACATCTCGTCGTTCGTCGACGTGCTGCCGCCGACGGTGGAGAGAATCGCCGCGCTCGATCGGACGAAGGAGCCGGGTTCGGTCGGCGAACCGCTCTATCTCGACGTGGTCGCCGCGCTGGCCCGACGCCGCCGGCCGGGCCCGGTCCCCGAGGTGATCGGCGGCCGCTACGGGCTGTCGTCGAAGGAGTTCACCCCGGCGATGGCCCTCGCCGTGTTCGCCGAGCTCGATGCCGAGACACCGAGGCAGGAGATCACCGTCGGCATCGTCGACGACGTCACCCACACCAATGTCGTCCACGACCCGGATGCCTGGCACGAGCCCGATGCCGTCACCCGCGCGGTGTTCCACGGGTTGGGAAGCGACGGCACGGTCGGGGCCAACAAGAACTCGGTGAAGATCGTCGGTGAGCTCACGCCGTTGTTCGCCCAGGGATACTTCGTCTACGACTCGAAGAAGTCCGGTTCGACGACCGTGTCGCATCTGCGGTTCGGACCCGATCCGATCCGGTCCGCCTATCTGGTGCAGGAGGCCGACTTCGTCGCCGTGCATCACTTCGGCGCGTTCGACCGGCAGCGCCCGCTCGACGTCGCCGCGCCCGGCGCGACGCTGCTGATCAACGCGCCGTTTCCGACCGACGAGGTGTGGGACCAGCTCCCGGCCGAGGTCCAACAGGAGATCATCGCCAAGAAGCTCGACGTCTGGGTGATCGACGCCGGCCAGGTCGCCCGGAGCCACGGGCTCGGCAATCGGGTCAACACCGTGCTGCAGACCTGCTTCTTCTCGCTGGTCGGGATCCTTCCGACCAACGAGGCGATCGATGCGATCAAGTCGGCGATCGACGCGACCTACGGCAAGCGCGGCGCGACGGTGCTCGAACGCAACCATGCCGCGGTCGACGCGGCCCTGGCCTCGCTGCACCGGCTCGACGTGCCGGCCGCGGTGACGACCACCCGGTATCGCCCACCGCCCGTCTCGGACCTCGCCCCCGAGTTCGTCCAGCGAGTCACGGCCAAGATGATCGCCGGGGAGGGCGACCTCCTCCCGGTCAGCGCCTTCCCGGTCGATGGCACCTTCCCGACCGCGACCACCCAGTGGGAGAAGCGGGCGATCGCGGTGGAGATCCCGATCTGGGATCCCACGATCTGCATCGATTGCGCCCGCTGTGTGTTGGTGTGCCCCCATGCCGCGATTCGGCTGAAGGTCGTGCCGGAGACGGCGTTGGCCGACGCGCCGGCGTCGTTTCGGGACCGACCGTGGCCCAGCCGTGACGGCTCGACGCCGCGGGCGATCATCCAGGTGGCTCCCGACGACTGCACCGGTTGCGGTGTGTGCGTGAGCATCTGTCCGGCCAAGAGCAAGGAAGTGGTCAAGCACAAGGCGATCAACATGGAGCCGGTCGCGGAGCATGTCGAGGTGGAGAGGCTCAACTTCGACTACTTCCTCGGTCTGCCCGAGCACGATCGAACGACGTTGAAGCTCGACTCGGTGAGAGGGTCACAGCAGGCCCAGCCGTTGTTCGAGTTCTCCGGTGCGTGCGCGGGCTGCGGTGAGACGCCGTATCTGAAGCTCCTCACCCAGCTCATGGGCGATCGCATGGTCGTCGCCAACGCGACCGGCTGCTCGTCGATCTACGGCGGCAACCTCCCCACGACGCCGTGGACGGTCGACGGCGACGGCCGCGGCCCGGCGTGGGCGAACTCGCTGTTCGAGGACAACGCCGAGTTCGGCCTGGGCATCCGGTTGGCGCTCGATCATCAGGAGGCCGCGGCCCGTCACCTGCTCTCGGAGTTGGCCGGCCGGCTCGGTTCGTTGGCCGAGGAGATCCTCGACAACGGTGGGCGGGACGAGGCCTCGATCGAGCGACAGCGGGCCCTCGTGAAAGAGCTCGATGCCCGACTCGTCGCCGACCGCGACCCGATCGCGGTTCGTCTCGCGTCGTTGACCGCCCATCTCGTGCGTCGCTCGGTTTGGCTGGTGGGTGGCGACGGTTGGGCCTACGACATCGGGTTCGGCGGGGTCGATCACGTGATGGCCTCGGGCCGCGACGTCAACATTCTCGTGCTCGACACCGAGGTCTACTCGAACACCGGCGGCCAGACGTCGAAGGCGACTCCCCGATCGGCGATCGCGAAGTTCTCCGCCGGTGGCAAGACCACGCCGAAGAAGGATCTCGGCATGATCGCGATGGCGCACAACGACGTCTATGTCGCCCACATCGCGATGGGGGCGAACATGACCCAGACGGTGAAGGCGTTGGCCGAGGCGGCCGCCCATCCCGGCCCCTCGCTGGTGATCGCCTACAGCCCCTGCATCGCCCACGGCATCGACATGTCCGACATGATGGGCCATCAGAAGATGGCGGCTGAGAGCGGTCACTGGCCGTTGTACCGCTACGACCCGAGGCGGGAGGTCGCCGGTGAGCACGGGCTGCACCTCGACAGTCGCAAGCCGACGGTGGCGTTCCGGGACTTCGCCATGACCGAAGCCCGCTTCTCGATGCTGGCCCGGTCGCGGCCCGAGGTGGCCGATGAGCTGATGACGCTGGCCCAGCGCGACATCGACGATCGATGGCATCTCTACGAGCAGATGGTCGAGGTCGAACGTACGGCGAGATACGGGATCCTCGACGAGGAGTCCGACGACGAACGTCCCGACGCCGGAGCCGGTGGCGGGGAGGAGGCCCCATGACCGACCTGACCACCCGCTATCTCGGGCTCACCCTGGAGCATCCGATCGTGGCCTCGGCGTCGCCATTGACCGGTTCGCTCGATTCACTCCTCGCGTTGCAGGACGCGGGCGCCGCCGCGGTCGTGTTGCCGTCGCTCTTCGAGGAACAGATCGAACACGACGCGATGGCGTTCGAACGAAGCATCGGTGGCGACGCCGCGTTCAACGTCGAGGCGCCGGGCGGCTTCTTTCCCGAGTTGCCCGGCTACGACACCGGCGTCGAAGAGCATCTCGACCTGTTGTCCCGGGCCAAGGGCGAGCTCGGCGTTCCCGTGATCGCCAGCCTCAACGGGACGACCGACGGCGGTTGGACCGCGTATGCGACCGCGTTCGAGGAGCGGGGCGCCGACGCGCTGGAGCTGAACATCTATCTGGTGGCGGCGGAGCCGGACACGACCGGCCCCGAGATCGAGGAGCGATACCTGCGACTGGTCGAACGGGTCCGAACCGCGGTCGACATCCCCCTCGCGGTCAAGATCGGGCCCCAGTTCAGCTCGCCGGCCAACATGGCCCGCCGGCTGGCCGAGGCCGGTGCCGACGGCCTTGTGGTGTTCAACCGCTTCTACCAGCCCGACATCGATCTGGAGACCCTGGAGGTCACGCCGGATCTCGACTTGAGCTCGCCGAGCGACATGCGGCTCACCCTTCGTTGGATCGCGATCATGGCGGACCGGGTCGATGCCGACCTCGCCGCGACCACCGGGGTCCACGGCCCCGCCGATGTCGTGAAGCTCATCCTCGCCGGTGCCACCGTGACGATGATGACGTCGGCGCTGCTTCGACACGGTCCCGGGCATCTGCGCGCGGTGCGCGACGGCGTCGGGCGTTGGTTCACCGAGCGCGAGTACGTCTCGTTGGATCAGGCCCGGGGGAGTGTCAGCCAGGCCTCGGTTCCGGACCCGATCGCGTTCGAACGGGCCAATTACATGGCGGCGCTCACCACGTACACCCCGGGGAGTTGAGCGATCGGGGCCCGGGGCGCCGTGTTCAGGTGAAGATGATCTGTCCGCCGGCGGCCATCTCGTAGAACTCCCCGACGGTGATGATGCCGTCGAGCTCGTCGATCAGGTCGTCGCGCTCGAGCCCGAACAGGTCGACCGAGGCGAGACATCCGTAGAGCCCGGCGCCGGTGTCGGAGATCATCTGCACGAACTCGGGGATGTCGGGAATGTCGAGCCCCTCGATCTGGTGCTCCATGTACTTCGTCATCAGGGCGGAGACCCCCGGCAACCCGCCGGCCCACGTGGGGATGTGAAGGCCGGGGTTTCCGACCGTCGCCACCTTGATGTGCTCGTTGCGCTTCTTGTGCACGGCGTCGAGGCCGAAGAAGGTGAAGAACACGTTGACGTCGATCCCCTCGGCTCGGGCCCCGTTGGCCATGATGAGACCGGGGTAGATCTCCTCGAGCGAGCCCTTGGAGATGATGATCGAGACCTTCTCGATCGCGGCCGGCGTGTCGGCGACCTCGGGTGTCTCGACGAGTGCGGTCGAAGTATCGGTCATGTCGTTTCCTCTCGGATGCGGACGCGGTTCAGACGCAGCCGCGGGGTTTCGGGATTCCGGCGCAGCGGGCGGCCAGCTTGGCCGGACCCTTCGGGAAGAGCTGGTAGAGCTCCTTCACGGTCACCCCGGAGGTCTTGCCCAGCTTGCGAACGGTCGGACCGGTGCCCTTGTCGAAGTACTGGTCTCGCATGAAGTGCAGGACCTGCCAGTGCTTGTCGGTCAGCGGAGTGGGAACCCCGCACTCCTCGGCCAACAAGGGGGCCATGTCCTCGGTCCACTGGGTCGGGTCGACGAAGAATCCGTCGTCGTCGACCTCGACGGTGGCGTTGGCGATCTCTCGTGTCGTCATCTCACTGTGTCCCTTCTCGATTCGTTCCCGCCGAGACCAGTTCTCCGGTGTCCTTGCCGGCGGTCGGCATCGCGGCACCGATGCCGGGGATGTCCCGGCCGGGGAGGAGCCCGTGCCAGTAGAACCACTGGAACATCAGCTTCCCCAGATGGTTCAGCTTCGATTCCTTCAGCAATGGCAGGCCGAGCGGTCCCGGGTAGTGGCCGGGGAGCGGTTCGGTCTCGTAGTTGAAGTCGATCAGCAGCGCTTTGGAGAAGCCGGTCTCGATGAAGCAGTTTGCGTGGCCGTCGAAGGTCGCCTCCAACGGTTCCCCGGCGAGGAACGACTCGATGTTGGCGACCAGGACCTCGCCCTCGAAGTGGGCCACCGACCCGGCCTTGGAGGCCGGTAGGTCGGCAGCGTCGCCGAGCACGAAGATGTTCGGCTTCACCAGCGACTGCAGGGTGGCCTTGTCGGTCGGGACGAACCCCAGCTCGTCGCCGAGACCGGGCGAGTTGTGGACGTAGGGGGCGCCGCCGTGGAGCGGGATGACCACCGCGAGGTCGAACGGGATCTCCCGCTCGTCGTAGCCGATCAGTTTCCGGCCGACACCATCGACTTCGCCGGTGTTGAACTCGGTGACGAGCTCGATGTTCTTCTCGTCGAGGAGCGACGACAGCGTCGCCGACGACGTCGGCTTGGTGAAGGCACCGTCGAGGGGGGTGACATAGGTGATCGTCACGTCTTCCCGGACGCCGTTCTCGGTGAAGTACCAATCGGCGAGGAACGCGAACTCGATCGGCGCGACCGGGCACTTGATCGGCATGTCGACGACGTTGATCACGAGACGGCCCGAATCGAAGCTCTCGAGTCTTTCGGCGAGGGCGGTTGCGCCCTCCAGGTCGTAGAAGGTGAAGACGTCGTCGAGCCGGCCCGGACCGGCGAGACCCTCGGTCTCCTCCGGCTGCAGCACCGCGCCGGTTGCGACGAGCAGGACGTCGTAGGCGAGGGTTGATCCGTTGTCGAGAAGGACACGTTGGCGATCGATGTCGACCGATTCGATGCCGCTGAGGTGATAGTTGATCCCCCGTCGGAGTTGGCGATCGCGGGGTCGCACGATCTCGTCGGGATCAGCGAGCCCGAACGGGATGAACAACAGCCCCGGTTGGTAGATGTGGCGGTTGTCCCGGTCGACGACATCGATCGTGACCTCGGACTCGGCGAAGCGCTTGCGGATCCGGTTGGCGGCGAGCGTGCCGCCGGTTCCCGCTCCGAGAACGACCAGCTTCTTGGGTTGTCCCGTCATGGATCTCTCCTTTGCTCGGGTGAGATTCCTCTGACACTTGAAGCGTATGAACGCGACGCGAGAACGAGTAAGGCCTTTCGTCCCATCCCCGACGACTCGACGTGCGCGTACGGTCGGGGTGAACCGGAGGTATCGAGATGTTGGTTGCCGATGTGATGACAGATGGTGTGATCAGCGCTTCACCGGAGATGACGTTGAAGGAGGTCGACGAGCTCTTCACCGTCAACGCGATCTCGGGGGCGCCGGTCGTCGACGACGGAGTTCTCGTCGGGGTGATCTCCCAGTCCGACGTGATCCGGGTCCTCTACGATCAGCAACTGGCGGCCGGCGAGATCTCCCAGTACCTGCTGAGCCCGTATCCCATCCCCCTTCCCGCGCTCACCGAGATCGCCCGCGACCGGACGCGGATCGTCGACCGCATGTTGGAGACGACCGTCGCCGACGCGATGACGATGGTGCCGGTGACCGTGGCCCCGAACGACTCGGTCGCGGTGGTCGCCCGGCTCATGTGCGACGAGCGGGTCCACCGGGTGCTGGTCACCGAGAACGAGGAGCTCGTGGGGATCGTGAGCGCACTGGATCTCACCCGGCTCCTGGTGGTCGACGAGGCCGGCATTCCCGGCGGCCGGTAGCGGACCGGGCGGGTCCTCTCAGCGTTCGATCCCGGGCGGGAGGGGTGCGGTGGTGACGATGCGGTCGAAGCGTTCGCCGCGCAACTCGATCACGACACCGGGCCCCTTTCCCGACACGGCGACGAAGTCTCTCCCGCCCCGGCGCAACCAGGTGCCGATGAGGATCCGGCCGGGCAGCCCGGTTCCCGGCGCCCGTAGCCCGCGGACCTCGTGGTGGGCGGCGTCGACCCGTCGCCTGGCGGCGATCGAGGAACACGCGACCCGAACATCGCTGGTTCGAAGTGTGCCGATTCGTTCCCACGGTCCGAGCCGGACGACGAGGTCGTCGCCCTCGACTTCGAGTTCTGCCATGACCTCAATCTACGGTGTGCGGGTACGCCATCCGGCCCGGCCCGAATTGAGGATCCCCATGAAGATCAACGACCTGTTCTCCGTCGACGGCAAGATCGCCCTGGTCACCGGCGGGTCGCGGGGGATCGGCGAGATGATCGCGGCCGGTTATCTGGCCAACGGCGTGAAGGTCTACATCAGCTCCCGCAAAGCCGCGGTGTGCGACGCCACCGCGGCGCGCCTCATGGCGGAGTACGGGGGTGAGTGCATCTCGTTGCCCGCCGACCTCTCGGGCATCGAGGGGATCGACGCGCTCGTGGCAGAGCTGACCGCCCGCGAGGGCCATCTCGACTTCCTGGTGAACAACGCCGGCGTGTCGTGGGGCGCCCCGCTCGACGAGTTCCCCGAGATCGGCTGGGACAAGGTGATGGACACCAACGTCAAGGGGGTCTTCTTCTTGACCCAGCGGCTGCTGCCGCTGCTCGAGGCCACGGCCACCGCGGACGATCCGTCGCGGGTCATCAACATCGGGTCGATCGACGGCATCAAGTCGCCGACGTTCGAGACGTTCTCCTACGGACCGTCGAAGGCCGCGGTGCACGCGTTGACCCGCCAACTCGGCGGCAAGCTCGCGCCCCGCAACATCATCGTCAACGCGATCGCCCCCGGGCCGTTCCCCACCTGGATGCTCAGCACCGGGGTCGGCACCGGCGGCGATGTCGAGGGCACCGACTGGG
>JAJRXC010000015.1 GCA_024276495.1 Actinomycetes bacterium
CGAGGAGATTCGCGACCAGTTGGCCAGCGTCATCGTCGCGACCCACGATCGCGCCGCCCTCGACCTCTTCGATCGGGTCGTCATGCTCGACGGCGGAGCCGTCGTCTACGACGGCGTCCCGGCGGGCGTGCCCGCGGTCGATGGGCGAACCGGCCGATGACCGCCCCGATCACCGCCACCGCCAAACGCCGAGCCACCCTGGGCCTCGGCGCGCTCGGCGTCGTCTTCGGCGACATCGGCACCAGCCCCCTGTACGCCCTTCGCGAGTCGCTGGCCGGGGAGAACGAGCTCGCCGTCAACGAAGCCAACATCCTCGGTGTGCTGTCGCTCATCGTCTGGTCGTTGCTGATCGTCGTCACGTTGAAGTACCTCGTCGTCGTCATGCGGGCCGACAACGACGGCGAGGGCGGCATCCTCGCCCTCGCCGCGCTGATCGTGAAACGGGGGGGCAACCGGCGCCGCGCGACTCTGATCATGTTGGCCCTGTTCGGAACCGCGCTCCTCTACGGAGACGGGATGATCACCCCGGCGATCTCGGTACTCTCCGCCGTCGAAGGCATCGAGGTCGCCGCACCCTCGGTCCATGCCTGGGTCAAACCGATCGCCGCGGCGATCCTCATCGGCTTGTTCGCGGTGCAGCATCGGGGAACGAGCACGATCGGCCGCTTCTTCGGACCGGTGATGGTCGTCTGGTTCGGCACCCTCGCGTTGCTCGGGATTGCGGAGATGGCCGGCGAACCCGGCGTCGCCCGCGCCCTCAACCCGATCTGGGCGGTGCGTTTCTTCTCCGAGAACGGCGGGCGGGGGTTTCTCGTCCTCGGCTCGGTGTTTCTCGTCGTGACCGGCGGGGAAGCGCTCTATGCCGACATGGGGCACTTCGGCCGGCGCTCGATCCAGGCGGTCTGGTACGGGCTCGTCCTTCCGTCACTCGTCCTCAACTACTTCGGTCAGGGGGCGTTGCTGCTGCGGAATCCGGACGCGATCGAGAACCCGTTCTTCCTGCTCGCCCCCGACTGGTCCCACTGGCCGCTGACGGTGCTCGCCACGGCGGCGACCGTCATCGCGTCGCAGGCGCTGATCACCGGCGCGTTCTCCCTCACCGTGCAGGCCATCCATCTGGACTACCTGCCCCGGCTCCACACCGTGCAGACATCCGACGAGAGTCGGGGGCACGTGTACGTGCCGGCCATCAACTGGTTCCTGCTGAGCGCGTGCCTGATCCTCGTGTTCGCGTTCGGCACGTCGAGCCGGCTCGCGGCGGCGTACGGTGTCGCCGTCACCATGACGATGGTGATCACGACCCTTCTCGTCGGCCATGTCGCGTATCACCGCTGGGGGTGGTCGGCGCTCGCGACCAGCGCGCTCACCTGGCCCCTGCTGGTCGTCGACATCGCGTTCGCGAGCGCCAACGTCTTCAAGATCCCCGACGGTGGTTGGTTCCCGCTGCTCGTCGGCCTGCTCGGGTTCCTGATCTTCACGACGTGGCGAACCGGACGCGGCCTCGTTGCCGACCGACTCGAGCGAAAGGCCCTCTCGGTCGCCGACTTCGTGGCCGGTCTGGCCAACGACCCGCCGATCCGCCACCTCGGAACCGGCGTCTACCTCCATCGCACGCCGGGTCTCGTTCCCCCGGTGCTGCTGACGAACCTGCGCTTCAACGAGAGCCTGCACGAACAGGTCGTGATCTTGTCGATCATCTCCGTCGACACGCCGACCGTGCCGGCCGCGGCAAGGGCCAAGTTCACCCATCATCCGTTGGGATTCCACGAGCTCCAGCTGCACTACGGCTACGCCGATCAGCCCCGGGTGGCAGACGACCTCGCCAAGCTGGTGGGCAGTGGCGTCTCCTTCGACGAGGAGCTCACCACCTACTTCCTCGGACGCGAACGGGTCGATGTCACCGATCGGCCCGGTATGGCGATCTGGCGGGAACACCTGTTCGCGTTCTTGCATCGCAACGCCGCCGACCCCGCCCAGCACTTCTCGATCCCGCGAGCGCACACCGTCGACATCGGGACCCATGTCGACATCTGAACCTCACTCGCCGGGCGGTGCGGAGTAGTCGAGCGAGTCGAGATCGGCGAGGAGCTCGTCGGTGCCGACGAGGCGGGTGATGATGATCTGCTTCGCCACGTTCAAGAGCTCGAAGATCTGGGGATCGACGACCGAATAGATCATCGAGGATCCCTGACGGTCCGCCTGCACGATGCCGGCCTTGCGCAGCACCGACAGCTGCTGGGAGAGGTGAGAGGACTCTATTCCGACGTCGGGCTGGAGCTCCGAGACCGAACGCGGCCCGGCGGCGAGAACCTCGAGAACCCTGATCCGAGCCGGATGGCCGAGGGTCTTGAAAAACTGCGCCTTCAGCTCGTAGACCGGCTTCGTCAAATGTGCCCCCTGCTCATTCCGACAGGTTACCAAATCGTCAGGTTCGCCCTCTTCAGTCGGTGGACTGTGCTTCGAGGAAGGCGAAGATCGTCTCGATGTCCTCGTCGCTGAGCTCCGCCTCGTCGAACGCCGGCATGCCCCGCGGGCCCTCCCGGACCTCCTCGATCAGGCGATTGGCGGAACGCACACCGTCCTCACCGATGATCGGGCCGCCGACCACGGCCCCACCTCCCTGCACACCATGACAGCTCGCGCAACCGGACTGCACGAAGAGCTGCTGCCCGTCGAGGACGACGGACGGATCCCGAGATCCCAGTCCGAGCCCCAGATAGTCGCTGTCGACCCCGATCTCCGCCCTCGGCACCCGATCGAAGTCTCCGGTGGGATCGAGGTTGGCGTGCGACTGGGGCTTGGTGACCACGACGATGAGCATCCCCAACGCGGTGAAGGTCACGAAGGCCACCATGATCCGGGGGATCGCCCGGGCCGGACCCGCGGGCAGGTCCGAGGTACGACCGATGCGGCCCACCCACACCGTCGCCATGATGATGAGCACCCAGACGGCACCGAGCACGACGACGATCCACCAGACACCGAAGATCGGGAGGTCCGCGCCGGCGTCGCTACGCACCTGCTGGGGCCCGTCGACGACGGTCATCGTGAACTCGAAGTTCTCCTGACCATCCGGGCCGCGGTACTGGACCCGCATCCGTTCGGCGTCGAGGGTCCGTTGCCGGTAGTCGAACGTGACGACCCCGTTCTCGTCGGTCACACCGGCGGCGACGACGATCCAGCCCGACTCTCCCGCCACCCGGCCGAGAAAGGCGAGCGCGACGTCGCCATCGACCACGGCCTCGCCTCCATCGCTGACCGTCACGGTCACCTCGACCTCGTCACCGACCATCACCACGGTCGGATTGTCGATCTCGACCTCTGCCGCCCCCGCCGGACGGGCGGCCGGCACCACGAGAACGCCGACGAGCGAGACGGCCGCGATCCGCCCGACACGCGAGATCCGTGACCGGCTCATGTCACCAACTCCGGGACCCGTTCCGCCTCCGCCTCACGGGCCCGCTCGGCTCGTTCCTCGGTCATCTCCCACACCGCGAGGATCGGGAAGAAGCGGGCGAACAACGTGAGGAGCAGCATGAAGCCGGCGAACCCGGACGCGAGGATCGACCACTCGACCCAGGTCGGCGAGTACGACGACGGCTCGTAGTCCATGATCGGAACCCGGAGACCGGCCACGACGATGAAGTAGCGCTCGATGAACATCGCGATGTCGACGAACACCGCGGCGACGACGATGCCGCCGATCGTGCGACTCGGTTTGAACGCCACCAACAAGATGGGCAGGACCAGGCCACCGAAGAAGTAGAACCAGTACATCGAGGCGAAATCCCGAGCGAAGAGCTGCTCGAACGCGAACCGGTCCTCCTCGGCCATCTTGAATCCCTTGGTGATGTACTCCGACGCGTTGCCGTAGATCATCACCAGCGACATCGACACGAGGATGTAGCCGAGATAGGTGAAGTGCAGGCGGGTGATGTACTCCTCGAGGTGGTACACGCGTCGCATCACCGCGAGCACCACGATCAACGTGGCGACACCGGAGTAGATCGCACCGGCGACGAAGAAGAAGCCGAAGATCGTGCTGTTCCAACTGACCCGAAGCGTCATCGCGAAGATCCACGAGACGACCGTGTGCACCGACACGGCGATCGGGATGATCAGCACCATCAAGATGCCGATCGAACGGGAGAGGGCCTCGCGCTGCGTCCGGTTGTCGTTCCAGCCGATCGCCAGGGTCCGGTAGACCCACAACTGGAACCGGCTGACCTGATCGGTGAGTTGATCCCGGAACATGGCCAGATCCGGGATCATCGGCACGTACAGGTAGACGACGCTGGCCGTGAGATAGATCGTTATCGCCATCATGTCCCACATAAGCGGCGACTGCCAGTTGCCGTTCAGCCAGAACTGGTAGAGCCGCTCGGGCCGACCCATGTCGACGATGACGAACAGCGCGCCGCTGACGAGCGCGACCACGGTGATCGACTCGGCGATCCGGGTGACCGGGCTCCGCCACCCTGCGTTGGCGACGCGCAGGATCGCCGAGATCAACGTTCCGGCGTGGCTGATGCCGATGAAGAACACGAACGCGGTGATGTACAGCCCCCATGAGATCCGGTCACGCATGTCGGTCACGTAGAGGCCGTTCTTCCACTGATACGCGTAGGCGACGAACCCCCACGCGATGACGAGGCCGAGCCCGGCGAGCCACGCGACGTACAGGCGCCCGGAGGTGCGGGTCGCCGCGAGGGTGCGTTCCCGGAGGGTCTCCTCCCAGCTGGTCACCGTCTCCATGTCACGGCCCCCTTCACTCGCTCGATCCAGGGCCAGCGGGTCGGGAGCCGGCCCTCGTCGTGAGGATCGCGGCCGACGTCCTCGCCGTGGCCGGGGATGTAGAAGACCCTCGGCTGCGTGCCGAGATCCTCCTTCAGGCGGAAGCTGTTGTTCTCCGTCGTGAAGTCACTGAACGAGACGACATCGCGGCCGTTCGTCGCGACGTCCTCCTCGAGATCGCCGTAGTAGATCGCGTCGTTCGGGCACGCCTGGGCGCAGTACGGAAGCGTTCCGGCCCGGGCCATCTCCGGGCAGAAGTCGCACTTCATGACCGTGCCCTTGCGAGCCGGAACCTGATGTTCGGCGGAGTAGTCCGCCAACACGGCCTCCGGCGGCACCGGCGGATCGCCCCAATTGAAGAAGCGCCGGTCGTAGGGGCACGCCGCCATGCACATCCGACAGCCGATGCACCGATCCTGATCGATGAGGACGGTGCCCTCTGCCGTCGAGTAGGTCGCGGTGACGGGACACACGTTGACGCACGGCGGGTTCTGGCACTGTTGACAAGGGGCGGGGATGAACTGGGTTCCCCCGCCTTCCATCTCCGATTCGTAGATCTGGATCCACTCCATCGGTTCGGGTGCGAAGTGTCCCTCGATGCAAGCGAGGGTGCACTGCGGCGCGGTCCCCTGGCTCTGGCAGCCGTCGCACTTGCGAAGGTCGATGATCATGCCCCACTGTCGGGTCCGGCCGGAGGGCCCGGTCGCGGCACCCGCTTCTGCCTTCCAGCTGTCGATGAGCGTCGGCCCGCCGACCGCCACCGGCACGGCGAGGCCGGCCCCGCCCACGCCGAGGCGCTTGATCGCCTCCCGCCGCGAGACACCCCGCGGCGAGATCTCGACGGTGGTCGAGGTCGGTTCGGGCGACTCACCCCGAAAGCTCCGGCGCAAACGGACCGGGACGGCGACGAACGCGGCGACCACCACGAGGAGCAGCGCGGGGACCGGCCCGGCGACGAAGGAGACGAGCAGCGTCACCAGCGCCAGTGCGACGGTGACCTCGAGTGGATGTGTCCTCTTCATGACGGTGCTTTCACGACCTGGTCGGTCCTTGCTCGTTCGACGGTCAGACGAAGCTGATCGTGATCCAACCCTGGTTGCCGCTCTGGACGTGGTCCTCGTCCTCCCAGCCGTCGGGACCCGAGTCGGCGTCCCAGTAGGCGATGGCGAGCCGGGCATCCGAGCCGACCTCGAACTGGGCGTCGGTGCTGTCGCCGGTGACGAGCGGACGACGCATCTCGAAGGTCCACGTGCCGTCGGCTCCGGCGGTGGCGTCCGAGTGGGTCCAGACGCCGAGCAGGCTGTTCTCGGCGCCGTCGGCGTTGTCGTCCTCGCGATCCTCGGTGGTCATCGCGTACTCGTCGTCGAAGTTGCAGCCGGAGTCGTTTCCGGGGTCCTTGCCCTCACCGGGGCCCGCAACCGCACCGCCGCTGTCGACGCCGGCCTCGCACTCGAGCTCCCAGTGCCAGATGTCCACCAGGCCGAGGCTCGTCTCACGATCCTCGTCGGTCGCTCCCATCGCCTCACCGGCACCGGGTTCGATCGCCCACTGGATCGCCGCCGCGGCCGACAGATGGGCGTCGTCCGCCGACCAGTCGTAGTCGTCGTCGACCTGGAGGAGCACATAGACGAACTCGTCGTCATGGGCTGCTTTCAGCGTCGCGTCCTTGGGGGCGTAGCGTTCGTCGGTGATCGGGTACAAGGTCAGGTCGAGGCCTTCGATGTCGGCCCAGTCGGTCGCGTCGCCGTCGACCTCGATGGTCGCGGCCACCGCGTCGAGCGTGCGACCCTCGTCCGAGTACGCCGGTCCGAGCTCCCCTTCGTCGGGGGGCGTGGTCGCCGCGGGCGCCGCGGTGTCGTCCGGGGACGAGACCGGCGTGGTCGCCTCCGGCGTGGCGGTCTCCGACGACGTCGTGTCGTCGCTCCCGCAGGCGGCAGCGACGAGCGCCACCGCGAAGATGATGGTGAACAGCCGCGAAAGGGCCATGACAATCCCTCCGTCTCGTTTCGAGCTGTGGGCATCAGCACCCAACGAACAGCTCGCTGAGTGAACTGTAGGAACCGACGACGGAGTCGGCCCAGGGACCTTCGACCCCTTGTGGCGACGCGTTCGGCGCGCGGCGACGGGTGACGGAGCTCGGGACGTATGGCCCTTCCGGGCGAACGTGGCTCGTTGCTACGTTGGGAACGCACTGGAAATGCGGAGCAACGGAAGTCCCGAGATGCGTCGAATACGGAGGGCATCGATGGAGGAGACTTCGACCGACGCGCCCCCGAGGCGGTGGTCGAGGGCCGTTGTCGGCCTCCTCACGGTGATGGCGCTCGCCTACGGCATCAGCTTCGCGGCGAGCGCGCTCGCCTCCAGCGGTGGGATCAGCGGGCACACCGGCGACCCCGCCGTGAGCGCGGGGGCGACCTGCGCGAGCTGCCACACCGGAGGGGTCGTTCCGGCCGTGTCGCTCACGGGACCGCCGACGGTCACCGTCGGGTCCCAATCCCGCTACACGCTGACGATCACCGGTGGCCAAGCGGCCGGCGGCGGCTTCGGCGTGTCGGCCACGGCGGGATCGCTGGTGTCGACCGCAGGTGACACCCGACTTCTCGCCGGTCAGATCGTCCAGCAGAGCACGAAACCCGCGGACCCGTCGGGAGCCGTGTCGTGGACGTTCGACTGGACCGCGCCGGCGTCGCCGGGATCCGTCACCCTCTACGCGTCGGGCAACTCGGTGAACATGGACGGGGGACCGGGGGGCGACGCGTCGGCCGAGACCTCACTCGCGATCGTCGTGAACCCGATCCCGAACGCCGATCCGGTCGCGGTGATCGGCGGGCCCTACGCCGGAGTCGTCCAGGAGGGAATCAGCTTCGACGGCACCGGCTCTCGCGACCCGGACGGCACGATCACCAGCTACCGGTGGGATTTCGGCGACGGCAGCCCGGTGGTGGATTTCGGCACCGCGGGCGCACGTCTGCAGCACAGCTACGCCGCGACCGGGACCTACACGGTGACCCTCACCGTCGTCGACGACACCGGCGCCACCACCGGCGCCACGACATCTGTCACCGTCACCTCGGGCACGCCGCCGCCACCCCCCACCATTCCACCGACGACGACCGTCGCGCCCACGACCACGAATCCGCCGACGACCACCGCTCCCCCGCCGACCACCGCCGCCGCGAACGTCGACGGCCGGGCCGTCTACGCCACATCGTGTGCGAGCTGTCACGGCCCGAGCGGGCAGGGAGGTGCCGGGCCGTCACTGGTGACATCGACATCATCGCGATCCGTGATCCGATCGATCATCACGGCCGGACAGGGCACGATGCCCGGCTTCGGCGCGGTGCTGTCGGCCGAGGAGATCGCCGCCGTCGCGGCGGTGACCGCATCGATGCAGTCGAGCACCGCACCGGCCGCCACGACCACCACCCTGGCCCCGGCGGCGACCGGCGCCGACATCTACGCGTCGAGCTGCGCGAGCTGTCACGGCGCCGCCGGAGAGGGTGGCGTCGGGCCGTCGCTGATCGACGCCCCGCTCGCCCGCGCCGTGGTCGGTTCGATCACCGCCAACGGCTCCGGCACCATGCCCGCGTTCGGTGACCGTCTCACCGCCTCGCAGATCGACCTGGTGAGCGCCTATGTCGAGTCGCTCGCACCCACCGACATCGACGCCGGAACGGCCGACCCTGCCGACGGCACCGAGCCCTCCGTCATCGCGGACCCGGGCGCGACGCTCTACGCCGCGAACTGCGCGTCGTGCCATGGCGCGAATGGCGCGGGCGGAAGTGCCGAGCCCCTCGACCGTTTCTTCGAGCGGGACGACCTCGTCGGTCTCATCAACCGCGGACCGGGCGACATGCCGGCGTTCGCGGAGTTGTTGAGCGAGGCCGACATCGAGTTGATCGCCGACCACGTCGCCCGCTTCGCGGACGCGCCCGAGGTCGACGTCGAAGTGGCGGGGCGCAGCGAAGTCGCGGCTCCTCGGGGACCGGCTCCCCAGAGCCGGGAGCTGATCGAGCGGCTCGACCGGGTCCCGGCGACCACCGGGACCGATGACCGTCCGGGATTCCCGACGCTCCTCGCCCTGGGAATGGCGCTGGTGACGGTTGTTCTCGCCGGCGCCGTGATCCGACGAGTCGGCCCCTCCACGACCCCACTTCGCAACGAGTAGGAAAGGCAACAGGCGATGACCGAACCCTCGGAACCGATCACCGATGACCGGCGACGATCGGCGCGCCGTTTGCTTCGCCCGACCGCCACCACGGTCGCCATCGCGCTCCTCGCCTGGATCGGTGTCGCCGGCGCCACCACCGGCCCGGGCCCCGACACCGCCGCCACGCCGAGCCCACGGACCGGCGTCCTCGGCGTCGTCGCGCTCGGCACCGGATCGGCTCCGGTGGCGGTCGCCGACTCCTACCGGACCGCCGTCGGCCAGAGTCTGACCGTGACCGCTCCGGGCGTCCTCGCGAACGATGCCGACCCGGAGGGGGATCCGATCAGCGCCGTGTTGCGGGTGGGGCCCGCCAACGGCTCGCTGACCTTCTTGTCGGTCGGTGCCTTCGTCTACACCCCGAGTGCCGGGTTCACCGGCGCCGACTCGTTCACGTACTCGGCGACCGACGGGACCGGGGTGTCGGCGCCGGCCGTCGTGACGCTCGAGGTCGGCACGGGCCCACCCACCACGAGCGTTCCCGGGACGACGACCACGACGACCGCGCCGACCACGACCGTTCCCGTCACGACGACCACTCCTGTTCCGACCACGACCGCGCCGAGCACGACCGTGCCGCCCGGGACACCCGACGGCGCCATCCTCTACGCGCAGAGCTGCGCCTCGTGCCATGGCCCGGGGGGCACCGGTGGGTTCGCCCCCTCCCTTTTGGGGACGACGCTCTCCACCGCCCAGCTCGTCTCGATCACGACCTCGGGAGCCGGCGCCATGCCGGCGTTCGGCGCCTCGCTCACCGGCGCGCAGATCCAGGCCATCGCCGACTATGTCGCCGGCCTGCAACCGGGAGGGCCGCCCCCACCGGTCCCGCCGCCACCGACGGCTTCGGGGCCCGAGGCGGTGTTCGCCGCGTTCTGTGCGTCGTGCCACGGTCCGGCAGGCGCCGGGACTCCGCTCGGACCCGACGTGCGAGGTGAGGAGATCCGCGAGATCTTCAGCGTCGTTCGTACGGGCGACGACTCGATGCCCCCGTTCGGGCCCGCCGTCATCTCCGACGCCGATCTCGACGAGCTCGCCGCCTGGATCGCCGATCTGACCGGTGCCGACTCGGATCGAGACGGCGACGATGGCAACCGGCCCTCGCGCGAAGACGACGAGGACGACGATGAGCGAGACGACGACTCCCACGACAAGCACGACGACGAGCACGACGACGACGAGCACGACGACGATGAGCACGACGACGAGCGGGCCGGGCGGCTGGTGGTCGTTCGTGACGATGACGACGCGGTGAAAGACGACGACTGAGCGTCGGGGCGGACGCCGGCGGGTGGGTATCGACCGCGCCGGGACCAATGTCCCTGTTCACACGTGAGGATCCGGCCGGACGGTTGAGACACAACCCCCAAGGGAGACTCTCATGAAACGAACCATTCTGGTGTTGTTCGCCGTCTTGTCGCTGGTGGCAGCCGCGTGCGGCAACGACACCTCCACAACCGCTGAGCAACCCGACACCACCGAGGCGCCGGACACCACCGACGCGCCCGACACCACCCAGGCACCGACCGTCGACGATGACGACGACGGACCGATGCGAACCATCGAGGCCACGTCCGTCGACGGCATCGTGATCGACGGTGACGCCTCCGACTGGGACGGAGTGGCCGGGCTCGACGTCACCCTCGAGGGCATCACCGGCGAGTCCGTCGAAGCCCACCCGGCGACGTTGAAGGTCGCCCACGACGGCGAGAACGTCCTCATGCTCCTCCAGGTCGAGGACGACTACGACTGGAACCCCGACGACGCGCACCTCTCGGCGGCCAACGCCATCCAGTGGGCGATCGAACCCGACGCGGCCGAACACATGGGCGCCGAGGACGACGACCGTGAGGGCAGCTTCGGCATGGTCGACATCTGGCATTGGGAGCTCGACTGCAGCGCCGGCCGGCAAAGCGGTGGTGCCGTCTCCGACGCGGGCGAGGGCAAGGATCTCGGCAACGACGCCAACTGCAACTTCGACGACGAGTGGGCGACCAATCCGACCACTCGCGAGGACGACAACGGCGACACCGCCGAGAACAGCCTGCTCGGGGTCTGGACCCACACCGCCTCGACGATCGGCGAGGACGGGACCTGGACCTTCGAGATGCAGCGACCCATGCAGACCGGGGATGCGCAGGACGCCCAGTTCAGTGTCGGCTCGACGGCACGGCTCGCGGTCGCCTACTGGGACGCCGACAACGGCCCCGACGGGTGGGACGACGACGAGCACGTGCAGAGCGCCAATCAGGGATGGATCGAGGTGGTCTTCTCCTGACCCCGCTCCCATGACGCCGCGACCCTCGCCGCCACCTTCAGAGATGTCGACACCGAGCCGGGTGACCACCGCTTCGACGCGGCGGTCACCCGGCTCCGGCGCGCCCGACCGGGGATTACCCCCGTCACCGTTCTTCAACGAGACTCGCCGGGTGAGACGCTTCATGTGGGCCGCCGCGACCACCCCACCGCTGGCGTGGACCCTGCAACATCGGCGATCCGATGCGGTGAGGAACTGGTCCCCGCCGGGCCTGCCCGGTCAGAGGTTCGGCCCGCTGCACGCCCGCACCGGTGGCACCGGCGACCGCGGCATCTTGTTGCTCCACGGCCTGGTGTCGACCGGCGACGTGTTCGGCGCCGAGTACGAGGTCCTGGCGGCGAGTCACCGGCTCGTGGTCCCCGACCTGTTGGGCTTCGGCAGGTCGCTCGACACGACCCGCGCCGCCTTCTCCCCCGACGACCACCTCGACGCGCTCGACGAGCTCGCCGAACGGACCGGTCTCCTCGAGCGGCCGTTGACGATCGGGGCCCACTCGATGGGCTCGGCGCTGGCCCTGCGCTGGGCGGCCCGCCACCCCGACAGCGTCGAACGGATCGTGTGCTGGGGCGCACCGATCCACCGGTCGCCCGAGGCCGCACGGTCCGAGCTCTCCGGAAACATGATGGTCCGACTGTTCGCGTTGGACACCGCCGCGGCCCGAGCCGCATGCGCGGCGAGTTGTCGGCACCGAACCGCAGCCGGATGGCTTGCCGCCGCGCTCGAGCCCAAGCTGCCGGTCCCGCTCACCCGGGCGGCATCGCTGCACACGTGGCCCGCCTATCACGACGCGATGGTCGGTCTGGTCATCGAGACCGACTGGGACCGGTTGATCGACGAGCTCGTGGAAGCCGGGATCGGCATCCGTCTGGTGTGGGGCAGCGACGACGCGGTGGGCGACCGGGACCACGCCGACGCGATCACGAGACCGCGGGCGGGCGCGGAGATGACGATCGTTCCCGGCGCCGATCACCATCTTCCGCTCAGCCATCCGTTCGTGTGCCTCGACGACCTGACCGGTTCCGATCGGACGTGAGCCGACACCGACACTGGGACGAACGACCCTCCCGCGACCTCCCGTCGACGCGCAGACTTCGAGATGAGGAAAGGAGTCGAGATGAGACACATCGTCGTCGGCGTCGACGGATCCGTCGTCGGGCGCGACGCGCTGCGATGGGCGGTCGGGGTCGCCGTCCGGGCCGACGCGGAGGTTCACGCCGTCAACTGCTTTCACGACCCGTACTCGGAGGTCACACCGGAGAACCACGACCGGCTCCTGGCCGAACGCGAACGTGAGTTGGCCGGATCCTGGACGGCGTCCGCTCGGGAGGTGACGTCCGCGCTGACCACCGAGGTCCGGCCGGGTGACCCCCGTGAGGTCCTCGCCCGGATCAGCGCGACCGACGACGTCGATCTGCTGGTGCTCGGCCGCACGGGCGCCGGCGGCGGCCCCGGCTTTCTCCATCTGGGAAGTGTGGTCGAACACGTCGCGCACCACCTGTCGGTTCCCCTCGCCGTCATCTCGCCCGGCACTCCCGCGGAGATCGAGCGCATCGTGATCGGCGTCGACGGATCCGCCGCCTCGGCCGCCGCGGTGGCGTGGACCGCCGACCTCGCCTCGTCGCTCGGCGCCTCCGTGATCGCCGTCAACGTGGCCGAGCCCTTCTTGGAGTGGACACCCGCCGACAGCCCCGACAACTGGCGGCGCGACACCGAACGTCACATCGCCGAGTGGACCACGCCGCTGACCGACGCCGGCATCGCGGTGCGAGCCATCGCCCACCGTGATCTCTACCCGGCCGACGGGCTCCTCGGCGTCTCGGCCACCCGCCACGGCGACCTCCTCGTCGTCGGAACGCGAGGGGTGGGAGGGTTCATCGGTCTGCGGACGGGAGGGGTCGCCCTCAAGATCCTCCACCGGGCGAACCTGCCGCTGGTCCTCGTTCCCGAGCACTGACGATCGGGCGGCGCGGTGACGGACACGACCCCCCGACCGCCGGGCGGCATGCGCTTCTCCGACATCGTGGTCGGCGTCGATGGCGACCCTGGTTCGGCCGACGCGGCGACCTGGGCCCTGGGTCGACTCGCGCCCGGTGGCCGTCTCACCCTCGCCCATGTCACCCCACGGCGAGATGCACGGGCCGACGATCTCCTCGGTGACCTCCTGGACGGTCTCGACGCGACCTCCCGAGCGGTGTCGATCCGGGCCGACCATCTGATCGGCGACGATGTCGGCGACGTGTTGCTCGATGCCGCGGCCGAGGCCGACGCCGACCTCCTCGTGCTCGGCAGCCGTCGGCCCTCGGCGTGGCATCTCCGCAACGTCAGTCGCCCCGCGGCGCGGATCCACCGGGCCCGGCAGCTGCCGTTCGCCGTCGTCCGACCGGGCGCGACGATGGACGTGTCGACCACCTGGGTCGGAATCGACGGAACCGAGGGAAGCTGGGATCTGCTCCGGTGGGTCCACGACCACATCGGTCCGACCGACGAGATCACGGCGATCTGGGTCCTCGACCGATCGATGAGCGAGACCGCGGAGATGCCGGTTCGCGACGACGAGGTCCTCCGGCGGGCCGTGCACGCCTACATGACCCAGGAGATCGGGTCGATCTTCGGTGCTCGGGCCGAGCGGGTCCGCATCGTCATCGAGACGGGGCACGCCGCGAAGCATCTGGCCGAGGACCGCACCCCCGAGGATCTCGTGATCATCGGCCACGACCACCACGGTGTTCTCGAGCGGGCGGTCGGCTCGTCGGTCAGCCTGCAGCTGCTGAATCGCTGTGACGCCACGATGATCGTGGCGAGCCGCTGACCGGATCGGGGCGACCGGCGGGCCGAACGGGGCCCGTGCGCCGCGTCAGTCGAGGACTCGGCGATACCGCTCGGGCGACTGTTCGAAGAGCTCGGCGCAACGCGGTGAACAGAACCCGACCCTCGGGTCGCCGGGACCGGGGGACGCGGCCCGGCCGGGCTCCAACCGCATTCCGCAGACGGGGTCGACGAGCCAGTGGTCGTGATGGTGGCAGGGATCGACCTGGAACAGCTCGATCGCGGCATCGAACCCGCGGACCTCGACCGGGCCGAGCGCGGTGGCCGCGAGCTCGAGATCCGTCGCGGCGAGAGCGACCGGGCGGGTCATCACCACCGATCCCGGATCGGCGAGCGACGCGAGGCGGGCGGCGAGGTTCACGGTGGAACCGAACACGTCGCCGTTGCGCGCCACCACCGATCCGTGATCCGCGCCGGCTCGGGCATCGAACCCCGCGTCGTGGAGCTGCTCGATGAGCGCGGCGATGCAGCGGAGCGCGTCGTGCGGGTTCGTCGCCTGCAACAACACGCCGTCGCCGGCGGTCTTGACCAGCCGGACCTCATCACCGAGCACCCCCCTCGTGAGCGATTCGAGGGTGTCGGCCGCATCGGCGCCGGCCTCGTCGCCGTGGACGTTGGTGAGCGATGTGAACTGGATGAGGTCGACGAAGGCGATCGTGGATGCGACCGATTCCGGCGTCCGGTCATCAGCAGTCGGAGGACGAATCGGTTCGTTCACGTCGGCAGGCACAGGTCGGCGGCAGCATCACCCGTGGCCTCGGGGGTGACGAGGGTGGCCTCGGGGATCACCGTACACTCGGGCGAATCGACCGGCGAACGACATGCGCGCCGAGCCATCGACACGAGGGGGCGAACGTGCCGCATCCGCAGAGCAAGCGGGCCAAGGCAGCCAAGCGACAACGGGCCGCGGAGCGTCGGAAGCAGACCGCGGATGACCGCTCGGCCCGAGTGGAGCATCACGCCGAGACCGAGGCTCGACGCCAATCCAACCGGGCCCGACGACAACGCCGGGCCCGCGTCTGGAACATCGCGGCGTGGGTGGGATCGCTGGCGGTCGTGGTCGGCATCGGGTTCGGCCTGTGGCTGGCGCTTCGCCCCGGTCCCGAGCTCGCCGGCGTCGAACGGCCACCCGATGCCGGGCGGGGGCACGTTGCGTCCGCGGCCTACTCGTCGGGGGCCCCGACCAGCGGTGCCCACGCCAGCCAGTCGCCCACGTGCGGGGTGTACCCCACGCCGCTGGCGCCGAGCCTCGCCGTCCACGCGCTCGAGCACGGGGTCGTCGTGCTCTGGTACGACGCCGACCGTCCCGATCTCGCCGCCGAGCTGGCCGATGTCGCCGACAACTGGGACTCCCACGTGATCGTGTCGCCCTCGGACAACATCGACTCACCGATCGTCGCGACGGCGTGGAATCGGCGGAAGGCCTACTCCGACGTCGTACCCGAAGTCAACGAGTTCGTCGACATCTATCGACAGCGGGGTCCCGAGAGCGTTCCCTGCGATCAGCCGTGATCCTGCGTTCGACTGGCGACGCGTCGGCCGCCGCCCCGCGCCCGGTGGCGGACACCCGGCGGCCCGAGGGGACCTGAGCACGACTCGTCGATCTCCCGCCCAGGGTGATACGCCTTTACATTTTGTATAAGCTCTCGCAGGTCTCGATCGGGAGGGAGGGGACCTTGCACAGAATCGTCGGCGCGGTCGTGCCCCTTTTCGCCGCCATCGCAGCCTTCCTCTGTGCGGCGATCATCCTGCTCTTCCTCGGCACGAACCCGTGGGACGGCTTCACCGCCCTCGTCGACGGTGCGTTCGGCGACGTCAACAGTCTCTCGCAGACCGCGGTGCGGGCGACGCCCCTCCTTCTCGTCGGGGCCGGGATCTCGATCTCGTTTCGGGCCAGCGTGATCAACATCGGGGGCGAGGGACAGATCGTCGCCGGTGCCCTGCTCTCGACCGTGGTGGCCCTGCAGCTTCCCGACGTTCCCCGGCCGATGCTGATCCCGACCGTGATGGTGGCCGGATTCCTCGGCGGCGCGTTCTGGGGCGCGATTCCGGGGGTGCTGAAGGCCTACGCCTCGGTGAACGAGATCCTCAGCACCATCATGTTGAACATCGTCGCCGTGCAGTTTCTCAACTACATGCTGCGCAGCCCGCTCATCGACCCGCGCGAGATCGAGGCGGGCACCCGCATTCCCCAGACCGAGCGTCTCTCCGACAACGCGGCGCTCCCGACCCTGATCGACGGAACGCGGCTGCACCTCGGCGTGCCGATCGCCATCGCCGCGGCCGTCATCGCCTACATCGTGTTGTGGCGCACACCGCTCGGGTTCCGGCTCCGAGCCGTCGGCTTCAGCCCGGACGCGGCCAAGGCCGCCGGAATCCCGGTGAAGCGCAGCATCGTCGCCGCGTTGGCGCTGAGCGGCGCCATGTCCGGCCTGGCCGGCGCGATTCTCGTCTTCGGCAGCGAAGGCCAGCGGCTCATCACCGACGGCACGTCGGCGGGGTTCACCGGTTCGGCCGGCTTCAACGGAATCGTCGCCGCCTTGTTCGGCGGTCTGCATCCCCTCTGGACGATCCCGTCGTCGTTCCTGTTCGGCGGACTGCTGACCGGGGCGACCAGCCTCCAACGGGTGTTGCAGGTGCCGGCATCGATGGCGGTCGCCCTCAACGGCATCGTCGTCATCTTCGTCGTCAGCAGCGATCGATTCCGGTCCCGGGTCAACACCGCGCTCGCGGCCCGCCGACAGTTCTCGTCCGCCACCTCCGACGAACCGGTCGACGACGGCACCGACGACGCAGCGATGGCCGCCTCGTCATGAGCGATTTCTTCACCGTCTCGGTGCTCGTCGCCACCCTCGCCTCGGGGATCCGGCTCGCGACGCCGTACCTGTTGGCCGCGCTCGGGGAGACCATCGGCCAACGCAGCGGCGTGCTCAACCTCGGGGTCGACGGCGTGATGTTGCTCGGTGCGTTCTTCGCCCACTGGACCGCCCTCGAGACCGGCAATCTCTGGCTGGCCGTGGTCGTCGGGCTGTTCACCGGCCTGGTGATGGGCGTGGTCTACGCGATCATCACCGTCTACTTCAAGGCGGAGCAGGGCATCAGCGGGATCGGGATCTTCCTGTTCGGTCTCGGGTTCAGCGATCTCATGTTCGAGGTCAAGGTCGGCACCCCGAAGTTCACCACGCAACTGCCGCCGGTCGAGATACCGCTTCTCTCAGACATCCCTCGTGTCGGCGAGGCGCTCTTTTCCCACTCGCTGCTCACCTACACCGCGTTCTTGCTGGTCCCCGCGGTCGCCTGGCTGTTGCACCGGACGACCTTCGGCATGAACATCAGGGCCGTCGGGGAGAACCCTCAGGCGGCCGACAGCCTCGGCGTGTCGGTCAACGCCGTCCGGGTGAAGACGATCCTGATCGGCAACACCATGGCCGGTCTCGCCGGCGCGGCCCTCGTCCTCGAGGCCAAGGTGTTCCAACCCAACCTCACCCAGGGCCTCGGATTCATCGCGGTCGCACTCGTCTACTTCGGGGCCTGGCGCTCACCGTTCGTGATGGCCGGCGCCCTGCTCTACGGCCTGGTGCAGGCCACGGTCATCCAGTGGAAGGTGCTCGGCATCATCTCCCGTCAGTTCTCCGACATCGCGGCCATGGCTCCCGCAGTCCTGACCGTTGTCGCCTTGATCGTCCTCGCCGGACGGGTTCAGGCGCCCAGAGCGCTCACGAAACCGTTCGAACGGCATTAGCCCGGCGGGGTCGTACCAATGCGGGCCGTCACCGACCCGCACCACCCATAGGAGGGAACCCGAAATGTCCAAACGAAACAAGAGCCTCTGGCGACTACTCGCCGTGCTGCTCGCGTTGGTGCTCGTCGCCGCGGCGTGTGGCAACGACGACGACGCCGCCGACACGCCGAGCGATGCCGCCGACAACGCGAACGACACCGCCGACACCGCCGACGACGACATGGCCGACGAGGAGATGTCGGACGAAGAGATGGCGGCCATGGACGACGACGAGATGGACGACGACGAGATGGCCGACGGCGAGATGGCCGACGGCGAGATGGCCGACGGCGAGATGTCCGACGAGGAGATGGCCGCCATGGGCGACCTGTCCGTCGCGATCGTGGCACCGAGCGCGGTCGATGATCTCGCCTTCACCCAGTCGATGATCGATGCCGTGGCCGCCCTCGGCATCGAGCCGCAGGTCACCCCGGGAACCTTCATCATCGAAGAAGCGGCGACCGCCCTGCGCGGCTACGCCGAAGACGGTGTCGACGTGATCATCGCCCACGGCACCCAATACGGCGGCTCCCTCGAGGAGATCGCCCCCGACTTCCCCGACACCACGTTCATCTGGGGGACGGCGACCGACACGATGGATCTGCCCAACGTCTTCGCCTACGCCCCCGCCGCCGATCAGGGTGGCTATGTGAACGGCATCATCGCCGGCGCCCTCACCGAGTCCGGCATCATCGGCGTGGTGGGACCGGTCGAGGCCGGCGACGCCGTGGCGTACATCAACGGGTTCGAGGCCGGTGCCCTGGCCGGTGGCGCGACCGAGGTCAACATCGTCTACACCGGCTCGTTCGGTGATGTCGCCCTCGCCGCCGAGACCGCGACCGCCCACATCGCCAACGGCGCCGACATCTTGACCGGCTCCGCCCAGATGGTCGTCGGTGCGGTCGGTGTCGCCGCGAGCAACGACGTCTTGTGGTTCGGTACCCAGGCCAACCAGACCGAGCTGGCGCCCGACCTGGTCGTCGCCTCCCAGGTGTACCACTGGGAGGTCGTGCTCGAACAGATGCTCGAGCAGCGGGCCAACGGCACCCTCGGCGGCGAAGCCTTCCTGCTGACGTTGGAGAACGGCGGCCTCGTCGTCGAGTTCAACGACGGCTTCGACCTGCCCGACGACGTACGAGCCGCAGCCGACGCGGCCATCGCCGGCATCATCGACGGCTCCATCGACACCGGCGCCTGACCCCGACGCGGCCCGGGGGGGGTCGAACGGCACGCCGTTCGACCCCCCGGGGCGCGTTCTCCGATCAACGAAACCCGAGGTGCTCACCATGACACCGATGCTCGAGATGCGAGGGATCACGAAACGATTCCCCGGCGTGCTGGCCAACGACAAGGTCGACCTGACCGTCGAGGCCGGGGAGATCCACACCCTGCTCGGCGAGAACGGCGCGGGCAAGAGCACGCTCATGAAGGTGCTCTTCGGGCTCTATCACCCCGACGAGGGCGAGATCCGCATCAACGGCGACCCGGTCACGGTGTCCTCTCCCGCCGACGCGATCGCCCGCCACATCGGGATGATCCACCAGCACTTCATGTTGGTGCCGACACTGACCGTTGCCGAGAACGTCGCGCTCGGCACCAAGTCGACCCGGGGCCTGCTGACCGATCTCGACCATGTGTCCGAACGGGTCGCGGCGATCTCCGACCAGTACAACCTCCGGGTCGACCCCCGCGTCGAGGTCTGGAAGCTCGCGGTCGGTGAGCGTCAGCGAGTCGAGATCATCAAGGCGCTCTACCGCGACGCCCACCTGTTGGTGCTCGACGAACCGACCGCGGTGCTGACGCCACAGGAGGTCGAGGAGTTGTTCGTCATCCTCGACCAGATGAGAAACGACCAGAAGGGGCTGATCTTCATCAGTCACAAGCTCCGTGAGGTCATGGCGATCTCCGACGAGATCACCGTGTTGCGCCACGGGCGGGTCACCGGCCACACCCGACCCGACGACACCGACCGCCAACAGCTCGCCGACATGATGGTGGGCCGGGAGGTGTTGCTCGCTCCCGACCGGCCCCCGGTCGAGGTCGGTGATGCCCGCCTGGTCATCCGGGGGCTGACGGTGAGAAGCGACCGGGGCACCGTCGCGGTCGACAACATCGATCTCGACGTGCGATCGGGGGAGATCCTCGGGATCGCCGGGGTCAGCGGCAACGGCCAGCGGGAGTTGGCCGAGGCCATCGTCGGGCTTCGCGATCCGCTGCCGGGCTCGTCGATCGAGGTCAACGGACACCAATCGGTCGGTGCGGGAACCAAGGAGATTCGCAACGCGGGGCTCGCGTACGTTCCCGAGGAGCGGATGAAGGACGGGGCGATCGGCGAGTTCACGGTCAGCGAGAACATCATGCTGGTCGATCATGCCGAGCCGCGCTACGTCCGCCGGGGGTTTCTGCGCCGCGGTGAGATCCGCGAGCAGAGCCGGCGTCTGGTCGACGAGTTCGCGGTGAAGACCCCGAGCCTCGAGACCCCCACCTCGAGCCTGTCGGGGGGCAACATCCAAAAGGTGATCCTCGCTCGCGAGCTCAGCACGTTGCCGACCGTGCTGATCGCGGCGCAGCCCACTCGGGGGGTCGACATCGGGGCCGCCGAGTACATCCACGCCCGACTCATCGAGCAGCGAGGGGCCGGTACGGCGGCGTTGGTGATCTCGGAGGATCTCGACGAGCTCCTCGGACTGGCCGACCGGATCGCCGTGATGTTCGAAGGCCGGGTGATGGCGATCATCGACATCGAAGACGCGACCCGGGAGTCGATCGGTCTCCTGATGGCCGGGGTCGACGGCGGGCACGAGACTTCGTAGCCTCACCGGAGTGCAGCGAACCAACGCCCTGGCCGGCTCCGTCAACCTGATGCCGGTGGGCCCGGTCGCCCTCGTGGCGGAGCTCGCGGCCGAAGCGGAACGACTCGGCTATCACCGCTGTTGGGTCTACGACGAAGGGCTGGCGACGCGCGACGTCTACATCACGCTCGCCGCGGTCGCCGCGGCGACGAGCACGATCCGGATCGGGCCGGGGATCACCAACCCGTTCACCCGCCATCCTGGCGTCACCGCCAACGCGATCGCGTCGCTCGACGAGTACAGCGGGGGACGCGCGTTCCTCGGCCTCGGCGCCGGCGGCGGGCTCACCCTCGACCCGCTCGGAATCGAACGCCGCCGGCCCCTCGCCGCCGTCGAGGAGATGCTCGACTCGACCCGACGTCTGTGGAGCGGCGCCCGAGTCGACCTTCACGGGCGGACCATCGATCTTCGCGCCGCGAGCCTCTCGATGGCGAGGGACGGGATCGAGATCCACCTGGCCGGTCGTGGTCCGCGAATGATCGAGCTGGCCGGACGACTGGCCGACGGCTTCTACCTGAGCTACGTCCACAAGGAGCTGCTGGGGCCCACGGTCGAGACGCTCCGGGCGGTCACCGCACGACCGATGACCGTCACCTACTCGACCAGGATCGTCGTGACCGACGACGATTTCGAGGCGGCCCGGCGCGACCTGACCTTTCGCCTCCCCGACTCGCCGCCCGATGTCCACGAGCGACTGGGAATCGGCCCGGCCGACGTCGATGCCCTGCGCGCCGCGTTGGCCGAAGGGGGCCCGTCGGCCGCCGCCCATCTGGTCCGCGACTCGTGGGTGGCACCGTTCGTGATCGCCGGCACTCGTGACGAATGCGGCCGGGAGCTGGCCGAGCTCGCCGCCGAGCACGGCCTCGACGAGTTCCTGTTGCAGGTCAACGATCTCGACGCCGGGTCGGCGCTGATGGCCGACACGATGGGGATGATCTCAGCCCGATCCTGACCAGCGGGCCAGTCCCGGCACCGCGATGCCGAGGTGTTCGAGCGCCCGTCCGACCGAATGCGACACGATCTCGTCGATCGTGCCCGGACGGTTGTAGAACGCCGGCACCGGCGGCTGCACGATCGCACCCATCTCGGTCACCCGTTCCATGAGGCGGAGGTGGCCGAGGTGGAAGGGCGTCTCCCGCACCATCAACACCAGGGGACGGCGTTCTTTGAGCATCACGTCGGCCGCCCGCACGATCAGGTCAACGCTGAACGAGTGGGCCACCCCGGAGAGGGTCTTGATCGAGCACGGCGCGATGATCATGCCCACCGAGGTGAACGAGCCCGACGCGATCGGTGCCGCGATGTCGCGGGGACCGTGGACATGGTCGGCCAGCTTCTCGAGATCGCCGGTCGACAGGTCGGTCTCGATCCCCAGGGTCTGACGAGCCGACGGGGTGACGACGAGATGCGTCTCGATCCCGTCGATCGTCGACAGCAACTCGAGCGACTTCACTCCGTAGATCACCCCGCTGGCGCCGCTGATTCCGACGACCACCCGCGTCGGGGTCATCCCAGGTACCGGGTGAGGTCCACCGGGGCGTAGGCCACCCGTTCGCCGTACTCGCGCCGTTCGCGCTTGTACGTGGCGTCGATGCCGACCTTCACCCCGACCCCGCGATTGTCGGCCACCGGGTCCATCTCGTGGCCCTGGGCGTGGGGAACGGTGAAGACGTCGTCGCTCCAGTGCACCCGGTTGGTGATGGCCCAGAGCACGTCGGACGGTTGCGACACGTCGACGTCGCGATCGACGACGACGACGTTGCGAATGTTGATGTGGGCGGTCATCGCCGCCATCGCGAGGTTGCGGGGAGTCCCCGGATCGTCGCGATCGACGGAGACGACCGCGAGGAATCCGTTCCCGTAGGGCGGGATGTGGACGTCGGCACCGGCATCGAGATGGCGGACGAACCGACGGAGCAGGGGCTCCCGGGGAAGCACGTTGCCGATGTAGATGTGCTCGTACCAGCCGGGAACGATCGTCTGATAGATGGGGTCGTCGCGCCACGAGACCGAGGTGATCTCGACCGTGGGGCTCTCCCACATCTCCCCCAGGTAGCCGTGGAACTCCGCCAGCGGACCCTCGGGGGCCCGCGTCGCCGGATGGATCATTCCCTCGAGCACGATCTCGGCCCGCGCCGGTATGTCGATGTCGACATCGACCCCGCGGCACACCTCGACGCCGCGACCGCGGATCGCGCCGGCGATCAACAGCTCGTCGATCGGGGTGCGCACGCCGGCCGCGATCATGATGGCCGGATCGAGCCCGATCGCGAGGGCGACCGGGAACGGCGCGTCGGGGTCGGGGCGCGATTTCATGAACGTTCCGACGTCGCGCCACTCGTTCACGTTGAATCCGAGCGTGTTGCGACCCATTCGCAACATCCGGTTGTACGAGAGGTTGCCGCGGCCGCTGACCGGGTCTTTGGTGACGGTCACGGCGCCCGTGATGAACTCCCCGCCGTCGCCCCGCGAGTGGATCGGTATCGGCAGGGCCGTGAGGTCGACCTCGTCCCCCCGGACCGTGTTGGCCTGCCACGGTGCCGAATCGACGGTGTCGGTCGGGAGGGCGTTGGCGGGGTCGAGGACCTCCCCCATCTTGTCGACGATCTGCTCGATCGGGCATCCGAGCGCGACCGCGGCGAGTCGCCGGCTGGCGACTCCGCCGGTGAAGATCGGCCAGGGCGAACCGGCGACGTCGGTGAAGAGGGCCGCTCCCGCATCGGCGCGTTGCATCGCCGCGGCGACATCGGAGAGCTCGTAGTCGAGCGCGACCGGTGCGGAGATCCTCGACAACAGGCCCTGATCCTCGAGTGCGTCGATGTGGCTGCGCAGGTCGGTCATCTCGGCGTTGGTCATGGGTGAACCCTAGAGACCGGGCCCGATCGCCGCATCATCAGCTCGCCGGCGCCGTCGGACCGTAGACCGCGGTGCCGCCGGCGATCAGGGCCCACCTCCGGGTTCCGAGCTCGAAGTGCCACCACTCCCCTTCGAAGACGACGAATCCCTCCGACCGCATCGACCAGTACAGGAAGCGGCGCAGCTCACGATCGGGCCCCGGTGTCCCCTCGAGGTGGGCGACATGGGCGCGGCTCGTCGTGTCGTCGAACCCACAGCCGGGCGCGAGCGGGGTCGATTCGAACGTGAGGGTGAGGTCGACGGCGCCGCCGGTGAGGTGCGGCGGCGGGGTCGCCGGATCATCCGAGACCGGCGCCATGAACCCCGGCTCGATCGTGGGATCGGCGATCGCGATGTCGTAGAGCTCCCGTTGCAGGGCCAGTGGCCGCCAGGCGTCGAAGACCGCGAGGCCCCAGGGCGCGGGGAGCGCGTCGGCGACCGCGTAGAGCCGCTCGGCGACGCCGACCCGAAGCCAGGTGTCGGGAATCGCGTGGTCCCACCCTCCGTGCCAGTAGTTCGCCAGGGTGCGGATCCGGCGGTGCGCGACCCGAACGAGGGGTTCGGCGACGGGTCCGGTGACCTCGGACCCCTCGCTCCCGATCAGCGCCGGAAGCGCGGGCTGCGCGTCGATGCCCGGCAGGACCGACCCGAACACCTGCGAGCACGGGACCGTGAACGTCGGCTCGTCGAAGCTCGGCCGTCCGGTGTGAGCCGCGCTCATCGGGCGACGCCCGCGATCTCGGGGGACTCCGTCGGATCGAACGGTGCGACCGCGACGACCGGAACATCGGCGCCGAGGATCGCCGTCAGCTCTTCGACGAAGGCGGCCTCGCGCTCGGTGACCTTGTTGACCATCACCGCGAAGCGGGCCCCGGCCGGGCAGCCCTTGCGGGATCCCCGCCGGCTGTGCAGCACCGCCGCGAGCCGCGCCGGGGTGAGCCGGACATACGGTGAGCAACCGGCGATGGCGGCGACCCGCATCGGCCGGTGGCACTGATCGGCGATCACCCGTCCCAACGCGTCGGCGCCGACGCAGGCGACGACCATCGTCGCGGTGGCCGGCACGACGGGCTCGAACGACCGGGGGGCCTTGAATGGGCGACGGCGGGAACCGTCGGCTTCGACGACGACATGATCGACCACCGTGAACCAGCCGTCGCAGACCCGAGGGGAGACGCCGACCGCCTTGTGCCCCCCGTCGGCTCCCCACACCAGCGCCACCCGATCCCGATCCAGGGTGTGGGCGAGCTCCGGTTCGGTCGGCGAGAAGAGCACCGGGTGACCGCCGGTGCGATCCTTCCCCATCTTGGTGGTGGTGGTCAGCACGACCGACCCGTCGAGTTGACCTCCGAGGGCGAACAACGCGGTGGTCTTGCCGCCCCCGCCCACGAGGGCGACGTGCTCGTGGTGCCCCAGCCCCAGCGCGCCGGCGAGATCGGCGATCCCTACCGGTTCGACCATGTCGCCACCGCCTCCGCCACTCCACCGCCGACCGCCAGCGCCTTGTCGGAGATCTCGAAACAGGCCGACCGGGCACAGCCCGGGTCGATGTCGCCGATCTTGACCCCCGCCGCCACCTCGACCCCCGGCGCGATGAGACCGCGGACCCGACCGGCGAACGGGGAACGCACCACGGACCCGCCGACCGATCCGATCACCTGGCCGGCTTCGACCCGGTCCCCGATGGCCGCCGTCCACGTCGCGGCCCCGGCCTCCGGGGCCCGAAGCACCCGTTCGGCGCCCCGGCCCCCGACGGTTCCGGGAACGCCCGTGTCGGCCGCCGCCCCGCCCTGCCAGAACACCCGCCCGAGGTGGTGACCACGCTGGGTCTCCACAACGGCGTGGCAGTCGACACCGGCGGTGAACCCCGGCCCGACGCCGACGACCAACGGCGCGTCGTCGATCGTCGTGTCGATGTTGCGCTTGGCCACCCGGGCGTCGACGACGACGTCGGCATCGATCGACGGGAGGCCGGGGGCGACCACGACGGCCACGACGCCGGTGTGGGCCAGGGTGACCGCGGCGGTGGCCGAGTCGGCGAGCTCGGCCCGCATCCCCTCGATGTCGACGGTTCCGTCGGTGACCGCGGTCGACACCGCCACCGCTCGGCGAACGGTCAACGGGGCCGACAACTCGGTGACGACGACCGCCCAACCGGCCCGAGCGAGCCGCCAGACGATGCCGGTCGCGAGGTCTCCTCCACCCCGGATCAGGCAGAGATCACGGGCCACGCCGGTGTCCGATCACCTCGGCGAGGATGCTGAGCGCGATCTCTTCGGGCGTCTCCGCGTTGATCTCGATCCCGATCGGTGCGTGGACCCGACCGAGATCCGAGTCGGCGATGCCGCGATCCGACAACCCGGCGCGGGTCGTGTCCCAGCGCCGCCGGCTCCCCATGAGGCCGATGTAGCCGGCCGGGGTGGCGAGCAGCGCCGGCAGGATCTCCAAGTCGAGCTTGACGTTGCGGGTGACCATGACGATCGCATCGTCGGCGGTCACCGGGTGGGTCGCGAGGGCATCCGCGATCGGGCCGGTGAGGGCGACATCGACATGGTCGGCCCCGTCGAGCACATCGGCCCGGTCGTCCCAGACGATCGTGCGAAAGCCGATCCACTGGGCGAGATCGGACACCGCGCGACCGACATGGCCGGCACCGATGACGAAGAGGTTCGGGGTGGGCATGTAGGGCTCCAGATAGATCTCGGCCTCGCCTCCGCAGACTCCGGCGTCGCCGTCGGCGGGATCGATGAGGTTGTAGGTGATGAGTCGGGGCCGGCCGTCGACCAGCGCCGCGGCGGCCTCGACGGTGACACGGTGCTCCATCTCACCCCCGCCGATCGTGCCGAGAGTTCGACCATCGGCGAAGACGAGCATCTTCGAGCCGGGTCGACGGGGAACGGAGTCTCGCGTCCTCACGACGGTCGCGAGGGCCACCGTCTCACCGCGGGCGATCGCCGCCGCGAGCTCGGGGATCACCGGCCCGCCTTCCAGAGCCGGGCGGCCTGTTCTCGCGAATGGGCTCGGAGCCGGCCGAGGTCGGCACCGAGCACGACGCCGGACCGGACCCGCCAGGTGCCGGCGACCATGACGTCGCGGACATGGCTGTGGTTGCGCCACAAGACCACCTGGTCGGCGAGGTTGTGGGCCGTGGGGGGGCTGGGGAAGTCGGCATCGACGATCTGGAGATCCGCGGACCATCCGGGATCGAGTCGGCCGACCCGTTCGAGTCCGAGGGCGCGAGCGCCGCCGACGGTCGCCATCGACAGGACCCGGTCGGCGGGCATCGTCGCCGGATCCATCAGCCGGGCCTTGTGGATGAGGAAGGCGCCCCGCATCACCTCGTAGAAGTCGTTGATGTAGCCGTCGCTGCCGAGCCCGACCGTCACCCCGGCATCGAGCAGCTCGGGCATGGGTGCGATTCCCCCACCGACCTCGCAGTTGGCCAGCGGCATGTGGGTCACCCGCACGTCACGTTCGCACAACAGCTCCCGTTCCCGCTCGGAGAGGTGCACGCACTGGCTGGCGAGCAGACGCGGCCCGGCGATGCCGAGACGGTCGTAGAGCTCGAGGGCTCGTTCCCCCAGGTTCTTCTCGGCCCACTCGCCCTCGTGGACACCCTCGTTGACGTGGCAGTGGCTCATCACCCCGAGGTCCGTGGCCCGGCCGAACGCCTCGGTGATGTAGTCGGCGGAACAGGTGAAGGTCGTGTGCCAACACATCAGGCCGCCGACGAGACCATCGGGGTCGCATGCCTCGATCAGCCCGACGTTCTCCTCGATCCCGAGCCGGGCGATCTCGGCGCCTGCCCGCTCCGTCGCCTCGAAGCTCAGCAGCCCCCGCATGCCCCGTCGTTCGACGATCTCCTTTTGGGCCAGGAGGACCTCGGGAAGCGCATGGGGTGCTTCGAGGATGTCGTAGAAGGTCGTCGTTCCCGAACGGAGCATCTCCGCGGTGACCTGGTCGGTGGCCGCCTCGATCATGGCCACATCGAGGGCATCTTCGACCTTGGGCCACCAGTAGTCGGCCAGGAAGCTCCAGAAGTCGCCGGGCCCGTCGCCGTCGACCGCCGGAATGCCGTGGGCGAGGGTGCCGTACAGGTGGACGTGGGCGTTGACGAATCCGGGCATCACGAGATGACCCGAGGCGTCGACGATCTCCTCGTCGGGGTGCGCGGCGCGCAGGTCGTCCGCCGGACCGATCGCGTCGACCGAACCGTTCACGACCCGCACCCCCCAGTCGCGCTCGGCCGGCCGGTCGGCGGCCACCAGGAGCCAGTCGGAGAGGATGAGGGTCATGCGTCGTTCAACGCCGCCCAGACCCGTTCGGGGGTGAACGGCAAGTCGTTGATGGCGACCCCGGTCGCGTTGAGGATCGCGTTGCGCAACGCCGGCGCCACTCCGTCCTTCGGGATCTCCGCGACTGCTTTCGCGCCGAACGGGCCGCTGTCCTCCAACGTCTGCACCAGGTACACGACGGTGTCCGGCATCTCGTCGGCCCGGTAGATCTTGTACGGACCGAAGGAGGTGTTGAGCAGGCGACCGTCGTCGTCGAACGCGAACTCCTCACAGTGGGCGTAGCCGAGGGCCTGCGCCATCCCTCCCTCGACCTGGCCGCTCGCGGTGATCGGGTTGATCGCCACGCCGCAGTCGACCGCCATCACCAGCTTGGTGACCGTGACCTGCCCGGTCTCGACGTCGACCTCGATCTCCGCCATCTGGGCCGCGAACGGCGGCGGACAGTCCGGCGACACGTAGGACGACGTGCCCATGATCTGTTCCTGCTCCTGGGTGTGCAACGAGTCGAGGGCGATGTCCTCCAGGCTGACGGAGCGGCCATCGGCGGCGTAGGCCCGGCGATCCCGCAGCTCAATCGTGCAGGGTTCATCGACGTCGAGCAGCATCGCCGCCCGCTCCTTGATCCGTTTGCGAGCCACCTCGGCCGCCTGCATCGCCGCGGTGCCCGAGATGTAGGTGGTGGAGCTCGCGTAGGCACCGGTGTCAAACGGGGTCATGTCGGTGTCGGACGAGTAGACCTTGATGTCCTCGAGCCGCACCCCGAGCACCTCGGCCGCGATCTGGCCGAGGACGGTGTCGGCCCCGGTGCCGAGATCGGTGGCCCCGACCAACATGTTGAACGAACCGTCGTCGTTGAGCTTGATCGAGCACCCACCCATGTCGAGGAACGGGATGGCGGTCCCGTGCATGCAGAACGCGAAGCCGATCCCGCGACGGATGTGGGGGCGATCGGCCGGCTCCCTCCAGGCGGGGTCGTCGCGGCGGTGCCACCCGATCTCCCGGAGGGCCTGGGCGACACATTCCTCGATGCCCTCGGACATGATCCGCGGGTATTCGTCGAGCTCGTCCTCGACCACGGCCCGCTCCCCGAGGTGGGGGGCGATGTCGATCTCCGAACCGGTCGAGACCCAGTTCTTGCGCTTGAACTCGATGACGTCGTATCCGAGCTCCCGGGCGATGTCCTCGAGGTGGGCTTCGAGCGCGAACTCGGCCTGCGGGGCGCCGTAGCCGCGATAGGCGCCCGGCACCGGGATGTTGGTGTAGACGACGTCACAGTGGAACCGCTTGTTCGGGCAGTCGTACTGGCTCAGCCCCCGCATGCCGGTGACGGTCTGCACGGTGTAGCCGTGGGTGCCGTACGGGCCGGTGTTGCCGATCACGTACATGTCCTGGGCGACGAGCTTGCCGTCGTCGTCGACACCGGTGCGGTAGGTGATCGTCTGGGGATGGCGGGTGCGGCTCGACGCGAACTCCTCTTCGCGGGTCAGCTCGAGTCGGCACGGCCTCCGGGTGGCCTTGGCCAGGTGACCGACGATGTCCTCGAGGAGCATCTCTTGTTTCGCGCCGAACCCACCGCCGATGCGGGGTTTGATGATGCGGACGTCCTTGATGTCCATCTCGAGCAGCGGGGCGACCATGCGGCGGGCGTGGAACGGCACCTGGGTCGCGGTGCGGATCACCATGCGCTCGTCCTCGTCGATCCATGCGATGGAGATGTGGGGCTCGATCGGGCACTGCTGGACCTGGTGGACCCGGAAGGTCTGTTCGAACACGTGGGCGGCGTGGGCGAGGGCATCCTCGACGTCGCCCCGCTGCGCCTTGATCTGGTGGACGATGTTGCGCTCGGCGTCGAAGATCTCCTCGGTGTCGTCCTCGTCGTGGATCTTCGGCGCGTCCGGTTCCATCGCCTCGCGCTCGTCGAAGATCGCGGGGAGCACCTCATAGGTGACGTCGATCAGCCGCACCGCCTCTTCGGCGATCTCGACGGTCTCGGCCGCCACCGCGGCGACCCGGTCTCCGACGTGGCGGACCTTCGTGTCGAAGCTCACCTGGTCGTGGGGGTGCGGGTTCGGCCAGCTCTGGCCACCCGATGCGTACTTGATCCGGGCCACGTTCTTGTGGTGCAGGACCGCGTGCACGCCGGGCAGGGCTAGGGCGGCGCGGTCGTCGATGTCGACGATCCGGGCGTGGGCGTGAGGGCTGGTGAGCAGCCGGCAGTAGAGCATTCCCCGCGGCTCGATGTCGTCGGTGAAGGCGGGGTTTCCCTTGGCCAACCGGACCGCGTCGACCTTGACCTCGGGTTTGCCGACGACGGCCATGTCGGGGACGTCGCGCGACGGGATCAGGCGAGGCACCGCCGACGAGCCGGCCGGGGCGCGATCCGCGGGGTCGTAGACCGCGGCCTCGCCACCGTCGGTCAACGGCTCGAGGATCATGGGCGCGAACGGCGCCGCCGTCTCTCCCCGGAGCACCGCGGCCGCCCGCTTCACCGCTTCGACCGGTTTCACATAGGCGGTCTCGCGGTCGAGGATGCCGCTGAGCATGTCGCGAATCTCGGCCTCGGTCGGGTCGGGGTTCTCTGCGAGCAGCGCCAACGTCCCGAGGATCATGGCGCCCGCCGAGTAGCCCGACTGCATGGCGCCGACCGCGGCGAACGCCGCCTGGATCGGGTGGAGCTCCCGTTCGGTGTTGAGCGATTCGACGGTGACGACCGAGTGGCCGTCGGCCTGGGCGGCGAGGATGACGTCGCTACTGGCCAACCGACCGTCGAACAGCACGGCCCCGGCACCGGTCTCACCGCTCGCGGAACCGAACTTCACGCTGAACATGCCTTCGCGGCGCAGCACGTCGCGCAGGTTGTCGGACGGCGAGACGTCGGTGGTCACCGTCGTGCCGTTGAGCTCGAACGAGATGGACAGGGTGTCGCTCATCGGATGGCCTCCACGGCTCGGGCACCGAGTATTCGCGCCAGCTCGAGCCGGTACTCGGCGGTGCCGCGGAAGTCGGCCGGGGGGGTGAGGCCCGCGCTCGGGTCGAGCGGGTCGACGAGCACGGGGGTGTCGGCGACGCCGGTGAGAGCCAACGCGGTCGTGCCGTTCGATGTTCGGGCGACCGCCGCGACGATCGGGGCGTCGGCGGGCGTGCGGGCCGTGTGGGCTTCGGCCGCGGTGCCTCCCGGATCGATCGTCACCGCGGTGATCACCGCACCCTCGGGCACACCGGTGGCGAGAAGCTCGGCCAGACCCCGTTGCTCCGCCCCGGCCAGCTCCACCCGGGCATCGGCGACGAGCAGCGCGGCGAGCAGCAGGCTCTCGCCCGACCCGGCGGCCACCGTTCCGCCGATCGTGGCGAGGCTGCGCAACGTGGAAGGGGCTTCGGCCCGGGCGATCGTGCGCATCCAGGCGGGGACCGCGTCGGCGTCGCCGCCGGCGGCCAACGTGGCCATGGCGCCGATCCGCACCCGGTCGCCGTCGTGTTCGATCGTGTCGAGGCCGAGTGACTGGAGGTCCACCACCTCGAGGTCGCTCGGGGCGCGGTCGGCGTTGACCACCGTGCCCCCCGCGAGCACGATTCGATTCGGTGCCTGCAGCAGGTCCATGGCCACATCGAGGCTGGTGGGTCGGTGATACGCGGCAATCAGCGGCACAGCTCTACTCCGTCTCTGATCGGCCGTCCCGGGGATACGCCGCCGGGCAAGTCCATGATCGCAGTTCGTTTTCCGTCAACCTAGCCCACCGAAGCGCGCGGATCGTCAACGGGACCCGACGACGGATCGGTTCGCTATTGTCGGCGCGCCGACCAGGAGGACCGATGCCGAACGACACGACCCACCGCACCGTCGATCCTTCGTCGATCGCACCCCCCGCCGCCAACTACGCCCACGCCCGGATCACCACCGGCGCGACCCGGTGGCTTCACACCTCTGGGGTCGTGCCGATCGCACCCGACGGCTCGGTGCCCGCGGGGCTCGTCGCCCAAGCCGAGGTGATCTGGGCCAACATCGCCGCGATGCTCGCCGACGCCGAGATGACCGCGGCCGACATCGTGGCGGTCACGACCTATGTCACCCCCGGTCACGAGCTCGGCCCGATCATGGCCGTTCGGGATCGAGCGCTCGACCCCCGTTCCGGCGGGAACAACGTCGCGGCTTCGACCCTGGTGATCGTCGCCGAGCTGGCCCGCCCCGAGTGGCAGATGGAGATCGCGGTCGTCGCCGCGACGTGATCAACGGGTCAGTCGGCTCTCGACCCCGGCCCGACGAAAAACGTCGCGGGCCGAGACCTCGGCGTCGGCGAGCAGCGCCGCTTCGTCGAGCATCACGACCTCCCGTTCGTCGATCAGGATGCGGCCATCGACGATCACGTGGGTGACGTCGGCCGGGGTGGCGTTGAACACCAGCGCGCTCGGCACACGGTGCACCGGCGCCACGAAGACCGAGCCGAGGTCGACGATCACGAGGTCGGCCTTCCTGCCGGCCTCCAGCGAGCCGGTGAGCTGCGGGGTGCCGAACGCCCGGGCCCCTCCCCGACACGCCATCGTGAGACTGTCCTCGGGTTGCAACGCCATCGCGTCGAGGTGGTGCACCTTCTGGAGCAGCACGGTCGCCTTGAGGACCTCGAACATGTCCTGACGGTTGTTGCTGCCCGGTCCGTCGCTCGCGAGGGCCACGGTGATGCCGCGGGCCCGCATGTCGAGGATCCGGGGAACCCCCGAAGCGAGATACATGTTGCTCACCGGGCAGTGCACCACCGTGGCGTCCCGGCGCGCGATGAGGTCCAACTCGGCGTCGTCGAGCCAGACGCTGTGGGCGAGCTGGAAGTCGGGACCGAGAAGACCGAGCTGCTCCAGCCACTCGACGTGGCGCAGCCCCCGTTCGTCGACGCTCATGTCGACCTCCGTCGCGGTCTCCGCGCAGTGGATGTGGGTGCCGGCCCCCCAGGTCCGGGCCTCGGCGACGGTGGCGCGCATCGCGTCGTCTGAGCAGCCCCACGGGATCAGGGGCGCCAGCTCGACACGGATCCGGTCGTCGTCGTGGCCGTGCCAACGGTCGCGGACCCGGCGGGTGCGTTCGATCACGGTGTCGGCGGACTCGCTCAACGACGGCTCGTAGTTGCGATCGGCCCACCCCCGGGCGAGCAGGAACCGGATGCCGAGCTCGTCGGCCGCCGTGCACACGCCGTCGTCGATGGTCTCGTCGATGTGGACGTACTGGTGGTCCATCACCGACGTCGCCCCGGTGCGCAGGTTCTCGACCAACCCGACCGTCGCGGCCAGCCGGGCCGACTCCCGGTCGAGGTGCACGGCCCCGGGCCAGATGCAGTCACGAAGCCAGTCGAGCAGCGGCTTGTCGTCGGCCAACCCACGAAAGAACGTCTGGAAGAGGTGGGTGTGGGCGTTGGTCATTCCCGGCATCACCGCCCGACCGGTCCCATCGATCACGCGGCCGACCCGGGCCCGCACCTCGGCGGGCGCGGGACCCGACCCCACGGCCTCGATGCGGTCGTCGACCACGTGCACCCATCCCGGGTCGTGGACCGTGAACTCGTCGTCGACCGTCACGACCGCGGCACCGTCGACCAGGACGCCACCCGCCGGGCGGGAGGGCGGGGTCACGGCGTCCAGTCGGCGAACGCGTCGATCACGGGCTTGATGTCGTCCATCATCGGGAAGAGGATCGGGCAGGTGACACCAGCGTCGATGTACTCCGCGACCTTCTCGCGACACTGATCGGCGGTGCCGACCGCCATCAGCTTGCGGACCAGTTCATCGGGGATCAGATGGGCGGCCTTGCGATAGTCGGCCTCGGTGGCCGGCCACCCGACGATCTCCTTGACCCGTTCGACGAGATCGGGATCGGCACCGGAGGCTTTCATGATGTGCGGTTCGGTCCCGAGGTAGTAGGCGACGAGCGACTTTCCGGTCAGCATCGCCTCGTCGGGGTCGTCGTCGGAGAGCGAGCAGACCAGCAGCTCGGGCCGATCGATGTCGGCGATCGTCTTGTCGACCTTGGCGGCGCCGGCCACCACGAGATCGACGGCCTCACGGATGTAGTCGGTCGAGACGACGTAGTTGAGCACGATGCCGTCGCAGATCTCGCCCGTCAGCTCCAACATCTTGGGCCCCGTCGCCCCGATGTAGATGGGGATGTCGCGCGGTCCGGTGTCGCCGAAGGCGACATCGAGCTTGACCCGGTCCAGTTGGACGAACTCACCGTCGTAGCTGACCTCCTCCATCGTGAAGAGCTGCCGGATCGCCTCGATGTTCTCGCGCATCGCGGTGAGGGGCTTGCGCCGGTCGGCTCCCACTCGCGAGGCGATCGGCTCCCACCACGCGCCCAGGCCCAGCATCACCCGGCTCTCGCCTTGCGGGGTCAAGCCGCCGAGCTCCCACATCGTGCTCCAAGTGGCGGCGATGACCGCGGGGTTGCGGGTGTAGATCGGCAACACACCACTACCGAACCGCAGCGTCGTCGTCTCCGCGAGAAAGGCGCTCATCATCACCACGCAGTCGCGCGCGAGGCGGGTGTCCGCCTGCCAGATCTCGGAGAAACCCTTCTCCTCGGCGTACTTCACCATCTCGATCTCGTACGAGATCGGGTGTTTGTCCTGGAGATAGAGGGCCATTCGTTGTGACATCGTCGGGATCCTATTCCTCCTCAGGTGGCGGTGATGAGTGCGCCGCCCGCGACCACGAGAACCAGCGCGAGCAGAATGCGGGGAGTGCGCTCCCGGGCACCGAACACGGCCGCGCCCAACGCCACCACCATCACGCTCTGCGAGGCGTTCGACAGGGGGGCGACCAGTCCGACCTCGCCGCGGTCGAAGGCGAAGAACAGCATCGGCAGCGCGATCCCGATCGCGAGGCCGGACGCGAGAAACGACGGCGACGCCCGACGCACACCGGCCATCAGCGAACCGCGAAGCCGGCCCGCCGACATGACCAACACCACGAGCGTCGCCGCGACGAACACGATCGACGACGCCCACCAGATCGAGACGTCGCTTTCGCTCGTGAACTCCCGCGCGATCACGTCGCGCACCCCGAACGTCACCGCGGTTCCGAGGGCCAACACCACGCCGATGTGACGGAACCCGAGGCCCGGTTCCCAACTGATCAACACGCCGCCGACGACGACGAGCAGCGTCCCGACGATCACCGCGACCTCCCAACCCTCCCCGAGGAACAAGATCGCGAGCGCGACCGACCAGATCGGGTTCGTGCTCACCAGCACCGAGCTCCGGGCCGGTCCGATCCGCCCGATCGACGACACGAACAGCCCCTGGGAGCTCCCCGGCGCGATCGCGCCGACGAGAGCGAAGCGCCAGACCGAGTCCCAACCCGGAACCTCGGCCCCGGTGACGACGGCCGCGATGATCGCCACCCCCGCGGCGATCCCGATCGCCACGAGCGCGCCCGCCATCGGCGGGGCGCCGGTGCGATCGAGGGCCCACCGGACGGTGACGATGTTGACGGCCCAGCCGACACCCGCGACCAACGAGAGCGCGATCGCCGCGTCCATCGGGTCGACTCAGCCGAGCTGGGGAATGACGTTTTCGGCGAGCCGGTGCAACTGCTCCTCCACCTTGGTGTAGGAGTCACCGGGCATCATCGGGAACAGCATCAGGTTCTCGAGTCCCAGCTGCTCGTCGAACCAGTTGAGCTGCTCGGCCACCTCGTCGGCGGACCCGACGATCCACGTGCGTTGCTCGATCGACTCCTCCAGCGAGGGGATGAGACCGGGCGGGGCGGGCTTGCCGTCGGCACCCATGTAGCCCTTGCTCCAGCCGTAGGGACCGAGGAACTTCCAGAACTCGTCGTGGCCGGGACGCACCGATTCGATCGCCGCCTCGTGGCTGTCCTCCACCCGCACACACATCGCCAGCGCCCGGTGCTCACCCCGATCGAGAGCCCGGCCGTGGGTCTCCTCGTAGATCTGTGCGAACTTCTCCCAGCGCATCTTCACGAACGAGTGGTGGTTGTTCCAAAAGACGCCACCCCACCCGGACCGCGGTACGGCCTCGAGGGTGGGGGGCGAGGTGATCGCCTGCCACGTCTCGTAGGGGTGCAACGGTCGCGGCACGAGCGTCAGCTCCTCGACGAACCCACCGCGGTCGGGGATGCCCGGAGGCGGATAGTCGTAGATCTCACCGTGGAACGAGAACGTCTCTTGATCCAGGGCCATGCGCAGAACCGTCATCGCCTCGTCGAACTGCGTGCGGTTGTACTCGTCGGCGGCTCGCTGGTCGGGATTGTCGAAGCTCCCGATCTTCGATCCGAGCACCTCCGACTCGCGCGGCACCGTGCCCCGCCCGACACCCAGGATCGCGCGCCCGCCCGAGATGTTGTGCAACGTCGCGAAGTCCTCGGCCAGTTTGAGCGGATGCCATTGCGGCACGATGTTGAAGGCCATGCCGATGCGGATCTGCTCGGTTCGTTCGGCCAGGATCGCGCCGAGGAGGATCCCGTTGGGTATCACCTCGTAGCCCTCGAACTGGAAGTGGTGCTCGGTCAGCCAGAACGAGTCGTAGCCGAGCGTGTCACACACCACTCCCATGTCGAGGATGCGTTCGGTCGCGGCCCAGATGGTCGCGTTGTCGTAGCGACGATCCAGCGGCGACGGCGGGCCCGCGCCCACGTCGTCCATCTCGACCCCACCGAAAAGGAACGTTCCAACTCGCATGTCGCCACCATAGAAGAGGTTGGCCGTGGGGGCGCCACTCGCCGATGGCCTACGCTCCGGGTCGTGAGACGAGTCCTGGTCATCGACGCCTATCGCCCCGACGATCCCGACCGGCAGGCGGTCGACGAGGCGGTGACCGCCCTCACCGGGCGGGGCCACGAGGTCACCCGGATCGAGCTCGTGCCCGACGGTTTCGTTCCCGCCATGACCGTGGCGGAACGAGAGGCGTACCACGCCGACGAGAACATCGTCAGCGACGAGGTCCGACGATCGGCGGACCTCGTCAGAGACGCCGACGCCTTGTTGTTCGCCTACCCGACCACGACGTTCACCATGCCGCAGATCATGAAGGCCTGGCTCGAGCGGGTGCTCCTGCCCGGCGTCGCCTTCGTCTTCGATTCGGCCGGCCGGGTCGCCCCGGGGATGACCAACATCCGACGCATCGGCATCGTGACGACCCGGCCCCACGGCCGTGTCGCGACGGCTCGGGCCCGAGACAGCGGCCGGGCGGCGGTCCTGCGGGCGCTGCGCCTGAGCTGTGCCCGAACCTGCCGGCGGACCTTCGTCGCCATGCCGACCGGGCGGGTCGACGCAGCCCGAATCAGGCGGCGCTTCGCGAGGTGGTGAGGCGGGTCTCGCGTTCGACCCGATCGAGGAACGCCTCGAGGTCGGCCGGCTCGAGCCGGTCGAGCTTGTAGAGAGCGATCCAGTGGTGGCGCGCCCCGGACGCGCAAAGCGGCAGAACCGATCGTCTGAGCAGTTGACGACCGCCCTCCCCCTGGACCCGGTTGATCAGATGCGACGATCCGTGGCTCGTCACCGAGACCAGCCCCCGGACGGTGCGAACCGGCGACGTGTGCGACGGCGCCCCGGCGTCGATCCACGGGCCGATGTGACGTTGCACCCAGCCGAGCAGTGGGGCGGGGAGTCCGCCCCACCAGGTGGGATGGACGAAGACGAGGAGCTCGGCTCCGACGATCTCGTCCCCGTCGGGATCGTCCCCTTCGGCGAGACGATGGACTTCCGGCGTGGCCCCGCCGGCCTCGATCCCGCGGCACGTCCGTTCGAGCATCGCCTCGTTGTAGCTGGATCGCAGGGGGTGGCATTGGAGCACGACGGCGCGCATGGGCGAAAGCTAGTCGGACCGGCCGCGTGATCACTACGATCCGGCCATGTCCGAGTTTCGTGTCCTGTTCACCGCCGCCGACTACGACACAACGGTCGCGTTCTTCACCGAGACGATGGGGCTGCCGGTTCTTCGTTCGTGGGACGACAACGGTCGGGGCACGATCATCTCGGCCGCGGGCGAGGGCCAGATCGAGATCTTCGCCGGCGACGAGTCGAGCGCGAACCTGCGGGGCGCGGCGTTGGCCTGGCAGGTGGACGACGTCGATCAGCGCTGCGCTCGGCTCGAGGCGGCCGGCGTCGAGTTCGTGGCGCCTCCCGCCGATCAGCCATGGGGTCACCGCAACGCGACGTTCACCGGCCCCGAGGGTCTGACGATCACCCTCTTCACGGTCATCGGCGACGCGTCGTGATCCCCGGGGCGGTGATGCTCCATCCCGACGTGCCGGTCGCCACCGTGGTCGAGTTGGCCCGCCGGGCCGAAGCGCTCGGCTTTCGACGGGTGTGGGTTCCCGACGAGGGGCTGGCCACCCGCGACGTCATCGTCACCATGACGGCCATCGCCGCGGCCACGGAGTCGATCCGCATCGGCACCGGCATCGTCAACCCCTACAGTCGCCATCCGGCGCTCACGGCGGCGGCGATCGCGTCGATCGACGAGCTGTCGGGGGGCCGGGTCTTTCTCGGGGTCGGCGCCGGCGGCAGCCTCACCCTCACGCCGCTGGGCATCGAACGGCCGCGGCCCGTGGCCCACGTCCGGGAGGCCGTGGAGGCGGCGCGGGCCCTGTTCACCGGCGACACGGTCGATTTCGAGGGCGAGACGCTGCAGTTGACGAACGCCCTCATCGACTACGCCCGTTCCGACATAGAGATCTGGTTCGCCGGCCGCGGCCCGAAGATGCTGCATCAGGCCGGCGCGATCACCGACGGGGTCCTGCTCGAGTTCCTCCACAAGCCGTCACTCGGGACCTTCATCGACACCGTCCGCGGAGGCGCCGCCACCACCGGCAACCAACCTACGTTGTGCTACGCGACGATGGTGATCACCGACCCGGCGCGTCTCGAGGAGGTCCGGCCCCACATGACCTACCGGCTGGTCGACTCCCCTCCTGCCGTCAAGGAGGCTCTCGGCATCACCGAGGCCGACACGGCCGCGATTCGCGAGGCGATGGCCGATGGGCTCGACGAGGCCGCGAAGCTGATCCCCGACGAGTGGGTCGAACCGTTTGTCATCATGGGGTCGATCGACGAGTGCGCGGCCGAGCTGCGTTCGCTGGCGCACCAACACGGCTTCGGCGAGTTCATGCTCGTCGCGGCCGACATGGACGGCGCGGCCGCGCTCATGGCCGACGTGGCCGACGTGCTGGCGAGGGTCTGAGATGTCCTCCGGCCGGGCAGCTCGCTGGGTCGGCCGGCCCCTTCCGCGGCGCGAGGACCCGGCCCTTCTCGTCGGCGCAGCCCGGTTCATGGCCGACCTCGCCACCCCCGACACGCTGCGGGTGGGATTCGTGCGCAGTCCCGTCGCCCATGCCGACATCGTGGCGATCGACATCTCGGCGGCCACGGTCATGCCCGGTGTCGCCGCGGTGTTCACGGCGGCCGACTTCCCGAACCTGCGGCCCCAGCCGAGCACCCACCGGCTCGGCACCCGCCCGACGCCGTACTTCGCGCTCGCCGCGGATCGGGTCCGTCATGTCGGCGAGGCCGTCGCGGTGGTCGTCGGCCACAGCGAGACGGCCGTGGCCGACGCCGTCGAGATGGTGGTCGTCGACTACGACGAGCGCCCGGTGGTCACCGATGTCGTCGCCGCGCTCGACGACGACGCACCCCTGGTCCACGACGACTGGCCCGACAACGTCGCCGGCACGTTCGACATCGAGATGGGCGACATCGATGCCGCGATCGGGTCGGCCGAGCTGGTGATCAGCGAACGGATCTCGATCGGCCGTCAGACCGGGGCATCGATGGAACCGCGTGGTGTCCTGGCCGAGTGGGATCGCGCCGACGAACGCCTGGTGTTCTGGACCTCGACCCAGAGCCCGAACATCGTGCGCGACTTCGTCTCCGACGTCACCGGGATCCCCGAGCACAAGGTGCAGGTCCGGGTGCCCGCGGTGGGAGGCGGCTTCGGCACGAAGTTCCACTACTACTGCGAAGAATCGATGATGGCGCTGCTCGCCCCGATGTTCGATCGGCCGTTGCTGTGGCTGGAGGGCCGCAGCGAATCCTTCGTCGCGTCGGTCCACGCCCGCGAGCAGACCGTCGACGTCACCATCGCGGCGAACCGGGACGGCACCATCGTCGGCATGTCGGCCGAGGTGCTCGCCGACATGGGCGCCTACCTCCACATGGTCAGCTACGGACCGGCCTGGCTCACCTCGGTCATGATGACCAACGCCTACACGATCCCCAACGCCCGGGCCCGACTCAAGGCGGTGATCACCAACAAGGTGCCCTCGGGTTCCTATCGCGGCTGGGGGCAGCCCCAGGCGAACTTCGTCGTCGAACGAATGGTCGATCTCGTCGCCGCGGAGCTGGGGATGGACCGGGCCGAGATCCGGCGCCGGAACTTCGTCCCGCCCGACCGCTTCCCCTACACGAGCCTGTTCCACACGTTCGACAGCGGCCGCTACGCGGAATGCCTCGATCGGGGGCTCGAGTTGGCAGGCCACGACGAATGGGTCGCGTACCGGGCGCAGGCCCGGGCCGAGGGTCGACACGTCGGGATCGGGCTGTCGTTCTATGTGGAGAACACCGCGCTCGGGCCGTCCTGCAAGATGAACCAGGGTGGTCTCGAACAGGGCGGCTACGACATCTCGAACATCCGCATGGAACCCGGCGGAGAGGTCACGATCTTCACCGGGCTGTGCGAGATGGGGCAGGGGTTCACCAACGGTCTCGTCCAGTTGTGCGCCGACACGGTCGGCGTGCATCCCGACCGGATCCGGGTCGTCACCGGCGACACCGACGCGTGTCCGTACACCGGCCACGGCACCGGGGCGAGCCGCTCGGCCGCGATCGGCGGCGCCGCCGTGCGCAAGGCGTCGATGGCGCTGCGCGAGAAGATCGAGGCGATCGCCGCCCACATGCTCGAGGCGGCACCCGAGGACCTGGTGATCGAGGACGGCACGATCTCCGTGACCGGTTCTCCCGACCGCGCCGTCACGATGAGAGACGTCGGTCGCGCCGCCTACCTGCGGGCCATCGACCTCCCGCCGGGGATGGCGCCGGGGCTCGAGGTCATCGAGGTCTACGATCCCCCCGATCAGGCCTGGCCGTACGGGCTCAACCATGTGGTGGTCGAGGTCGATGCCGACACCGGCGCGACGACGATTCTCGACTACACGGTGATGCACGACTGCGGCACGATCCTCAACCCGATGATCGTCGACGGACAGATCCACGGTGGTGTCGCCCAGGGGATCGCGGCGGCGCTCCATGAGGAGATCGTCTACGACACCGACGGCCAGATCCTCACGACCGGCTTCATGGACTACCGAATCCCCTCGGCGGTCGAGTTGCCGAACTTCCGTCTGGGCCACATGACCACCCCTTCGCCTGTCATCCCCGGCGGCATGAAGGGCACCGGTGAGGCCGGGGTGATCGGTCCCCCCGCCGCGGTCATCGGCGCGATCGAGGATGCCCTGGGCCCGGGCGGACCGACGTTCACCTCGATTCCGGTGAGCCCCCGCATGATCTTCGAAGCCCTGCAGAAACGAGATGTCGATGGATGACGAGAGACCCACTCCGGCCCGGTTCACCGGGCGGGTCGTCGTGGTGACCGGTTCGGCCACCGGGATCGGTGCGGCGATCGCCGACCGATTCGCGACCGAGGGCGCCCGTGTCGCCTGTCTCGACAACAACGCCACGGAGAACCGCGCCACCGTCGCCCGGATCGCCGACTCGGGCGGTGACGCCTTCGAGCTCCACTGCGACGTGCGTTCGGCCGACTCCCAACGGGCGGCGTTCGCCGCGGTGATCGAGCGCGGGGGCCGCATCGACATCCTCGTCGCCTGCGCGGGGATCTTCGCCGGGTCGGCCATCACCGACATCCCCCTCGACCGTTGGCGCGACATCGAGGCCACCAACCTGACCGGCGTGCTCATCTCCAACCAGCTCGCGGCCCCGCACCTGATGGCGCAGGGCGGGGGTTCGATCATCAACATCGCGTCGATGGCGGCCAAGACCAGTTGGGTCAAATCGGCCGAGTACTCCGCCACCAAGAGCGGCGTCATCGGCATCACCCGTTCCGTCGCCATGGATCTCGGCCCCCATGGCATCACGGTCAACGCCGTGTGCCCGGGCAACACCCTCACCGCGATGGTTCGCAACGTCGCGGGCCAAGTCGGTGGCGAACTGGGGATGACCGCCGACGAGTGGTTGGCGATGCGAGCCGACGACACCGCGCTGAAGCGGCTGGCCGAACCATGGGAGATCGCCGGCGTGGTGGCGTTCCTGGCATCCGACGACGCCCGCTATCTCACCGGCCAGTCGATCGAGGTCGACGGCGGCCTGATCCTTTCCTGACGCCCTGGTTCTGTGACATCTCCGGACCGCCACACGGTCCTGCGATGTCACAGAACCAGGGCTTGGGGTCAGGCGATGCGGTCGAGCATGTCTTCGGTGATCTTGTAGACCGGTGCTTCGCCGGCGAAGAAGCGGCGGAGCTCATCGACGGCGAGCTCGCCCATGCGGTTGCAGTTCTCGATGCAGCCGGCCGTGTGGGGCGTCAGCACGACATTGTCGAGGCGTCGCAGGGGGCTGTCGAGGGCGCACGGTTCGGGGTCGGTGACGTCGAGGAACGCGAAGAACCGGCCTTGCTCGAGTGCCGCGATCAACGCGGTCTCGTCGATCAGCTCACCACGGGCGGTGTTGATCAGCAGCGCGTGGTCGCCCATGAGGGCCAGGCCGTCAGCGTCGAGAATGTGATGGGTCTCCGCGGTCGACGGGCAGTGCAGCGACACGACATCGGCGCGCGACAGGAGCTCGGGCAACTCGACCTTCGTCACGCCGAGCTCGGCCGCGTCGGCGTCGTCGAGGTACGGGTCGGCGACGAGGATCGTCGTCTCGAAGGGGGCGAGCAGGGAGATGACGTGACGGCCGACGTTCGAGGCACCGATGAGCCCGACGGTCGATCGGGTCAGCTCCCGGGCGTCCCACCGGTCCCAGGTCGGGCTGTCGCGCCAGCCGCCGTCGCGGAGGTGACGTCCGAGGGGGATGATCCGCTTGCGGCCGACGATCATCATGCCGAGGGTCGTCTCGGCCACGTCACGGGCCAGCGTGATTCCCGCGCTGGTGAGATGGATGCCGCGAGCCCAGAACTCCGGCGACGTGAAACGTTTCACGCTGCTGCCCATGTGGGCCATGGCCCGGAGCCGGGGGGCGCCGGCGAGCACATCGGCGTCGAGTCGGTGCACCCCCCACGACGTGATGCACGCGTCGGCGTCGGCGAGCAGTTCGGTCAGTTCCGCCTTTCCCGCGGGTTCGGTGCCGCCGTGTTCGATGTCGGCGAACGCGCCGAGGGATTCGAGCGTCTCGTGGGAGAACATCCGGGGGTAGTTCTCGGTTCCAATGGTGATGGCGACAGTGGGACGGTTCATCGATGATTCTCCGAGATGAGCTCGAGATGGGCGGGATAGCGGCGGTCGAAAAGGGCGACCGCGTCGGGTCGTGGTGGGTGGGCGATCGATTCGGTGCCGGTCGCGAGGGGCGCAGCCGCGCCGGTGAGCTGCGCCGCGCCGAGCGCGGGCCACGAATGGGCGGGCGCGGCCGTGACCGGCACCGCACAGACGTCGGCGATCATCTGGGGCCAGCCGGGTGCGTTGGTGGCGCCGCCGACGAGGGTGAGCGAGCGGGGTCGTTGCCCGGGTGGCAGCAACGCCATCGAGGTGCGTACCTCGAACGCGGCGAGCTCCATGATCGCCCGGGCACCGACCGCGCCGGTGGGTGGCGGACTCGAGGGCGCGAACCGGCCGGCACCGGGGCGCGACGCGTCCGCGTCGTGGTCGCTGGTACAGACGAAGAACGGGCTGTCGTCGTCGATGGCGACACCGTCGAGCTCGGCGGCGAGGCGGCCGTAGCGGTCGGCGTCGGTTCCGTAGCCGGCTTCGCCGATCCACCACTCCATGCTGGCTCCGAGTCCACCGAGATAGCGGGAGATGGTGCGTCGTCCGTCGACGACGTGGAAGCTGAGGTTCATCGCGTCGGGACGCGTTCCCGCGTCGGACGCGTCGACGACCGCGGTGAGGACCCAGGCGGTTCCCGCGGACAGCAATGCCGCACCCGGCTCGTCGACGCCGAGCGCCAGCGCGGTGCAGGTCTGGTCGTGGCCGCCGCTGATCACCGCGAGGCCGGCGGGCAGCCCCGTGCGCGCGGCCATTGCCGGGCCGAGCGAACCCACGCCGTCGCCACAGGCCACGATCGGTGAGAGCCGGTCGGGTGAGATGCCGGCCACGGCGCACAGGTCGGGGCTCCATTGACCCGTGTCGATGTCGAGCAGCTGCATGCCGGCGGCGTTCGACGGGTTGGTCGCCCATCGACCGGTCAGCCGCGAGACGACGAAGTCGTCGGCCGAACCGAACCGGTTCGGTGGATTCCAGCGGTCGGGGTCGTTCTCGCGCAGCCACACGATCTGGGCCAGCCCGAGACCGGGTTGGGCCGACCATCCCGACCGGGCCCGAATTCGCGCCGCGGTGCCGTCGGCATGCCATCGCTCGACGATGTCGACCGTCCGGGTGTCCATCCAGGTCGTCATCGTGGCGCCGGGTTGCCCCGTCTCGTCGACCACCATCAGCGAGCCGCTCTGCACCGCCGCACACAGCGTCGTGCACTCGACGGTGTCGGGCAGTGCGACGACCAGCGACGCGAGACACTCCACCAGCGCGTCGTGGAGCTCCGCCGTGGACTGCAGCGCCCAGCCGGCGGTCGGCGCGCTCAACGAGAGCGGTCGCGACGAGGCCGACGCGACGAGCTCGCCGGTGTCGGCGAGCGCGACGGCCTTGACGGAGGTCGTTCCGATGTCGAGACCGACCGCGGCCGTGACGGTCACGCCGACGTGGGAAGCAGTGCCATGGCGTCGTCGACGGTGGTGCCGTCGTGGACGACCGCGACGATCGCCGCCGTCATCGCCGCCGGGTCGTCACACTGGAAGACGTTTCGACCGATGGCGACACCGGCCGCTCCGACGCCGATCGCGTCGGCGATGTTCGTGAGGGTGTTCCGTTCGCTTCCCTTCGACCCGCCGAGGATGACGACCGGCGCGAACGTGCCCTCGATCACCTGGGCGTAGTCGTCGGCGTAGGGGGCCTTGATGAAGTCGGCGCCCAGCTCGGCGCCGAGGCGGGCGGCCAACGCGATGGCGGGCGCGCCTCGCAGGTCGGGTCCGCTGTTGAAGCCGCCAGGCACCATCTCCCCGAGCACGGGCATTCCCCAACGATGGGCTTCCCGGGTCATGCGGGCCAGGTTGGTGAGTGTGGACTCTTCCTTCTCGCTGCCGGGGAGGGCGGTGACCACGAGGGCGTCGGCGCCCAGCCGCAGCGCCTCCTCGACCGTGAAGAACAATGTCGACGCCGAGCCGTCGCTCGGTGTGCCGAGGTTCGTCGCCGCGCCATCGCCGCGCAAGATGAGCCCGACGCCACGCAACTCGGCCTCGAACCGGCGAGCGATGCCGTAGGACGTGAGGATGGCGTCGGCGCCTCCGGCGACGACCTGGCGGATCACCGAGGCGGGTTCTTCGAATCCCTAGCAGGGCCCGTCGATCAGACCGTGGTCGAGGGCGACGATGACGGCTTTCCCGTCGGGGGCGAATATCCGGCTCAGGCGGCGGTCGGTTGACATGGTTGATGCTCCATCGGTGCGGTCGGCGCGCCCGCCACTATCGGGGCTGACTATCCGAGAGGATCTGGTAGGTGTCGTGCAGCAGCGCGAGGTTCTCGTCGAGATCGTGCGACAACACGTCGACCAGCACTGTATCGAGTC
>JAJRXC010000016.1 GCA_024276495.1 Actinomycetes bacterium
ACTCGACGAGACCCACACGGTCACGATGGTTCGCGAGCGGATCGGCCGGGAGGACGGGGTGACGTTGCCGACCGCGAATGTGGTGTGTGGTGGTGGACGAGGGGTCGGCTCCGGGGAGGGATTCGCGCCGCTGGAGGAGCTGGCGGAACTGCTCGGTGGCCGCGTCGGGTGCTCACGGGCGGTCACGAATCTCGGGTGGCGGCCCCACTCGGACCAGGTCGGCCAGACCGGCACCCGCATCGCACCGGAGATCTACATCGCGTCGGGGATCTCGGGTGCCGTCCAGCACTGGGTCGGTGTCATGGCGAGCAAACACATCCTGGCGATCAACACCGACCGGGAGGCGAACATGGTCGTCAAGGCGGACTGGGCGGTCATCGCCGATCTCCACGAGGTGATTCCCGCGATCATCGAGGAGGTGAAGCGTCGCCGAGGCTGAGCGTCTCGTCTACGGTGCCGACGTGACCAACGACGATCTGGAGGAGTTCCGCGCCGGCGTGGTGGAGTGGATCGCCGCTCATCGCGGTGACGCCCCCGACGACTACGGCCCGATCCTTCCCTCCGGCCTGGTCGACGACGCCGTCGCCTGGCAGCGACTGCTGTTCGCCGAGGGGCGGACCGGGATCCACTGGCCCGTCGCGGTCGGCGGGCAGGGGTTGACCGCGGACCACCAGTCGACATGGGTCGAGGAGTGTGCCCGGGCCGCGGTGCCGCCGTTCATCAACATGGTCGGGTTCGTGCTGGCCGGGCAGGCCATCCAGTTGTTCGGAACCGATGCCCAAAAGGACGAGCACCTCCGGTCGATCCTGACGGGTGAGCGCATCTGGTGCCAGCTGTTCTCCGAGCCCGACGCGGGCAGCGACCTGGCGTCGTTGACGACGACCGCGACGCTCGATGGCGACGAATGGGTGATCAACGGGCAGAAGGTGTGGAGCAGCAACGCGCGGGTGGCCGACCGGGCCATCCTGATGGCTCGCACCGATCCCGACGCGCCGGCCCACAAGGGGATCTCGTTCTTCCTGCTCGACATGACCTCGCCGGGGGTCGACGTCCGGCCGCTTCGTCAGATGACCGGGGCGAGTGAGTTCGACGAGGTGTTCCTCACCGACGTCCGCATGCCGGCCGACCGTCTGCTCGGCCCGCTCCACGACGGCTGGCGGGTCGGCATGGTCACCTTGACCAACGAGCGCGGCAGCATCGGCGCGGCGACGATCGCCACCCAGCGCCGCCTCGACTCGATGCTCGCCGTCGGCGACGACGCGCTCGACCCGGTCAGCCGACAGCGACTCGTCGACCTGTGGAGCCGGGGCCGCACCTCCGCCCTGCTCGGGCAGCGCCAGGGGGCCGCGGCATCGGTCTCCAGCTCGCTCAACAAGCTGGGCACCACCGAGATGATGTTCGACTTCGCCGAGCTCCGAGTCGACGCCCTCGGTGCCGCGGCGATGCTCGAGGGACCCGAGTCGACGGGCCTGCTCGGGGCACCGGGTGGACGGATCGCCGGTGGGACGTCGCAGATCCAGCGCAACATCATCGGGGAACGCATCCTCGGGTTGCCGAAGGAGCCGCGCCCTATGTCGGGTTCGTGAGGGCCGAACCCATCAGGTCGACCATGTTGTCGGCGTAGAACTTCTGCTTCACCGGCTCGTCGACGGTGCCGAAGCTGCGCTCGAACCGCCCGTAGGGGTCGCGGCCGCCCTCCACGTGGGGGTAGTCGGTGGAGAAGAGGCAGACGTCGGGACCGATGTTGTCGGTGATCCAGCCGACGTCCTCGGTCGGATAGGGGGTGACCCGGATCTGGCGTCGGATGTAGTCGGTCGGGCGCAACGACAACGATCGCAGTCGTTCCTCGTGGCGCCCGAACGCGTCGATCGCCGATTCCATCTGGCGGGCCCAGCTCGGCAGCCAGATGGCACCCTGCTCGATCACCCCGATGCGCAGACCCGGGAACCGTTCGAGCACACCGTCGAAGATCATCGTGGCGAGGGTCTGCATCGGCGGGTGGGGGATGCCCATGAAGTCGACCGAGCGGAAGTTCTCCTCCCCGCCGTGGAAGTCGGCCGGGATCGGCAGGCCGTTGGCGAAGTAGGCGGGGTCGATCAGCTCACCGGTGCCGCCGACATGGAAGACGATCGGCACGCCGGCCTCTTCGGCTTGGGCCCACACCCGATCGAGCGCGATGTGCGACGGGGAGTGTCCGGGCGGACATCCCGACGCGACGAGCAGGGCACCCGCGCCCGCGGCCAACGCCTCGGCGGTCATCGTCGCGGCGAGGTCGAAGTCGACGAGGGGGATGTAGCAGGTGGCGAACAGCCGCTCGTCGACCGAACAGAACTCGAGCATCCCGCGGTTGTGGGCTCGGGCGGCGCCGGCCGCGAGCTCGAGGTCTCCACTGTGCTCCCAGGCGTGGAGCCGACTGTTGTGGAACGTGTTGAACACGAGCTGGGAACGCACCCCGATCAGGTCGAGCACCCGGGGTCGGTCCTCGGGAATGAACGAGCCGGTGGCCGCGAAGTTCTTGCGCAGCATCACCTGGCCGAGCTCGTCGGCCGTGTACTCGGGCGATCGATGCTTCTCGGCCAGGCGGGCGAACGTCGCGTCGAGGTCGCGCAGCTGGGTCTCGTTGTCGCCGGTCTGGCGGAGCTCGTTGGCGTAGCCGGGAATCTCGATGCGGTCGCGCAGCGACGGGTCGGCGTGGTCGCGCAGCCAGTTGGGTGTCTCCATGATGTGGGCGTCGGCGTCGTGCACGACGCGCCCTTCGATGTAGCTCACGGTCTCATCGTCGCACGCGGATCGGGCTCAGTCAGATGCGAGATGTTCCGCGATGCCGGCGGCCGCGTCGATCACCATGATCCCGAGGTCGTGGGAGCGATCCGGGTCGGGGAAACGATACGCGGGGCCATGGATGTGCACGGCCGCCTCGACGGTGCCGTCGGTTTCGAGGATCGGTGCGGCCACCGAGTTGATCCCCTCGGCGAACTCCTCGTAGACCCAGGCGTAGCCGAGGTTGCGAATCTGATCGAGACGGGTCCGGATCTCGTCGGGGTCGGTGACGGTCCACGACGTCGTCCGGATGAGGTCGGTCCGCAAGAACGCGTCGAGCTTCTTCTGCGGCCAGTGCGCCATCACCACCAGGCCCGACGGGACGGCGTGGATCGGGCAGTGTTCACCCGTCCAGTTCCGCACCTGGATCTCTCCCGCGGCCTCGGCGTGGTCGAGGTAGTACATGTCGCGCCCGTCGATCACGGAGATGCCGGAGGTCTCCCCGACGCGTTCGGTGAGCTCGAGTAGGTGCGGTCGGGCCGTGGCGACGAGGTTTCGCCCGGGTTGGGCCGCCCCCGCGATGTCGACGAGACCGTCGCCGAGGCGGTAGTCGCCGCCGGGCGTGTCCTGGGTGACGGCCCGTTCCGCTTCGAGCGCGTTGAGCAGCCGGGCGACGGTCGATTTCGGAAGCCCCACCCGCTGGGCGAGCTCGGTGACCCCGACCGGTCCGACCGCGAGCGCTCGCAGCAAGGTGAACGCGCGCTCGATCGACTGGACCGTCATGGACCCACGGTAGGCCCCGGCGAACGCCGTTCCGCAATGCGGAACGGCGTCAGTCCTGCTCGTTGACGATGGCGACGAGCTGTTCGACGATCGAGTCGATTCCGACCCGGGTGGTGTCGCCCGACGCCCGCGGCGTGAACTCGACCTCACCGTCGGCCACGGTCCTGGGACCCACGGTGACCCGATACGGCACACCGATGAGCTCGGCATCGGCGAACTTCACGCCGGCCCGGGCGTCGCGGTCGTCGAGCAACACGTCGATCCCACGGGACCGCAGCTCGGCGTAGATGGCCTCGCCCGCGGACACCGAGGCCTCGTCCTTCATGCTCACGATCGTGACGACCGCTTCGTAGGGCGCGATCGACACGGGCCAGACGAGGCCGTTGTCGTCGTGATGGGTCTCGGCGGCCGCGGCCATGGCCCGGCCGATGCCGATGCCGTAGCTGCCCATGACCAACGGCCGCGTCTCGCCGTCGGGGTCGAGGACCTCGGCGCCGAGCACGGCTGAGTACGACGTGCCGAGCTTGAAGATGTGGCCCGCCTCGATGCAGCGGACGATCTCCAGCGGCGCGCCGCACCGGGGGCAGGCTTCACCGGCGGTGACCTCGCGGAGGTCGGCCCATTCGGTGACGCCGATGTCGCGGGCGACATCGACACCGGTCCAGTGCCAGTCGTCCTCGTTGGCCCCGGTGGCGAGGCCCGAGCGGCCCTCCAGCGCCAGATCGGCGATGATGCGCAGCTTCTCGACGCCGACCGCGCCGAGCGAGCCGGGGTGGGCACCGAGATGCTCGAGCGTCTCGTCGGGGGTGGCCGGACGGATGTCGATCGCGCCGGTGTGGTCCTGGAGCTTCTGGAGGTTGAGCTGATGATCGCCGCGCACCAGCGCCAGGGTGACCTCGCCGTCGAGGATCATGACCATCGTCTTGATCTGGTGGATCGCCCCGGCGCCACCTTCGACCTTCGCCAGCGTAGCGATGGTACGGATGCCCGGCGTGGGAAAACGGGCGAGCTCGGGAATGTCGCGGTCGTCGACCGGCGTGAGCTGCGAGGTGGCCCGCTCGACGTTGGCCGCGTAGCCGCACGCGCCACAGCGCACCACGTCGTCCTCGCCGGCGGGGGAGGGGACCATGAACTCGGTGCTGCCCGAGCCGCCCATGGCTCCCGACGACGCCTCGACCGGCATGGCCGGCAGGGAGAGCCGCTGGAAGATGCGGACGTAGGCATCGTGGTGGCGCGCGAAGTTGGCGTCGAGCCCGGCCTCGTCGATGTCGAACGAGTAGGAGTCCTTCATCGCGAACTCGCGGACCCGCAACAGACCGCTCTTGGGCCGGGGTTCGTCGCGGAACTTGGTCTGGATCTGGTACCAGATCTGGGGGAGCGACTTGTAGGAGGTGATCTCGGTGGCGAGATCGGTGAAGATCTCCTCGTGGGTCATCCCGAGGGCGGTGTCGGCCCCTTTGCGGTCGACGAGGCGGAACATCTCGTCGCCCATCACCTCCCAGCGGCCCGACTTCTGCCAGATCGACGCGGGATGCATCGCGGGAAGCAGGAACTCCTGGGCACCGATCGCATCCATCTCGGCCCGCACGATGTCGGCCACCTTCTGATGGACCCGCAACCCGAGTGGCAGCAGCGAGTAGTGGCCGGCGTGGAGCTGACGGATGAACCCGCCCCGGACCAGCAGCTTGTGGCTCGCCGCCTCGGCGTCGGCCGGCGCGTCGCGCAACGTGGGGATGAACAGGTTCGACCAGCGCATGGCCCTGCACGGTACCGGCTGGGTGCCGCCGCCGACGCCGACTTTGCCCTGCACGCTGCGGTACTGTCCCGCTATGTCGAGTCCGCCGGGCGTTCGCCGTCGCCGAAAAGGTCGCACCTACGCCGCACCGCTCCAGCGACTGACCACCCCGATGGTGCGCGACGACGGCGAGTTGCGGGCGACCTCCTGGGACGACGCGCTCACCCGGGCGGCCGACGGGTTCGCCCGGATCCGCGCCGAAAACGGTCCCGACGGGTTCGGCATGTTCAGCTGCTCGAAGTCGACCAACGAGATGAACTACGCGGCACAGAAGTTCATCCGCACCGCGATGGGGTCGAACAACATCGACTCCTGCAATCGAACTTGACACGCGCCCTCCGTCGTCGGTCTGGCGACAGTCTTCGGAGCGGGTGGGGGCACCTGCTCCTACGAGGAGATCGAGGAGACCGACGTCATCCTCCTGTGGGGCTCGAATGCCCGTGAGGCGCACCCGATCTTCTTCCACCATCTGCTGAAGGGGCTCGACAACGGCGCCCGGATGTTCGCCGTCGACCCCCGCCGTAGCTCGTCGGCGAAGTTCGCCGATCTGTGGCTCGGCCTCGACGTGGGCACCGACATCGCCCTCGCCAACGCGGTCGGCCGCGAGATCATCGCCGCCGACCTCCATGACCGTGATTTCATCGCCCACTCGTCGAGCGGCTTCGACGACTACGCGGCCCACGTCGAGCCCTACACGCTCGAGTTCGCGGAGATGGTCACCGGCGTTCCCGCCCACGCGATTCGGGAGATGGCCCACGCCTACGCCACCGCCGACACGGCCCAGATCCTGTGGACGCTCGGCATCACCGAACACCACAACGCGGTGGAGAACGTGTTGTCGTTGTGCAACCTCGCCCTGCTCACCGGCCACATCGGCCGCTGGGGCTCGGGGCTCGTGCCGCTGCGGGGGCAGAACAACGTGCAGGGTGGCGGTGACATGGGTGCGTTGCCCAACAAGTTCCCCGGCTTCCAGGACGTCGACGATCCCGAGGCCCGGGCGAAGTTCGAGGCCGCCTACGGGACGGCCCTGCCGGGCACGCCCGGCCGCCACCTCACCCTCATGTTCGAGGCCATGGACGAGGGCACCCTGCGCGGCCTGTACGTGATCGGCGAGAACCCGGCCGACAGCGAGGCCGATGTCGAACACGCCCGTCGGCTCCTCGCCGGCCTCGACATCCTCGTCGTGCAGGACATCTTCATGACCCGCACCGCGGCGATGGCCGACGTCGTGTTGCCGGCCTCGGTCGCGTGGGTCGAGTGCGAGGGCACGGTCACCTCGTCGGAACGCCGCGTCCAGCGGGTGCGGGCTGCGGTGTCGGCGCCGGGCGAGTGCCGCCACGATCACGACATCATCGGCGAGCTCGCCACCCGGCTCGGTGTCGACTGGGGCGCACCGTCGCCCGAGGACCTGTGGGACGAGCTGCGGTCGCTGTCGCCGCTGCACGCGGGTATGAGCTGGGAACGGTTGGAGAACGAGGGCGGCCTCCAGTGGCCGTGCCCCGACCTCGACCACCCGGGAAGTCCGTTCCTCCACGGGTGGCTGTGGGAGGAGGATCTCGGTGGCCGGGGCCCGGCCCCGTTCAGCATCACCGATCACGAAGGGCCGCAGGAGCGGCTCACCGACGCGTTTCCGCTCCGGCTCACCACCGGCCGAGCGCTCGACTCCTACAACACCGGCGTGCAGTCGAACGCCTACGCCTCACCCATCCGTTACGGCGACGGTCTCGACCTCAACCCGGCCGACGCCGCGCGGCTCGGGATCGTCGACGGGGAACGGGTTCGGGTGACCTCCCCGCGGGGCTCGGTGGAGATGGCGGTGCGGGTACAGCCCGACATTCCCGCCGGTCTCACCTTCACCACGTTCCATTTCCCGGAACTGGTCGACGTGAACGCCCTCACCAACGACGAGTGGGACCGCCGCTCCGGCACCGCCGAGTTCAAGGCCGCGTCGATTCGGATCGAGAAGCTGGCTGATGGCTGACCTCTTCATCGGCCCCGATGTCGCCGACGACATCGAGATCGCGGCGGTCACCGCGGCGATCGGCAACGACCCCGCGGTCGTCCACGAGACGCAACGGCTGGTGATCGGGGGCGGTCGCCGGCGCCGCGAGCGTCGCCACCTTCTCCTCCCCGCGTTGCATGCGTTGCAGAACGCGAAGGGCTGGATCAGCCCGGGCGGACTCAACCACGTGTGCGACCTCCTGCAGGTCCCGCCGGCCGAGGCCTATGGCGTGGCGACGTTCTACGAGCTGTTCCGCGTCGACGAGCCGTCCCGTGGTGATGATGTCGTTCACGTCTGTGTGGATGCCGCCTGCCAGATCGCGGGGGCCGATGCGTTGATCGAGGCGGTCGGGGCCGAGGGGGCGCAGGTGCACCGGTCTCCCTGCCTCGGCCAGTGCGAACGGGCCCCTGCCCGGTTCATCCAGGGGGTCGGCGGGCCCGACTCCGTTCGGTCGAACGGTGCCGACACGGATCCGGCCGTTCCCCAGCGAGGCGATGCCCCACTGCGGCTCCTGCGGCGGGTCGGTGTGGTCGATCCGACCTCGCTCGATTCGTACCGTGATCACGGCGGCTACCGGGCCCTCGCGGCGGCGCTCGCGGCGGGACGCGATGCCGTCTGCGATGCGGTCGCCGACTCGGGCCTGTCGGGGCGGGGCGGTGCCGCGTTCCCCACCGGTGTGAAGTGGAAGGCGGTCGCCGCCGAGGTGGGCCGTCCCAAACACGTCGTGGCCAACTGCGACGAGTCCGAACCCGGCACCTTCAAGGACCGGGTCGTCATGGAGAACGACCCGTTCGCGGTTGTCGAGGCGCTCACCATCGCGGGGTTCGCCACCGGCGCCGAGAACGGCTGGATCTACATCCGGGGCGAGTACCCCGTCGCCACCGCCCGCCTCGCGAACGCCGTCCACGAGGCCCGCCGCGCCGGTCTACTCGGCGCCGACGTGGCCGGTTCGGGGCGGCGGTTCGACATCGAGATCCGACGCGGCGCGGGGGCCTACATCTGTGGCGAGGAGACCGCCCTGTTCGCCTCGATCGAGGGGTTCCGGGGCGAACCCCGGGCCAAACCGCCGTTTCCGACCACCCACGGCCTGTTCGGGGAGTCCACCGCGATCAACAACCCCGAGACGCTGCTGAACGTTCTCGACATCGTCATCGACGGTCCGGCGGTCTACCGCGCTCGGGGCACCGGGCAGTCGCCGGGGACGAAGCTGTTCTGCCTGAGCGGCCGGGTCGCGACGCCCGGCGTCTACGAGGTCGAGTTCGGCACCACGCTCGGCGAGGTGCTCGAACTGGCCGGTGGCGTCGTCGGCGGGTTGCGGGCGGTGCTGCTCGGCGGCGCGGCCGGTTCCTTCGTCGGCCCCGACGACCTCGACGTGCCCCTCACGTTGGAGGACACCCGCGAGCGTGGTCTGTCACTCGGGTCGGGGGTCGTGATGGCGTTCACCGACGAGATCGACATGACCGCGGTGTGTGTGCGCATCGCCGAGTTCTTCCGCAACGAGTCGTGCGGCCAGTGTGTGCCGTGTCGGGTCGGCACCGTTCGTCAACACGAGACGATG
>JAJRXC010000017.1 GCA_024276495.1 Actinomycetes bacterium
CCGCCTGAGCCCGCCGGATCGCTCGGGGTGGCAGCGGCCCTCCGGTAGAATCCGCGACTCATGCTGTTCGCACTGATCATCGCCATCGCCGCCGTCGTCATCATCGGCACGTCGGCCTACGTCCTTCTCCGCGACCGTCGCGACGATCTCGTGGTCGACGCACCGGCCGACGACACCGCGCTGGATGATGTCGCGGTCGAAGACGTCGCGGTCGACGATGTCGTCGTCGACGGGCCGCGGCCGTCGTTTCGCGAACGCCTGGCGACGGCTCGATCCGCGCTCGGCGGCTACCTCGGCGCGGTGTTCTCCAGTGGGAGGATCAGCAGCGAGACCTGGGACGATCTGGAGGAGGCCCTCATCCGGGCCGATGTCGGGGTGACGACGGCCACGTCCATCATCGACGCCGTCCGGGAGAAGGTCGCCGAGGATGGCATCGAGGAGACGGCGGAGCTGCCGGAGCTCATCAAGGCCGAGATCGTCGACCGACTCGCGGGATTCGATCGGGACCTGTCCGTCGATGTCGTCGCGGCCGGGGGCGAACCCGGCCCGGCGGTGTGGCTCTTCGTCGGCGTCAACGGTGTCGGCAAGACCACCACGATCGGCAAGCTCGCGGCACGAGAGAAGGCCGACGGCCGTTCGCTGGTCCTCGCCGCCGGTGACACCTTCCGGGCCGCCGCGGCCGAGCAGCTCACGATGTGGGCCGAACGCAGCGAGGTCGACATCGTCCGGGGAGCCGAGGGCGCCGACCCCAGCTCGGTGATCTTCGACGCGGTCGAGCGGGCCGGTGCCCGCCGCGCCGACATCGTGATGGCCGACACCGCCGGTCGGTTGCAGACCAAGACCAACCTGATGGAAGAGCTGAGCAAGGTTCGCCGGGTGGCCGAGAAAGGCGTCGGCACCGTCACCGAGACCCTGCTGGTGATCGACGCGACAACCGGACAGAACGGAATGTCGCAGGCCACGCAGTTCGCCGACGCGGTCGACGTCACCGGGGTGATCCTCACGAAGCTCGACGGCTCGGCCAAGGGCGGGATCGTCATCGCGATCCACTCCGAGCTCGGTCTCCCGGTGAAGCTCGTCGGCCTCGGCGAGGGCATCAACGACCTCGTCGACTTCGACGCCACCGAGTTCGTCGACGCCCTTTTCGAGTAACCCCTGGTTCTGTGACATCCGCGGACCGGTATGCGGTCCGCGGATGTCACAGAACCGGGGAGAACGTCGCTGCGACGGCCCCGCTAGCCTGACCCGACCATGTTCGAGACGCTCTCCGACCGATTCGACAACATCTTCAAGGGGATCCGGGGCCGCGGGAAGCTGTCGGCCGACGACGTCGACGAGACGCTGCGGGAGATCCGACGGGCGCTGCTCGAGGCCGACGTCAACCTCGATGTCGCCAAGAACCTGACGGCCCGGATCCGCGATCGGGCCGTCGGCGACGAGTTGTCGGCCGCACTGAACCCCGGCCAGCAGATCGTCAAGATCGTGCTCGAGGAGTTGACGACCAGCCTCGGTGGCGAGGCGATGAAGATCACCTACGCGTCGAAGCCGCCGACCGTCGTCCTCATGGCCGGGCTGCAGGGTGCGGGCAAGACCACCAACGCCGGCAAGCTCGCCCAGTGGTTCAAGAAACAGGGGCGCAACCCGCTCCTGGTCGGGGCCGATCTCCAACGTCCCGCGGCAGTCGAGCAGCTCCGTACGCTCGGTGGCCAGGTGGGCGTACCCGTGTTCTCGGAGGCCACCGACCCCGTCGAGGTGGCCGCGAAGGCCCTCGCCGAGGCGAACCGAACCGGGCGCGACGTCGTCATCGTCGACACGGCCGGTCGGTTGGCCATCGACGAAGAGTTGATGGCCGAAGTCGGTCGGATCTCCGATGCGGTCGAGCCCGACTACACGTTCCTGGTCGTCGACGCGATGACCGGGCAGGACGCGGTCACCGTCGCCCGGTCGTTCAACGAGACTCTTGCGCTCGACGGTGTGATCCTCACGAAGCTCGACGGCGACGCCCGCGGCGGCGCCGCGCTCTCGGTGAAGGAGATCGTCGGCAAGCCGATCGCGTTCGCGTCGACCGGCGAGAAGCTCGAGGACTTCGAGACGTTCCATCCCGATCGCCTGGCCAGCCGGATCCTCGGCATGGGCGACGTGGAGACCCTCATCGAGAAGGCGGAGGAGGCGTTCGACAAGGAGGAGGCGGAGGAGGCCGCCGCCCGGCTCCTCGAAGGCACCTTCACGCTGGAGGACTTCCTCGAGCAGATGCAACAGGTCAAGAAGATGGGGCCGCTCGGCAACCTGATGAGCATGATGCCCGGTCTGCCCAAGGAGGCTCGCGACGTCGAGATCGACGACCGCCAGATCGCCAGGATCGAAGGCATCATCCGCTCGATGACCCCGTCCGAGCGCATCGCCCCCGCGGTCATCGACGGGTCCCGACGCCAGCGGATCGCGGCCGGTTCCGGCGTGCAACCCAACGAGGTCAAGGCGCTGCTCGACCAGTTCGGACAGATGCGCAAGATGATGAAGCAGTTCGCCGGGTTCGGTACCAAGAAGACGAGCTCGAAAACCCGGGGCGGCAAGGGGTCGCGGGGCAAGAAGGGCAAGAAGAAGCGCGGAGGGCGGGTCACCGAGAAGGGTGGCGCCAAGGTCCAGAAGGCTTCGTTGACGTTGCCCGGGCTCGAAGACAGCGACTTTCCCGGGTTCAACTGACTCGACCTCGGCCGCCGGCGCGAGATTCGGTCGTCAGGTTGGATCGGCGGCCCTGCGCAGATTGAATTGTCGGGTCGCCCGGTCCTGTTTGCCGCGCACCCGATCTTCCGTACCGATTCTCCAAGCCGAATCACCTCCAGAGAAACCGAGAAACAATGGCCGTCAAGCTCCGCCTCATGCGGATGGGCAAGAAAAAGCAGCCCACCTATCGTGTCGTCGCCGCCGACGCGCGCTCGCCCCGAAACGGGCGCTTCATCGAGATCATCGGCACCTACGAGCCGCGCCAGGACCCGTCGGTCATCAAGATCGACAACGAGCGGGCCGTCCACTGGCTCCAACACGGCGCGCAGCCGACCGAGCGGGTGGCCAAGCTCCTGAAGATCTCCGGAGCGTGGACCGAAGCCACCGGTGAGACGGTCGATGCCGTGGTTCCCACCGCGGCGCCCAAGAAGAGCAGGAAGCAGATCGAGAAGGAAGCCGAGGCGGCTGAGCAGGCCGCGGCGCCGACCGAGGAGCCCTCCGCCGAAACCGGTTCGGCCGGCGATGAAGACGGCACGACTGAAGGAGACGCCTGATGGCGACCGAAGCAGCCCAGGCCGTGTGCGAGTACGTCGTGAAGCAGATCGTCGACAACCCCGACGCCGTGCACGTCGAGGTCTCCGAACGTGATTCCGGGATTCGCCTCGATGTGACCGTCGGCGACGGCGACATGGGTCGCGTCATCGGTAAGCGAGGCCGCGTGGCCACCGCGATCCGCACCGTGGTGCGGGCCGCCGGCCACGAAGACGACCAGACCATCGACGTCGAGTTCGTCGACTGAGACGACGCCGTCCGATGCTCGAGGTCGGACGGATCACCCGCCCCCACGGGGTCGGAGGTGAGGTCAATGTCGTTCTCGTGTCCAACCGGACCGAACGCGTCGCCCCCGGATCGGTGTTGCACACCGACGACGGGCCACTGACCGTTCGCTCGTCGCGGCCCCACAAATCCGGGTACATCGTGCGCTTCGAGGAGTGCACCGACCGCAACCGAGCGGAGACGCTGCGGGGGACGGTGCTGTCGGCCGAACCGATAGAGGACCCCGACGAGCTGTGGGTTCACGAGCTGATCGGTGCGATCGTCGTCGACGAGGCCGGCCTCGAACGGGGCACGGTCGCCCGGGTGATCGACAATCCGGCCAGTGATCTGCTCGAGCTCGACTCCGGCGCGCTCGTCCCGTTGCGGTTCGTCACCGAGGTCGAGCCCGGTGTGCGGATCGACGTCGACGTCCCCGACGGGCTTTTCTCCCTCAACGAGCACGAGCGGGACGAGACCACGTGAGCCTGCGAATCGACGTCTTCTCGATCTTTCCGAAGATGATCGACGCTGCCGCGTCGGAGTCGGTGATCGGACGCGGTCGCCGAGACGGCCTCCTCGACATCCGAGTCCACGATCTCCGAGCGACGACGACCGACGTCCATGGCACCGTCGACGACGCCCCGTTCGGTGGGGGAGCGGGGATGGTCATGATGCCCGAGCCGCTGTTCGGGGCGGTCGAGGCCGCCGACCCACCCCGCCCGCTCTACTATCTGTCGCCGGCGGGACGGACCTTCGACCAGGCTCTGGCCCGAGAGCTCGCCGCCGGTTCGGGATTCTCGCTGCTGTGCGGCCGCTACGAGGGGGTCGACGAACGGGTTCGCGAACATCTCGTCGACGCCGAGATCTCCGTGGGCGACGTCGTCTTGGCCGGGGGAGAAGTCGCGGCGCTCGTCGTCATCGAGGCGGTCGGCCGGCTCGTTCCCGGCGTGCTCGGGAACGCCTCGTCGCTCGACGACGAGTCGTTCGCCGACGGCCTGCTCGAGTACCCGCACTACACGCGGCCCGCCGATTTCCGCGGCTGGCGCGTGCCGGAGGTTCTCCGAAGCGGAGATCACGCCCGGGTGCGCCGCTGGCGTCGGGCGCAGGCACTGCGCCGGACCATCGAGCGGCGACCGGATCTCATCGAGGCCCGCGGCGGTCTGACGATCGACGACGTCGATCTCCTCGAGGAGTTCGGGCTCGGCGACGAACCGGGCTGAGAGAGGAGATCGATTGACTCGCTTCGGGTGGCGTCCGGGGTCGGTGCCTCTAAACTCGACCGTCGGCCTGGGTCCCGGATCCCGCCGTCAAACCTTTCGACCTCACCAGCGGAGCCTGCAATGCAGCCCACCGATCTCATCGACAACCTGAGCCTTCGAGACGACGTCCCCGACTTCGCCCCCGGTGACACCCTGAAGGTCCATGTGAAGGTCATCGAGGGCAATCGCCAGCGCACGCAGCTGTTCGAAGGAGTCGTCATCCGCCGACAGGGCTCCGGCATCCGTGAGTCCTTCACGGTGCGAAAGCTCAGCTTCGGCGTCGGCGTCGAACGCACCTTCCCGTTGCACACCCCGATCGTCGAGAAGATCGAACGGGTGACTCGCGGCGATGTTCGCCGGGCCAAGCTCTACTATCTGCGCGATCGTGTCGGGAAGTCGGCGAAGATCAAGGAGAAGCGCGACCACTGAGTCGTTTCCGGCGGCCTCGGTAGCCGACCCGCACTGTCACAGGGCCGATCTAGGGTCGGCCGCATGGACCGATCACGGGTGGCGTTGGGCGAATGGGGCGAAGCGAAGGTGGCGCGCCACTACGAGGCGGCCGGCTACGACGTGCTCGATCGCAACTGGCGGGTTCGTGGCGGCGAGATCGATCTCGTGCTCGGTCGTGGCGACGAGATCGTGTTCTGTGAGGTGAAGACCCGCTCGTCGGGTCGTTACGGCCACGGGGTCGAAGCCGTCGGGATCCGAAAGCAGCAGTTTCTGCGTCGAACCGCGGTCACCTGGCTCGATGCCCACGATCGCCGCGGCCGTCTTCGCTTCGATGTCGCGGCCGTCACCCGAGGCCGAGTCGAGGTGATCGAAGCCGCGTTCTGAGCTGCGCCGTCTCGCCCCTCAGCGTGGCTTTCTACGCGTTCGCCGGCCGTCCCAACAGCCGCGATGCCAGTGGCGACGGAGGTCGGGGGCGTCCACCGGCACCACCGCGTAGTGGCCGGTTCCGGGGAGGATGTCGCGATTGCAGTTCGGGCACAGATAGGTCTTGGTGGCCTGGTAGGGCTGGAGGAACCGCACTTCCACCTCGCCGTAGGCCTCCGGGTCGTCCATCAGCCGAACAACGCCCACAAGACGAGCAGGACGGCGACGAGCACCGCCGCGCCGACGAAGAGGTAGTCGCTCGGCCGACGTCGGTGTGGTCGCGTGGGGTCCATTCCCATTCCGTCAGTATCGTCTGTCCGATGTGGAGCCCCACCCTGCGTCCTCCGGTCGTTGCCGTCATGTCGGTGGCGTTGTTCATCGGCGCCTGCGCGAGCGCGCCGCCGGAGGTGCCCGTCGGGCCCGACGGCGAACCCGACCCCGTGCTCGTTTCCGGCCGCGAGGTCTATGCCGCTCGTTGCAGCAGCTGTCATGGATCGGCAGGTGATGGCGGCAGCGGGCCCCGCCTGGCCGGCGTCGTCGCCGACGTCTTTCCCGATCCGGGAGACCAGGCCCTCGTGATCAGAGAGGGTCGCGACAACATGCCGGGGTTCGATTCACGCCTTTCCGACGATCAGATCGACGCCGTGGTGCGCTACACCCGAGAGGTTCTCGGCTGAACGTCGTCGGGCCGTCACACCCGTTCGCTATGGTCACCCCACGCTCATCGTCTGCGACAAGGCGATCTCCAGAAGTCCAGTCTTCGGAGGTCAACCGTGCTCGCAACCATTCCGTCCTCGACGCTCGATGGCATCGATGGCGCCCGCGTCGCCGTCGAGGTCCATGTCGCCAACGGGCTGCCGGGGTTCACGATCGTGGGGCTCCCCGACGCGTCCTGCCGTGAAGCCCGCGACCGGGTGCGCGCCGCCATCGAGTCGAGCGATCTTCGTTGGCCGATGCAACGCGTGACCGTCAATCTCGCCCCGGGCGGGCTGCGAAAGGTGGGAGCCGGGCTCGACCTCGCGATCGCGCTGGGGATTCTCGGCGCGAGCGGACAGATCGCCGTGGAGCGCCTTCGCGGGCTGGCGGCGGTCGGTGAGCTCGGCCTCGACGGCACCGTGCGGCCCGTGCGCGGGATCCTCCCGATGGTCGACACGCTCGACGATTCCCGCGTCGTGGTCGCCGCAGCCGATGCCCGGGTCGCCACGCTCGGGCTCGATGACCGGGTGCGGCCGGTGCATCGGCTGCGCGAGGTCGTCGATGCGGTGGTCGAAGGCCTGCCGTGGCCCGATGTCGCGCACGAGGTGTCGGTCGATCCTCCGGCGGTCGAGCCCGACCTCGCCGATGTGCGAGGGCAGCACGCGGCCCGTCACGCGTTGGAGGTCGCTGCGGCCGGCGGGCACCATCTTCTTCTCGTCGGTCCGCCCGGTGCCGGTAAGACGATGCTGGCCCGGCGGCTTCCCGGCCTGCTCCCGGAGCTCGAGCCCGAGGCGGCGCGGGCGGCCACGAGAATCCACAGCGCGGCCGGCCTCCCGCTTCCCGCCTCCGGTCTCGTCCACCGGCCACCGTTTCGGGCGCCGCACCACTCGGCCTCGATGGCGGCGCTCGTCGGGGGAGGATCGGGGCAGGCCCGGCCGGGGGAGGTCAGCGTGGCGAGCGAGGGGGTGTTGTTCCTCGACGAGCTCGGTGAGTTCGCGCCGCGGGTGCTCGATGCGCTTCGTCAGCCGCTCGAGGAGGGGGTCGTGAGAATCGCCCGCAGCGGCGGGACCCGATCCCATCCCGCCCGGGTTCTTCTCGTCGCGGCGATGAACCCGTGTCCATGCGGGGAGGGTGGAAGCCTGGCCTGCCGCTGCAACGCGGCGTCGCGGTCGCGCTACGCGGCGCGCGTCTCCGGGCCGCTGCTCGACCGTCTCGACGTGATGGTCCACGTCGATCGTCCCTCGCCGGTGGCTCTTCTCGGCGCGCAGCCGGGCGAGTGCTCCGCCACCGTGGCCGAGCGTGTCGCCGAAGCCCGGGCCCGAGCCCGGGCCCGGGGAGTCGGATGCAACGCGGCGTTGACCCGCGAACAGCTCGACGAGCACGCCGCGCTCGAGCCGGCGGCGGTCGATGTTCTCCACGACGCCATGAGACGTGGCGTCCTGAGCGCACGGGGCGCCATGAGGGTTCGAGCCGTTGCCCGCACGATTCGCGATCTCGACGACGGCGGCCGCGGCGTGCGCAGTCGCGACATCACCCGCGCCATCGAGATGCGGGTCCGGCCCCCGATGGGCGGCGATGATGTCGTCGACTGACCCCACCCACCCCGGCGACCACTCACCGTCGGCCGAGATCGCCGCCCTGGCCGCGCTTCCCCGGGCCGGGTCGGTTCGCCTCGGCCGTCTGCTCCGCGACCGGGAGCCGGGCGGGGCCTGGTCGCGTGTCAAGGAGGGTCGCGTCCCGGTCGAGGTGGCACCGGCCGCGGTGCGCGAGGAGTGGCGAGCGGCCTCCCGCTCGGTCGAGCTCGTCGAGCTCGGTCGTCGGCTTCGAACGGCCGGGGTCGTCCCGACCTCCTGGCACGATGATGCCCATCCGCCCCAGTTTCGTGCCGACATCGATCCGGCGCCGCTGGCCTTTCGGCGCGGCCGGCTTCCCGACGCGAACCTGCCCCATGTCGCGATCGTCGGAACCCGACGGGCATCGGCGATCGGCAGGGAGATGGCCAGGGAGTTGGGCGCCGGTCTCGCCGCCTCGGGTGTCGTCGTGGTGTCGGGCCTGGCGTTGGGCATCGACGGGGCCGCGCACCGCGGTGCGCTGCTCGGCGCCGGTGCGCCACCGGTCGCCGTGGTCGGTAGCGGTGCCGATGTCGTCTACCCGGCCGCGCACCGCGACCTGTGGCGCGAGGTCGCCGCGGTCGGCGCGGTCCTCACCGAGGCACCGTTCGGCGCCCGCCCCGACGCATGGCGGTTCCCGGCCCGGAACCGGCTGATCGCGGCGCTCGCCGACCTCGTCGTCGTGGTCGAGTCCCGCGCGGCCGGTGGCTCGCTGTTGACCGTGGAGCAGGCAACCCGTCGTGGCGTCGACGTCATGTCCGTGCCCGGGTCGGTCCGCAACGCGGCCGCGATCGGCACCAACCAGCTGTTGGCCGACGGGTGCGCCCCGGTTCGCGACGTCGACGACGTCCTCGTCGCGTTGGGCCTGGGTGCTGCCACCGCCGCGGCTCGGCGGGCGACTCCGACCCGGCCCGCCGTCTCGCCCGAAGCCGACCGGGTGTTGGCGGCGATCGACGACGGACCGACATCGGTCGATCAGCTCGTCGAGCGACTCGGGATCGACGTCGGCGATGTCTATCTGCGCCTCGGGGAGCTGTCCGCCGCGGGCCGGGTCGTGCACGACGGTGCCCGCGTGCGTCGCGCATGATGGCGTCGACCGCGGTGGGTGGTTGGCTAGGGTCATCACCATGAAACGCTGGGAGCTCGACGACTGGCTGGCCTCGCTGACCCGCGTGGCGCCGTCGACCCTGGCGGTGTACCGCCGCGACCTGCGCGACGCGGCGCGCTGGCTCGACACCGTCGGACGGCCGTCGCCCGTGTCGGTGACCCGCCGGGACCTCCGCGGCTACCTGGCCCGACTCGACCGGGACGGCTACGCCCGGCGCACCATCGCCCGGAAGGCATCGATACTGCGACGTTACTTCCGGTGGGCGCAGCGAACGGGTCGGATCGAAACGGACCCCAGCGCCGCGCTCTCCGCCCCCCGAGGCACCGCGACGCTTCCCCGGGTGCTCTCCGCCGACGAGCTCGACCACCTGATCGAAGGCGGTGTGCGCAGCTCGGATCGGCCCGAGATCGAGCTACGGGATCGCGCCGTGGTCGAACTGCTCTATGGCAGTGGTCTTCGGGTCAGCGAACTGTGCGGCCTTCGTCGTGTCGACCTCGCGGGGCCGAAGGGAACCGTCTCCGTCTGGGGGAAGGGCGACAAACAGCGACGGGTGCCGATCTCGGATCCGGCGGCCGACGCGTTGGCCCGCTGGATGTCCGATGGTCGACCCGCGCTCGTCACCGAGGGGTCGCCCGATGATCGGGTTTTCCTGAACCGTCGAGGGAACCCGCTCGGGCCCCGCGATGTCCGACGCCTGCTCGACCGCCGATCACCGACACCCACGCACCCCCACGCACTTCGCCACACCTTTGCCACTCATCTTTTGGACGGAGGTGCCGACTTGCGTGCTGTGCAGGAATTGTTGGGCCACGCGGATCTCGCCACCACTCAGATCTACACGCGGGTGAGTCGGGAGCGAATGCGTGAGGTCCACCGATCAACCCATCCCCGCGCGTAGGAATCACTTGTGAGCGACGACGCCTCCGAAACAGCCCAGCTCTGGGCCGACTACAAGCTCGGCCGGTCGCGTGAGCTGCGTGACAAGCTGATCATCCAGTACTCGCCCCTCGTCAAGTACGTGGCCGGGCGAGTCGGCGTCGGCCTTCCCCGCAACGTCGAACAGTCCGACCTCGTGAGCTTCGGGGTCTTCGGTCTCATCGACGCGATCGAGAAGTTCGATCCTGCCCGCGGCTACAAGTTCGAGACCTACGCGATCGCCCGCATCAAGGGAGCGATTCTCGACGAGCTCCGGTCGATCGACTGGGTCCCACGGTCGGTGCGGTCCAAGGCCCGCTCCCTCGAGCGGGCCATGGCCAAGCTCGAATCCGTTCATCATCGAGCCCCGACCGATGAAGAGGTCGCGGCCGAGATGGGGGTCAGCCCCCAGCAACTGCAGACCACATTCAGTCAGATCTCCTTCGTGGGGGTCGCCGCGCTCGACGAGATGCTGTCCGGTGGTGAGCGCGGCGAATCGGTCACGTTGGCCGACACGGTCGCCGACACCGGCGAAGGACCCATGGGCGTCTACGAGGTCGAAGAGATGCGTCAGATCCTCGCCGAGTCGATCAATCGCATGCCGGAGCGGGAGAAGATCGTGCTGACCCTCTACTACTATGAGGGTCTCACCCTCGCCGAGATCGGCCGCGTCCTGGGCGTGACCGAGAGCCGCGTGTGCCAGATCCACACCAAGGCCGTGCTCCAGCTGCGCTCGCGGATCACCGCCGTCGAACGCGAACCGGCCTAGGCCGACGTCGTTCGCGGCCCACGACAGGGTCGCCCATCCCACTTCCCCGGACCAACCGATCCAAGGGAAGCCCCATGTTCACGATTCCACGTCTGCTTCGACGTGCGCTCTGTTGCGCCGCGCTGCTCGCCACCACCTTCGCCCCGGCTGCGGCAACCGCCGCCGTCGTGTTTCGTCCGCCGACCGACGCGCCGGTGCTCGATCCGTTCCGGTTGCCCGACGGCCCCTACGGCGCCGGCAACCGGGGAATCGAGTACGACACGGGCGCCGGCGACCTCATCGTGGCCGCGGCGGCCGGTGAGGTCGTGTTCTCGGGCGCGGTCGCCGGTTCGCTGTTCGTCAGCATCGAGCATCCGGGCGGGCTGCGATCCACCTACGGCTTCGTCTCGAACACGCTGGTCCGGGTCGGTGCCCGAGTGGCCGCGGGAACGGTCGTCGCGAGAGCCGGAGGACCGTTTCACTTCACGGTCCGACTCGATGGTGTCTATCTGGACCCTGCCGGGCTGTTCGGATCGCGCCGACAACGCGTGAACCTCGTCCCTCACCGGCCCCCGAACCTCTCGACCTTCGATGGGCGCTCGTCGGGCCTGGCATCGGCTCCCGCTACACTTCTCGACGGTCCGCCAGGGCCTCGGACGGAGCCAGATCGGCCCCGACGAATTCTGTTGGTCCGTGCAACACCCGGTCGCTTCGGCGTCCTGCACGGAGACGCAACCGGGAAGAAGGAACCGCCATGGCTGTCATCTCCATGAAGCAACTGCTCGAGGCCGGAGTCCACTTCGGTCATCAGACCCGCCGTTGGAACCCGAAGATGAAGCGGTTCATCCACGGCGAGCGGTCCGGTATCCACATCGTCGATCTCCACCAGACGCTCAACCATCTCGAGACCTCCTACGTCTTCATCCGAGATCTGGTCGCCAACGGCGGCACCGTGCTGTTCATCGGTACGAAGAAGCAGGCCCAGGACTCGATCCAGTCCTACGCCGAGCGCTGCAACATGCCCTACATCAACGAGCGCTGGCTCGGTGGCATGTTGACCAACTTCCAGACCATCTCCAAGCGGGTCGGAAAGATGAAGGAGTACCAGCGCATGCGCGACTCCGGGGAGTTCGAGGCCATGCCGAAGAAAGAGGCGCTCCTCATCAATCGCGAGCTCACCAAGCTCGAGCGCAACCTCGGCGGCATCCGCGACATGGAGAAGCTTCCGGACGCCATCTTCGTGCTCGACACGAAGAAGGAACACATCGCCGTCACCGAGGCACGCAAGATCGGCGTTCCGATCGTTGCGGTCGTCGACACGAACTGCGACCCGGATCTCGTCGACTACGCCATCCCCGGCAACGACGACGCGATTCGTGCCGGTCAGCTGATGTGTCGTGTCATCTCCGATGCCGTGCAGGAGGGACGCTTCATCCGTTCCAAGCGGATGGAGAAGGACGGCGAAGGCGCCAAACGCAACGCCCTCGAGGAAGCCGAAGTCGCGGCCCAACAGGAGAAGGCCCGAGCCGAGGCGGCCGCCGCTGCTGCCGAACGCGACGCGCGGGTCGCCGCGGCGAAGGCCGCACCGGCCGACGAGGTCACTCCCGCAGCCGAAGAGGCCGCCCCGACCCCGACCGCTCCCGTCGAGGTGTCGGCCCCGACCGACGAAGCCGAGGCTCCGGCCAACACGCCTGTGGAAGACTCGCTGCCGCAGGCCGGAGACACTGGTACTCCCGAGGCCTGAGTCGCCACGACCGACCGCGACGACGGTCGATCACAACCACAGTCGATCACCACAGAAGAAAAACCGGAGAACCACCAGATGTCGATTTCCGCCAAGGACGTCAAGGCCCTTCGCGACGCAACGGGCGCCGGAATGATGGATGCCAAGAAGGCACTCGTCGAATGTGACGGCGACATGGACGCCGCGAAACAGCTCCTGCGCGAACGGGGACTGGCGAAGGCCAGCGGTCGCGAAGACCGGGAGAACAACGAGGGCACGGTCGCGCTGACTGTCGACGGCAACGTCGCGGCGCTGGTCCAGATAAAGACCGAGACGGACTTCTCCGCGAAGAACGAGGCGGTGACCGGGCTCGCATCGCGCCTGGCCGACGCGGTGCTCGCCGACGGCCACGCCGCGATCGACGCCCACACCACCGAGATCGAGGACTTGCGGGTCACGATCAAGGAGAACATCGCGGTGGGTGCCGTCGAACGGGTCGAAGCGGCCGAGGGGAACACCCTCGACACCTATGTCCACGTCCAGGACGGCCGCGGCGTCAACGCCGTCGTCGTCGAGGGCAACGGGGTCGGTGCCGACGATCTTCACCAGGTGGCACTCCACATCGCCTTCGCGAAACCCACGTATCTGTCTCGAGACGAGGTTCCAGCCGACGAGGCCGAACGCGAGCGGGCGTCACTGCTCGAGATCACCAAGGCCGAGGGCAAACCCGAACAGGCCTGGGACAAGATCGTCGACGGTCGGATGCGGGGCTGGTACGGCGAACGTGTCCTCCTCGAGCAGGGCCTCCACGGCGACAAGACCGCCGTGAAGGACAGCCTGGGGGGCGGATCGATCGTACGGTTCGTGCAAGTCGTGATCGGCGGCTGATGATGAGCGACGGCGAAGGCGCTCCCGGAGGAACCGAATCGGCCCGCTGGCGGCGGATTCTGTTGAAACTCTCCGGGGAGGCGTTTGCCGGGTCGCTCGAATACGGCATCGACGGCGGCACGGTCCGCGAGATCGCCGAAGACATCGTCGCGGTGAAGAGCCACTTCGAGATCGACATCGCGATCGTCGTCGGTGGTGGCAACATCTGGCGTGGTATCCAGGGCTCCGGGGCCGGCATGGATCGTGCCCAGGCCGACTACATGGGGATGCTCGCCACCGTCATGAACGGTCTTGCCCTCCAGGACACGCTCGAACAGATGGGGCAACCCACCCGGGTGCAGACCGCCATCCACATGGCCCAGGTCGCCGAGCCCTACATCCGCCGCAAGGCGACCCGGCATCTCGAGAAGGGCCGAATCGTCATCTTCGCGGGCGGTACCGGTAACCCGTTCTTCACGACCGACACGGCGGCATCGTTGCGGGCGGTGGAGATCGAGGCCGACGCGGTGTTGAAGGGAACGCACGGCGGAACCGACGGGATCTACACGGCCGACCCCCGCGTCGACCCGAACGCGAGCAAACTCGATCACGTGAGCTACCTCGACGTGTTGAACCGCGGCCTCAAGGTCATGGACGCCACCGCGATCACCTTGTGCATGGACAACGATCTCCCGATCGTGGTTTTCGACCTCATGGGCGACGGCAACCTCCGGTCCCTGCTCGAAGGAGAGGCAATCGGTACGCTCGTCGACGACGAGAAGGGGTCGTCGTGAGTTCTGAACTGATCGAGTTGGTGCTCGAGGAAGCCGCCGAGAAGATGGATGCCGCGGTCAGCCATGCCCGTGAGGAGTTCTCCACCGTTCGCACGGGGCGGGCCAGCTCGGCGTTGTTCGAGAAGTTGACCGCGCAGGCCTACGGTGTCGAGATGCGGCTTCAGGAGCTCGCCAGCTTCGCCGTGCCCGAGGCGAGAATGCTCGTGGTGACACCCCACGACATCGCGAACCTCGAGGTCATCGAGCGAGCGATCGTCAACGCCAACATGGGGCTGACCCCGTCCAACGACGGCCGGGTGATCCGCCTCAACTTTCCGCCACTCACCGAGGAGCGGCGCCGCGACCTCGCCCGGGTGGTCGGCGGCATGGCGGAGGACGCGAAGCAGCGGGTCAACGCGGTGCGCCGCGCCGCTCGCAAGGATCTTGACGATCTTGAGCACGACGGGGGAGTCTCCTCCGACGACATTCAACGTGCCGAAGGCCAACTCGATGCGCAAAAAGACGCGCGTATCGCCGCAATCGACGAGGCGCAAGCCCAGAAGGAAAAGGAGCTGATGGAGGTCTGACCTCCGTCGGTTCGGGGAAGAGCGAGAGTCATGAGCGATCAGAACGACAACGACGGCTTCCGTATCGTCGATGGAGGTGAGCCGCTCGATGACGATGTGGTCCCCGGCCGTTCGGTCTTCGGTGATGACGACGATTCCTTCGTCGACGACGACGCGGCCGTCCCCCATTGGAGCGAGCCGGCGACCGGCGCGGTGCCCCAGGTCGGCGGATCCGCCGACTCGGTGACCTTCGCTCCACCCGACGAACCGGTGCTGGCCGAGGCCGAGGAAGAGGACCTCGCGGCCTGGGCCGACGTGTCGTCGACGCCACGCTGGGCCGACGAGGACCAGCCGCTTCCCCCCGCCGAGCCGCTCGTCGTCGAGGAATCGGCCGACATCGCCGACGACTTCTTCGCGTTCGACGACTCGTCGACGGGTCAGGCCGAAGAGCCGTCGCTCGGCGACAAGCTCAACGCCACCCGGGGGACCAGCGGGAGCGACCGTGATCTTCCGACCGCGATCGTCGTCGGTGTCGGCCTCGCCGCCGCGATTCTCGCGGCGATGACCATCGGTCCGGCTGCCGCGGTGGCCGTCGTCACCTTGTTCCTCGGCCTCGCCGCTGTCGAGTTCTTCAACGCGGTGAGGGTGGCCGGGCATCAGCCGGCCGTGCTGCTCGGGCTGGCGGCGACCGTGACCATGCCGCTCGCGGTCTACTGGCGCGGTGAGTCGGCGATGCCGTTGGTCATCACCCTCTCGGTGGTCTTCGGGGCTCTCTGGTACCTGACCGGGGTCGGCAACGAATCACCGGTCCGGGGCCTCGGCACCACCCTTTTGGGCATCCTCCACATCGGTCTCCTCGGGTCCTACGCCACCTTGATGCTGTCGATCCCCGAGCTCGGCACCGGCCTGCTGACGGCGGCCGTCCTCGTCACTGTCGGCTACGACGTGGGGGCCCTCGCCATCGGGAAGGTCATGGGACGCTCACCGTTGTCTCCGGCCAGCCCCAACAAGACCGTCGAAGGGCTGGTCGGCGGCATGCTCGTCGCGGTGGCGGTCGGTGTCGGCATGGGGGTTCTCGGCCAGCCGGCCCCGTTCGCCGGTGATGTCTGGGGCGGAGGCCTGGCCGCGTCGCTGGTGCTCGGGCTCGTCGGCGCGTTCGCCGCTCCCATCGGAGATCTCGCCGAGTCGCAGATGAAACGTGACCTCGGGATCAAGGACATGGGTTCGATCCTTCCCGGGCACGGCGGCCTTCTCGACCGGTTCGACGGTCTCCTCTTCGTCCTTCCCGCCACCTACTACGTCGCTCGCCTGCTCGACGTGACCGTGCCGGGCTGAGTCGGTCCCCCCGACCATGCCCACCCCGGTCCGGCGGGTAGCGTCGATGCCATGACGACGTCGATCGTGGTTCTCGGGTCATCGGGATCCATCGGAACCCAGACACTCGACATCGTCCGTGCCGAACCCGAGCGGTACCGGATCGCGGCGCTCGGGGTCAACCGATCCGTCGACGTCGTGGTCGCACAGGCCCGGGAGTTCCGTCCGGACCTGGTCGCGGTGGCCGACGAGACCCGCGCCGAAGGCCTCGCCGCTCGCCTCCCCGCCGGTACCGAGCTCGTTGTCGGCGCTGATGCGTTGCCCACGGCGGCGGCGGTCGGGGACGTGGTCATCAACGGGGTGGTCGGCTTCGCCGGGCTCCCGGTCACGTTGGCTGCGCTCGTTGCGGGGAAACGTCTCGGTCTGGCCAACAAGGAATCGCTGATCGCGGCCGGCCCGGTCGTGCAACGGGTTTGGCGCGACTCCCGCGGCGAGCTGATTCCGGTCGACAGCGAGCATTGTGCGGTCCATCAATGCCTGCGGGCCAACGACATCGACGCCAAGGTGGGCCCGACCGATCGGGTTCACGAGATCGTGCTGACGGCGAGCGGCGGCCCGTTTCGCGGCCGCACCCGTTCGGAGCTGGCCGCGGTGACGATCGACGACGCGCTGGCCCACCCCACATGGGCGATGGGTCCGAAGATCACCGTCGATTCGAGCACGCTGATGAACAAGGGGCTCGAGGTGATCGAGGCCCACGAGCTCTTCGGGGTCGACTACGACCGGATCAACGTCGTCGTTCACCCGCAGTCGGTGATCCACTCGATGGTCAGCTATCGGGACGGCGCGACGATCGCGCAGCTGTCGATGCCCGACATGCGGTTGTGCATCGGCTACGCGTTGGCCTATCCCGACCGATTGGAGATTCCGTACGGCGCGATCGACTGGAGCGAGATGTCACGACTCGATTTCCAACCCCCGGACCTCGAGGCGTTCCCCTGCCTTCGGCTCGCCTATGAGGCGGGACGGGCCGGAGAGACCGCGCCGGCGTGGCTGAGCGCGGCCAACGAGGTCGCGGTCGACCAGTTCCTCAAGGGACGCATCGGCTGGGTCGACATCTCCGATGTGCTCGAGGCGACATTGCAGGAGTGGCCGGGAACGATCGCGACCGACCTCGACGTTGTTCTCGACATGGACCGACAGGCCCGCCTCGTCGCGGCCGATCTCATCGACCGGAGCGTCCGGGTATGACCGACATCACCGAGCGCGGGGACGACCCCCGCACCGACCCGCATGGTCAGACGATGTCGACCTCGGCCCCTCGTCCGGCTGATCCGCGTCTGCCCGCCGAGGTCGAGCACCGCGAGAGCTGGACCGGACTGATCATGTTGATCGCGGCGATCGGCGCCCTCGGTGTGTTCGCCGGCTGGAGCTGGGCCTTCATCGTCGTCGCGATCATCTTCATGATCTTCATGCACGAGATGGGGCACTTCGTCACCGCGAAGTTGACCGGGATGAAGGTGACCGAGTTCTTCATCGGGTTCGGACCGCGCATCTGGTCGTTCACCCGAGGCGAGACCGAGTACGGCGTGAAGGCGATCCCGGCCGGTGCCTATGTTCGCATCATCGGAATGAACAACCTCGACGAGGTCGAGCCGGGAGACGAGGACCGGGCGTACCGGGTGAAGTCGTTCCCCCGCAAGCTCCTGGTGGTGACCGCCGGATCGGGGATGCACTTCCTGATGGCCGTGGTCCTCATCTTCTCGTACCTCCTGTGGCAGGGCGCGCCGGCCGACGACGGAAGCTGGGTGGTCGGATCGGTGAGCGCGCAGAGCGCGGCCGGTCAACTCGACCTCGACGTCGGAGACGAGATCGTCTCGATCGACGGAATCGAGTTCGTCGGCTTCGAGCAGTTCGGCGAGCTGGTCGCGGCCCGCGGTGGCCAAGAAGTCGAGGTCGTCTACCGCTCCGACGGGGATCTGGTCACCGAATCGGTGATCCTGGGCGCCCGGCTGACCGAGATCGGGGCCCAGCGCATCACCGGCCTCGAGGTGCGTGACCGCATCCTGCAAATCGATGGTGTCGATGTCTTCAGCTGGGACGACGTGATCGCCGCGGTCGACGGCCGTTTCGGCGAAGAGCTTCGCATCGTCTTCGATCCGGCCCGAGGTTCGGGGCTCCAGGTCGTCGACAACGCCGTCATCAGCGATCTCCCCGCCGCGTCGATCGCCACCACGGGCTTCTTCGGCATCTCGCCCGACGCGGCCCGCCAGTCGCTGGGGATCATCGGCAGCGCCACCAACGCCGTCACCGACTTCGGGGGGTTCTTCACGACGATCACCGGCGGGATGTGGGATCTCCTGACCGGCGGCGCCGTCCCCAACTTCGTCAGCGACACGTTGACCGGTCAGATCGACACCGTCCACGACGACATCACCTCCACCGACGCGGGCGAACGGGAGATCGCCAGTCGGGCCCTCGACGCCGGCAACCCCGACGAGGAACGCATCATCTCCATCTATGGCGCGGCCCGATTCGGCAGCGAGCTCACCGAGCAGGGATTCGACAACGTGTTATTGTTCCTCGCCGGCCTCAACGTGTCGATCGGCGTGCTCAACCTGATCCCGTTGCCGCCCCTCGACGGCGGCCATGTCGTGATCGCGACGTACGAGCGGATCCGTTCGATCGGCGGCCGCCGTCACGAGGTGGACTACAACAAGGTTCTCCCGCTCACGTACGCCGTGTTCCTCCTGCTGACCGCATTCGGCCTTCTCGCGATCTTCCGGGACATCATCGATCCGATCAGCCTCGGCTGAGCCACGGCCCGCCCGCCTCCGGACCAGATCGGGGGTGGGGGAGCGGTAGATTCTCGGGGTGGAGTTCACCCAGAGCTTTCCTCGCCGCCCCACCCGCCGAATCATGGTGGGCGACGTCCCCGTCGGGGGGGACGCGCCGATCACCGTCCAGTCGATGACGGTCACCAAGACCGCCGATCACGACGCGACCCTTCAACAGATCTATGCGCTTGCCGCGGCGGGAGCCGACATCGTTCGCTGCACCTGCAACGAGCCCGAGGCGGCCGAGGGACTCGCCCGCATCGTGCCCCGTTCCCCCGTGCCGATCGTCGCGGACATCCACCACCAGTACCGGCGGGCGCTCGAGGCGTTGGAGGCAGGCGTGCACTGCCTCCGACTGAACCCCGGGAACATCAAGAACCCCGAACACATCCGGACGGTCGCGCGTGAAGCACTGGACCGCAACGTGCCGATCCGGATCGGGGTCAACGGCGGTTCGCTGCATCCCGATCTCTACAAGAAGTACGGCGACAAGGTGACCCCGGAAGCCATGGTGGAGTCGGCCCTCCAGGAGATCGCCTACTTCGACGAAGTCGGATTCGATCTGATCAAGATCTCGGTGAAGGCATCGAGCGTGCCACTGATGATCGAGGCGTACCGCCAACTCGCCGAGGTCACCGATCATCCCCTGCACCTCGGCGTGACCGAGGCCGGCCCGCCACCCATCGGCACGCTCAAGGCGACCGCCGGAATGGCCACGTTGCTGGCCGAGGGCATCGGCGACACCATCCGGTACTCCCTCACCGCCGATCCGGTCGAGGAGGCGAGGGCCGGGCGACAGCTGCTCGAGACGCTCGGTCTGCGCGAGAGAAAGAACATCGATCTGATCGCGTGCCCGAGTTGCGGGCGGGCCGAGGTCGATGTCTTCACGATCGCCCAGGACGCCATGCGGGCGTTCGGTGAACGGAAGATTCCGCTCCAGGTCGCGGTCATGGGCTGTGTCGTCAACGGCCCGGGTGAGGCCCGCGACGCCGACCTCGGCATCGCGGCCGGCAACAAGCGAGGCCACCTCTTCGTCAAGGGCCAAAATGTCATGGTCGTCGCGGAGGACGAGATGGTCGACACGCTGGTCGAATGGGCCGAGTTCATCCACGAACACGGCGCCGACGCCGCGTTGGCCCGGGCCGGCGCGACCAAGGACGCGGCGAAGCGGGCGGCCGACGAGGACCGTGACCGGAACCTGGGCGAACGCGGCGACGACGCCAACCACGCCGAAGAAGTGATCGCCCAGATCCGGCGCGGCGGCTGACATGGCGACCGCCAGGGTCGACCTGGCCGACGCCCGCGAACGTCGCCTTCCCCTCGTCTCGGTTCGGAGCGGCAAGCCCGCCCACGGCTACGCGACGGCCGGCAAGGCGCCGTACATCGTTCGGGTTCCCCTGACCCAGGCGGAGTTCGACCGGGTGCAATGGCTCGAGGCCAAACGGAGGTCGGCGATCGTGGGCGGGGTCGTTTGTGTGGCGTTCGGCGTGGCGATGGCCCGTTTCCCCGTGATGCTGCCGCTGGGGTTGTTCATCGGGGCTCTCTCGTTCGCGCTCTGGGGTGCCTGCGTGTTCATGCTGCGGCGCCTGTTGCCGGTGGTGGAACCGGGCCCGAAGGCGGGACAGATCACGTTGCACGGCGTGGACCGACGTTTCGTCGCCGCGGTCGGTGCCGCGGCCGACTGAGGGGCCTGTCGTCTTGCTAGAGTGAGGGCTGCGTTTCGGGAGTCCTTTCGGATGAGGCGTGGCCTTGGGCCACGCCTTTGTCAATTGGGCCATCGGCGCCGCAGTCATCCATTCGCGATCGAGCAGGAGGTTCCGTCATGGCGATCGTCGACCGTGTTCGAGAACTCGTCGCTCCGATCGTCGACGCCGAGTCCGTCGAGCTCTACGACATCGAACACAAAGGCGGCGTCCTTCGCATCCTGGTCGACGGTCCGGACGGGATCGACATCTCCGTCATCAAACGGATCAGCCGCGCCGTGAGCCGGCTGCTCGACGAAGTCGACCCGATCCCGGGCCGGTACACGCTCGAGGTCTCGAGTCCCGGTCTCGAACGTCCGCTGCGAACCCCGACCCACTTCTCCAAGGCGGTCGGGTCCGACGTCAAGATCAAGACCCAACCCGACGCCGCCGGTGACCGGCGCGTGACCGGCACCCTGATCAGCGCCGACGACGACGGTTTCGAGGTCGAGACAACCGATGGGGTGCGCCGGATCCCCTATCGCGACGTCAGCTCGGCCCGCACGGTCTTCGAGTGGGGGCCGACCCCCAAGAAGGGCGGCAAACGCCCGAACCCCGGCCCCGCCGACACATCTCTTCCTGACCCATCTCTCCCCGACAAGAAGGCTCCGACGTCATGAACCAAGACATGATGGAAGCACTCCAGGCGCTGGCCGCCGAACGAGGAATCTCCGTCGATGCGCTGTTCGGCGCCCTCGCCGACGCCCTCGAATCCGCCTACAAGCGCATGCCGGGCGCCCACGAGTACGCGTGGGTCACGATCGACCCCGACACCATGGACTTCCAGGTCTTCGCCCAGGAGCTCGACGAGGACGGCGAACCCATCGGGGACGAGTTCGAGGTCACACCCGACGACTTCGGCCGGATCGCGGCCCAGACCGCCCGCCAGGTCATGACCCAACGCATCCGCGAAGCCGAGCGCGAGCTGAAGTACGAGGAGTACGCCGGACGCGAAGGCGACATCGTCACCGGCATGATCCAACAGACCGACGCCCGTTACACCCTGCTCGACCTGGGCCGGGTGGAGGCCCTCCTGCCGCAGGCGGAGCAGGTCCCCTACGAGCGGCCCGACTCCAACGTTCGGATCAAGGCGTACATCGTCGAGGTGCGCAAGACGGCCAAGGGACCGCAGATCGTCGTGAGTCGCACCCATCCGGGCCTCGTCAAGCGGCTGTTCGAGCTCGAGGTCCCCGAGATCGCCGACGGCGTCGTCGAGATCCGGGCCTGTGCCCGCGAACCGGGGCACCGCACGAAGATCGCGGTGTTCTCGAACGATGCCAACGTGGACCCCGTCGGCGCCTGCGTCGGTGCCCGTGGCGCCCGCGTTCGTCAGGTCGTCAACGAGCTGCGGGGCGAGAAGATCGACATCGTGCCGTTCTCCGATGACCTCGAGGAGTTCGTCATGAAGGCGCTCTCCCCGGCGAAGGTCACCCAGGTTCGTCCCGATGAGGCCACCGGCGACTGCGACGTGATCGTGCCCGACTATCAACTGTCGTTGGCCATCGGCAAGGAGGGCCAAAACGCCCGCCTCGCGTCGCGGTTGACCGGCTGGGGCATCAACATCAAGTCGGAGACGCAGCTCGCCGAGGAAGAGGCCTACGGCGATGTCGAGTGGGCCGAGGGTGAGTGGGTCACCGACACGGAGACCGGCGAACAAGTGTGGCAGCCCGCCGACGGCGGCGAGGCCGTGTCGGCGGAGGCGTGGGCCGAAGCGGTCGACGAGAGCGCCGAGACCGATGAGTCCGACGCGCCGGTACCCGCCCCAGAGGCGGCCGCGGCGGTCGCCGAGGAGCCGCCGGCCGCCGAGGAGCCGGCAACCGACGAGTCCGTGACCGAGGAGTCGGCCGACTCGGACGGTGCTTCCTGAGCGGGCCGATTCGGACCTGTGTCGGCTGCCGGCGAGCGTTGCCCGCCTCGAGCCTCGTGCGGGTCTCCGTGCACGAAGGAAGGCTCGAGACCGGCTCGGGCTCCGGCAGGGGCGCGTGGGTCGGTCCGGCGCTCGAGTGTGTCGAGCTCGCGACTCGACGCCAGGCCCTTCGTCGGGCCCTTCGCGCCGAGGTGAACGCGGCCGAGATCGCTAGGCTCTTGGCGTCGTGGTCGACAGACCCGCTCGCGTGCCCGCACACGAACGACTGACCCCACACCGGTGAAGCAGCGCCTTCGCCGTTCCCTGATCACAAGGACTTCCGTCAGAACGTGCCATCCAACATTCGCGTGTACGAACTTGCTCGTGAGCTCGGCCTCACCAACAAGGAGACGCTCGACCTCGCCGAGAGCCTCGGTATCGGGGTCAAGAGCCACTCGTCGAGCATCGTTGACGCGCAGGCCGACAGAGTCCGACGCAAGGCCGAGCGAGAGGGCCTGATCCGCGACGAACAGCCGCCCGAGCCCGAGAAGGCGAAGAAGGCGGCCAAGAAGTCGACGAAGAAGACCGCCAAGAAGGCGGCCAGGAAGTCGACGAAGAAGACCGCCAAGAAGGCGGCCAGGAAGTCGACGAAGGCTGCCACCGACGCCGACGCGGCGCCGCCCGAGGAGACGTCGCCCGCACAACCGCTCGACGACTCCGACGCCCGTGAAGACGCCGCCGACCAACCGGTCGCGCCGGTCGCCGAGGACCAGGCCGCGGTTGAACCGGCCGCGGTTGAACCGGCCGCGGTTGAACCGGCCGAGCCGGAACCAGCCGCCCCCAAGCGGGTCATCTCATCGAGCGGAAGCGGGGCCCCGCCCAAGCGGACGGTCGACGAGCCCGTGCCCGCCCCGGCACCGGTCGTCAAGAAGGTCGTCAAGAAGGTCGTCAAGAAGGTCGTCAAGAAGGTCGCGATCAATCCCAACGTGAAGCCGGGCGACGCGCCCACGTCCACGTCGGGAAAGCCGATTCCGCCTCCGCCACGCTCCTCGACCGGACGGGCCATCCCGCCGCCGCCCGGCGGTCGCGGCCCACGTCCGAGCGGTCCTCCGAGTCGTTCGGGGGCCCCCAGCGGTCCGATGCCGGGTGGTCGGCGTCCGAGCGGCGGTCCGCGTCAGTCGGTTCCGGGTGCCGGTCCCGCACAGGGTCGACCCGGTGGTGGCCGTGGCGGCCCCGGCGGTGGCCCGAACCAGGGTCGACGTCCACCCCGGCGCAAGGGGCGCCGCCGTCGCAGCCGCGAAGAGCTCCAGCCGATGGACGCACCGGCGTACACGCCCGACGACGCGCCGGTTCCGTCCGGTGAGGTCGTCATCGAACGGGCGTCGACCGCGCTCGATCTCGGCCCGAAGCTGAACCGCACGGCGGCCGACGTCGTCCGGTTCCTCATGCAGGCCGGAGAGATGGTCACCGCGACCCAGTCGCTCTCCGACGAGATGATCGAGCTGTTCGCCGAGGAGATCGGCGCCGAGATTCGGCTGGTGAATCCCGGTGAGGAACAAGAGGTCGAGCTGCAGAAGCTGCTCGAGGTCGACGCCGACGCCGATGCCGACGCGCCGCCCCGCCCGCCGGTGATCACCGTCATGGGCCATGTCGACCACGGCAAGACCTTGCTGCTCGACCGCATTCGCAACGCGAACGTCGTCGAAGGCGAGGCCGGCGGCATCACGCAACACATCGGCGCCTACCAGATCGACCGCGACGGGCAACTCATCACCTTCATCGACACACCGGGCCACGAGGCGTTCACGGCCATGCGGGCCCGCGGTGCCGGTTCCACCGACATCGTCGTGTTGATGGTCGCCGCCGACGACGGGGTCATGCCCCAGACGATCGAGGCGATCAACCACGCCAAGGCAGCCGACGTGCCGATCGTCGTCGCGGTGAACAAGATCGATCGCGACAACGCCGATCCCCAAAAGGCGATCGCTGGTGTGGCCGAGCACGGTCTCGTCCCCGAGGCCTGGGGTGGGGAAACGATCTTCCAGGAGATCTCGGCGTTGTAGAACATCGGCGTGGAGGAGCTCCTCGATCAGCTCCTGCTCGTCGCCGAGGTCGAAGACCTGAGAGCCGATCCCGAAGGCCGGGCGTCCGGTGTGATCCTCGAAGCCAACCTCGACACCGGCCGTGGCCCCGTCGCCACGGTCCTCGTCCAGACCGGCACCCTGCGGGTGGGCGATCCGATGGTCGCCGGCGCGGCCTGGGGCCGGGTGCGGGCGCTGATCAACGACCAGGGCGAGAACGTGAAGGAAGCCGGGCCATCGACCCCGGTGCAGGTGCTCGGCCTGTCCGATGTCGCCGTCGCCGGCGACGATTTCGTCGTGGCCCCCAGCGAGAAGGTGGCCTCGAGGGTGGCCGACACCCGCGAGCACTGGAAACGCCAGTCGAGTCTCGGCCGAGAAGCCCATGCTCTTTCCGGCGGGGCCAAGCTCGAAGACATCTTCGAACAGATCAAGAGGGGCGAAGCGGCGACCCTCAACATGGTCGTCAAGGCCGACGTCAACGGCTCGCTCGAAGCCGTCACCGAATCGCTGCGCAAGCTCGAACGCGACGACGTCAAGATCGGCTTCGTGCATCGCGGTGTCGGCGGCGTGACCGAGAACGACATCCAGCTCGCCGCGGCATCGAACGCCAGCATCATCGGGTTCAACGTGCGTCCCGATCGAAAGGCCCGCGACCTCGCCGAGCTCGAAGGTGTCGAGATCCGGACCTACGAGATCATCTACAAGCTCCTCGAGGACATCGAGGCGGCCATGGTCGGCATGCTGGCACCGGAGTTCGAGGAGATCGTCACCGGCGACGCCGAGGTTCGCGAGATCTTCCGGGTGCCCCGAATCGGTGCCGTCGCCGGTTGCTACGTGACCAACGGCGTGATCACCCGTGGATCGAAGGTGCGCTTCCTTCGCGAGGGAACCATCATCTGGAAGGGCGAGATCAGCTCGCTCCGGCGGTTCAAGGAAGACGCGCGGGAGGTGGCGGCCGGCTACGAGTGCGGCATCGGCCTCTCCGACTTCCAGGACCTCAAAGAGGGCGACGTGATCGAGACCTACGAAGAGCGTGAGATCGCGCGCACGCTCGATTCCTGAGTGCACGTCCTGGCCGTGGAGATCGACTTGCGGCTTCCCGGCTGTCGGTCGCTGAAGGAGAAGCGTTCGGTGCTTCGACCCGTGCTCGACGGCCTTCGCCACCGCCATCCGGTGGCCGTGGCGGAAGTCGCGCATCAGGACCAATGGCAGCGGGCGTCCGTCGGGATGGCCGCCGTCTCGTCGTCGCCGGGCTATGCCGAGGAACTGATCGACGCCGCGGAGCGTTTCGTGTGGTCGTTCCCCGACCTCGAGGTGCTGGGTTCGGTCCGACGATGGCTGGAGGACGTGTGATGGCGGGCGGACGGGGCTCGGGACGGCATCGCCGCGGCCGCGGCAGGGCCGCGAACCCGGCAGCCGCGAACCGCACCGCCCGCGTCGGCCACCTGATCAAGCAGATCATCGCCGAGGAGCTGGAGTCGATCGACGACGACCGGATGTTGCTCGTCTCGATCACGAGCGTCGATGTCGACCGGGAGCTCCACCGCGCCGTCGTGTGGTTCACGACGCTCGATGGTGACGACGACCCGGTTGTCGAAGAGGCGTTCGAGGAACACCGGGGTCGGCTTCGTCGGGCCGTGAGCCGCCAGGCCCGCCTGCGTCACACCCCCGAGCTCGTCTTTCGGCCCGACGAGACCCTGCGTTCGGCCGAACGGATCGAGAGCCTGTTGCTGGACGACGAGCGTCCGCCGGTTCCCGACCCCGACGAGCAGTCGACGGATCGCGGCGATGGCGAAGGGTGACGACGGGCCCCACGGCGTCGCGGTGATAGACAAGCCGGCGGGGTGGACGAGCCACGATGTCGTCGCGAAGGTGCGCGGGGTCCTCGGAACCCGCAAGATCGGCCACAGCGGCACCCTCGATCCCGACGCCACCGGGGTGCTCGTCCTCGGGGTCGGCAAGGCGACTCGGCTCCTGCGGTTCCTCACCGAGCTGCCCAAGTCCTATGTCGGAGAGATCGTGCTGGGAGTCGAGACGTCGACCCTCGATGCCGCCGGCTCGGTCACCGCCACCCACGACATGTCCGCGCTTACCGACGCCGAGATCCGAGCTGCGACACTTCCGCTGACCGGTCCGATCGAACAGATTCCCCCGATGGTCTCGGCGGTCAAGATCGACGGCAAACGGCTCTACGAGCTGGCCCGGGAAGGCAAGGTGGTCGAGCGGGCCCCCCGTCCGGTGACCGTGCACCGCTTCGAGGTCCGACCGGTGGCCGGCGAGTCGGGAGTCTGGCGCTGCGAGGTCGACTGCTCGGCCGGGACCTATGTGCGCACGCTCGCCGCCGATCTCGGCACCGCGCTCGGAGGTGGCGCCCATCTCCGTCGCCTGCAACGCACCGCGGTGGGTGGTTTCACCCTCGACGACGCCGGAACGGTCGACGCCCCGACCCTGCGACCCGTTGGCGATGCGGTCCGCCACCTCCCCGCCGTCGTCGCCGACTCCGACCTGGCGCTCGCGGTGGGGCACGGAAAGGTTCTCGATCGTGCTCGGCTCGGGGTCGGTGCGCAATCCGGTCCCTGGGCGATCCTCGATGGCGATGGTGAGCTTCTCGCCGTGTACGAGGCCCACAAGGGAGCAACGAAACCCGCAGTCGTGCTACGTCGCTGATCGGTGCCGCCGATAGCGTCACGCCATGGAGATTCTCCGCGATCGACGAGACAAGTTGCCCGAGACGGTGTCGGTCGCATCGACGATCGGGGTGTTCGACGGGGTTCACCTCGGACATCAGGAGATCTTTCGTCAGGTGCGGGCGGCCGGCGAACGACTCGGTGTGGCGTCGGCGGTGGTGACCTTCGACGGGCATCCGGCCCATGTCGTCCGGCCCGAAAGCGCGCCTCGCCTCCTCACCACCCTCGAGCAGAAGCTCGAGCTGATCGAGGCCGAGGGCATCGACTTCGCCTACGTGATCGAGTTCGACGAGGAGCGGGCGTCGACGCATCCCGAGGTGTTCGTCGAGCAGGTCTTCATCGACGCGCTCCACGCCCGAGCGATCGTGGTCGGCGAGGACTTCCACTTCGGTCGGGGTCGGGCCGGCAATGTCGAGGGGCTTCGTGAGATCGGCGAGGAGTGGGACTTCGAGGTCCTGGCGCTCGATCTGATCCGTCACCGCGACGATGCCCGCGAGCCCGTGTCGTCGACCAACATCCGGCGGGCCCTCGCCGGCGGCGATGTCGCCCGGGCCGCGGAGATGCTCGGTCGACCCTACGAGGTGCGCGGTGTGGTCGAAGCCGGCGACAAGCGGGGTGCGACGATCGGCTTTCCGACCGCCAACATCCCGGTCCCCACCGTCATGGCGTGGCCGACCGATGCCGTCTATGCCGGATGGTTCACCCGGGCCAACGGCGACCGTCATCCGTGCGCGATCAACATCGGCCGGCGCCCGACGTTCTACGACCATGCCAAGGAGTCCCTGCTCGAGGCCCATCTCATCGATTTCGACGGCGACCTCTACGGTGAAGAGGCAAGGGTGTCGTTCGTGCGGCTGTTGCGCAGTGAGCGCAAGTTCGAAGGCATCGATCAGTTGGTCGAACAGCTGAAGACCGATGTCGACGATGCCAGGACGATCCTGCAGTCGGCGAGCGACTGATCAGCGCGGTTCGGCGCCCACGCGGCGTCGGTCCGGTGAGGGGGCCGGTGATCGGGTCCAGAGGTGGGTGACGGAACGGTCGCCGGTCGAGCCGGGGGACCATTTCCCCCAGATCCCTCCGACGACGGCCCGGGTCCGTTCGGTCCATTCGATGCACGACGGCTCCGCGACCCGGCGCACGACCTGGCGTATCCCGTGGGGATGGACGACATAGCCGGCCCACACCCCGGGGTGGTCCTTGGTGGAGCCCACCTCGGTGATGAGCGCCGAACCGTGTCTGCGGACGCGGTTGCGGTGGGTGTGGCCGCTCGAGACCAGGATGTCGGGGTTGGCGGCGAGCATCGTGTCGAGCGCCGACACGGCGTCGCGGTGGGGTGTGCCGAGCGGCCAGAACGTCGGATGGCGGCGTTGTTCGAAGTGATGGTGGCACAACACCAGGGCCGGGGTGGCGACGTCGACAGCTCGGGCCAGCTCGTCGCCGTGGCGCCGCATCCGGCCCCAGCTGTGCCCGGCAACGGTCGAGTCGGCGGCGACGACCCGGATGCCGGCGAGGTCGCGGGTCTGTATGGGATCGGGAAACAGCCCTCGGCGGCGAAGTTCCGTGGTGGCATCGAGCGAGTCGCGTTTGGCGACCGTGTCGTGGTTGCCCGGGACGGCCATCACCGGAATCGGCACCTCGGCGAGGAGCGCGTCGACGAGATCCCAGTGCGAGGGCGCACCGAGGTCGGTGATGTCCCCCTTAATGACGAGGAGCTCGGCGCCCCACGCGACGGCTTCTCTCACCGCGGCGATCGCGCAACGAAGGGGATACGGCTGCAGGGGCCCCGATTCGCGCATCTCCTTGAGAAGACCGAAACCGGTCTCGCCGAGATGGAGGTCGCTGATGGTCGCGATGCGGCACAGTGCCGGACCCTCGATTCGGGGTTCGGTGACGATGGTGCGTCGGCCGATGACCCGGCCATCGACGGTGATGTCGACGTCGTGGCGGCGGTCGGGGAGCAGTCCGGTGATCTCGGCCGCGCCGGGGGCACCGGCCCATCCGAGACGAATCTCGCGTCCGTCGACGATCGCGCCGAGCTCACCATCGGGAAGGGCTCGCCACACCAGCTGGGCGGAGCAGTCCTCGAGGGCGAAGACCTCGACGGGATCGGGACCGGTGAACGGGAAGGTCGGTGCCACCATCAGCTATCGGCGCGGTCGCCGGGTTTTCTGAGGCCGGTGGGGATCAAAGGGCGACTTTCAGTCGGTCCGCTTCGCGGGTGCGGAACGCGGTGTTGATGCGTTGGCGTTCGAGGTGCTGGGAGATCTGCTTCTCACCCTGGGGAACCGGGTGGTCGGCGAGGAAGGCGGCGACCTCGTCGAACATTTCCGGCGAGTCGAGGGCGGTCACCCCCTCCAACATCCTGGCCAGTGAGTTGCTCGGGAACCGGGCCGACAGCGTCTCCCAGTTCTGCTCCGTGAACCTCCACACCGCTTCACCGGCGGTGCGGTTGGCCAGGGCCTGCCGGATCACATACGGCCCGTCCTGACTGCGGACGTCGCCTCGCACGATGTCGTCGAGGACCTCGCGGACCAGCTCGATGTCGGGGAGGTCGGCGCGGGCGCGGAGATGGCGCTGCTCGGTCTGCGGGTCGGTGGCCGCGCGCCAGCGGGCGCGTAGCTGATCGGCGATCCGGCGGTCGCCGTGGTGGGCCACGACGACCAACGCCGCCGCGGCGAGCGTCGGGTCGGCGGCATCGAGGCGGTCGTGACACGACGCGATCGTCGGTTCGTGGTCGGCGACGGCGCCGAGGAGACGAACCAGCGTGGCCCGCAGTTCGCGGGTGCGGTCATCGTCGCTGTCGTGACTGTCGAGACCGATCGATTCGAGTGTCGGGCCGGCGAGGGCGACGATGCGGGATCGGAGGCGGTTCGCCGCAGCCGGGTCGTCGTCGACGATGTTCATCAGGGACCCGAGTCCGGCGGAGAGGGCCTGCCAGACGGTGAGATCCCGTTCGGTGCCAAAGCCCTCGGCCAGCTGCAACCATCGGATCGCGTCGATCTCGTCGGCGAGGGTGAGGGCCCACGAATCGTCGACGATGCCGTGGCGCTCGGCCGGCTCGAGCCCCGAGAGATCGGCCGGTCCGGGCCCGGGGTGGACACGGTAGAACCCGGCGGCACCGACGTTGGCGGTCGTGGGTCGCCCGGGCGCGGTCAGCAGCGCGGATCGGCCGTCGAGGAGCACCCGATGCTCGTGGACGGACCCCTCGTGGTCGAGCCGAAGGCCGACGGGAACCGCCCACATGCGGTCGTCGGCCACCTCGTGGTCGAGCGTGAACCGACGTTGGTGGAGTTGGAGCCCGTGTGGCGTTGGGGTCGTCTCTATCACCGGGTAGCCGCCCTGGAAGATCCAGCCGTCCATGATTCGGCGGACCGGCTGCGCGCTGACCTCCTCGAGCGCGTCCCAGAGGTCGGTCGTGTCAGTGTTGGAGTAGGCGTGGAGTCGCAGGTACCGGCGGACGCCGTCGCGAAAGACGGTCGGTCCGAGGTGCTGTTCGAGCATGCGCACGACGGAGGCGCCCTTCTCGTAGGTCAAGATGTCGAACATCCCCTCGGCTTCCTCCGGGGTGACGACCGGGAACTCGATCGGGCGTGTCGTCGCCAGGGCATCGGTGTCGAACGCGGCAGCCCGGGCGCGACCGAACGTATTCCACACCTCCCAGTCGGGTCGGAAGGCGTGACTGCACGACGTTTCCATGAAGGTGGCGAACGCTTCGTTCAGCCAGATTCCCTCCCACCACCTCATCGTGACGAGATCGCCGAACCACATGTGGGCGAGCTCGTGGTTGATCACGTCGGCGACCCGCTGCAGCTCCGGCTGGCTCGCCCGGTCGGGATCGACGAGGAGGAGGACTTCCCGGAAGGTGATGCAGCCGAGGTTCTCCATCGCCCCGAACGCGAAGTCGGGGATGGCCAGGAGGTCGACCTTGTCGCCCGGGTACGGGAGGTCGTAGTAGTCGGTGAACCAGTCGAGGGCGTGGACCGCCACGTCGAGGGCGAACGAGGTCAGGTGGCGCCGGCCGGGTCGGTGGATGACCCGGACCGGGACTCCTCCGGCATCGACCGGGTCGGTTGCCTCCAGCGGCCCGATGACGAACGCCACCAGATAGGTGGACATCCGCATCGTCTCGGCGAAGGTGATGCGGCGACGACCGTCGGCGTCGATGGTGTCGTCGATCGCGGCGCCGTTCGACACGGCGAGATGATCGGGATCGACGATCAGGGTCGTCGCGAAGGTCGCCTTCCATGCCGGTTCGTCCCAGCACGGGAACGCCCGCCGGGCGTCGGTTGACTGGAACTGGGTGGTGGCGATGGTGTGGGCGCGGCCGTCGGTGCCGGTGTAGGTGGACCGGTAGAAGCCCCGCAGGCGATCGTTGAGCACCCCCCGAAACGTGGCGTGGATGCGGGCCGGACCGGCGGGAAGCCCGTCGGGGAAGTCGAGGTGGAGCCGTTCGGTGTCGGCATCGAGGCGAACCGCGGGGCGGTGTTCGCCGCCGGCCGAGCCGGTTGCGTCTTCGTCGGTGACGAGGCGCACGTCGCCGATCTCGAGCTCGGCGGCGTTGCACACGATCTCGTCGGTGGCTTCGAGGATGTCGACCTCGATCGTGACCGACCCCCGGAAACGGCCCGATTCGAGGTCTGGTTCGAGGAGCAACTCGTAGCGGTGCGGGACGACGTGGCGGGGGAGTCGGGCGTCGGTGGTGGCCATCGGCGAAATCTAGCGAGCCGGAACCGACACGGGACCGTAAACCGATTTACCGCTTCGTAACACCGATATCGGGTTTGATGGAAGCGCGGGAAGATCCCATCCCCCCCGATGGGCACGCAGGAGGTGTTGGTATGCGGAACCGACGACAGCGACGGGACTCGAGCGAGTCGTTCGACCCGATCGTCTGGCCCGAAGAGGAACTCGACGTCGACGACGAGGCGTTCGCTCGAGCCATTGCCGAAGGTCGAGACGAAGAGCTGGCCGCGTAGCGATCGCCCGCGTCCGCTCCCCGGGTTCGGGCCACTGGCTTCGAGGCCCGGGCCGATAGAGTCGATGGCTCCGTGCCCCCCGCGCCTTTGGAGTCCTCGTGGAACCCACCCTCGATGTTGTCGGCGTCGGGAACGCCATCGTCGATGTGATCTCGACCGTCGACGACTACTTCATCGTCGCCCATGGTCTCAACAAGGGAGCGATGACGCTCATCGACGCGGATCGGGCGACGTCGCTGTACGCGAGCATGCCCCCGGGCATCGAGGCCTCGGGTGGTTCGGCGGCCAACACGATGGCCGGCCTCGCCAGCCTCGGAAGCTCCGCCGGCTACCTGGGCAAGGTCCGTGACGATCAGCTCGGCGAGGTGTTCGTTCACGATCTCCGGGCGGCCGGCGTCGGGTTCGATGTCGCCGCCGGTCAGGAGGGCCCGCCGACGGCCCGCTGTTTGATCCAGGTCACGCCCGACGCCGAGCGGACCATGAACACCTTCCTCGGCATCTCCGCGTTCCTCGGCCCCGACGACATCGACGAGGAGCTCGTGGCGTCGGCGGCCATCACGTACTGCGAGGGATACCTGTGGGACATGGCGGTCGCGAAGCTCGCCATTCGTGGGGCGATGGAGGTCGCCCGGAATGCGGGCCGGACGGTGTCGTTGACCCTCTCCGATGCGTTCTGCGTCGACCGTCATCGCGACGAGTGGCTCGACCTTCTCTCCGACAACGTCGATCTCGTGTTTGCCAACGAGTCGGAGATCTGCTCGCTGTTCGAGACCGACGATTTCGATCTGGCCGCGGATCGGATCGCCGATCTGGTCGACATCTCGGCCCTGACCCGTTCCGAGGCCGGTTCGGTCATCGTCGCCAACGGGGAGCGGATCGTCGTTCCCGCGGCGTCCGTCTCCCGGGTCGTCGATGCGACCGGCGCCGGTGATCTCTACGCGTCGGGGTTTCTGCACGGCATGGCGCGTGGTGAGGATCTCGCGCGCTGCGCGGAGATGGGAAGTCTTGCGGCGGCCGAGATCATCTCGCACATCGGCGCTCGGCCGCAGGTCGCCCTGTCGACCCTCGTCGGCTGAGCGGGTGACGGAGATCACCTTGACCCGTCGATAATAACCGTTATCATCGGGCCGCAATGAGCGCGGTGGCCTTCCCCTCGTCCGGCACGACCACGGTTGTCCCTGGCGCGCCGCCCGCTCACGATCCGCTGACCGATCGTCTCCTCGCGGCCGCGGTCGAGGTCTTCACCGACAAGGGCTTCGAGAAGGCCGGCGTCGCCGCGATCGCCCGTCGGGCCGGCGTCACCACCGGTGCGATCTACTCCCGCTGGAGCGGCAAGCACGAGATGATGCTCGATGCCCTCGACGTCGTCATGCTCGACCAACTGGACCAGCTCCTCTCCGCCGGCCGCGCCGACGCACCCGACATCTTGAGTGCGCTGGGGGCGGAGCTCGTCGTCCGGTCCGACGCGGCCGATGCCCTCGTCGCGGAGGCGATGGTCATCGCTCGCCGCGATCCCGAGTTCAACGAGATGCTCAGCCGGCGACTGGCCGAACAGGAGCAGAAGCTCGCCGAGGTGATCGATGGCGGCAAGGCCGCCGGGCTGATCGACCCCTCGCTGTCGACCGACGCGATCGTGACGCTGTGTCACGCGATCGGCATCGGCTTCGCGATGTTCGGGTCGATCGCGCGGCCGCTCCCCGCCGCCGACGGGTGGAACGCCGTCATCCGACGATTGATCGTGGCCGCCCGACCGGCCGCGGGCCCGGATCTCTGAACCCAACCCCGAACCCCCGAGGAGAACGAAGATGGCAGTGACGAACCGCGACATCATCGGCCGCGACTATGCCAACGACGTGGATGCGATCATCGACATCGCCCGCGCCAACGACAATCCGGACGAGGTGATCCACACTGTCGTCGACAACGCCGAGGCGATCTTCACGTGGAACTACGACAAGGGAGAGCGGGAGAAGCTCGACCGGCTCTACGAGAAGGCGAAGACCTCGCAATGGAACGCGACAACGGACCTGGACTGGTCGATCGAGGTTGATCCCAGAACCGCGCTCGATCTCAACATGGAGCGGGCGCTCATGGGCGACTTCGTCGACGAGCCCGGCTCCCCGGTCGCGAAGTGGGGCGACGACGAGTGGGAGGAGTTCGGCCTCCAATCGATCAAATGGCGCCTGAGCCAGTTCCTCCACGGCGAACAGGGTGCGCTCCTGTGCACCGCGAAGATCGTGGAGACCGTTCCCTGGATCGACGCCAAGTACTACGCCGCCACCCAGGTGGTCGACGAGGCCCGCCACGTCGAGGTGTTCGGCCGGTACCTCGACGAGAAGCTCGACGGAGGCTATCCCGTCAACCCCCACCTCGGCCTGCTGCTCGACGACATCATCAACGACAGTCGTTGGGACATGACCTATCTCGGCATGCAGATCATGGTCGAGGGTCTGGCGCTGGCCGCGTTCGGCTTCATGCACAGTGTCACCGAGGAGCCGTTGCTGAAGAAGCTGCTCCGCTACGTCATGAGCGACGAGGCCCGCCACGTGGCCTTCGGCGTGCTCAGCCTCGCCGAGGTCTACCAGGAGATGGACGCGGCCGAGATTCGTGAACGTCAGGAGTTCGCCTTCGAAGCCGCGTTGCGGATGCGGGACCGCTTCCTCCAACAGGAGGTGTGGGAGCACATGGGGATCGACACCCGCCAGATGGTGGAGTTCCTCCTCAACGCCCCCGAGGAGTCGAAGGTGTTCCAGCGGATGCTGTTCTCCAAGATCGTCCCGAACTGTCGCAAGCTCGGCCTGCTCGACGCGGGCGACGGCTGGCTCCGGGATCGGTTCACCGAGATCGAGGTCATCGAGTTCGAACATCTCGAGGACACCGGTTCGGAGTTCATCGACTACGACCTCGCCGAGGGCGACTTCGACGAGAGATCCGAGGAGATGCAGGCCGCGGCGGCCGCCGCGGCGACGCCGACCTAGAGTCCCGAGATGGGATACACCTGTTTCGACATCGATGAGACCGACGGCGTCGCCCATGTGCGCCTGTCGCGGCCCGACGCGTACAACACGATGACACCGGCGTTCTGGTCGGAGCTCCCCGACATCGTCGGGGAGATCTCCGACCGGGGACGGGCCCGGGCCATCGTGTTCGTCGACGGGAAAACACTTCAGCGCGGGGATGGACCTCGCCGTGTTCGGAGGCGGGGACGGTGGCGTCACCGGAGGAGGCGGAATCGAGGAGACGGGTCGCCAGCGGGCCGCCCTTCGTCTCAACGTCTTGCATCTGCAGCGGTCGTTCACGTGCCTCGAACAGGCCCGGATGCCGGTGCTCGCCGCGATCCAGGGTGGCTGCATCGGCGGCGCTGTCGACATGGTGACCGCGGCCGACTGTCGGTACGCCACCGAGGACGCCTTCTTTTGCATCCAGGAGATCAACATCGGGATGACCGCCGATGTCGGCACCCTCCAACGACTCCCGAAGTTGATCCCGGAAGGCGTCGCGCGCGAGCTCGCCTACACCGGGCGTCGCCTGCCGGCCGACCAGGCTAAGGCCGTCGGCCTCGTCAACGAGGTCTTCCCCGATCACGAGGCACTGCTCGCCGGGGTCCACGAGGTCGCCGCGGAGATCGCGTCGAAGTCGCCGCTCGCCGTTCACGGAACCAAGGAGACCATCCTCTTCAGCCGCGACCATTCCGTCGACGACTCGCTGAAGTACATCGCCGCCTGGCAGACCGGGATGTTCCAGCCCGCCGACATGGCGGAGACGTTCGCCGCCAAGGCCGAGGGCCGCGAGCCGGTCTTCGAGGATCTCGGCGAGATCCGTCGAGGCCTCTAGTCCTCGAGCGCGGGGCCGAACACGAGATCGAGGTCGCCGAGCTGCACCAGGGTGGAGGCCACCCAGCCGCCGAGCGTCGTGAAGTGCTCGTCGAGCGCCGAGCCGTCGACGAGCGCCGTCTCGTCGAGCTCGTAGACCCCCTCGTAGGCCACCTCGATCGCGTACTCGGCCTCGTCGAGGTCGCCGCCGTAGATCGACTCGACCGTCGGTCCGCTGCGAATCAGCTTCTCGGCGCCGACCTTCGGGCTGCTCACGGGGAGCGCCGTGAGCACCCGTCGAGGTTCCGGGGCTTCCCGCAATCGTTGGACTCGCAGCGTGATCTCGATGTCGATCCGGGGCGGTTCGCCGAGCTCCTCGTCGACGTACCAGCTGCGGTAGGCGGTCTGCGACCAGGTCGGCCAACTGAAGCTCACGTCGGCCTGGACGCGTGGGGGCAGCCCCTCACCGGGTAGGCCGTAGGACGTCTGCCACGACACGTCGCCGAGCAACACGTCGACCTGGAAGTGCTCTTCGAACGCCTGACGTTCGAGGCGGGCGTGTTCGAAGGCGTCGCGAAGCGCGCCGATGGCGTCGGTGAACACATGGTCGAGCATGGTGGGGCGAGGTTAGTAGCCCGAGGCGACGTCGACGCTGCCGATCAGTTCCTCACCGGCCCGCCAACGGCGTACGTTCTCCTCGACGCGTGCCGCGAGGCGGGGAAGCCCCATCTCCGGCGTGTTGCCGACGTGGGGGGTGATCAAGACGTTGCCGTGGTCCCAGAGCGGATGCCCGTCGGGGAGAGGCTCGGGGTCGGTCACGTCGAGGACGGCGCCCGCGATCGTTCCCGCGTCGAGGGCCGCCAGCAGGTCGTCGTTGACGACGTGAGCGCCGCGGGCGATGTTGATCAGCCAGGCGTCGTCGGGCATCGAGGCGAGAAGGCGGGCGTCGACGATGCCGGTCGTCTCGGGAGTGAGCGCCAGACAGACGATCACCGCGTCGGCGCCGGCAACCGCCTCGAACCGGTCCTCGGTGGTCACCGTCCGGGCCGCGCCGGGCAGCGGCCGCGGGTTGCGCCGTACGACGGTCACGTCACAGCCCCACGGTTCGATCAGCCGCAGGAAGCTCTCGGCGAGCCCGCCACCCCCCAGGAGTGTGATCTTCGCGCCGAGGAGGTTCCGACCGCTTTGGGCCTGCCACGAGGAAGCCCGGGCGAACACGGGGATGTCCCGGAACGCGCTGAGCAGGGCGGTCATCATCCACTCGGCGCAGTCGTCGGCGTAGACGCCCTTTCCACAGGTCCAGATCCGGTCGGGGTCGAGGAACGGGGCCAGATTCTCGATGCCGGCGTAGGGGAGCTGCACCCAGCGGGCCGAGCCGGCTCGGGCCATGAGCTCGGGGAAGACGTCGACGGCCGCCGGATCGGCCCAGATGACCGCGTCGGCCTCCTCGAGCGGGACGATCACCGCGCCGGCCCGCTCCGTCGCGGCGACGAGCGCCGCGTGCATCTCCGGACGACTGGCAGGAACGACGGCCACCCGCCCCCGCGTGGGGTCAGTCGACGCCGAACTGGCGGTCACCCGCGTCTCCCAGTCCGGGAACGATGTAGCCGATCTCGTTGAGGTGGCTGTCGATCGAAGCGGTCACGTGCACGTCGGCAGTGCCCGAACCCCGCAACGTCTCCACTCCCTCGGGAGCCGAGAGCACGCACACGACGGTGATCGTCCCCGCGTTGGATTCCCGCAGACTCCGACACGCGTGGATGGCGGATCCGGCGGTGGCGAGCATCGGATCGAGGACCATGACCGGTTGCCCGGCGAGGTCGTCGGGCACGGTGTCGAGATAGACGTGGGGTTGCAGCGTGTCCTCGTTGCGCTTCAAGCCGATGAACCCGGTGCGGGCCTCGGGCAGCACGGCGAGGGCGGCGTCGAGCATGCCCAGGCCCGCGCGCAGCACGGGTACGAGCAGGGGCAGCTCGGTGTCGGGTGCCAGTCGGGTCCCCGTGGTCGGACCCATCGGCGTCGTGACCGGAATGGTGTCGGTCGGGAGGTCCCGACAGGCCTCATAGACCAGATGGCGGCTCAGGTCCCTGAGCGCGGCACGAAAGCCCGGACGGGTGGTGGTCTCGTCGCGCAAGCGGGTGAGCGCCACCGCGGCGAGGGGATGATCGACGACATGAACCTGCACGAGGCGACTATGCCACGTTCACCTGCGGCCCGGCGCTTCGAGCGCGGGGATCACGGCAGAACCTTGGCCACCTCGACCGACGCCGGATCCGCATAGAGGACCGCGGCGAGGTCACGGACATCGTTTCGTGTGACCCGTTCGAGCATGGCGAAGCGCTGGTCGGGTTGCAGCGGACGTTGATCCGGAAAACGGGTGATGGCCAGATTCGCGGTGAGGAAGAGCGCGTCGTTCACGAATCCGTAGTCGTTTCCGATGACCCGGATGGCTCGATTGAACTCATCGGCACTCGGACCGGTGATCGCCAGCTCGATCAGGATCGACTCCAACGCGTCCTCGATCTCGGAGAGACGGGCCGGATCTCCATCGACCTGGATGAACGAACCGAGGCCGGGCTCACCGGCTCGGCTGATGCTGATCTCGGCGAAGCCGCCGTAGGACGCACCCAACTCCTCCCGGATGACGTCGGTGATCGCGTTGGTGATGATGGTGGAGAGGACGACCGATGTCACCTCGGTCGGACCGTCGACCTCGCCAACCCACCAATCGAACCGGGTGACGCCGCCGTTGGCCGTTCCCGCGGACAGCGTGACCTCCCCGCGCAGACGAGTGGTCGGGAAGTCGACTCCGAGATCGACCCACGAGTCGTCGGGCCCGGTCGGCAGCGTGCCGAGATAGCGGGCGGCGAGATCGAACGCCGTGTCGGCGTCGATGTCGCCCACGATCGCGACATGGAGATCGTCGACGGTCGAGAACCGATCCGCGAAGATCGACCGGAGGGTCGACGCGTCGAGTCCGTCGATGTCGCCCTGGTCGAGGAGAAGGTCGTAGCGGTCGTCGCCGCCGGCCAGCAGGTCGTCCAACACGACGGAGAGTCGCAGATCCGGGTCTGTCCGGGCTGCCTCGAGCGTCGTGGCCGCGGCCCGAGAAACCGACCGCAGGGCGACATCGTCGACCCGCGGTTCGGTCATCGTGAGGTTGATCAGCGCGAACAGCGCTTCGGCGTCGCTCGTCGCGGCGCGGGCGGTGATCAACTCCTCGGATTCGTCGATCGCGGCGCTCATCGTGATGTCGCGGCTCTCGAGATAGCGTTCGACCGTTGCCGTGTCGTGGGGCCCGACTCCGCTGGAGAGAACGGCATCGACGGCGGTTCGGGCCAGGGCCAGATCGGGTTCGTCGAGCGCACTCCAACCCCCGCTGGACTCCAACCAGACATCGAAGGACCCTTCGGTGATGCTGGTCTGCTGGAACGTGACGACCACCCCGTTCTCGAACGTCCACTCCTCGACGGTTCCCTCGCGGGTCTCGCGGCTGCGACGATTCGTCGTCGCAGCCGGCTCCGGACGGTCCATCAGCGCGTCGATCGACGGAACCTCGGCACCGGATCCGGCCGGCCGCGCGTTGTCGAGCACCTCGCGTAGCCGGGCTGCGGTGGGCATGTCGCCGGGGTCGTCGCCGACCTCGATGATGATCGGGCCGCTCGAGCCGAGCAACCAGCGCCAGAAGTTCGTCAGCTCGTCGGCCCGGAGGCCTTCGATGACGCTGCGTTGACGGCGAATGCGGTTCTCGGCGTCGTCGAGCGAGCTTCCCTCGAGGAAGTAGCTGCTGAGCGCGTTGGCGTACTCGAAGTCCTGGGTCGATCCGAGCGTCGCCAGCTCGTCGTCGAGGGCGCCGAGCATCACCTCTCTCATGCGGGCGACGTCGTCGTCGCCGAAGCCGTCGACGGCCGCGGCCAGGAGCTGGGCGAGGAACTGCTCGAGGCCCGTGTCGAGCGCCGGCGCCTGCAGGCTGGTGCCGAAGTACCGAAGCCCGCGATTGACCGCGAACGTCTCGAGGAACGGAGGCTGATCGACATCGAGATCGCCTCGCTGGAACGCTTCGCCGAGTCGGCTCTCGAGCATCACGGCGACGGCGTTCTCGATCAGCGTCATGCGCTCACCGCCGACGGTTCCGGTGTCCCAGACCGGCAGTCGGATGTCGAGGGAGAGATAGTCGGCGGCGTTGTCGGGCTGGACGATCACCTCGACGACCGGGGTGGGGTCGAGCGGAACCGACACCGGTTGGCGGATCGGGGGATCCGGTGTCCGGGTGGCGAGATCGGAGAACCGGTCCCGGACCGCCCGCTCCATGTCGTCGAGGGGGAGGTCGCCGACCACGACGACGGCCATGTTGTCGGGACGGTACCAGTCGTCGTAGAAGGCCCGAAGGGTGTCGGCCCGGGTCGCTTCGATGAGATCGGCATCGCCGATCACCAGGTGGCCCTCGTAGGGGGTCCCGGCGGTGTAGATCTCCTCAAAACGCGTGAGGATGATCCCATCGACGGATTCGCGGCCCTGGCGCAGCTCATCGCGAACCACGCCGACCTCGGCGGCGACATCGGCCTCCACGAGCGTCGCGCGTGAGGCCCATTCGCTCAAGACGTCGAAGGCGACCGCCACCGCCGAGGGGTCGAACGTGGGTGCCCCGAGGAGGAACACGGTCTCGTCATAGCTCGTGTAGGCGTTGACATCGGCGCCGAACGAGATTCCCAGGCGTTGGAGTTGGGCAGCCAGCTCGTTGCCCGGGAACGCCTCCGTGCCGTTGAACATCATGTGTTCGAGGAAATGCGCGCTTCCGTCGAGACCGTTGGCTTGTTGGAGTGAGCCGGCGTCGATCACGAGTCGGAGGTCGAGGCTCCCGCCCGGTGTGGAGTTGCGTCGCAACAGGTAGGTGAGGCCGTTGTCGAGCGTTCCGATGCGGAAGTCGCGGTCGACCGGGAGCGGCGTCGGGTCGGGATCGGGCGCGGCAGCAGCCGGGATCCCCTGCGGGTTCCCGTCGACCGTGTCGGGGAGCGGCGTCGGGGTCGGACTCGTGGTGTCGGGGGGCTGCTCCACCGTCTCGCTCGCGGTGCCCCCGATCTCGTCGAGGATGGCGTCGACGTCGGGATCATCGGCGCACGCGGCCGCGATCAGCGCCGCGGCGAACAAGACAGCGATGAAGCGGATCGTGGGAAAACGCATTGAGTGGACCCTACCGGCAACGACGGTCGCGGTCGGTCAGACCCGCGGCTCCACGGCCCAGGCCTCGAGGGGCGCGTAGCGGGGTTTGATGATCTGTTCGATGACCTGGAGACGTTCCCGGAACGGGAGGAAGCTCGACTTCATGGCGTTGACCGTGAGCCAGCGGATCCGGTCCCAGCCGTAGTCGAACGCCTCGGTGAGCGCGGCCATCTCCGATGTCATCGACACCCCCGACATCAGCCGGTTGTCGGTGTTGACCGTCACCCGGAAGCGCAGGTCGATGAGCTCCGCGATCGGATGGTCGGCGATCACGTCGACCACGCCGGTGTTGACATTCGACGTGGGGCACACCTCGAGCGGGATCCGACGGTCGCGGATGAAGTGGGCGAGTCGCCCCAGCTCGGGTTCGCCCTCATCGGCCCCCGTGATGTCCTCGATGATCCGGATGCCGTGGCCGAGCCGTTCGGCCCCACACCATTGCACGGCCTTCCAGATCGACCGGGGGCCATACGCCTCGCCGGCGTGGATCGTGATGTGGAAGTTCTCCCGATGGCAGTACTGGAAGGCGAGGAGGTGGTCGTCGGGCGGAAACCCGTCTTCGGGGCCGGCGATGTCGAAACCGACGACCCCGTCATCGCGGGCCCGGACCGCGGCCTGGGCCACCTCCAGCGAGTTGTGCTGATGACGCATGGCGGAGCAGATCGCCCGGATCGTCAGATCGGTCCCGGCGCTTCCCGCCGCGAACCCGGCCAGCACCGCCTCGACCACACCATCGAGGGAAAGCCCCTTTTCGGTGTGGAGCTCCGGCGCGAATCGGATCTCCGCGTAGACGACGCCGTCGGCGGCGAGATCCTCGGCGCACTCCCGGGAGACCCGCTCGATCGCCTCGGCGGTCTGCATCACCGCGACCGTGTGGGCGAACGTCTCGAGATAGAGGGTGAGGTCCTTGCGGTTGGCCCCCCGCTGCATCCATGTGGTCAGCGCCTCGGGATCGTCGGCAGGAAGCCCGGTGTAGCCGATGTCGTCGGCGATCTCGATGATCGTGTCGGCTCGCAGCCCTCCGTCGAGATGGTCGTGGAGCACGACCTTGGGCGCCCGCCGTATTCGCTCGAACGTGGGTGGCCCGACGTCGAGGGATGCACTGGCTGCGGTGGTCATGTCTCAGGTTACGCCGCGCTCACCGGTCGAACCCTCGCAGCGGCATGGAAGGGCGGCGCTGCAGCCAGTTGTCGGCGGGATAGGTCGCGGTGCCGTCGATCAGGTGGAGGGTGTAGGCGTGTCGACTCTTCGTGGACGTGTTGGGGGCGCTCCAGTGAGGAAGGGTGCCGTGGAGGACGACCATCGTTCCCTTCTCCGCCTCCAACGGAACGAGATCGTCGACCGGCCAGGGGCTCGGATCGAGAACCTCCATCACGGTGCCGGCGCCCTGGCGGCGCAGCCGGGTGCGCGCCGGTTCGCGGTGGTGGCCGGGAGCGGCCCACAGGCAGCCGTTGTCGATCGTCGCGTCTTCGATCGCGAACCAGAAGCCGATCACCGACTGCGGCTCGGTCCACAAGAAGGTGTGGTCGCAGTGGCAGGTGACCTCACCCCCGATGTCGGGCTGCTTGAAGATGTACATCGACTGGAGCAACAAGGGGTCGCGCAGGCCGACATCGGCCGCCAACTCGGCCAACATCGGGGTGCGACTGAACCGATCGAACACCGGATCGAGGTCGTGCATCGCGTGGCCCAGCTTGTTGACGGCGAGCTCGAGTGGACGGGTGAGCTCGCCGTCGACGACGGCGCCGTCCTCGAGGAACCAGCGCACGACATCACCCGACGTGAGGAAGTACTCCTCTTGGGCATGGTCCTGGCTGGTCGTGTCGAACACGGTGAGTCCACCGTCGACCGACGGGTCGGCCGCGGCGAGCTTCGCGATGACGTGTTCGCGCAGTTCGTCGCAGGCCGCAGGGTCGACCGCGCCCGGGAGCACGACGAAGCCGTCGCGTTCCCAATCGACGAGCTGGGCGGACGTCAACATGGTTCGACCCTACGCCGAACGACGCTACGTCTCGCCCCGGCGGTAGATCTGGCCGTCGGCCGCGGGCATTCGCAGGCGTTGAGAGAAGAAAACGAGCACGACGAGCACGATCACGAACGGCAAGATGTTGATCCACCAGTTGGGCACCGTGTCGGACAGGAAGTACCACAACGCGGCGAGCGCGCCGAGAATGCCGGCGAGAACCGCATCGACCCGTCGGCCGCGGGACACGGCCCAGACCAGCACCAGGGCGAGGGCGATGGTGTTGACGAGGAGCAGCGAGTGCGAGCCGGCCCCGCCGAGGTCACGCAGCCCGAGTCCGAAGGGATAGCCGAAGAGCATGGAGCCGGCCATGATCCCGCCGGGGCGCCAGTTCCCGAAGATGAGGGCCGCGAGGCCGATGAAGCCCCGGCCGTTGGTCTGTCCTTCCTGATAGATGCCGGACAGCTCGGGGCTGACGATGATGGCGCCACCGAGACCGGCCAGGGCGCCGCTGATGGTGACGGCGATGTACTTGTAGCGGTAGATGTCGATGCCCTGCGATTCGCCGCTTTGTGGGTGTTCGCCGCAGATGCGCAACCGAAGCCCGAAGCGGGTCTTCCAGATCACCCATGCGGTGAGCGGAACGAAGGCCAGCGCGATGATCGTCGCGAACGAGATCTGGGCCACGAGCCCGCGGGTGAGGCTCGTGACGTCGGAGAGGAAGAACCAGTCCTTCTTCGTGACCCAGCCGAGCAGATCGGGAGATTCCCAGCTGCCGACGTTGCCGCCGGCGAAGAACGGGAGGGTGAACCTCCCGACGCCGGGAACCCGCGGTGACTGGGTGATCGACCCGCCGTCGTAGCCGGTGAGGATCTCCGACGACAGGAATCGGGTGATGCCGGGTGCCAGGACGTTGATCGCGACACCGGAGATGATGTGGTCGACGCCGAACGAGACGGTCGCGACCGCGTGGAGCAGACCGCCGAACGAGCCTCCCAACGCCCCGATCGCCAGACCCCACCACGGCCCGTAGTTGATGGCCCCCCAGGCCCCGAACCAGGTGCCGAGGACCATCATCCCCTCGAGGCCGATGTTGACGATGCCGGCCCGCTCGGAGTAGAGACCGCCGAGGCCGGCCAGCATGATCGGGACGGCCCAGCGCAGCATCGCCTGTGACGAGCTGGTCGTGGTGAGGCGTTCGGTGTCGTCGAAACCCTGAACCACCGTCAAGACGAAGATTCCGGCGGCGGCGTAGAGCATCCAGCGGGCCCACGCGGGGAGCTGAGCGAGCCTGGTGAAGGTGATCATGTCGCTCCCACCGCGAGCGCGGCGGCAGCCGATGCCGCCTCGTCGCGTTCTCGTATCCGTCTCACGACTTCGTAGGCCACCACGGCGGCGAGGATGATGACGCCCTGCATGATCTGGACGATCTCCCGTGATGCGGCACCGGTGACCTGGAGGATCCCCGAGGAGATGTCGAGGAACGCGAAGATCAGTGCGCCGAGCGCGATGCCGGCCGGGTGGTTGCGGCCGAGAAGCGCCACGGCGATCCCGGCGAACCCGAGCCCCTTGATCGGGTTGGACGGGAAGAAACCGGTGTCCATCAGCTCGGGAAGGCCGACGAGGCCGGCCACCGCACCCGACAGCACCATCGATGCGACGATCATTCGCTTCGGCGAGATGCCGCCGGCCCGGGCGGCCGTGGGGTTCATGCCGCTGGCCCGGAGGTCGAATCCGAAGACCGTGCGGTTGAGCAGCACGTGGTAGAGCAGACCGACGGCGACCGCGACGAGCAGCACCGCGGTGAGCTCCTTGCCCTGACGGATGTCGCGGGTCACGAGCTCCAGCCAGCTGTTGATGTCGGGTAGCAGCCCGCTGCCGGCGATCGGTTCGGTGCCGACCCGACCCCCGGTCGCGCTGATCTCGCCGCCCGCCTGCCACTCGGTGATCAGCCACGCCACGATGCCCGAGATCGCGATCGCGTTGAGCATGATCGTCGAGATGACCTCGTTGACCCCGCGGGTGACCTTGAGGGCGCCGGCCAGGCCCGAATAGGCCCCGCCGACGATCATCGCCACGCTGATGATCACGGTGACGTGCAACGCGGCGGGAAGCGACACCTGGCCGCCCACATAGGCCGCGACGATGAACGCGAAGAGGTACTGGCCTTCGACACCGATGTTGAACAGGTTCATCCGGAAGCCGATGGCCGCCGCGACGCCGGAGAGGTACAGCGGTGTCGCCCGGTTCAAGATGTCGACCTGGGTCTCGAGCTTGCTCGCGTGCTTGAGCATGTCGCCGTACGCGTCGAGCGGGTTGCTGCCCGAGATGAGCAGCACGATCGAGGACAGGCCGATGGCGAACGCGAGGGCCGCGACCGGCGCGGCGACGGCCAGGACGACCCGGCGGGTGGTTCCGTTCACGATGCCTCCTCGAGCGACGCCCCCGTCATGTACGCCCCGAGGTCGCGCGGGGTGACGTCGGTCGGGTCGAGGGTCGCGACCAGCGAACCGCGCAGCATGACGACGATGGTGTCGGACAGGCCGATGAGCTCGTCGAGGTCGGCGGAGATGAGCAGGGTCGCCATGCCCGCGGCGCGAGCGGCACGGATGGCGTCCCACACGGCGGCCTGGGCACCGACATCGATGCCCCGGGTCGGGTGGGCGGCGATGAGCACCGACGGGTTCGCGACCAGCTCCCGACCGATGATGAGTTTCTGCTGGTTTCCACCGGACAGGGCATGGGCCGCGACATCGATGTTCGGGGTGCGAACGTCGAACTCCTCGCGGACCTCCTCGGTACGCGCCTTCGAGCCGGCCCGATCGAGCCACGGTCCGTGGGCGTAGGGAGGTTCGGTCTGATGGCCGAGGGCCACGTTCTCCCACAGCGGCGCGGCGAGCAGAAGGCCCTCGCGGTGGCGGTCCTGCGGCACATAGCCGAGGCCTTGTTGGCGGCGGTGGCGGACACTGGTCGTCGTGATGTCGTGGCCGAGGAGCACGATGTGTCCGGACGCGGCGTCACGGGTGCCCATGATCGCGTCGGTGAGCTCCGTCTGGCCGTTGCCCTCGACCCCGGCGATTCCGACGATCTCACCGCGATGCACGGTCACGCTGACGTGTTCGACCACGGGGCGTTCGTCGTCGTCGAGCACGGTGAGGTCCCGCACTTCGAGCCCGACCTCGTCGGTCACCGTCGACCGGGTGGTCTGGGGGGTCGGAAGCTCCGAACCGACCATGAGCTCGGCGAGGTCGCCGGCGCTCACCTCGTCGGGCTTGACGGTGGCCACCGTGTGCCCCTGCCGCAGCACCGTGATGGTGTCGGCGATCTCGAGCACCTCGTCGAGCTTGTGGTCGATGAAGAGGATCGTCGCGCCGTCGGCTCTCAGGTCGCGCATGTTGCGGAACAGCTCGTCGACCTCCTGGGGAACCAGTACCGCGGTGGGCTCGTCGAGGATGAGGATCTTGGCCCCGCGGTAGAGGACCTTGATGATCTCGACCCGTTGCCGTTCGCCGACCTCGAGGCGCTCGACGAGGTCGTCGGGGTCGATGGTGAGGCCGTAGGCGTCGCCGACCTCGCGGAGGTGGGCTCGGGCGTTCTCGAAGTCGATGCGGCCGCCCGACTTCACCGGTTCGGCGCCGATGATGACGTTCTCGAGCACGGTGAGTTGGTCGGCGAGCATGAAGTGCTGGTGGACCATGCCGATCCCGCGCTCGATCGCTTCGCTGGGCGAGCTGAACGACACCTCTTCGCCCCGGATCTTCATGGTGCCCTCGTCGGCCGCCTGCATGCCGTAGAGGATCTTCATCAGGGTGGACTTGCCGGCACCGTTCTCGCCGCAGATGGCGTGGATCTCGCCCTCCTCGACCCGGAGGTTGACGTCGTCGTTGGCGATGACCCCGGGAAAGCGTTTCGTGATCCCGATCAATTCGATGGCTGGCGCCACTCGTTCCCTCCCCGGTCTGGCCGATCCGTCGAAAACGACGACGGGGCCGGACGTTAGCCCGGCCCCGTCGCTTCGTCAGATGTTCAGCGGATTATTCCGGAACCGTCGGAACGACGATGTCGCCGGCGATGATCTGGGCCTTGAACTCTTCCAGCTGGGGAACGATGTCGTCTATGAACCCACCCGAGGTGGAGTAGCCGACGCCGTCGATCGCCAGGTCGTAGGTGGTCGGGCCGCCGGTGAAGGTGCCGTCGACGACCGCCTTGATGAAGGTGTAGACCGCGACGTCGACCCGCTTGAGCATCGAGGTCAAGATGAACTCCTGCACGGCGGGATCGGCGGTCAGGTACTGATCGGAGTCGACCCCGATCGCCCAGACCCGGTTGGCCATGTCGCTGTGGTCCTTCGCGGCCTCGAACAGGCCGGCTCCGGTGCCACCGGCCGCGTGGTAGACGACATCGGCGCCGTCTTCGTACATGGCGAGGCCGATCTCCTTGCCCCGGTCGGGGGCGTTGAAGCCGTCGAAGTCGGGGGCGGCGGTGACGTACTCGCTGAGGATCTCGATGTCGGGGTTGACGGCCTTCGCACCGGCGATGTAGCCGGCCTCGAAGCGCTCGATCAGGCCGCCTACGCCGCTCACGCCGCCGATGAATCCGATCTTGCCGCTCTCGCTCTTGAGCGCGGCCGCGGCACCGACGAGGAACGAGCCCTGCTCCTCACGGAAGCCCGTGCCGGCGATGTTCTCGCCGTACGGAACCGGGGGGTCCTGGGAGAAGTCGAGCATCACGGAATCGATGACGCCGAAGGAGGTGTCGGGGTTCTCCGCACCGACCGCCGCCACGTCGCCTTCGAACAGGAACCCGACCGCGACCACGAGGTCGCTGGCGTCGGCGCCGAGCTGGAGCAGCTCCGCCCGGTTGGAGCCGTCGTCGTTCGGCGAGGCCTCGGTGAACGTGATACCGAGCTCCTCCTCGGCGCGCAGGGCGCCGGCGTAGGCCGAGTCGTTGAACGACTGGTCGCCGCGGCCACCGATGTCGTAGATCAACGAGACGGTGATCGAATCGCCGTCGCCGGCTCCGGCGTCGGTCGTGCTGTCGTCGTTTCCGCACGCGGCGGCGATCAGCGAGAACGACATGAGAAGACTCAACAGGAGTAGGAGTCGCTTGCGCATTTGGGCCCTCCAGGGTCCGTGGATAGGGGTTGATCCCGATTCGCAGGAATGTCGGAACCAGGGGTAGACGAAACCGTAGCTCGCAACTCGCACTACCGCGCACGAGCGACGAGGAATCTTCGACGGGGATCGGCCCGCGTCAGTAGAAGACGCAGCGGGTGCGGTGCCGCGGTGTCGCCTTGTAGCGCGGCTCGGCGCCGAGGTTCCAGAGCACGTTGTCGAGATCGCCGGCCGTGATGTGGTCGCCCCCGGCGGCCAGCGCCGCCCGGAGCGACTCGACCGCGTGCAACCCGCAGGCCCGGATCTCGATCTCGGGCGGCGATCCGACCGGGATGTCGTCACCGGCCTCGATGTGGGCGAGGAGCTCGTCGTCGAATTGCAGCACGCCGGCGATCCGCAGCACATGGGGGACGAGGTTGTCGGCGAACATCGTGAGCTCGGCCCGATCCTCGAAGTGGCCGGGCCCGGTCCGCTGGAAGGCCACCGAGAGGTCCTGCACGGTGATCTGGGCCCGCTTGTAGAGGAGCACTTCGCCGGCGACGGGGTGCAGGTGGACGTCGCGGTAGAACGGCATCTCGGCGAGCAACTCGAGGAGTCGGGCCCCGCGGCCCTCGGCTGCCGCGACCGTGGCGACGAACGACCCGCCGCCGACCCGGTCCACGAACTCGGCGAGATCGTGCCACGCCCGGGTGAAGAGCTCCATGAGCTCATGGGCGGGACCGCCGTCGAGGAGCTGGTCGAACGCCGCCGCCGCGTCGTCCACGGTCCACGCGGCCAGGCGCTCGGTGGTCAGCCGGCCGGTGTCGGCGACGAGATCGCGCAGCGACGCCGCGATCGTGTGGTAGCCGGACAGGCCCGGTCGCTTCTGCAGGTGAGGGAAGTAGCCGCTCCCGAAGTTGATCGCGTCGAGCGCGAGCACGAACGCGGTCGCGGTCTCCTCCGAACCGATGCGGGTCTGGCCGGGATCGTCGAGCGGCCGATCGAGAAGGCCCTCGTCGACGAGATGCGACGCGAGCTCGACGATGCGGTCGTCGTCGATGATGACATGGGTCGCGGCGGCGGCCACGGCGGCGCACGACTCCCGGATGCGGTCGAACACCGTCTCGGTCATCTCGGACTCCCGTGGGCCCGAACGACGTGGGCGACCCTGACCTCGTACCACTCGTACCACTCGTCGCGGCCCCGGGACTGGGCGTCGAGGTGATCGGGGTGACGTCGCCATCGCTCGATCGCCGCCTCGTCGGCCCAGTACGACACGGTGATCCCCGTTCCGTCGGCGGCCCGCGTGGAGTCGACACCCAGATGACCGGGGATCGTCGCCGCGAGCTCCACCATTCGGGCGGCAGCGGCCTCGTAGTCGCGGTCGACCGCCTCGTCTCCCCAGTTCGCCCGGCGGTTGGTGAAGATCACGGCGAGATACGGAGGTTCGGGGGTGGTCGTCATCGGACCACCGTAGGCGTCAGCGCCCGCGGGCCCGCCGCCATCGTCCGTAGCGGGTCACGAGATCGAGCGAGCGGATCGCCCGGCCGGCCGAGGCGTGACACATCACGCCGGCGGCGCGGGCCGCGGCCGGGCCGGGATTGTCGGGCCGGGCGTTGGCCAGCTCGGTCGCCATGAGCACCGGTGTGCCGGTGGCCGAAGCGATCTCCGCCGCGGCCTGGGCGTAGCGGGTGTCCTGGCGCTCGTGGAAGTCGACGATCCGTTCGAGGCCGTGGTCGGGGTAGAACGGTCCTTCACGCATCATCGCCGCGGTGTTCGACTGGATGCCCAGGCCCAAGAAGAGCACCGAATCGACCTCGGGATGCGATGCCGCGAGCTTGAGGATCTCCGGCACCGTGTCGCGGGTCTCGCCTCCGGCCATGTCGATCGGATTGTTCTTCGACCAGCGCGGCGGCAGGAGCTCGTCGATCGCCGCGTGGAGATCGGCCGGCAGGGGACCGGCCGAGAGCCTCGTGGGTGTCATCGCGTCGACAGCGGCGACTCCCCAGCCGCCGACGGTGGTGACGACCACGACGCGGTTGCCCTGCGGCAGGGGTTGGGTGGCGAGGGTGGCGGCGGTCTCGAAGGCCTCCTCCACGTCGCGGGCCCGCAACACTCCTGCCTGACGGCACATTCCGTCGAACACCGAATCGTCGGTCGCGAGCGCACCGGTGTGGCTCGCCGCGGCGCGCGCGCCGGCATCGGACGCGCCGCCCTTCACGAGGACGATCGGTTTTCGTTCGCTGACGGCGCGGAGCCGTTCGAACAGCTTATGACCGGCGTCGACCGATTCCATGTAGACCAGGCAGACATCGGTCGCGGGATCGTCGGCGAACCACTCGAGATAGTCGGCGATGCCGAGGACCGCCGCGTTGCCCGCCGCGACCGCGCGGCTGATCCCCACCCCGGTGTGGCGGGCGAGATTCAGAAACGACGAGACGAAGTTGCCCGACTGGCTGGCCACGGCGATCCGGCCGGGAGGCGCATAGGGGGCGACGATCTGGGCGCACATCCTCGACGGGGTGGAGACGACGCCCTGGCCGTTGGGTCCGGCGACGGCCACGCCCAGCTCCTCGGCCAACGCCACGAGTCGTCGTTCGGCCTCGGCCCCGGCGGCGCCCGCCTCGCGATACCCGGCGGCCGCGAAGAACGCGGCGGTGACCCCCTTGGCCGCGGCGGCCCGCAACAGGTCCTCGTTGATGGCCTGCGGGGTGCAGATGAAGATCAGGTCGGCGGCCCCGTCGGGGACGTCGTCGATCGATCCGAGCACCGCCTGTCCGAGCGCGTCGCCCGGCTCGCGGCCGACGGGGAAGATCCGCCCCCGGTAGCCGGAGGCCAAGATGTTGTGGAGGGTGACGAATCCGAACTTCCCCGGATGGTTCGACACGCCCGTGATGATGATGCCGTCGGGGTCGAAGAGGGCGGCGAGGTCGTGGCTCAAGCGGGATCCGTCTCCAACAGGGCGTCGACCGCGATCGGAACGCCGTCGACGAGGATGAGCGGGTTGAGGTCGACCGAACGGATGCCGTCTTCTTCCCGGCCGACGTTCGCGAGGGCGACGAGGGCCTCCACCAACGCCTGGCGGTCCACCGCGGGCTCACCGCGGAACTCGCCCAGCAGGCGCTGGGTGGCGAGGTCGTCGATCATCTCCGCGGCGTCGATCTCGTCGATCGGCACGAGCCGGAAGACGACATCGCGGATCGCTTCGGCCAGGACCCCGCCGACTCCGAGCATGATGGTCAGCCCGAACTGGGGGTCGTCGACGAGCCCGGCGATCAGCTCACGGTTGCCCGAGACCATCGTGGAGACGAGGACCTCGACGTCGCCGTCGTCGGGACGGGCGGCCGCTAGGAGCTCGTCGCACGCGACGCGAAGCCCTGCCTCGTCGGGAATGCGCAGCCGTACGAGACCGCGCTCGGTCTTGTGGGCGATCGCCCGGCCGCACAGCTTTGCCACGACCGGGTAGCCCACGTCGGGGTCGGCGTCGACCGCGGCGACCACGTCGTCGGTCGTTGTCCCGGTCACGAACGGCGACACGGGCACGCCGTGGCGGGCGACGACCCGGCGGGATTCGGCTTCGGAAAGGGTGATGCTCACGGCGATGGGTCTACCACGCGGCTCCGATCCGGCTCCCGCCGGAAACCGGTGGTCGGGGCGAGGGGCTCGGTCAGTCGGGCAACCGGCAGGCGTCGGTGGCCCCCGGGAGCTTGTGACGGAAACGGGCGACGAGCGCGTAGACCGGCCGGGCCAGCCACGACATCGGCGCGGTGACCAGGACGCGGCCCACGACACCCCAGAAGCCGCCGGCCGCGATGAGCGCGCGTCCGATCGCGAGGTGCCCACGATGAAGGCCTCCGTCGGCGTCGACCCAGTAGGCCGCGGTCGTGACGTCGCGTTCGGTCAGCCCGAGCGCGTCGAGATCGAGGGACTGCCAGGGCTCGACGGGGGTGCCGCTCGGAAGCCGCGCCTCGATCCAGCGGGCCGAGGAGGTGCAGAACCCACAGTCGCCGTCGAACACGAGCACGGCTTCAGTCTCGCAGGTGACGCGCGAGCTCCGACATCCGGATCCGACCCCGGACGCGAGAACGCCGCCGGATGACCGGCGGCGGCGGGAAGATCGATCGATCCGCGAAGTCAGCTGTTGCGGCCCTGATTGGGCTTGCGGCCGTGGTTGGCCTTGCTGCGGCGGGTCTTCGCCTTCTTCTTCTTCGTGCGCTTCGACATGCCGGACAGGCTATCGGGCGGTTCTCGAACCGCGACTCAGGCGTGGTGGCCGCCCGTCCAGGCCAGCACGTCGTCGGCGGTCCAGGTGTTGACGATGTCGTCGACGGGCACACCGCAACGCGCCGCCTTGTCGGCGCCGTAGGGCTGCCATTCGAGCTGGCCCGTGGCATGGGCATCGGTGTTGATCGCGATCTTGCACTCCCAGTCGAGGGCGAGCTCGAGCAGCTCCTCGGGTGGGTCCTGGCGCTCGGGCCGACAGTTGATCTCGACCGCGGTGTCGAACCGGGCGCAGGCGGCGAACACGATCTCCGGATCGAACGCCGACGGGGGTCGGCCCCGCCCCACGAGCTTGCGATTGGTGCAATGGCCGAGGATGTCGGTGTGGGGGCTGGCGATGGCCATCACCATGCGTCGGGTCATCTCGTCGCGGGGGAGGCGGAGCTTGGAGTGCACGCTCGCGACGACGACATCGAGGCGGGCGAGTAGGTCGTCGGCCAGATCGAGCGTCCCGTCCTCGAAGATGTCGACCTCCATGCCGGTGAGGATCCGAAATGGTGCGACCTCGGCGTTGAGTGTGTCGATCTCGTCGAGTTGCGACCGCAGCCGCTCCTCACTGAGCCCGTGGGCGATGGTGAGCCGGGCGGAGTGGTCGGTGATTACCATCCACTCGTGGCCGAGCGCGATCGCGGTGGCGACCATGTCGGGGAGCGGGCCGCCGCCGTCGGACCAGGTGGTGTGGACATGGCAGTCACCGCGCAGCGCGGCCAGCACCGTCTCGCCTTCGCCGACCGGGATCCGGCTGCGTTCGTCGAGTCGGGCGAGGTACCCGTCGGTTTTGTCGTCGAGCGCGTCGACGATCACCTCGGCCGTGCTCTTGCCGATGCCGTCGAGCTCGGTGAGGGTCCCGGCCGCGGCCCGTTTCGAGATCTCTTCGGGCCCGGTCGCGGCGACGACGTCGATCGCGTTGCGAAACGCCCGGATCTTCTGGCCGGGGGCCAGCTCGCGGTCGAGATAGTGAATGGCCTGCTGCAGCGCGAGGAGCGGCTCCATCCGGGTCACGCTACCCGTCGCCGTCGACCGCCGAAGTGGCCGCGTCGCCGGGCCGGTGCTCAGAGATTGCTGAAGTCGACTACGATCAACACCGTCAGCAACCCGATGATGCCGACGTTGATGGCCGTCATCGGCCATTTCCACTTGTGGTTCGCTCGGTGGAAGCGGCGAATGCTCACGACGTTGGCGACGATCGCGGCGGCCCCGATGGGCACACCGATCCACGGACCGACCCCGGTGCCGAACCCGATCAGTGGAAAGACGAACGGAATCAGCACATAGGTGAGCGTGCACCGGATCGCCGAGACCGCGATCGACTTCGAGAAGGCCCGCTCGGCGCCCGCGAGGTCGGCACCGTCGGTGGTCGTCGGGGCGTTCGGCGCCGCGCTCACATCGGTCACGAAGCCCCACCGTATCCCCCGACCGGTCGCTAGCCTCGACCGGGCCATGGAACGATTCGGATTCGTCGGGCTTCCCAACGCCGGCAAGAGCTCTCTGTACAACGCGCTCGCCGGAGGTGGCGCCCACGCGGCCCCCTACGCCTTCGCGACGACCGATCCCAACGTCGGTGTCGCGAAGGTTCCCGATGTCCGGCTCGATCGACTCGCGGTGATGAGCGGGAGCAGGAACGTCGTGCACGCGGCGGTCCAGTTCACCGACATCGGCGGGCTGGTCGAGGGCGCGAGTCAAGGAGAGGGGCTCGGCAACGCCTTCTTGTCCCACATTCGCGAGGTCGACGCGATCGTGTTCGTCCTGCGGGCGTTCCCCGACCCCGACGTGCCCGGTCCCAGCGATCCGCTCGAACATCTGCGGGTGGTCGAGATCGAGCTGGCGCTCGCCGATCTCGCCAGTGCCGAGAAGGCACTCGACAAGACCAGCCGCATGCTGAAGGGCGATGGCTCGCTGCGGTCGACCGTCGATCTCCTGCAGACCGTCGTCGACCATCTCTGCGAGGGCACGCCGTTGTATCGGGTCGGTCTCGACGACGAGGCGCGCGGGCAGCTCAAGGAGTTCTTCTTCCTCACCAACAAGCCGGTGATGGCCGTGCTCAACATCGGTGAGGACCAGATCGGCCACGAGGACGCGCTCGCGGCGCCGGTCCGAGCCGAGCTCGACGGGGCCGAGGTGGTTCCGCTCAGCGTGCAGCTCGAGGCCGAGGCCGCGTTGATGGACGCCGGCGAGCGTGAGGAGATGCTCGAGGCCCTCGGTCTCGGGGAAGGAGCGGTGCCCCGGTTCCTGAAGAGCGCCTACCACATGCTCGGCCTGCGAACGTTTCTCACGACCGGGGAGAAGGAGAGCCGGGCGTGGACCTTCCGGGCCGGCTCGACCGCGCCCGAGTGCGCCGGTGTGATCCACACCGACTTCCAGCGCGGGTTCATCCGGGCCGAGACGATCCAGTGGGACGAGCTGCTCGAGGCGGGCTCGTGGGCCGCGGCCCGTGATGTCGGCAAGGTGCGATCCGAGGGAAAGGACTACGTCACCCGCGACGGCGACGTCATGGAGTTCCGCTTCAACGTCTGAGCGCGGGGTCGTCCGGGGTCGTCCGACCCGGCTCTCGCGGGTTCGGGTAACCCCGGGTCGCACGCGGGAGTCCAATGGGGGGGACACATTCCTTCACCGACGTACGCGCCCGATCCCCCCAGCCTGCCTACCGGCAGGTAGGCTGAGAGGCATCATGGTGACCACCGCAGACAACTCCCTCCCGAACCGTTCCCCGTCGGACGGTTCCCTCACCGACGCGACGCTCGTGGAGGTCCTCGAAGAGACGGCCGCCGGCCTCCTCGAGCGCCACCTCGCGACCACCAAGGAATGGTTTCCCCACGCCTTGATCCCGTGGACCTCGGCCGTCGACTACGACGACGACTACGAGTGGGATCCCGCCGACGCCACGATTCCGCCGGCGGTGCGGAGCGCGCTGTTCGTCAACGTCTTGACCGAGGACAACCTGCCCTACTACTTCCGTGACATCGAGCGCATGTTCGGTCGGGACGGCGCGTGGGGCGAGTGGGTCCGTCGCTGGACGGCCGAGGAGGGTCGCCACGGGATGGTGCTCAACACCTACCTCCAGGCCACGAGAGCGGTCGATCCCGTCGATCTCGAGCGGGCCCGGATGATCCAGGTGCAAACCGGTGCGGTTCCCGAGCCGCCGAACCCGGCCGAAGGACTCGCCTATGTCTCCTTGCAGGAGCTCGCGACCCGTATCTCCCACTTCAACACCGGTGGCCTGTTGGAGGACCCCGTCGGTCGCCAGATCATGCGTCGGGTCGCGTCCGACGAGAACCTCCACTTCCTCTTCTACCGGGATGCGTTCTCGGCGACCATCGAGATCGATCCGTCGATGGCCGTCATGGCGATCGAGAAGCAGACGGTGAACTTCGCGATGCCCGGTGTCGGGATCCCCGGCTTCAACTCCCACGCGAAGGCGATCGCCGACGCGGGCATCTACGACCTCGCCATCCACCACGACCAGATCCTGCAACCGGTCATCATGCGCGATTGGGCCGTCGAGTCGATCGAGGGTCTGTCGCCCGAGGCGGAAGCTTCCCGCGAGCGGCTGCTGAAGTACATCAGCCGGGTCGGCAAGGTCGGGGCCCGCCTCGCGAGCCGTCGCGAGGAGAAGGCGGCGCGGGCCGCGGAACGCGAACCGACGCCGGTGTGATTCCCCGGCGGAGCACGCGCCACGCCCTTCGCGGCGCGTAGATTTCCGCCATGGCGTGGCTCGTGGCCGAGGATCGTGTGGTGGCGTCGCTCGAGGTCGCGGACACTCGCGGCGCCCGGCGCCGAGGCCTGATCGGCCGCGACGGGATCGAGGGAGCGCTGCTGTTGTCGCCGGCCCGCTCCGTCCACACCATGCGAATGAGGTTCGCGATCGATGTCGCCCATCTCGACGCCGACATGACGGTGCTGTCGGTGGTGACGATGCCGCCGTGGCGAATCGGCCGGTGGCACCCGCGGGCCCGCCACGTGATCGAGGCGGAGGCGGGTTCGTTGCGACGTTGGGGCATCGAGCCGGGCGTCACGATCGAAGTTCGTTCATGAGCGGTTCCCCGGCGCCCGGCGCCCTCGTGTTGATCGCGACCCCCATCGGGAATCTGGGCGACCTCTCGTCGCGGGCGGCGGAGGAGCTCGCCACCGCCTCCCTGATCTGTTGCGAGGACACGCGGCGCACGGGTCGTCTGTTGGCGCACCTGGGGCTCACGGGTCGGCGACTCCGACGGGTCGACGATCACACCGAAGCGGCCGAGGTCGATGACGTGGCCGCCCGCATCGGGGCCGGTCAGCGCGTCGCCCTGGTGTCCGACGCGGGGACACCGGGGATCTCCGATCCGGGGGCGCGGCTCGTCGCCGGGGTGATCGCGGCAGGTCACCCGGTGACGGTGGTCCCCGGGCCGGTCGCCGCGGTCGCGGCCCTCGTGGCGAGCGGCGCGGTCACCGATCGTTTCGTCTTCGAGGGGTTCTTGCCCCGCGAGGGTCGGGAGCGCCGGCGTCGACTGGCCGAGATCGCGACCGAGTCCCGCACCGTCGTGCTCTACGAGTCACCGAAGCGGATCGGGTCGATGCTCGAGGCCTTGATCGAGGTGTGTGGCGGCGACCGGCGGGCGACGATCGCCCGCGAGATCACGAAGCTGCACGAGGAGTTCGTCCGGGGCTCGCTCGCCGAGCTGTCGGATTGGGCGGCGACGCCGCCGAAAGGAGAGATCGTCGTGGTGATCGAGGGGGCGCCGGCGATGCCGGATGCCACCGACGAAGTCATCGTCGCGGCGTTGACCACCGAGCTCGCGGGAGGGGCGAGTCGACGCGACGCGACCGCCGCGGTGGCGGAGATGTTGGGGGTCGGGCACCGGCGGACCTACGAGCTGGCGATCGGCATCCCCGGGAGTGTCACACCCCCTTCGTAGCATTCGGTTCATGGAACCTGTCGTTGTGATCGTGTCGGTCGCCTCTCTCTTTCTCGCTGTCGGTCTCGGCGTCGGCGTGGGTGTTCTCCTCGTGCGGTCGCGCCGAGGTGGCACCGATGAAGTGGTGGCCCGGCTCGCGGCCGAGTTGGCGGCGCGTCAGGAGTCGCAGGTCGAGACCGTGGTCGAGCGGGTCGTGGCGGTCGCCGGTGAGAGCTTCGACAGTCGCCTGCAGACCGGGACCGCCGAGCTCGATCATCGCCGTGAAGCGATCGACCTGCGCATGGCCGGCGCCCAACAGCGAATCGACGAGCAGCTCGGCGACGTGGTCGCCTCGTTGCAGTCGAAGATCGAGGAGGTCGACAAGCTGGTGGCCGAGCGGGTCGGCGGGTTGTCGGCGACGATGGATGCCCGGGTCGGCGGGATGTCGAAGAACCTCGGGTCCCAGGTGCGCGCGATGAGCGGTGAGCTCCAGCAGGTCCGCACCCTGGTCGCGCAGCTCCAGAAGGAACGGGCCCAACAGCACGGGCAGTTCGTCGAGAGTCTGGAAGCGGCCACTCGTCAACAAAAGGTCCTCGCCGAGACCACCCAGCACCTCCGTGAGGCGCTCGCGAGTCCCCAGGCCCGGGGCCAGTGGGGCGAGCGCATGGCTGAAGACGTCCTTCGTTCCGCCGGCATGCGCGAGGGGATCAACTATCGCAAGCAGCGGGCGATCGACGGTGGCACCAAACCCGACTTCACGTTCCTGCTGCCCGACGAGCGGCTCCTCCACATGGACGTCAAGTTTCCGGTCACGAACTATCTCCGACATCTCGAAGCGCCGACCGACATGGAGGCCGACGCCTTCCGCGACCGTTTCCTGCGCGACGTGCGCGACCGGGTGAAGGAGTTGCACGGCCGCGGCTACGCGGCGACCGACACCACCGTCGGCTACCTGTTGCTGTTCATTCCCAACGAGAGCGTCTACGGGTTCATCCACGAGAACGATCCGACCCTGCTCGACGACGCGCTCGGACAAAAGGTCGTGTTGTGCTCGCCTACCACCCTGTTCGCGGTGCTCGCCGTCGTCCGCCAGGCGATGGACACCTTCGCCGTCGAACGGGCCACCGAGGAGATCCTCGAGTGTCTGGCCGGGTTCGGAGAGCAGTGGCAGAAGTTCTCCGGCCAGATCGACAAGGTCGAGCGTCACATCGAGACGCTGACGCGAAGCTTCGGAGCCCTCTCGGGGACCCGCCGACGGGCGCTCGAACGTCAGCTCGACCGCATCGACGACGTCCGGAGCCGGTCGGGGGTGCACGACGAAACCCCGGTGCTCGGACCGCCGTCATCGCCGCTGCTGCGGGATGTCACTGCCGGCTGATCGATGACGAAATGCTCACCGGCCCGAGAGGAGCACCGGTAGCCTCGCCACCATGTCGACCCCTGTCCTCGTCGCCGTTGCCTGGCCCTACGCATCGGGCTCGCGGCATCTCGGTCATCTGGCCGGCGCCTATCTGCCGGCCGACGTGTTCGCCCGCCACCAACGGCGGGTCGGCAACGAGGTCCTGATGGTCTCGGGGTCCGATGTGCACGGCACCCCGATCACGGTGCGGGCCGACGCCGAAGGGGTGACGCCGCAGGACATCGTCGACCGCTATCACGGTGAGTTCCTGCGCCAGTGGGACGCGGTCGGGATCTCGTGGGACAACTACACGACCACCGGCACCGAACATCACGCCCGGGTCACCCAGCAGATGTTCCTGCGTCAGCTCGAGAACGGCCACATCGACAAGCGCACCTCGGATCAGTTCTACGACCCCGAGGCCGAGCGCTTCCTGCCCGACCGCTACATCGAGGGGACCTGCCCGTACTGCGGCTACGGCGAAGCGCGCGGCGACCAGTGCGACAACTGCGGACGGACCCTCGATGCCACCGAGCTCGGAGATCCTCGTTCGAAGATCACGGGCGTCACCCCCGAGCTGCGGGCGACCGAGCACTTCTTCTACCGCTACTCCGACTTCACCGAGCGGCTCGCCACCTGGCTGAAGGCGAAACGGGGCTGGCGACCCCACGTCCTCAACTTCGCGCTCGGCTGGACCGAGGAGGACGGCCTGCACGATCGGGCCATCACCCGCGATCTCGACTGGGGCATCGAGGTCCCGGTCGACGATCTCGGGCCGGGCAAGCGCATCTACGTCTGGTACGACGCGGTCATCGGCTACCTCTCCGCCTCACAGGAATGGGCGTCGCTTCGCGGCGACGAGGAGCAGTGGCGCCACTGGTGGGAGAACGACGACGCCCGCCACGTCTACTTCATCGGGAAGGACAACATCCCGTTCCACTGTCTGTTCTGGCCCGCCCAGCTCATGGGTGCCGGCGACCTCCACCTGCCCGACGACGTTCCCGCCAACCAGTACGTCACGTTCAAGGGCGGGAAGGCGTCGGCGAGCCGGGGCATCGGTCTCACGATCGAAGAAGGGCTCGACCTCTTCCAACCCGACGGGCTGCGCTACGCCCTCGCGGCGAACTTCCCCGAGCAGGCCGACACCGAGATCTCGATCGAGGAGATCGCCCGCCGGATCAACGAGGAGCTCGTCGCCACCTGGGGCAACCTCGTCAACCGGGTGCTCGCGATGGTGCACAAGAACCATGGTGTCCAGCCCCGTTCCGATGGTCGAACCGGCGCGGACGCGGCGCTGTTGGCGACGGTCGATCAGTTCCTGACGACCAGCGGCGAACAGATCGAGCGGGTCGAGCTCCGGGCCGCGCTGCGCACCGCGATGGACGGGGCCCAGGCCATCAACGCGTACCTCAACGCCACCGAGCCGTGGAAGCTGGCCAAGGTCGATCCCGACCGGGCCGGTGTCGTTCTGGCGACCGCGCTCGACGCGATCAACGCGATCCGCATCGCGTTCAGCCCGTTCCTGCCGTTCAGCAGCGCCCGCCTCGACGAGGTGCTCGGCGAGGTCGACGGTTGGCGGTCGGTCGCGGTCGAACCCGGCACCGTCATCGACAAGCCGGTCCCGCTCTTCGAGAAGGTCGATGTCGCGGAACTTCTCGCCGCGACCGGCGTCGATGGAGATGCCGGAGACTGATCGTGGCCTGGGTCGATCATCACTGTCATCTCGCCCCCGGCGCCGACGGGGAGCGCCGGATCGAAGAGGCTCGACGCGCCGGCGTCGGCCGGCTGGTCACGGTGGGGACCACGGTGGCGCAGAGCCGCCAGATGATGGCGATCGCCCGACACCACGAAGGCGTGTGGGCGACTGCGGGCGTGCATCCCCATGATGCCGCCGATGGAATCGACGGGCTCGACGAGCTCCTCGACGCACCAGAGGTCGTCGCGGTGGGGGAGTGCGGGCTCGACTACCACTACGACCATTCGCCACGCGACGCCCAGGCCGACGCGTTTCGACGCCAGATCGGCCTCGCCCACGCGCGCGACATGCCCCTGGTGATCCACACGCGGGCGGCGTGGGCGGAGACGTTCGAGATCCTCGACCGGGAGGGCACCCCCCGGCGCACCGTCTTTCACTGCTTCACCGGCGGTGTCGACGAAGGGGCCGAATGCCTCGCACGCGGGGCCAACCTGTCGTTCTCGGGCATCATCACCTTTCCCAGCGGTGGCGACCTGCGTGACGCCGCGGCGGCCTGTCCGCTCGATCGAGTGTTGGTGGAGACCGACAGCCCGTATCTCGCGCCGGTCCCTCATCGAGGGAAGACGAACCGGCCGGCGTTGGTCCCACTGGTCGGCGCCGCGGTGGCCGCGGCGATGAACCGGCCGGTCGAGGAAGTGGAAGCGGCCACGTCGTCGAACGCCGCGACGTTCTACTCGTTCGACGCGCCCTGAGCCCCGATCGACGTTCGACCGGCCCAAAAGGTTGCAATTGTGTTACAACGCTTCTACCGTCGCGCGTCGTACGGAGTCGCCCTGTCACAGCAGTGACAACCGACCAGAGGGAAGGACGGAGCTCTGGACGGACCAACTCGGGCATCGCTGCGGGTCGCGTCGTTCACGGTCGCGGCGGCGGTGTTCATCGCCAGCACGATCCAACCCGCCGCGGGGGCCACCGCGGTGCTCGACGCCGATCTCGCGGCCTTCTCGTCTCGCGCCCAGCAGTGGACCGAGGCCCGTCAGGTTCGACGAGAGGCGGCACTGGTCCAGGCGCTGGCCCTCGCCGCCGACGCCCGTCAGGCCGAAGAACACCGGCTGGCCGATGCCGAAGCCGCCCGGGCCGAGGCCGCGGCCCGACTCCGGGCCGCGGAGATCGCCGCCGAGACCACGACCACCACCGCCGCGCCGACGACCACCGCGGCCCCCACGACCGCGCCGCCGACGACCGTCGCCCCGGCCGAGCCGCCGACCACCGCCGAACCGACGACCACCGCCCCGACGACCACCGCGGCCCCGGCTGAGCCGCCGCCGACCACGACGGCGCCCCTCGCGACCGGCCCGACCCCGGCCCAGTGGGAAGTGCTTCGCCAATGTGAGTCGAGCGGCAACTACACGATCGTGAGCCGGAACGGGCGGTACCGGGGCGCCTACCAGTTCTCCCAGGCCACCTGGGACTGGATCGCGTCATCCGCCGCGCCGGCGCTGGTGGGAGTGGACCCGATCGCCGCCTCTCCCGGAGACCAGGACGCCATGGCCCTCGCGTTGTGGAACCGCCAAGGCTGGTCGCCGTGGCCGATCTGCGGTGTCGCGGCCGCGGCTGCGTGAGTCGTTGACCCACTCCCCCCGGGATCTGCGGGATCTCCTCGCCCGGTTCGGTCTCGAGCCCCGGCGCGCCCTCGGCCAGAACTTCGTCGTCGACCCCAACACGGTTCGCCGGATCGCGGGCCTCGCCGAGGTGGGTCGGGGAGACCATGTGGTCGAGATCGGCGCCGGCCTGGGATCGCTCACGCTGGCCCTGGCCGAGCGCGGCGCGAGCGTCGTCGCCGTCGAGAAGGACCGTGACCTCGTGGCCGCGCTCCGAGAGGTCGTCGCCGCCGACGACGTCCGGGTCGTCGAAGGCGACGCGCGGGAGCTCGACTGGGACGTGGTGCTGGGGGATCACGACCCGTGGTCGCTCGTGGCCAACCTTCCCTACAACGTGGCGACGCCACTCGTCCTCGACCTGCTCCGTGACGTTCCCCGGATCGAGTCGATGCTGGTCATGGTCCAGCGTGAGGCGGGGGAGCGGCTGGCCGCCGGCCCGGGGACCAAGGCGGTGGGGATCCCCTCGATGCTGGTGGCCTACCACGGACGCGCCCGGGTGGTCGCGCAGGTACCGGCATCGGTGTTTCACCCTCGCCCCCGGGTGGAGTCGGTGCTTGTGCGCATCGTGCGCCACGATCGGGCGCCCGTCGACACCCCGATCGAGGTGATCGATCCGGTGCTTCGGGCCGCGTTCGGCCAACGACGAAAGATGCTGCGACGGTCGCTGGCGGGCCGGGTCGATGCCGACGGATTCGAGGTCGCCGACGTGGATCCCCGGGCCCGGCCGGAAACCCTCGATCTCGCCGCCTGGTCGCGATTGGCCGCTCAGGCCCGTTGAGAATCCCACAGCTCGGCCATCGCGGCGAACAGCTCCGTCATCGTGGCCGGTGCCCGGTCGGTGTCGAACTCCCGATAGCAGGTGTCGACGAGGGTGACGACGCGCTCGGGGTCGCCCCAGTCACTCCACCGGTCGAGGGCGAGGTCGGCAGCGGCGTCGGTGACCGACAGGCCGCGATCGAAGCGGTCGCGGCACTCACGATGGCAGTACTCCAGATAGGCGCGAATCTGCGCGAGCCCGGCCAGGTCCGTGACGGGTCCGTGGCCGGGCACGATCGTCTTCGGCTGCCAGCCCTCGATCACGTCGAGGGCCTCGAGCAGATCGGGGATCGAACCGGCCCAGAGGATCGGGTGGCCTTCGACGAACAGGATGTCGCCGGTGTAGACGGTGGACCGTTCGGGGACGTGCACGAGAACGTCGCCGGCGGTGTGGGCGGGACCGACCTCGACCAGTTCGACGCGGGTGTCGCCGACGAACCGATCCATCCGCCCCTCGAAGGTGGTGGTGGGAATCGGACGGTTGATCCCGGTGAAGTCGAAGGAACCGAAGCAGTGGGCGAAGAACTCACCGGTGACGCCCATCTTCGGAGCCGCAGCCAACAACGCGAGCATCATCTCCGGGTTCTCCTCGGCCATCTCGGCGGCCGCGGCACGCGACGCGATGACCTCGGCGTCGACCAGTTCGTTTCCGTTGCAGTGGTCGCCGTTGGCGTGTGTGTTGACGACGGTGGTGATCGTGGCGGCGGGAACGGCGTCGGCGAACGCGTCGAGCATCGTCTGGGTGAGCGGCAGATCGAACAAGGTGTCGACCAGCAGCGACTCCTCCCCGTCGACGATCAGCCCGGCGTTGCTCCAGCCCCAACCGCCATCCGGCTGGATCCAGGCCCAGTTGCCGGCGCCCAGATCGTGAAGTCCGTGGGTGAACGGCCGGGTTCCGAGAGCCATCCGCGCACTCTAGATGACTTCGGTCGACCCCGATTAGTCTTCGCCGGTGATCACGATCTCGGCGCCTGCGAAGCTCACCCTCTCCCTGCGGATCACCGGCCGGCGTGACGACGGGTATCACCTGATCGACGCCGAGATGGTCAGCCTCGACCTCCACGACACCCTCGAGATCGGTGGCGGGGATTCGCTCGAGATCCTCGGGCCGGCCGGCTTCGAACGCGTCGGGGCCGACGCCGACAATCTCGTGAGAACGGCGCTGCGTCTGTGTGGCCGCACCGCCTCGGTCCGGCTCGTCAAGCGAATACCGGCCGGTGCCGGCCTCGGTGGCGGCTCCGCCGACGCGGCGGCGGTGTTGCGCTGGGCGCGCTACGACGATGTGGCGGGGGCCGCCACCATCGGCGCCGACGTCGCGTTCTGTCTTCGCGGCGGACGGGCCCGGGTCGCCGGGATCGGTGAGATCATCGAGCCGCTGCCCTTCGAGCCGCGGACCTACACGCTGCTGACGCCCCCGTTCGGGTGTGCCACGCCGGCCGTGTACGCGGCCTGGGATCGGCTCGGTGGTCCGCGGGGCGATCACGGGAACGATCTCGAGCCGGCCGCGCTCGTCGTGGCGCCGGAGCTCGAGCGATGGCGCGACGAGTTGGCGGATGCGACCGGGTTGCGCCCGCGGCTCGCTGGGAGCGGGAGCACGTGGTTCGTGGAAGGAGAGTTTCCCGGTCCGGGGCGAGTGGTGGCGAGCACCGTCGACGCGCAGGACCTGGGGCCGCGGTCGGTCGAGTAGGGGCGCCTACTTGCGTCGCTGGTGGCGCGTCCTTCGCAGCATCTTCTTGTGCTTCTTCTTCCGCATGCGCTTGCGGCGCTTCTTTACGAGTGAACCCACGGGGGGAGACGTTACAGGCGTGAGGGCCCGAGGCCACCCTCGGACCACCGCCGACGCGCAAACCTCACCGGATCCGAAGAATTCGGCGACGCGGTGTAATCCGGGCCGTTGGTCGGCGTTGTAGGAGGTGCCGGCCCTCGGTCGGTCACCGATCCCCCAACCATCGAGGTTCCTGATGTCCAGAAAACTCCTTCCCCTCCTGATCGCCGTGGCGACGCTGCTCGCAGGGCTCGCCGTTCCGGTCTCGGCCGGTCTGATCGCCGACCGGCGCGACGATCCGCCGGTTCGCGACACCTTTCGACAACGCCAGGAATCTCCGGCCCGAGCGGATCGGGTGCTCGACACCCCGGCGGTCGACGTGGTCGTCGAGTTGAGCTGCGAGCCGCGTGTGACCGGCGACGCTGCCGCGGTGCGCTGTGAGTGGCGCGCCGGTGCCGACACCGGTGTCCGGGCCTGGCAGCTCTGGAACCTCCAGGTTCGGCCCGAGAAGGGGGAACGCAACCTGGTGGCCGAGCTGGGTGCCGACGTGTTCTCCTACACCGACACCGAGGTGTCGGTTCCGGCCGGCTATCTCTACGCGGTGCTCGGCCTCGACGGCGACGGCGAGATCATCGCCCGGAGCCGGCTTCAGCCGGTGGTGCTGGGCGAGCGCGATCACGAGATCGAACCGCTTCGCCTCGAGTGTGCCGCCCACCGGGTCGATGCCGAGGTTCGCGCCGATGCGGTCCCGGAGCTCGCGGTTGGCTGCGGCTGGAGCGAGGTCGGCGACGAGACGGCCGTGGGCTACGTGATCTGGAAGCGCGTCGACGGCGGTGAACGAACGGTGCTCGCCCGGGTGGGGCTCGATGTGATCGAGCTGCGCGACCCCGAGGTCGCGGCCGGGCATCGCTACACCTATGTCGTCACCGCGGTCGATGCCGACGGTGAGCTCGTCGCCCGCAGCCGGGCGGAACATGTCGGAATCCGCATCCAGGATCGGCCCGCGGATCGTGAGGTCGACCGGGTGACGGATCGTCTGACGGATCGGGAGATGGATCGTCTGACGGATCGGGAGACGGACCGGTTGACGGATCGGGAGATGGATCGTCTGACGGATCGGGAGACGGACCGGGTGACGGATCGTGAGATGGACAGGGTGACGGACCGTGAGGTCGACCGGGTGACGGATCGTCTGACGGATCGTGAGCCGCAGCGGCCGTCCCGGCAGAACTGACCGAGGCGACCGCGCGCCGTTCGGATGCCTCGTGCCTCACCCCGTTCTTCCTCCTTGCCACCGGCCGAGCGGCGCGATGCGCCACGCTGGGGGGCAGTGGTCGACCGCGGTGATGATCCCGACTCGTTCGACGAGCGTCAGCTCGTCGAACGGGCGCGAACCGATGCCGACGCGTTCGCCGAGATCTACCGTCGTCACGTCGACGCGATCCATCGCTTCGCGTTTCGGCGATGCGGAGACCGGGACCTGGCCGAGGATGTCACCGCGGCGACCTTCGAACGGGCGCTGGCTCGTCTCGACCGGTTTCGGTGGAGGCCCGGTGGGATCGCGCCATGGCTGTTTCGCATCGCCGCCAACGAGCTCACCGATCACCACCGTCGGCAGGGTCGTCGCCGGGGCGATCGCACGAGGCGGGCAGCCGACCGTCTCCAGGACAGCGTCACGTTCGACGACCTCGATCGGGTCGACGATGCCGATCGGGTCGTGTTGTTGCGAGAGGCGCTCGACGAGCTCAACCCCCGCTACCAGCGAGCACTCACCCTTCGGCATCTGTCCGGGCTCGAGCACGAGGAAGCGGCCCGGGCGATGGGCGTGACACCATCGCTGATGGCGGTTCTCGTTCATCGGGCCACGGGGTCGCTGCGCCGCACCATGCGTCGACTCGAGGAGGAATCGTGACCGGCGACGATGACGATCTCCTCGGACCGTTGGCCCGTGTCGATGCCCCTTCGCTCGATCCGGTCAGTCGGGAGCGAATCGAATCCGGGTTGCGGGTGCAGTTCGCCGCGAACCGCACCCGGCCCGACCGGGCGCGTCTTCCCCGTCGATTCGTCGTCGCGCCGGTCCTCGCGGTGATCTTGGCGGTCGCCACGGTCGTGCTGCTCGCGGGCGACGAGACGAGCGTCGCCGCGCTGGAGGTGCGCGACGCGCAAGATGTGGTGGTGATGCTTCCGTCCGGTGAGCGGGTGGAGGATCCCGCCGACGGGTTCACGTTGATCGACGGCGCGGTGGTGATCGTCGGAGACCGGGGGACCATCACCATCGACGACGTCACGCTCGACCCGGGTGCGGTGGTGACGGTTCGCGACGGGCAGCTGGTCACCGATGTCGTCGCGACCACGACCACGCGATCACCGTCGACCACTGCCCGGCCCGGCGACGCTCCCCCCGAAGATCGTCCACCGGTCACCGAACCGACCGACTCCCATCCGACCGATCGCCGCCCGACCGTGACCGACGCACCGCCGGCGAGGGATGCCGACGACCGGGGGGAGCCGCCGGTGGACGAGTTGCCGGATCGCCCCACCGACACGTCGGCGGCCGAACCGGGTCCGGTCGTCGACGCCGACACCCGTTCCGGGGCCCCGACGTCGGTGCCGGACATCGCCGACCGGCCGTCCGAGGCGGTCGGCGACGGTGTGGACGTCGCGGTCGCGCTGCGGGTCGACTCCAGAAGGGGTGAGATCCTCGTGGCCTGGAACGTGGAGGGCGCCGATGTGCCGGGTTGGTCGGTACGGGTGTTGCGCACGATCGACGGGTCTGCGCCCGAGCGCCCCGGCCAGGCCGTGACCGTGGGTCAGGGCCCCCGCGGCGAGGTCATCGAGACGAGGGCCGAGTTTCCCGATGGGGTCGTCGCGGTGCGCTATCGGGTGGTGGTCGTCGATGACCGTGGTGGGATCGTCGCCCGCAGCGGGATCCAGACCCTCGACGCCGGGGATTCGTGATCGGACGGGCAGCCGGCGCGGTACGGTGACCGTGTCGTCCACGACGGTGGCCCGTAGTTCAATCGGCAGAACGCCGGCCTTTGGAGCCGGATGTTGCAGGTTCGATCCCTGCCGGGCCAGCCACTTCGAGTGATGTCCGGCCCGCGTTCGTGCCGTCGGGGTCACCGCGCTAGAACGGTCCCGTGAACCCGATCGCTCCTTGCGCCGTGGTGGTCGCCACCGTGTCCGATGCTCGCATGCGGTCGGAGCTGGCCCGGCCCCTGCACCGGCTCTGCGGGCGGCCGATGGTGCGCCACGTCGTCGACGCGGTCCTGATGATCGGGCCCCGCCGGTTCGTCGCGGTCGTGACGCCCGATGATCAGGCGGTCGCCAAGGAGCTGGGCGGCATGCCGGTCGACGTCGGCTTCGTTCCCTCCGAGATGCGTCAGGATTCGTGTGCCGCGGTGCTCGCCGCGCTCGCGACCTGGACCGACGACGATCTCGAGCTCGATCTCGATCCTGATGAGGACGACGTCTTGGTGGTGCCGGCCAACGTCCCGCTGCTGTCGGGTGAGACGTTGCGGGCGATGCATCGGGCCCACCGGCGATCCGACGCGTCCGCCACGGTCCTCTCCGCCGACGCGGACGGCGAGGTGGAGAGCGGCGTGTGGCTCGTTCGACGCTCTCTGCTGGCCCCGGCCCTTCGTCGGGTCGATTCGTCCGACGTGGCTGCCATCGGCGCGGTCCTTCGGGAGACCGGGCACGACATCGATGTGTTCGTCGCCCCATTTCCGGAGGAGACCTGGGAGGTGCGTGACCGTGCCGACCTGGCCCGGGTCGAGGCCCGGTTGCGTCGACGCATCAACTCCCGCTGGCTGCACCGGGGCGTGTCCATGATGGATCCGCAACGGACCTACATCGACTCGACCGTCGAGTTGCACTCCGATGTGTCGTTGTACCCGGGGGTCGTGCTGGAGGGCGCGACGACGATCGGGAGCGGGACCGAGATCGGTCCGGGGTGTCGCCTGGTCGACACCCGCGTGGGTGCGCATTGCCGGCTCGACCGGACCTCCGGCGAGCTGGCGACGGTCGGCGATCACTCCCGGGTCGGCCCCTATGCCGTGCTCGAACCCGGCTCGGAGATCCCGGCCGCGACTGTCACAGGCCCGTTCTACACTGCGGGTCCCGACACAAACTGATCCCGACGGGACTCGGATGCAACTGCTCAATCACAAGAAGCTCCACATCGTCGCCGGCCGGGCCACCCAGAGCCTCGCTGCCGACATCTGCCACGAACTGGGGGTGCGGCTCGGTTCGGCCAACATCTCCGAGTTCGCCAACGGCGAACTGCATGTGAAGTACGGGGAGTCGATCCGTGGGTCCGACGTGTTCATCGTCCAGACCCACACCCAGTGGGACGGCGGGTCGATCAACGACGCCATCATGGAGCACATGATCATGGTCGATGCGGCCAAGCGGGCATCGGCCAAGCGCATCACCGTCGTGGCGCCGTTCTACGGCTACAGCCGTCAGGATCGCAAGGCGTCGGGTCGTGAGCCGATCACCGCCCGGCTGATCGCCGATCTCTTCAGCGTTGCCGGCGCCGACCGGCTGATGTCGGTCGATCTCCACTCGGGCCAGATCCAGGGCTTCTTCGACGGACCGGTCGATCATCTGGTCGCCATGCCGGTCCTCGTCGACTATCTGTCCGAGCTCCACGACGACGAGCTGGTCATCGTGTCGCCCGACGCGGGCCGGATGAAGGTCGCGGAGCGCTACACCAACCTGCTCCATGCCGATCTGGCCTACGTCCACAAGCGGCGACGCACCGACGAGGCGAACATGGTCGAGGCGAAGGAGATCATCGGTGAGGTCGAAGGGCGGACCTGCGTCCTGATCGACGACATGATCGACACCGGCGGCACGATCTGTGCGGCCGCCGACCTGCTCGCGGAGAAGGGCGCCGGCCGGGTGATCGTCGCGACCACCCATGGAGTGTTCTCCGGTCCGGCGATCGATCAATTGAAGAACGCGGCGATCGAACGGGTCCTGGTCACCGACACCTTGCCGATTCCGTCGGAGAAGCGGATCGACAAGATGGAGGTGCTCAGCGTCGCACCGATCATCGCCCGGGCCATCTCAGCGGTGTTCGAGGACACCTCCGTCAGTGAGATCTTCGGCGGCAACCATCTCGCCTAGACCATTCGGGGTCAGTGGCGATCGCGGCGTTCCCCGATAGTCTGATCCGTCGGTCCGAGAACGGGCCGCTTTGTTCGCCGTGCCCTGTTCAGGAGCCGAATACCATGTCAGATCAGCTGCTGTTGAACGCCGAGACGGGGCGTCCGGAGGGCACCCGTGCCTCTCGGCGCCTTCGTCGCGAGGGCCGTGTTCCTGCCGTGGTCTACGGGCTCGAGGCCGATCCGCTCGCCGTTTCGGTGGCCTGGCCCGAGCTTCGAGCCGCGCTCACCACCGATGCCGGCGTCAACGCGCTGATCACCCTCAACATCGACGGTGCCGAGCAGTTGTCGATCGTGAAGGACCTGCAGCGTCATCCGGTCCGGCGCGACGTGATCCATGTCGACTTCCTCCGGGTGACCGCCGATCAGCAGATCGAGGTCGAGATCCCGCTCACCCTCGTCGGTGAGGCGCTCGAGGTCACCCGGGCCGATGGCATGGTCGATCAGGCGCTCTACGCCCTCACCGTGTCGGCGAAGCCGGCCGATGTGCCCGATGAGATCCTCGTCGACATCTCCGGAATGGTTCTCGGCGACTCGATCCGGGTCGGCGACCTGGATCTTCCCGAAGGTGTCACCACCCTCGTCGACCCGGAGGATTCGGTGGCCAACTCGCTCGTCACCCGTTCGACCCGAGAAGCGATGGCGGCCGACGCGGCAGCCGACGCCGCGGCCGAGCTCGAAGACGGCGCGGAGGACGGCGCCGAATCCAGCGACGCCGACGCCGCCGGCGACGACGGCGCCGACGACTGATCGCCGATCGGCGACCTCAGATGGTCGGTCGTCGATCATCCACCCGGCGGGGCACGCCGGCCGACCTGTTGGTCGTCGGTCTCGGCAATCCCGGTCCCGACTACGCCTTGACCCGTCACAACGCGGGGGCCTGGGTCGTCGACGAGCTGATTCGTCGTCACGACGGTCGGTTGACCCGAGCCAAGCGTGAGCATGCCGAATCCGACGATCTCCGTCTCGGTTCGCGGCGGGTCGCCGTCGCGATTCCGACGACCTACATGAACGAGTCCGGACGAGCGGTCTCCGCGCTGGTTCGTCGTCACGGCATCGACGACCTGTCCCGGCTCGTCATCGTGCACGACGAGCTCGACCTTCCCGTCGGCCGGCTCAAGGTGAAGTTCGGTGGGGGGCTGGCCGGGAACAACGGACTGAAATCGATCCGAGCCCATCTCCGCACCGACGCGTTCTCCCGTATCCGTCTCGGCGTCGGAAAACCCGAGGCCGGCACCATGAAAGGTGCCGACTACGTCCTGCGTCGTCCGGCCCGCAGCGAACAACCGGAGCTCGACCGGATCGTCGGGGTCGCCGCCGACGTGGTGGAGTTCCTGGCCGACGCCGACATCGAAGCGGCGATGAACCGCTTCAACGCCTCGTAGCGCGTCGGATGTCCGCTCCCGTCCCGGATCTTCGCTCACTGCTGCCGTTGCTGGCGACGGAACCGGCGATCGAGTCGCTGATCGGCCGTCGCGACGCGGTCGTCGCGGTGCCCGACGCCGGTCGCGCGCTGGCCCTGGCCGGGCTCGCCACCGCAGCGCAGCGCCGTCCGTTGCTGGTGGCCACGGCGACACAGCACGAGGCCGAGCGGTTGGCGGCCGACATGGCCGCGGTCCTCGGCAACGACGACGTCGCGCTCTTTCCGGCCTGGGAGACGTTGCCGTTCGAGCGGGTGAGCCCGGCGGTGGAGACGATGGGGACCCGTCTGCGAACCCTCCATCGGCTCCGCGATCCCCGGACGGCGCCGTCGGTGATCGTCGCCCCGGCTCGAGCCCTCGTGCAGCGCCTCGACCCGGACGCGGTCATCGATCCGATCGTCGTCGGGGTCGGTGACGAGATCGATCCCACGACGCTCGTCGAGGAGCTCGTCGGGTTGGGGTATCGACGTGAGCACCAAGTCGAGCACCGGGGGGAGGTCGCGGTACGGGGTTCGATCGTCGATGTCTTCCCGAGCACGGCCGATGCCCCGGTTCGGATCGATCTCTGGGGCGACGACGTGGATCGACTCACGGAGTTCTCGGTCGGCGACCAACGGGCGACGGTCGCGGTGGCCGAGGTGGAGATCCATCCGTGCCGCGAGCTCCGCCCCGGCGGGGAGGCCCGTCGCCGCGCGGCCGAGCTCGTCGCGGACGAGCCGTGGGGCCGCGAGCAATGGGATCGCATCGTCGACGGTGAGCTGTTCGACGGCATGGAGTCGTGGCTGCCCTGGTTGGTCGACGAGGAGGTCGTGCTCACCGATCTCGTTCCCGCCGATGGGATGATCGTTCTGGTCGAACCTCGGCGAATCCGTGATCGAGCGGTCGACATCCGGTCCGAGGAGGCCGACCTGGCATCGTCGCTGGCCAAGACCTGGAACGTCGACGCCGACGGCGTTCACCGCCTCCATCTCCCGTTCGATCGCCTTCTGGCCAGGGTCGACGCGCCGGCGTGGACCCTCTTGCCGGTCGCCGACGGGCCCGACACGCCGGCCATCGCCGCGTCCGGCTGGGAGCCGGTGGTCGGCGACGTGGCCCCGACGGTCGCGCAGGTCCGGGGCCTGTTGGCAAAGGGATACCGGGTGGTGGTCGCGGCCGACGGTGCGGCGAGCGCGACGCGCCTGTCGGCGCTGCTGTCGGATCACGGTGTCGAGCTGACGCCCGCAGCGGCCGACACCGACCTCACCCGACCCGGTGGCCACCTCGTGACCGTTCCCCTCGTGCGGGGCGCGGTGATGCCAGAGCTCGAGCTCGCGGTGCTGGCCGAGACCGACCTGACCGGGCGCCGCCGAACCCACCGCCGGGCCCGGGCTCGGCGTCGCGACGCCCAGAGGTTCTTCGACGATCTCCGTGAGGGGTCCTATGTCGTGCACCAGCAACACGGCGTCGCCCGGTTCGGGGGGATGGTCACCCGTTCGATCAACGGCAGCGACCGTGACTACCTCCTGCTCGAGTACCGCGGGACCGACAAGCTCTATCTGCCGTCCGATCAGATCGAATCGATCCGTCTCTACAGCGGGGGTGAGACCCCGACGCTGTCGAAGATGGGTGGCGCCGACTGGCACACGACGAAGGCCAAGGTGCGGTCGGCGGTCCAGGAGATCGCCCAGGAGCTCGTGGTCCTCTACCAGACGCGGGTGACGGCGCAGGGCCACGCCTTCGCACCCGACACCCCGTGGCAGCGGGAGCTGGAGGATGCCTTTCCCTTTCAGGAGACCCCTGACCAGCTCCACGCGATCATCGATGTGAAAGACGACATGGAGCGCCCGGCGCCGATGGACCGTCTCGTGGTCGGCGATGTCGGATTCGGCAAGACCGAGGTTGCGCTGCGGGCGGCGTTCAAGGCGATCCAGGACGGAATGCAGGTGGCCGTGCTGGTGCCCACGACCCTGCTCGCCCAACAGCACCACGCCACCTTTCGTGAGCGCTACGCCCCGTATCCGATCCGGGTCGAGGTGCTCAGTCGCTTCCTCACCGCCGCGCAGGCGAGGGCGGTGATCGACGGGGTGAGAGACGGCGACGTCGATCTCGTGATCGGCACCCACCGGCTGCTCTCGGCCGACATCGAGTTCAAGAACCTCGGGCTTCTCGTGGTCGACGAGGAGCAACGATTCGGGGTCTCCCACAAGGAACAGATCAAGTCGTTGCGCACCGATGTCGACGTGTTGACCCTGACGGCGACCCCGATTCCCCGCACGATGGAGATGAGCCTGACCGGGATCCGGGACATGTCGGTGCTCAACACGGCGCCGGCGGACCGTCAGCCGATCCTCACCTATGTCGGGGAGTACGACGAGCGGGCCGTCTCGGAGGCCATGCGCCGGGAGCTCCTGCGGGAGGGGCAGATGTTCTTCGTGCACAACCGGGTGCGCGACATCGAACACGTGGCCGAACGCCTGCGGGACCTGGTTCCCGAGGCCCGGATCGCGGTTGCCCACGGTCAGATGGACGAGGGCACCCTCGAACGGGTGGTGATCGACTTCTGGGAGGGCAAGTTCGACGTCTTGGTGTGCACGACGATCATCGAGTCGGGGATCGACATGCCGTCGGTCAACACCCTCGTGGTCGATCGGGCCGATCGGCTGGGGCTCGGTCAACTCCATCAACTTCGCGGCCGGGTCGGTCGGGCCGGGCAGCGGGCCTATGCGTATCTGTTCCATCCCGAAGATGTGGTGCTGAGCGAAGAGGCCTACGAACGGTTGAAGACGATCGGCGAGGCCACCGAGCTCGGATCGGGATTCCGGATCGCGATGCGCGACCTGGAGATCCGCGGGGCGGGAAACCTGCTCGGAACCGGGCAGTCCGGCCACATCGCCGCGGTCGGGTACGACCTCTACTGCCAGATGGTCACCGAGGCGGTGTCGGAGTTGAAGGGCGAGAAGATCCCCGAGCCGATCGACATCTCGATCGAGGTCCCCGGCGACGCCCATCTTCCCTCCGACTACGTCACCAGGGAGGCAACCCGCCTCGAGGCGTATCGTCGGCTCGCCGCCGTCGAGACCCGACAGGAGCTCGACGATGTCCGCACCGAGTGGCTCGATCGGTTCGGGCCCATTCCACCACCGGCGGAGGCGCTTCTCGCCGTCGGACGGTTGCGGGTCGAGTGCGTGCGCAGTGGTGCCCGCGAGATCATCGTCACCAAGGGGCCGGGGTTCGGGGGGCCGGACCACATCGCCCGGATCTCGCCGGTGACCCTTCCCGACAGCCTGCAGGTCCGCCTCCAGCGCCTGTACTCCACCAAGGGGACCGGCAACGCCGCGGTCTACAAGGAGGGCATCGGGGAGTTGCAACTGCCGCTCCGCAGGAAAGGCGGGCCGGTCGTCGACCAGCTCGTCGAGATCCTCTCCGATCTCCTGCCCGACCGGGAACCCGCGGATGCGGCCGCCACCTGACCCCGGTTCCGGGTCCGGCGCCGGATAACCTTCACGACTCGTGAACATCTTTCGATCCCGCTCCCGCCTCCGAGTCGTTGCCGCCGTGCTCGCCCTCGGACTGATCGCGGCGGCGTGCGGTGCCGACGCCGACGTGGCCGAGGTGGCCGACGAGTCGTTGACCCAAGACGAGCTCGTCGACCTCATCGGGGAACCGGCCGGTGCGTCGGCCCAGGTCGGCGACCAGGTCCTGACGCCCGACGGGCTCGCCGAGTTGAGCGACGGCACGCTCGACAAGCGCCAGGCGGCCGCGTCGATCACCAGCTGGGTCCGCAACGAGCTGTGGTACGCCGAGCTCGCGGCCCGCGGGTTCGAGGTGACCGACGACCATTTCGCCGCGGCTCGGGCCGAGCTCGAGACGATCGCGCTCAGCGATCCGAGCGTGCCCGATCTCGACACCGCCTTCGGTGCCGAGGTCATTCGTTCGCAGGCCCTCCCGACGGTCGTTGCCGAGTACCTGCTCGATGTCGCGCAGGTCGAACCGGCGTGGCCGGTGCAGCTCTGCGCCAGCCACATCCTGGTCGAGACCGAGCAGGAGGCGCTCGCCGCGATCGAACGCCTCGATGCCGGGGAGGACTTCGCCACCTTGGCCATGGAGCTGTCGATCGGTCCCTCGGGGCCGAACGGTGGTGATCTCGGGTGTGCGGATCCCTCGGGATACGTTCCGGAGTTCTCCGCCGGTGCGGCCCTGGTCGACGCGCCGGGCGTCTCGGCCCCCGTCGAGACCCAGTTCGGGTGGCACGTGATCGAAGTCCGCTCGTTCGATGCCTCGCCCTCCGATGATCCGGCCGCGATCCGCCAGGCCGTCTTCTCGACCGAGGACTTCGCCGACATGCAGCAGGCCGTCTTCGCCCGGGACGTCGTCGTCGATCCGGTCTACGGCTCCTGGGACACCGCGACGTTGTCGGTCGTTCCGGCCGACGGCTGATCCTTTCGGCGTGGGGACGATCACGATCGTCGGGCTCGGGCCCGCGGACGCCTCGTTGGTCGCCCCGGTCACGAGGACTGCGATCGAGCGTCATCAGCGCCGCTTCCTGCGCACCGACCGGCATCCCGCGGCCGGGCTGGTCACCGATGCGGTCACCTTCGATGCCGTCTACGAGACGGCCGGGGATTTCGCCGAGGTCTATCAGACGATCACCGATCGACTCATCGCCGAGGCGGCGAAGGGCGACCTCGTCTACGCGGTGCCGGGATCGCCGCTGGTGTTGGAGCGAACGGTGGAGCTGTTGCGGTCCGCGGCGGACGCCGGCCGGGTCGAGCTCGAGATCCTCCCTGCGATGTCGTTTCTCGATGTGGCCTGGTCGCGTCTCGGCATCGACCCGATCGAGTCGGGCGCGCGGTTGATCGACGGCCACGTGTTCGCCGAGGCGGCAGCGGGTCAGACGGGACCGCTGCTGGTGGCCCACTGTCACTCGCGTCACGTGTTGTCCGAGATCAAGCTGGCGCTCGACGACGGGCCGACGGTGACGGTGCTGCAGCGGCTCGGGCTCCCCGACGAGAAGGTGTTCACCGTGGCGTGGGCCGAACTGGACCGGGAGGTCGATGCCGATCATCTGACGACGCTGTGGATCCCGGAGTTGGCAACGCCGGTCGCGGCGGAGTTCGCCCGTTTCGAGGAGCTCGTCCGGGTGCTTCGGGAGCGGTGCCCGTGGGATCGAAAGCAAACCCACGGCTCGTTGCGCCAGCACCTGTTGGAGGAGACCCACGAGACGCTCGAGGCGATCGATGCCCGGGCGGATCTCGACGACGGGGAGGTCGACGACGGCCTCGATGCCCATCTCGCCGAGGAGCTGGGCGATCTCCTCTACCAGATCTTCTTCCATGCCCGTCTGGCGGCCGAACGCGGTTCGTTCACGGTCGCGGACGTGGCCCGGGGGGTTCACGAGAAGCTCGTGGTTCGTCATCCCCACGTGTTCGGTGAGGTGGTCGCCGACGATGCCGACACGGTTCTCTCCAACTGGGAGGCGATCAAGCGGGAGGAGAAGGGACGCCGGTCGGCGATGGACGGTGTTCCGCCGGCGTTGCCCGCCCTGTTGTTGGCCCTGAAGGTGCAGAAGCGGGCGGCCGGTGTCGGGTTCGACTGGGACGGAGGGATCGAGGCGGCGCTGGCTGATGTCGAAGCCGAGCTGGCCGAGGTGCGCGATGATCCGTGCGAACACGAGGTCGGCGATCTGCTCTTCGCTGCGGTGCAGGTTGCCCGCCGGCTCGATCTCGATCCGGAGTCGGCGTTGCGGGCGGCGGCCGCCCGGTTCATGAGCCGCTTCCGGGTGGTGGAGGAAGTGGCCGCGGCCGATGGCGTCGCGCTCGAGTCGGCGACAGAAGATGAGCTTCGGGCGTTGTGGCGCGAGGCCAAACGGCGCGAGACTGTCTGACGGGTCCCTCGGCGGGCGGAGACGTCCCGGCATCGCGCGGTTCGCGCGAATACATCACGCTGCGCGCGATGACCGGTAACATCCCGGCAGTTCTGATTCCCCCAGAGGTGATCCCGTGAGCACAATCGAACGAGTCCACGGCCGCGAAGTCCTCGACTCCCGTGGCAACCCGACCGTCGAGGTCGAGATCGAGCTCGACTCGGGGGCGACGGGCCGGGCCATCGTGCCGAGTGGCGCCTCGACGGGCGCGTTCGAAGCGGTCGAGCTGCGCGACGGTGGCGATCGCTACGGCGGCAAGGGGGTGCGCACCGCGGTCGGCTTCGTCAACGGCGAACTGGCCGACGCGGTGTCGGGCATCGATGCCGTCGATCAGCGAGCCCTCGACGCCGAGATGATCTCCACCGACGGAACCGACAACTTGAGCCGGGTCGGGGCCAACGCGATCCTCGGGGTCTCGCTCGCGGCCGCGCGCGCCGCGGCAACCGAGCTCCAGATCCCGCTGTGGCGTCATGTCGGCGGGGCCAACGCCCATGTGCTGCCCGTACCGATGATGAACGTGCTCAACGGTGGTGAGCACGCGGACAACAGCGTCGACTACCAGGAGTTCATGTTCATGCCGGTGGGCGCGGCCTCGTTCTCCGAGGCGCTGCGGTGGGGGGTCGAGGCGTACCACGTGCTCAAGCAGGTCCTCTCCGACAAGGGTCTGTCCACCGGGATCGGCGACGAGGGAGGGTTCGCCCCCGATCTCGGCTCGAACGAGGAAGCCATCCAGTTGCTCATCGACGCGATCGAGCGGTCGGGGCGCACGCCCGGCGGCGACATCGCCATCGCGATGGATGTCGCGTCGACGGAGTTCTTCGCCGACGGCATCTACGACCTCGCCTCCGAGGGCCGAAAGCTCACCGCCGACGACATGGTCGCCGAGTACGTCTCGCTGTGCGAAAAGTACCCGATCGTGTCGATCGAGGACGGCATGGCCGAGGACGACTGGGATGGTTGGGCGGCCCTCACCGTCGCGCTCGGATCTCGTTGTCAGCTGGTGGGAGACGACTTGTTCGTCACCAACTCCGAACGGTTGGCCCGGGGCATCGAGGTGGCGACCGCCAACTCGATTCTCGTCAAGGTCAACCAGATCGGCACCCTCACCCAGACGTTGGAGGCCGTCGACCTGGCGACTCGCAACGGCTACACCTCGGTCATGTCCCATCGTTCCGGAGAGACCGAGGACACGACGATCGCCGATCTCGCCGTCGCCACGAACTGCGGCCAGATCAAGACCGGGGCACCGGCCCGATCGGATCGCGTCGCGAAGTACAACCAGCTGCTCCGCATCGAGGAGCAGCTCGGTGAGGCCGCCGCGTTTCCCGGCGCCCGTGCCGTCGCGGGCCGCGGGAAGTGACGGGCCGTCGCCATGGTTGAGAAGACCCCGCCGGTTCGAAGCGGCCGCGTGGTCCGGACGGTCCTCGTCGCCGCGACGCTCAGCGTCGGCGTGGGACTCGCCGCGATTCCCGTCGGGAACTGGGCCGACCAGCGAGAGGAGCTCGACCGGGCTCGCATCCGCCGGGCCGAGCTGCAGGCCGAGATCGCCGAGATCGAAGCCGACATCGAAGGCATCGTGAGCGCCGAAGGGCTCGAGATCGCCGCTCGTTGCTACGGGATGTTCGTCGAGGTCGGCGAAGAGCTGTACCAGGTCTCGGGCCTCGAAGGTTGTGTGACCGATCCCACTCCCTGAACCCGGCGAACGTCGAGGGTCGGTCCGAGCCGCCGATACCGTGGCCGGAATGCGCAGGGGGCCCCGACGATGACGACGAAGCCGGTCGCGGCCGAGGGGCTCGTTCGCGAGTTCGGTGAGATCCGCGCGGTCGACGGCATCGATCTCGAGGTCTACACCGGTGAGATCTTCGCCTTTCTGGGCCCCAACGGTGCCGGGAAGTCGACGACCGTACGAATGCTGGTCACCCTCCTACGACCGACCGCCGGGGTTGCCCGGGTTGCCGGGTTCGACGTCGTCGCCGAGTCGACCGCGGTACGCCGATCGATCGGCGTCGCGCTCCAGGACGCGGCGATCGACCCCCTGATGACCGGCAACGAGCTCCTGCACCTGCAGGCGATCCTGCACGGGTTGGGCTCGAAGGCGGCGGATGCGCGCCGCGGTGAGCTCCTGGCCCGGGTGGGGCTGACCGCGGCCGCCGACCGACGGGTCGGCACCTACTCGGGAGGAATGCGACGCCGGCTCGATCTGGCCCTCGCCCTCATCCACCGCCCCACGGTGCTGTTCCTCGACGAGCCGACGACCGGCCTCGATCCGACCAGCCGCCAAGCGGTGTGGGAGGAGGTTCGCACCCTCAACGACGAGGGAACGACCGTCTTCTTGACGACCCAGTACCTGGAGGAAGCCGACCAGCTCGCCGGTCGGATCGCGATCATCGACGACGGTCGGATCGTGCGCGAGGGCGATCCGGAGACGTTGAAGGACCAGGTCGGCGATCCGACCCTTCGGATCGAGGTGGCCGACGCGGCGATGTGCGACATCGCCGCCGCCGTTCTGGCCGGGTTCGGCGATGCCCGACCGGCTCGCGCCGGTCGACTCGCCATCGGGCTGCGAGGCGGCGCGGCGAACCTCGCGGCGGTCGTTCGTGCCCTCGATGATCAGGGCGTGCCGGTGGGTCACGTCGAGCTCGATTCGCCGAGCCTCGACGACGTCTTCGCCGACGCGACCGGCCGGCGGCTCGAGGGAGCGGCGGTCGACGCCTCGTGATGGCATCGGCTTCAACCGAGGTCTCCCGGTCGCGTCCACGGGTGGCCATCGAGCAGGTCTGGGCGCTCACCGTTCGTTCGACGCTGGCGACCTGGCGCAACCCGGCCAACTGGATTCCCGGTGTCGTCTTCCCGCTGGTGTTGGCCGCCGTCTACTCCGCCCAGTTCGCCGACGCCACGAGCCTGCCGGCGTTTCCCGAAGTCGACTCGTTTCTGCAGTTCGTGCTCCCCGCGTCGATACTCCAGGGCATCGCGTTCAACGCGTCGAACGCGGGCAGCGACATGGCGACCGACATCGAGACCGGCTTCTTCGACCGGTTGATCGCGAGCCCGGTCGCTCGCCAGTCGATCCTCATCGGGCGACTGGGTGGCGCCGCGGTCGCCGCGGGGGCCCAGGCGATCATCTTGATGGTCGTGTTCTTGGCGTTCGGTGCGCCGGTGAAGAGCGGCCCGGCCGGTGCCGCGGCGATCGTGGTCATCAGCGTGCTCATCGCCGTCGCCCTCTCCGGTTTCGGGCTCACGGTCGCGTTGCGCACCGGCAGCGCGGAGGCGACCCAGGCGATGTTCCCGCTCATCTTCGTGGTGATCTTCATCTCGTCGGCCTTCTTCCCCGCGGCGCTCATGCGGGGCTGGTACCAGTCGGCGGCGGAGGCGAATCCGTTCACCCTGATCGTCAACCCGACCCGGGATCTCGTCATCACCGGTTGGAGTTGGGCCGATTTCGGTCAGGCGGTCGGGGTCACCGGGCTCGTTGCCGTGTTCTCGCTGAGCCTGGCCTACCGGGCGTACCTGTCGAGGCTGGCGATGGCATGACCGCCGACAATGTCTACGCCCCGTTCGTTCCGAGCGTCGCCCGGCTGGCCAAGCGCAACCTGGTCCGGCTGCTGCGGGTTCCGTCGATCCTCGTCCCGATGATCGTCATGCCGCTCTTCTTCGTGATCGCCTTCACCGGAAGCTTCGACGGCATCTCTCGCGTCGAGGGCTTTCCGACCGACAAGATCATCAACTGGGTCGCGGCGTTCGCCATGTTGCAGGGGGCCTCGTTCGCCGGCGTCGGCACGGCCGGCGCGGTCGCCAACGATCTCGACAACGGTTTCATCGACCGATTGTTGGTGAGTCCGATCCGTCGGAGCGTCATCCTCATTGCGCCGCTGGTCTACACGGTGGTTCGGGCGATGGTGCCGATCACGGCCGTCCTCGTCGCGGCCGCACTGAAGGACGCCGATTTCCCCGGCGGGGTGACGGGGGTTCTCGTCGCCTATGTCGGCGGCCTCGGCGGCGCCCTGGTCATCGGGGCGTTCGGCCTCGGGGTGGTGCTGCGACTGGGCGACATCAAGGCGGTGACGCTCGTCCAGATGGTGTCGTTCCTGTTGATGTTCCCGTCGATCGGTCAGGTGCCGATCGCGTTGCTCGATGGTTGGATGAACGCGGCGGCGCGGGTGAATCCCGTGACCAACGTGTTGCGCATGACCCGCCAGGGATTCCTCGGTGAGGTCACGTGGGCCGACACGTGGCCGGGGCTCCTGGTGATCGTCGTCGGGTTCGCCCTGTTCATGTCGTGGGCCCGTTACGAGCTCGAGCGCCGCAATCCCTGATCGGTGCGCCCCGCCGCCGGGTGCCGGGTCAGTCCATCGGAACGGGCCGCGCCTCGACCGGGGTGGTGGTCACGACGCTGGTGATGGTGTCGCCGTACTCCCAGAACTGTTCGACGATCTCGTTGAGGTGTTCCATGTCGCGAACCCGCACCCGCATGACGTGGCTCTCACTTCCGGTCACCCGGTGGCATTCGACGACTTCGGGCATGGCCTTGGCCAGCTCGTCGATGCCCGCGGCTCGGGGTCCGACCGAGTGGACCCGAACGACGACGAGCATCGGGAAACCGAAGGCGCGCGGGTCGATCACGGCCTGGTAGCCGGTGATGATGCCGTCTCGTTCCAGCCGGCGGACGCGTTCGGTGACGGCGGGGGCCGACAGTCCGACCCGGTCGCCGAGCTCGCGAAAGCTCACCCGGCCGTCGGTGGCGAGCTCGCGTAGGATCCGGCGACTGATCGGATCGATGGTGTACACATCGGATCTGGGCATGGGCCGATGATATCACGGCAGAATCGAAAGATTCCCATTGAATCCGTCGCGATCAGGCGGTTTGACCCGGAAGAACCATCGAATCGAAGGTACGCGATCCCGTACGCTGTCGGCATGGACGACATCACCTCCACCGACTCCTTCGACACCCGATTCGCCGACCTCGTCGCCCGCTGGATCTCCCACGAGGACCTGCGCCGCGCCCGGCCGGAGATCGCCGATCTGGCCCAGAGCCGCTTCGCCCTCGAAGATGCCCGCTCACGAATCCGGGAGCTCGTCACTGCGGCGTAGCCCGTTCCAGCGGGCATGCTGGAGCGATGAAGGAACTCTTCGACGATCTCGATCGCTGGCGGGCCGCCGGCACCCGGGTGGCGATCGCCCGGGTTGTCGACCTCGAAGGGTCCGGTCCCCGACTTCCCGGCGCCGCGATGGCGGTCACCGAGGACGGTGAGGTCGCCGGCTCGGTGTCGGGGGGTTGTGTCGAAGGCGCGGTGGTGGTCGAGGCGTTGGACGTCCTCACGACCGGCGATCGGCGCATCGTCACCTTCGGCTACAGCGACGACGAGGCGTTCGCGGTCGGGCTGACCTGCGGCGGCACCCTTCACCTCTACATCGAGCCACTCGACTGGTGACATCGATGGGGAGCGGAACGATCTACGAGTCGTTGAGAACCGCCGTCGCGGCGGAGGAACCCGTCGCGTTGGCCACGGTGATCGAGGGTCCCGGTCGGGGAGCGAAGCTGCTGGTCCGCCCGGCCGGTCCATCCGAGGGCACGATGGGCAACGACGACCTCGACCGTGTCGTTGCCCGCGACGCGCTGGGGGAGCTGGCGGCCGGGCGATCCGGGATTCGTCACTACGGCGAGCACGGAGAAGCCCGGGAGGGTGTGGTCTCGGTCTTCATCGAGAGCTTCGCGGCGCCACCTCGCATGCTCATCTTCGGCGCGGTCGACTTCACCGCCGCCCTGGCCCGGGTCGCGAAGATCCTGGGCTACCGGGTGACGGTCTGCGACGCCCGGGAGGTGTTCGCGACGCCGGCCCGGTTCCCGATGGCCGACGAGGTCGTGGTCGACTGGCCCGACCGGCTGCTCGACCGGGTTGGATCCGAGCTCGGGCCTCGCGATGCCGTGTGCGTGTTGACCCACGACGCGAAGTTCGACGTCCCCGCGGTCACCGCGGCGTTGGCCACCGAGGTGGGCTACATCGGCGTGATGGGCAGTCGACGCACCCACGACGACCGCACGAAGCGACTGGCCGAAGCGGGCGTGGATCAAGCCGGGTTCGATCGGTTGTTGTCACCGATCGGCCTCGACATCGGGGCGCGTACGCCCGAGGAGACCGCCGTGTCGATCGTCGCGGAGATCATCGGCCGTCGCACCGGTCGGGGTGCGCGGGCGTTGCGCGACGTCGACGGACCGATCCACGACTGACGCGCGGCACCGCGCGGAAGCGAGCGACGGCGGGTCAGGCCTTTGGGAGCGCGACGAACGCGATGCTCACATAGTGCAGGGTGGCGCCGCCGATCACGAGCAGATGGAAGATCTCGTGGTAGCCGAACGTGCGGGGCCACGGGTCGGGTCGACGAAAGGCGTAGATGGCGGCGCCGAAGGTGTAGAGCAGCCCGCCGACGGCGACGAGCGTGAAGCCGGCCACCCCGAGCGAACGCCACATGTCGAACGTGACGAACACGGCAACCCAGCCGACGGCCACGTAGGGAGCGGCAGCGAGCGGCTTCGGGGCGTGCGGCCACAGGTTGCGGATGCCGATCCCGATCAGGGCACCGAACCAGACGACGACCAGGACGACCCGGGCGACGCCGGCGGACAACGCGAAGACCGCGATCGGGGTGTAGGTGCCGGCGATGGCGACGAAGATCATCGAGTGATCGAGTCGCCTCATCCGGTTTCGGGCGGCCGGACTCCAATCGACCCGGTGATACAGGGCGCTGATGCCGAAGAGGGCGGCGATCGCCATGACGTAGAGGGCGGTGACGAAACGGGCGGCGATGCCGGGGGTGGCGACGATCATCATCGGGGCGAGTGTCACGGCGACGACGAAGGCGTATTCGTGGGAACGGCCCCGCAGCCGCGGCTTCACCGGGTCGGTGTCGGTCGTGGTCGGAGGGTGCGAATCGATGGTGGGGGAGACCGTCATGGCTTCAGCCTGCCACGCGGCAGGCAGAAACGGTCTACTGTGGCGCATGGATTCCGACAAGATGTGGGAGCTCGTGCGGGCCGAGCGGCTCGGCCTCGTCGAACTTCTCGAGTCGCTCGACGAGGAGCAGTGGCAGGTTCCCAGCCTGTGCGCGGCGTGGACGATCCGTGAGGTCGTCGGTCATCTCCTCACCGGCCCGACCATCGGGACGTTCACGTTCATGCGTACGTTCTTTCGCAGCGGGCGTGATTTCGACGTCACGTTGGACACGCTGGCCCGGCGTTGTGCCGAGCCCGACCCCGCCGAGATGGTCGCCCGGCTGCGATCGGTGGCCGACGATCGCTGGACCCCTCCGGGTTCCGGTCCCGAGGCGCCGCTCACCGACCTGATCGTGCACGGCCAGGACATCCGGCGTCCGCTGGGAATCGATCGGAAGATCCCCGAGGCGGCGCTCGAGATGATCCTCACCAAGACGATCGAACCGCGCAAGCGGTCGGTGGTCCCGGCCGGCCGCTTCGACAACCTCCGGTTCGAGGCGACCGACCTCGATTGGAGTGGTGGGCCGCCCGATGGCGACCTGCTGCGGGGTCCGGCCGAGTCGTTGATGTTGGCGGTCTGGGGCCGGCCGGCCGGGCTCGACGATCTCGAAGGACCCGGCGTCGATTCGCTTCTGCGTCGACTTCTCGCCGAGAGCTGAGCCCTCCCGTGGGGCGCAGGCATCACCACGGGAGTGGACCGCCACGGCGGCCGACGCTCAGTCGAGCCCGGGAAGGCGGCCGGGATCGTCGGGTCCGGCGGCCGGAGGTGGGGGAGTGGGAGGCGCCCCGGGCGGCGCGGCGCGCACATGGAAGCTCTGACGCCAGTCGACCTGCGTGGCACCGTCGATCGACAGCTGCCAGGTGTAGCTCCTGCCCGGGGTCACCGGGATCGCGGGGAAGTTGATGGCGAGTGGCACCGACAGCGGCGTGCCCGGCTTCAGTCCCGCGGGTCGGCCGGCTTCGAACCGGCCGTGCACGACCAATGGTTTGTCGCGCACCATGAGCGGGTGTCCGTCTTCGTCGAGGAGGTCGATTCGCCAGAGGTGGGGCACGTTGGCCCGGTCCCAGGGGACCTCGATTCGGATGGCGACACCCATCGGCTGTGGTCGGGGGCCGATCGCGGTGATGCCGCCGCCGAGGATGAACAACTTGCCGTCGGCGACCTGGGCGGAGTCGGCGAGGAGCAGCGTGACCCGCACGGTCGGCGGCCGGTTCGGCGTCACCGGCTCGGTCAGGTCGTCTGCGGGGTCCATCGAGGGCACCCTACGCCGTTCGTCCCCCGATCACGGCGTTGCAGCGGCGGTCCGCCCCGCCAGACTGGGGCAATGTCGACCTACGAGCCCCCTGTCACCACGACCGCGGCGGTGATCCTCGCGGCCGGGGCCGGCTCGCGCTTTGCCGGTCCCGACCACAAGCTGCTCACCGAGGTGCGGGGCAAGGCGATCGTGCGCCACGCCGTCGACGCCGCCCGCGCCGCCGGGTTCGACGAGGTCATCGTGGTGAGCGGGTGTGTCGATCTCGTCCCGGTCATGCCCGACGACGTGACGATCCTGCACAACGAGCGGTGGGAGGACGGTCAGTCGACCTCGCTGCGGGCGGCGACGATGTACGCCGATGCCCGCGGTCATCGGGCCATCGTGGTGGGGCTCGGTGATCAACCGGGGGTGTCGGCCGAGGTCTGGAAGGCCGTCGCCGCGTCGGAGCGCGACATCGCGGCCGCCGATTTCGGCGCGGGGCCCCGGCCACCGGTCCGCTTGTCCGACGCGATGTGGGCGTCGCTTCCCGTGTCGGGCGACATGGGGGCCCGGGCTCTTTTGCGAGAACGTCCCGAGATGGTGGATCGGATCGTCTGCGAGGGCAACGACGCCGATGTCGACACGTTGGAGGACCTTCGACGATGGAGCTGAGCAACAGCTTCGACGTCGCCCGACCGATCGACGAGACGTGGGCGATCCTCACCGATGTGGAGCGGGTCGCCCCGTGCCTGCCCGGCGCCCAACTCCACGAGGTCGAGGGCAACGAGTATCGCGGTGTCGTGAAGGTGCGGATCGGTCCGGTCAGCGCCCATTACACCGGCGCCGCGGAGTTTCTCGAGCAGAACCCGACCGACTACAAGATCGTGCTGAGCGGGCGGGGCCTCGATCCTCGCGGGGCGGGCAACGCGGAGGCGATCGTCACCGCCAAGCTCGAGTCGTTGTCCGACACCACCACGCGCGTCAATCTCGACACCGACCTCACCTTGTCGGGACGCGTCGCCCAATTGGGCAGGGGTGTCATCTCCGAAGTCGGCACCAACCTGATCGACCAGTTCGGCGAGAACCTCGCGGCGATGCTCGACGGCCGGCAACCCCCGGGCCCGGTCAGCGTGGCCGATGGTCACCACTCCGAACGACGCCGCATCGACATGCCCGAACCCGAGGCGATCGACCTGATGGACGCGGCCCGAACGCCGGTGCTGAAGCGGCTGCTCGCGGTGATCGTGCTGGTCGTTCTCATCCGATGGCTTCTCTCCCGGCGCCGATGAGCGTCTCGGCCGCCGACCGGGATCGCGTCGAGGCCCTGCTCGGGCGTCCGCCGGCCGGCGAGTTCGAGATCGTCGTGCGGGACGACGCCGGCGATCCGGTGGTCCTGCGAAACGCGCCGCTCCTGGCGGACGGTCGCCCCATGCCGACCCGCTACTGGCTCGTCGGTGAGGTCGCCCGCCGGGCGGTGGGTCGGCTCGAGTCCGCGGGCGGTGTCCGTCGGGCCGAGGCCGAGGTCGACCCGGATGAGGTGGCGGCCGCCCATCGCCGCTATGCGGCCGAGCGCGACGCGGCCATTCCCGCCGGTCACACCGGTCCGGTCCCGTCGGCCGGTGTCGGCGGCACCCGCCGCGGGGTGAAGTGTCTGCATGCGCACTACGCCTGGTTCCTGGCCGGTGGCGACGATCCGGTCGGTCGGTGGGTCGCCGCGCAGCTCGCGGCCGGTGACGGGGCCGAACCCGAGGAGGGCTCATGACGGCGCCCGTCGCCGCGATCGACTGCGGCACCCATTCGACCCGGCTGTTGATCCACGACGGCACCGACGCGATCGAGCGGGTGATGACGATCACCAAGCTCGGCGAAGGCGTCGATGCGACCGGGAGGCTGGCCGAGGCGGCGATCGGCCGCACCGTCGATTGTCTGGCCGGCTACCGGGAGGTGATGGATCGCCACGGGGTCGGGCGGGTGAGGATCATCGCCACCTCCGCTGCTCGTGACGCGGCCAACGTCGACGAGTTCTTCGACGCGGCCGAGGCGATCGTCGGAGCCCGACCCGAGCTCGTGAGCGGGCTCGACGAGGGACGGCTCGCGTTTGCCGGGGCAACGGCCGAGCTCGATCCTGCCGATGGGCCGTTTCTGGTGTTCGACATCGGGGGTGGCTCCACCGAGTTCTCGTTCGGGACCGAGGAGTGCTCGGCGGCGATGTCCCTCGATGTCGGCTGCGTGCGGCTGAGCGAGAAGTACCTGGAGAGTGATCCGCCGGCACCCGAGGAGCTGGTCGCGTGCCTGTCGATCACCGAGTCGCATCTCGACGACGTCGGCCGGGAGATGCCCGAGTCGTTCGATGCCCGGACCTTCGTGGGTCTGGCCGGCACCGTGGCCGCCGCGGCGATGATCGAGATCGGTCTTCCCGAGTACGACCGTGACCGGGTTCATCACTTCCGGTTGACGAAGGAGGCGGCCGAGGATGTCTACCGCACGGTGGCCACGGAGAATCGGGCCGACCGGGCGCACAACCCCGGTCTGGAACCGGGGCGGCTCGACACCATCGTCGCCGGCATGTGCATCCTCGTGCGGATCATGCGTTACTTCGCGATCGATGAGCTGTTGGTGAGCGAGTCCGACATCCTCGACGGTCTGGCCTTCTCCCTGTTGCGCGTCTGACTGTTCTACGATCATTCGGCGGTGACCACCCTGTTCGGACGACGTGTCCTCTTGCGCCCATTGGAGGCGGCCGACTTTCCGAAGTGGCAGGAGGTTCGGCGACGCAACCGCGACTGGTTGACGAAGTGGGAACCGGCCCGGATGCCCGGTTCGCCCGACGTGGTCGAGGACGCCCAGGCCTTCGGGGTGCGTTGCTCGGCTCGTCAACGCGAACGTCAGCTCGGCACCGGGCACGGATTCGGCATCTTCGTCGACGGTGCGTTTTGCGGCGAGATCAACCTGAACTCGATTCAGCGGGGGCCGTTCCAGTCCTGCTATGTCGGCTACTGGATCGACGAGGCGATGGCCGGCAACGGCTACACGCCCGAGGCGTTCGTCGTGTCCGCCCGGTTCGCGTTCGAGGAGTTGCACCTCCATCGTGTCCAGGCGGCGATCGTGCCCCGCAACACGGCCAGTCGCCGGGTCGTCGAGAAGCTGAAGCTGCGCGACGAGGGAACCGCCGAGCGGTATCTGGAGATCAACGGTGTGTGGGAGGACCACATCCGGTACGCGATGACCGCCGAGGAGTGGGAGGCCCGCGCCGACGATCTCATCGCGGAGTGGATCGGCTACTGAGGTTCCGTCAGCCCGTCGATCAGCGCGGTCTTTCTCACCTTGCCCATCGCGTTGCGGGGGAACGTGTCGACGATCCGGATCTGGTCCGGAACCTTGTAGGGCGCGATTCGTGTTGCGCAGTGGGCGCGGATCGCGTCGAGGTCGGGGTCGGCGACCGCGGCGATGATCGCCGCGACGACCCGTTCGCCGAGTCGCTCGTCGGGGAGGCCGAACACGGCGGCGTCGGCGACGTCGGGGTGTTCGAGGAGCGTTCGTTCGACCTCGGCCGGGACGACGTTGGCGCCGCCGCGCACGATGAGCTCGGCGAGGAGGCCGGTGACGGTGAGTCGGCCCTGCGGGTCCAGCGAACCGATGTCGCCGGTGTGGAGCATGTCGTCGGCGAGTGCGGCGGCGGTGGCGTCGGGCTGGCGCCAGTAGCCGAGCATCGGCGACCAGCAGCCGGCCCACTCTCCGGTCGGGGTGGCGTGCACGCAGATCTCGTCGTCGACCCCGGCGGCCTGTTCGACACCGTGTTCGTCGACGATCCGGAGGGCGACGGGGGCGAGCGGGTCGCCGACGAGCGTGTCCTCGATCGGTTCGTCGGCCGATTCCCGCACGACGCCGGTGGGGGCTTCGGAGAGCCCGTAGCCGGCGAGCGCCCGCACACCGAACTTGGCGAAGAAGGCGCGACGAAGCGACGGCGATGTCGCGGCGCCGCCGACGACCACGTGTTCGAGGGTCGCGAGGTCGCCCGGGTCGATTCCGTCACGGTGGACGAGGTCGTGCACGATCGTCGGCACGACGGTCGTGCGGGTTATGGCGAAGCGGGCGATGTCGCGGGCGAGCTCGTCGGCTCGGGTCGAGTGGAGCACCACCGCCGTCGACCGCCGAACCAGCGCCGAGACGGGGCCGAGGACGAGCATGTTCAGGATCGTGTGGGCGAGCGGGGTGCCCTGGCGTTCGCCGGGGGTGACCGGTCGTTCGGCGAGGGAGGCCAGGCCGGGCCACAGCAGGTTGTGCTGGCTGTGCACGACACCTTTGGGCCGGCCGGTGGTTCCCGAGGTGTAGGCCATGGCGGCCGGCGCATGCGGGTCGATGTCGGTGGCGGGTCGGCCGGGAGTCGTCGCCTCGACGAGCGCACGCCAGTCGTCGTGACGCACGAGGCGAACGCCGCGGTCGGCGATCGTCGGGGATGGACTGGTCGTGATGTGGTGGGTGGCTTCGGCGTCGCGGAGCAGCGCCGCTCTCTCCGGTTCGGCGAGGGCGTCGTTGAGCCCCAGCCAGATCGCACCGATTCGCTGGGTCGCCAGGAACCCGATCGGGAGCTCGGCGCAGTTCGGCAGGGTCCAGGCGATCCGCGATCCGGGTCCGGCACCGATCGACACGAGGGCGGCGGCGGTGCGTTCGACCGCATCGTCGAGGGTGCGGTAGGTCCAGCGGCGTTCCTCGTCGATCAGCGCGAGCCGGTCGGGGGTGGCGGCCAGGGGTGCCTCGAGCAGCGCGGCCACCGTCGCCGGACCGTGGGGCCACGGGCGCGGTGGTGGCCGCCGAACGAGGCCGGTGACCGGATCGACGGGATGCGACAAGTCAGGCCTTGCCGGTGGAGCTGATGTTCGATCGGAGACGTTCGACGAGGGCCCGGAAGTCGCCCTGCTCCATTGACCACAGCTGGGGCCACAGCTCGTGTTCGACGGCGGCGTCGGAGTCGGTGACGGTGTCGAGGGCGAGGATCGATGCCTTGGTGCGGGCGTTGAGATCCTTGCCCTGCCCGGCGGCGACGGCGGCGAGGGCGACGGATTCGTCGATCAACGCGGCGTCGTCGACCACCTTCCACACGAGACCGAGGTCGAGGGCCTGCGCGGCCCGCACGACCTCGCCGAACAGCACCATCGCCATGGTGGTCTGACGACCCGCGATCGACCGCAGCCGCCAGGTGTGGCCGCCCCCGGGGTGCAGGGCGATCTGCAGGAACCGGGTGTCGAACCGGGCCCGGTCGGCGGCCGCGACGACGATGTCGCAGGCCAGCACGAGATTGAATCCGGCGCCGACCGCGGCGCCGTTGACCGCAGCCACCGTCGGGAGTGGGGTGTGGGCGACGCGCAGGAACCCTTCGTAGATGGCCTTCATCCCCTCGGGTCCCTGGTCGGCGAGCAGGTCGCCGAGGTCGGCGCCCGCGCAGAACGCCTTCCCGGCGCCGGTGACGACGAGCGCGCCGATGTCGTCGTCGGCCTCCCACTCGTCGAGCACGGCGGCGATCTCGGCGTTCATGGCCAGCGTGATCGCGTTGCGCTTGTCGGGGTCGTTCAGTGTCAGGATTCCGACGCGATCGCGGACTTCGGTCTCGATGAGTGCCATGTCCCGCATTCTGGCAGGTCCGCCGTACGGTGAGACGATGCGAGAGTCGAGCGGGGGAGGAGAACTGGTCGAGGCCCCCGGGGCGTTCGCCGCGCTCGGTCATCGCAACTTTCGGGTGTTCTGGATCGCGGGGATCATCTCGAACTCGGGTCGTTTCTTCCAGGCGATCGCGATTCCGCTGGTCGTCTACGACCTGACGAGGAGCGCGGCCTGGGTCGGGCTCGCCGGGTTCGCCCAACTGCTGCCGATGTCGCTGCTCGGTCCGCTCGCCGGGGCTCTCGCCGACCGGTATGCCCGCCGCCGGATCCTCATCGTCACCCAGAGCCTGCAAGCGGTGGCGAGCCTCGGTTTTGTCGCCTTGTGGTTCGGTGGGGTTCGTTCGCCGACTGTCTACGTCCTGGCGTCGGTTGTCGCCGGCGTGGCCGCCGGGCTCAACCTTCCGGCGTGGCAGGCGTTTGTCAGCGAGTTGGTGCCCCGCGACACGCTGATGAGCGCCATCACGCTGAACAGCGCCCAGTTCAACACCGCCCGGCTGCTCGGGCCGACACTGGCCGGGATCGTGATCGCCGCGTTCGGGCCGGGCTGGGCGTTCATCGTGAACAGCGCGAGCTACGGGGCGACGGAAGGTGCGCTGTTGTGGATGCGGGTCCCCCGGGTTCACCCCGAGCCGTCGGAACGGATGCGGCCGCTCCGGGAGTTCGTGGCGACGGTGGCGTATGTCCGTACGCAGCGGGGCATCGTCACCGCGATCGCGACGGTTTCGCTGATCGGTTTCTTCGGTCTGGCCAGCCAGATGATGTCGGTGGTGATCGCCGAGGAGGTCTTCGATCGGGGTGAGCGGGGTTTCGGCGAGATGTTGTCGGCGGTGGGGCTGGGGGCGATCATCGCGTCACCGCTGGTCGCGAAGCTGGCCCAGCGGGTGCCGCGGTCGGTGATCCAGCAGTACGCCCTGGTGGTGTACGGGTTCGGGATCCTCGCGGTCGGGCTCGCCCCCAACTTCCGGCTGGCCCAGGTGGCCCTGCTGGTGATGGGGATGGCCCACATCGCGTCGGCGTCCACGCTCAACACCGCGATCCAGCTGCAGGTCGACGAGACGGTTCGGGCGAAGGTGCTGTCGGTCTATCTCACCGTGTTGTTGCTCGCGAACCCGCTCGGGCAGCTGGCTCTCGGGCAGGTCATCGACCTCGTCGGCCCCCAGGAGACCTATGTGCTCTCGGGTGCGTTGTTGTTCGCGATCGCGGCGGCGCTGATGGCGACGGGTCGTCTGGCGGGTCTCGATGCCGAGTTTGGCAGCTATGAACCGGCTGCGGCGGCGGAGGCGCACCCGAGCACGCCGGTCCCGCCCCGGCGCTGATTACCAGCTGTCGTCCTCGTCGTCACGCAGGTGGCGCTGCCCTTCGTCGCAGTCGTCGAGCACGGGGCACCACCGGCACGCGGTGCTGGGAACGATCGATGGTGTGCGTCGTTCGGTCGCGAGGTCGAGCATGCGGGCGACGCCGTCGTTGATCCGCGCCACTGTCGCGAAGAGCAGGTTCTCGGTGACGTCCTCGGGCAGGAAACGGCCCTGATCGAGGTAGTAGGTGGCGAGGCGACGGGGAGGTGTGCCGAGGCGGATGGCCTCGATGAGGGCGTAGAAGCGCAGGTCGTCGAGGTGCTGCGGCGAGAAGCCGCCGGTTTTGAGGTCGATCAGGACCTTGCCCGCGAGATCGCCTTCGGCCTGGCCGAGGGCGAGGTCGACCTTGCCGCTGAGCACGAACCGGTCGTGGAGCTCGAGCCGGAGGCGGCTCTCGGTGACCGGCCGCCAGGCGGTCTTCAGCGGCGGGAAGCACTCGAGGAACTTCACGACCCGGTCGTTGGCCTCGGCCCGCAACTCGGCCCGTTCGACTTCGGTGCACGACTGGAGCCAGTCGCCGAGCCCGTCGATGCCTTCCGACAGGCGGCTGATCGATTCGTCGACGAGCACCAGCGGATCGGGTTCGCGGCGCCAGTGGATGCTGAGCTCGATCGCCTTGTGGGCGACGGTGCCCCGGGCGATCGGCACCGACCAGGCGAACTCCTCTGTTTCTTCGGCGACGAAGCGGCGTTCGCACCCCATCACCCGACCCAGCTTGTGTTTGGAGATGAACATGTTGTCGCCCGGCTTCTCGCCGGGGCGCTGGTCGAGGAGGTCGAGCAGGGGGGCGAGGCCGTCGTCGAGGGCCCGGCGGAGCTCGTGGCGCAGCACCGCGTCGAAGCGGGGCCGTTCGTCGCGGTTCGCCCCGAGCTGGGCGAGCACGTCCTGCTGGGCGGGGTTCAGCTCGACCGGCGTCTCCATGGGGGCACTTTTGCACACCCGTCCCCGCGGGGACGTCCCCGCGGGGACGTATGGCCCGCTGCGCGCGTGGCCGAGGACGGCCCGTGACTGTCACAGGCGGTCGGCAATATCCGGGTCATGGAGGCCACGTCATTGAAGTTCGCGAACGCCGCCCGCAGCCTCGGGCAGGCTGCGCGTCTTCGTGATCTCGTGGTTCCCGGCTTCCGGTCGCCGCCGGGGATCGAGGGAGTGCAGCGCACGTTGCGGAGGCGTCGCGGTGTGCCCTCGGTCGCCGTGCGGCTCCGGGGTCGGCCGTGGTCGGCCGTCGTGTCCGACATGATCGAGGGCGTGGTCGTCGCCAACGGTCTCACCGGCGCCAAGGCCGACCGGGTCCGGGCTGCCTTGTGGCTCGCCGTCGAGGATCCGGTCGAACCGCCGTCGACATCCAGGTCTTCAGCCGCGGGAAAGATCGCGAGTTAGGACCGAGCCTCTCGCCCGGATCAGAGGAACGGCAGGTAGTCGTCCCACGGGCTTCCGCCGCACACACCGTCGACGAAGAGCTCGTCGACGCGGCCGTCCTTGCTCAGATGCAGGGTGTGGTCGTTGCGACCCTCCCCATCGAACGCGGCGACGTCGACGGTGATGACGACGAACGGGTTCGTGGCCGAGTTGGTCACGTGACAGATCGTCACCTGATGATCGCCCGCGGCGTCTCGGGGTGTGGCCGATGCGCTCGGGACAACCAGGAACGGGGCAACGAGCGCGGCGGCGGTCAGCAGCCGACCGATTCGGCGGGACAAGATCATCTGCGGGTTCCTTCGGCGGGTAGTCGGGCGAGCGCGGACAAGGACGGATCTCCGACTCGAGCACTCGCGTTCAGGTTCGGAGCGTTCGTGGGCCACAGCGTGGCCCATCCGGCCTATTTCGCGCTGGGTCCTTCGCCCTCCGTCGAACGGGATGCGCGGGCACGGCGGGCCGAGCCGAGAACGCCGCCCGCTAATGTGCGGGTCCGGCCCGGGTGGCGGAACTGGTAGACGCAGGGGGCTTAAACCCCCCGGCTCCCGTAGGGAGCGTGTGGGTTCGAATCCCACCCCGGGCACGGTCTGGCGTAGCACAGCCGCGACGTCATATCGGTACCGGTATACTCGGCTGGATGGCCTCAGAGATCTACTCCCGTCACCTGATCCGCGTCGCGAGACGGCACGCAAAGCTGACCCAGCAGCAGCTGGCCGAGCGAGCGTCAACCAGTCAAGCTGCAATCTCCGCCTATGAGTCGGGCCGTAGGTCGCCTTCAGTTGAAACACTCAGCCGGATTCTCAGTGCTGCTGGGTTTGAGCTTCGTATGCGACTTGCCGAGCCGGATTCGCATGAGGCCTCGCTTGCGATCGCTGAGTCCATGGTGCGAGCTGCGCAGGTTGCGGAACACGTTGATCGCGAACGTGAACGAGTAGCGCGTGTCCGGGTCCGTGACTGAGCTCGACCCAGCGGCGATCGTCGAGGTTCTCAACCGGCACGCGGTGCGCTTCATCGTGATCGGAGGGGTCGCGGCTCAGCTGCTCGACCTCCCGGTGCCGGCCACCATCGACATTGATGTGACGCCTGCTCGTGATCGAGAGAACCTGGAGCGATTGGCCGATGCCTTCGAGGAACTCGACGCCGGGCTCTACACGGCCGACGAGGGTGGCACGTGGTTCCCGCGGCAACCGATCGAGAATTGGGCACAGTACGACACGTTGCATTTGCTCACCTCATATGGACCGCTCGACCTCGTATTCTCTCCCGAGGGGGCGTCAGGCGGATACGAGGAACTCGCGCCAGGCTCGGTCCGACTGTCGCTCGGTGAACAGTCGGTCTTGGTCATCGGAACCGCCATGTGGGAAATGCTCAAGAAGGCAACCGGCCGTGCAAAGGATCTCGCTCACCTCGATATGTACTACGAGCATCGCGAACAGGACTGAGCCAGTTGGTCTCATGAATGAGTTGCCGACGCGGTTGCCCGGATCAGGGATCGACCGCGAGCGATCACCCCAGTTGTCGTGTCTCCCGTCCTCTCGACGGCCCAAACTCAACGTGGCGTCCACGTCGCCCAGGTACCGATTCAGAGCGGGCGTTCCATGGCCGTGGACGGAAGACATTGCTCGCTCGCCGAGAGCGAGTCCGTCGATCCCCGGTTGTGATCGAGTCTCGAGCGAACGAAGCCGTCGGGTGTCTATGTGGGACCGGTCTCGGCGGCAAACGACAGTCTCAGCGGTATTGGTTGATCAGCGCGTTGCCGATCGAGGCCAGGTGGTCTCGCACCCCCGGAGGGCCGGTCACCTCGAGCCATTCGACCAGGCCGGCAAGCTCGCCGGCGAGCGCGTATTCGTTGTGGCCGCGGATCACGACCTCGATGCGGCCGTCGGGCGTGGAACCTCCCACCTCGAGCCGGCGCCCGAGCATCATCCGGAGCAGGCTGATCCCGTCCAGCGCGCAGACCGCCTGGATCTCCAGGGGGGTCCGCCTGCGGTCGACCTCGCCGGCGATCTCGCGCCAGCTCTCGGCAAGGTCGAAATCGTCGGGTCGGTGCACGGGATCGTCGGTCGGGTCGACCGACGACACGCGGTCGAGCCGGAAGGTCCGCCGGCCGGCGTCGGTGTTGGAAACGAGGTACCACGTCGGACCCTTGGCGACGATGCCCAGCGGGTGGACGGTCCTCTCGGTTTCGGTGCCCTTGCGGTCGACGTAGCCGAGCCGCACCTGCACGCCGCGGATCACGGTGTCCTGGAGTTCGTCGAGGAAGCGGGGCAGTTGGTGCTCGACCCGACTCGACCCCCACTGTTGCGGGTCCACGACCAACGACGACGCGGCTGCCTCGGCCTGCACCCGGAAGGGCTCCGGCAGGGCATGGACGAGCTTGCGCAGCGCGGCTTTCACGGCCGGCGTCGCGGCCGAGGCCGGGCCGGCCACCAGGAACAGGGCACGGGCCTCGCTCGCCGTCATCCCGGACAGGTCGGTGCGGGCGCCCCCCACGAGACGCCAGCCGCCGCCTCGGCCCTGCACGGAGTACACGGGCACCCCGGCCATGGCCAAGGCGTCGAGGTCGCGGCGGGCAGTGCGCTCGGAGACCTCCATCTCTTCGGCGACCTCTGCCGCGGTCACCCGCTCGCGCCGCTGGAGCAAGAGGAGGATGGCCACCAGTCGGTCGGTTCGCACGTAGACGATACTTCCACGTGAAACCGGTCATGGCCTGACCGGTTTCGGTCGGCAAGATCGTGACATGACCTCACCGACAAGCTCGACCACCCACGACCGCACAGATCCACGGCCGATTCTCGACCGTGCGATCGCCACAGGCGCCTCCGTCATCGCTCGCGTCCGGCCCGACCAGCTCGCCGCCCCGACGCCATGCGCCGAGATCGACGTGCGGGCCATGCTCGGGCACCTCGTCGCCGTGCTCGACCGCATCGCCGCGCTCGGACACGGCGAAGACCCCTTTGCCGTCACCGAGACCCACGCGTCCGACGACGGCTGGTCCGACGCCTGGACGACATCGGCCCGCCGCGCCGCCGACGCGTGGCGCGACGATGCCGTGCTCGAACAGCCCATGGCGCTGCCGTGGATCCAGGGCAACGGCGCCGAGGTCCTGGCGTCGTACTTCTCCGAGCTGACCGTTCACACGTGGGACCTCGCGATCGCGACCGGACAACAACCCGACTGGGACGACACCGTCGTCGCTGCGGCGCTCGCCGCGCGCGATTTCATCCCCGCCGAGAACCGCCGCGCCTTCTTCGAGGAGATCTCCAACGCGATGAGCCTCGACGAGGTCGCGATCCCGTTCGCCGAGCAAGTCCCCGTCGCCGACGACGCCCCTGCCATCGACCGCCTCCTCGCCTGGAACGGCCGAGATCCCAGCCGCTGACCCGGTCCGCGAACTCGTGGCTCACGGGCTGAAGCGCCCATGACGCATCAGAGCAGTCACACAACTCGGGGCGCTTCACGGATGCCTTCCGGACACGATTTCGCAGCCCGAGCCACCCACGAATCTGTCGGAGTTGTTCGAATCCGCTGGATGACGAGGCTGCCGAAGATGGCGCTTCACGACTCGGGTCTACCTCGGGTGGCACAGACAGTCTCCCGATCGTGCGCGAGGATGAGCGCCGTGAAGCGGTGGCTGGTGGTCCTTGTCTTTGCTGTGGTGGCCAGCGGCTGTGCCGGCGATGGCGGGGTCGCTGAGGAACCCACGACCACGACGACAGCAGTATCGACGACGCTTCCGGCGAGACCGGCAACTATCGAACTATCGACGACGACAGTTGCGACGGCGGAGTCATGCGATCCCGTTGAGCGGATCGATGGGCTCAGGATGCGAGAGGGTTTCGACACGGTGGTGTCGGTCGCGCTGTTCTGCGGACCCGGGGTGTGGCCACAGTATGAGATCGAGCTCGTCGAGCGGGTCGTGCCCGACGATGGTGCGCCTTTGCATGCCGCCCTGACACAGCTTCTGCTCGGGGCAACGCCCGAGGAGCGAGACGCCGGACTGGGGTCAGCATTCTCGTCCTACACCGCGGGGCAGTTTCGGTCGGTGGCGATCGAAGACGGGGTCGCCATCGTCGACTTCACCGCGGGGTTTGTGCGAACGAACAACTTCTCGACCAGCAACATGAGTGGGATTGTGGGGGCACAACTGGAGGCCACGATCTTTCAGTTCGCCGACGTCATCGGGATCGACTATCTGGTCGAGGGCGAGCGGTGGTGCGGCTGGGAAACAACCTGCCAGGACGCGGGCTACCCGCTGCTCGTGAGGCCGGTCTCTTCGGAGATTGCCGATGGCGGTTCAACGACGGTCGATGATTCCTCCGGCTGGGTACTCGTGCGCGTCAAGGCGACA
>JAJRXC010000018.1 GCA_024276495.1 Actinomycetes bacterium
ATCCCAGGCGAACGAGTAGTTGACCGCGTGGAGCTCGCCGGTGCCCGGATGTCGTTTCGGGTGGGCGGTGAACGTGCCGTCGAGCGTGCCGTCGAAGTCGCTGCTCTCGACCGTCTCCAGCTCATCGTCGAGCAGGACCGGGTAGCTGCTGCCCTCGACGATCGCGTAGGTCTTCCCCGCGTGCTCGATGACGTTCGTGTTCGCGTTGCCGTCACCGATCTCACCGCGGGGACCCGGCATGCGGGGGCGCCCGAACGCGTCGGCGACGGCATCGGAGTTGATGTAGCGGTTTCGGTACCACTCGGCGCCGCCGTCGCGCAGCCGCAGGCCGTGGACCATTCCGGTCCCGGTGAACCAGTGGTCGGTCGGGTCGGGGTCGTTCACCGGGTTCGGTCCGATTCGGAGAAGTCGACCGTCGAGCTCGGTGGGGATCGACCCGGTGACGGGGAGATCGAAGGCCGTCACCTCCTCGCGCACCGGTGCGTAGTTGCCCTTGAGATACTGATCCGTCGTTGCCATGTCGCCATCTTGACGTCCGGCTGCGGTCTCGGCATCCCCCTCCAGTCGGATCTTCGGACCCGATGCCCGATCAGCCGGTCAGATGTCGGAATCGCCGATCCATTTGGGCACATACGTCAGGTCCTGCGCGACGAGGGCGTCGAGCAGGGCCGACGGCGACTCGTCCGCGAGGAGGACCTCACGATTGGCCGGTTTCAGGATCGTCTTGTCGACCATCGTGTCGAGCAGGGCGAGCAGTGGTTGCCAGAACCCGCCGACATCGAGCACCCCGACGGGTTTTCTCAGGATCCCGATCTGGTTCCAGGTCAACGTCTCGGCCAACTCCTCAAGCGTGCCGAACCCCCCGGGCAGGGCGATGAACGCGTCGGCGAGGTCGTACATCCGTGCTTTGCGCACGTGCATCGAGTCGACCTCCTCGAGCGTGGTCAAGGAGGTGTGGCCGACCTCCCGGGCGAAGAGGTTGCGGGGAATCACGCCGGTGACCCGGCCGCCGCCCTCGAGCACGGTGTCGGCGATCAGCCCCATGAGCCCGACCGCGCCGCCGCCGAACACGAGCTCGAGATCCCGATCGACGAGTTGTCGTCCGAGCTCGACGGTTGCCTCGGTGATGGCGGGGTCGGTGCCCGGCGACGATGCGCAGAACACACAGACCCGGCGGAAGTCGGGTGCGGTGATGGTCACGGCGGTGACGATAACCCGCCCCTGCGGTTCGACAGTGGTGGCCCGGCGCCCCGGGGAGTGGGCGCGGGGCGAGGAGGAGATCTAGGGTCGTGGTGTGCGCCACGGGATCTTCGTCGCTCCCTTCGGGCCGCTTGCCGATCCGCACAAGCTCATCGATCTCGGAGCGACCGCGGAGGAGTCCGGCTGGGATGGTCTGTTCCTGTGGGACCACGTGCTGCGGCCGGAGAGCAACGAGATCCTCGACACGTGGGTGTCACTCGGCGCGATCGCGGCGGCGACGGTGAAGATCCGGCTCGGGCCGATGGTCACCCCGATTCCGAGACGGCGACCGATCAAGTTGGCTCGTGAGGCGATCACGGTCGACCTCCTGAGCGACGGGCGGCTGACCATCGGCGTCGGGTCCGGGGTCGACACCGGTGGGGAGCTGTCGCGCTTCGCAGAGACCGTCGACCCCCGCGAGCGGGGGGCCCTGCTCGACGAGGGCCTCGACCTGCTCGCCCGGTTGCTCGATGGTGACACGGTTGCCCATGTCGGCGACCACTTCCGGGTGGAGGGCGTGCTTCTCGAGCCCCGGCCGGTGCAGCGTCCTCGTCCGCCGATCTGGTGTGCGGCCCGGGGAACGGCGATGCGACCGGTGCGTCGGGCCGCTCGCTACGACGGCATGTTCCCGATCGAAGTCGACGCCGACAGCTTCCGTCGGGCGCTCGACGAGGTCGTCGCCACCCGTGGTGACCTCGACGGGTTCGATGTGTGCCTTCGGACCGAGCACGACGGCGAGCCCCCGGCGTTCGCGGATCTCGGCGCGACCTGGCTGCTTCGTGCGTTCCCGCCGGTGGTCGATCTCGACGAGTTGTTCGACGCGGTGATGCACGGGCCGCCCCGCTGAACGCGGGCACCCCGGGGCGCCGGTTTCGGGCGCGGCCGCGGGTGGCGGGTAGATTGCCCCCCGTGGTTGATCAATCCATGAAGGCCAAGCTCGAGGTTCTGCGTGAACGCAGGGAACAGGCGATCCACGCCGGGACCGAACGTTCGGTGCAGCGTCAACACGACAAGGGCAAGATGCTGGCCCGCGAACGCATCGACTACCTGCTCGACCCGGGGTCGTTCAACGAGCTCGACATGCTGGCCCGCCATCGGGCCCACGAAGCCGGGCTCGAGGAGCGTCCCTACACCGACGGTGTCATCACCGGCTGGGGCACCGTCGACGGTCGCAAGGTCTTCGTGTTCTCCCAGGACTTCACGGTCATGGGTGGTGCCCTCGGTGAGGTGTTCGCAGAGAAGCTCCACAAGGTGATGGACCTCGCCCTCGCGACCGGCGCGCCGATGATCGGGCTCAACGACGGCGCCGGGGCCCGCATCCAGGAGGGCGTCGTGTCGCTCGACGGCTACGGCGGGATCTTCCGACGCAACGTGCAGTCGTCGGGGGTGATCCCCCAGATCTCCGTGATCCTGGGCCCATGTGCCGGTGGCGCGGTGTACAGCCCGGCGATGACCGATTTCATCTTCATGGTCCGCGAGCGTTCCCACATGTTCATCACCGGTCCCGACGTGGTGAAGACGGTGACCGGCGAAGAGGTCACGCTCGAAGAGCTCGGCGGGGCCGCGAGCCACAGCACGAAATCGGGTGTTGCGACGTTCGTGGCCGAATCCGAGGAGGAGGTGCTCGACGAGGTCAAGTACCTGTTGAGCTTCCTTCCCTCGAACAATCTCGAGCACACCCCGATGCTCGACACCGGTGACGACCCGGAGCGGCTCTGCCCGGAGCTCGACGAGATGTTGCCGGAGAGTCCCAACGTGCCCTACGACATGACCCAGGTCATCCGCACGGTGGTCGACGACGGCGACTACATGGAGTACCAGTCGGCGTGGGGCAAGAGCATCACGTGTGGTTTCGCCCGGGTCGACGGTCGGGCCGTCGGGGTCGTCGGGAACCAGCCGATGATGCTCGCCGGAGTGCTCGACATCGACTCGTCGGAGAAGGCCGCCCGTTTCGTGCGGACCTGCGATGCCTTCAACGTGCCGCTGCTGACGTTCGTCGACGTACCCGGATTCCTTCCCGGCGTCGATCAGGAGTACGGCGGCATCATCCGTCACGGCGCCAAGCTCCTCTACGCCTTCTGTGAGGCGACGGTGCCGCGCATCCAGATCATCACCCGCAAGGCCTACGGCGGGGCGTATGTCGTGATGAACTCGAAATCCGTGGGCTGTGACCTCGCGTTCGCCTGGCCCACCGCGGAGCTCGCGGTGATGGGGCCGCAGGGTGCCGTCGAGATCATCCATCGGCGTGAGCTCGCCGACGCCGCCGATCCCGATGCCCGCCGGGCCGAGCTGATCGACGACTACACCGAGCGCCTCGCCAATCCCTACATCGCGGCCGAACGGGGCTACATCGACGACGTGATCGAACCGTCGGAGACTCGCCGCAAGATCGTGGCCGGGCTCCGGCTGCTCGAGTCGAAGCGGGAAGAGCCACCGCAGCGCAAGCACGGCAACGTGCCATTGTGATGGCGATCGATCCCGACTCGATCGTCGTCACGCCGGACCCGTCCGACGAGGAGTTGGCGGCGATCCTCGCGGCCTACGAGGTGTTGTGGCCGCGAGCCGAATCGGTGTCGGTCCCCGACGACCTGCCCCGCTGGCGCTTCGCCGGTCGGTGGTGGTCGCCGCGCCCGCGCTACGGCGGCTGGCGGTGAGCGCGGCGGACCCGGGCATGGCCCGGGTCCGGTTCGTTCAGCGGATCCTCGCCCGCAGGTCGGCGAGCCATGCGTCGCCTTCGGCCGGGCCGGCCCGGTTGGAGCTCTGGACCTCCGCGCTGCCGTAGGCGGACGGATACGAGCCCAGGAACTTCACCCGGCCGTGTTTCGTGTGGATGTTGCGCAGGGCATCGCCGACCAGCCCGTCGGAGATGTGGCCCTCGCAGTCGATGAGGAAGCAGTAGTCGCCGAGCCCCTTGCGGGTGGGTCGGCTCTCGAGCTTGGTCAGGTTGATGTTGCGAGCGGCGAACTCGGAGAGGATCGCCACCAGGGAGCCGGGTTCGTCGGTGCGTTGGTAGATGACGATCGAGCTCTTGTCGTGTCCGGTGGCCGGCGGGATGCCGTCGCGGCCGACCAGCACGAAGCGGGTCTGGTTCTCGGGATGATCCTCGATGTCGGCCGCGAGGGTCTCCAGCTCGTAGACCTCGCCGGCCCGCTGGGGCGCGATCGCGGCGGTGTCGCGACGACCCGACTCGGCGAGCTCACGGGCCGCGTCGGCCGTGGAGTTGGTGGCCTCGATCGTCGCGTGGGGGAGCTGGTCGGTGAGGAACCTCCGACACTGGGCGTAGGCGACGGGAATCGAGCGGACGTGGGCGATGTCGGCGAGGGTGACGCCCGGGTGCACGAGCAGGTTCATGCTGATGTTCATGACGACTTCGCGTTGGATCAGCAGTTCGGCATCGAACGCGAGGGTGTCGATGGTCGCGTTGACCGCGCCCTCGATCATGTTCTCGATCGCGGCGAACCCTCGGTCGATCGTCCCGGCTTCGACGGCGCGGAGAACCTCGACGATCGTGTCGAACCGTCGGTGGTTCATCTCGGCGAGGTCGGGTTGGGTGAACACCGCCTGTTCGGTGAACGTCCCGACCGGCCCGAGATATCCGAGGGTGGACGGGGCAGCAGCGGGATCAGTCACGAACACGGAGGATAGGGCCGTCGATCGGGTCCCACGGAACCTTTCGGCGTCGACCATGACGGTCCGGCTCCGACGGCGGCTCGGCTCGTGCGCAACTATCAGCTGCCGGCCGGCCTCTACACCCTCGCGGCCTCGCTGATCTGGGCGGTGAACACACTGTTCCCGCTCGCCGCCGGTCTTTCGATCGCGGTGCTCGCAGCGACGACGGTGCTGTATCTCCTCGCGGCCCGAGCCGAGGCCGGGGTGGTCGTGTTCGCGATCGTGTCGCCGTTCATGGGTCTCGGGTTCACGTTCTACTCCAGGCGCGCCAGATCACGGGCCTGGCGATGCTCGTGGGCACCACGAACGCCGCATCGGTGCGGAGCTCCGCGAGCAGACGAGAGTCGGGATCACCTACGGCTGGAACCGGCAGGGGCTGCGGCTCCCGATGTTGTCGGGCGTCGTCCGGGGAACGTTCGTCGCCTGGGCGTTCCATTCGGCCCAGCCGTACCTCCTGGCGCTGTTGGACGACGACAAGATCTGGGTGGTCGGGGCGATCACGGCGCTGATGTCGTTGTCGACGATCCTCGGCAACCAGGTGGTAGAGGTGTTCACCCGCCATTGCGGTCGGCGCAGCACGATCATCCTGGGTGGCTCGGTGGTGGCGACGGTCGCGTCGGTGACGATGGGGCTCAACGGGTCGTTTTGGGTCGCGACCGTCGCCTTCTTGGCGGTGACGGGATCGTTGGGGGTGATCTCGCCCGTGCGGCATGCCTATGTCCACCATGTGGCGCCGAGTGCGCATCGGCCGGCGTCGTGCCCGGGCCGGGACCTGTGCGGCGCAGGGGCTTCCCCGCGACGCCCATGTCGAGTCGTTCCCCCAGATGGTGGTCGTGGCCGGGGGTCGACCGGAGTGAGTTACATCCCCTAGAACAGTTGTCGCCGATTGTGTAACATGTCGGGCATGACACCCCGCTCTCCGGTCGACGCGATGACCCACGACCAACTCGTCGAAGCACTCACGGGTGGACTCGCCCCCGCTCCCGACGCGCTGCCTCCCTTCGAAGGTTCCGATCGTCTTCGCCCGGACGGCCGGCCCCGCCCCGAGTTCCGGGCGGAGCTGCGTCGGATCCCCGACGTCCGCAACGCGGGACTGGTCGCGATCGTGGTGGCCTACCCGTTCGTGGTCATCGGGGCCGCGGTCGTGCTCGACCATCCGCTCATGTGGGTCGCCGCGTTCTTCTTGATGGGCGGCTTCTTCCAGCGGGCCCTCACCCTCTTCCACGAGGGTTCGCATCGACTGTTGTTCTCCAACCGCACCATCAACGATCTGATCGGTGAGAAGTTCATCGGCTGGCTCGCCTTCGGTACCGGCGACAACTCCTACCGCCTGGCCCACGCCCAACACCATCGCGAGGAGTTCGGGGAGAAGGAACCCGACTTCGCGCTCTACGCCCGCTACCCGATCTCCCGGGCCTCGATGCGGCGCAAGCTCCTTCGCGACGCCTTCGGGATCTCCGGATGGAAGAACATGAAACCGGCGCTGGTGGGTCTCTTCGTGAAGGGACGGCGGATCCGGGCCCTGCGCTTCCTGGGAGGCCAGGTGCTCGTCTTCGCCGTCTTCGCCCTCCTCGGACATCCCTGGCTCTACCTGCTGCTCTGGCTGCTCCCGTGGATGACGTATTGGCGGGTCGCCAACCGCCTGCGGGCGTTGGCCGAGCATGCCGGGATGACCCGTTCCCCGGACCGCAGAAGGTCGAGCCACCACATCCGCCAGGGATTCCTGTCGAGCCACGTCTTCTTGTCGCAGTCGATCGGCCTGCACCTCGCCCACCATGTCGACTCCGGCATCCCGATGTCTCGGCTCCCCGCCCTCCAGCGCGCGCTCGAAGAGGACGGCTACGTCACCGACGCGATCACCCACCCCGGCTACTGGGCGTTCTGGCGCACCCTGGTCCGCCCCGACGACTGAGGTGCGGCCGCTCTCGGCCCGAAGTGTCGTCGCCTCCACGCTCCTCGGGACGCTTCCACCCCGACTTCCCGGGCACCTGCTCGTGGCGTTCGCGCACGAGTTCGGCATCGCGGCGGGAACAACACGCGTCGCCCTGAGCCGGATGGTGGAACGAGGGGAACTGGCCCGTGACGACGACGGCACCTACGAGCTCCGGGGCCCGTTGCTCGAGCGCCAGCGTCGACAGGAGGCGGGCCTCGCCCCGATCACCCGACCATGGAACGGCGACTGGGAGATCCACGTCGTGCGGACCGGCCGGCGGGGGTCGGGGGATCGTGCCGCCCTGCGACGGGCCGCTCGGCGGCTCGGACTGCGTGAACGTCGCGACGGAGTCTGGCTCCGGCCCGACAATCTGGACCCCGCTCGGCTCCCGAACGAGCGGGCGACCCTCGCTCGGCAGGCCGACCGTTTCTTCGGCGCCCCGGCGGAGGGCATCGATCCTCGCGGACTTGCCGCCGAGATCTTCGACCTCGATGCCTGGGCCTCGGCCGCCGACGAGCTCGGCGCCGCGATCGACGAGATGATCGTGGCGTTCGACGACGACCCGGATGCGCCGCTGGCCGCCGGATTCGTCCTCGCCGCGGAAGTGCTGCGCCATCTCGTCGCCGATCCGCTGCTGCCGCCCCGCCTCTGCCCGGCCGGATGGCCGGCACCCCGGTTGCGTGCCGCCTACCGCGACTACGACGCCGCCTACCGGCAGCGGTTGTCGGCCTTCTTCCGGTCGCGATCTAGATTGACGCGATGAGCGATCGCTTCTACTTCCGCCAACTCCTCTCGGGACGAGACTTCGCCACCGACGACCAGATGGCCCAACAGATGGTCAACTTCGTCTACGCCATCGGTGATCGTGACACCGGAGAGGCCGTGCTGGTCGACCCGGCCTACGACGTCAACGGCATTCTCGACCGGTTGGCGCACGACGGCATGCGGTGTGTCGGCGTGCTGGCGACCCACTACCACCCCGACCATGTCGGTGGTTCCATGATGGGGATGACGCTCGAAGGGGTGGCCGACGTGTTGGAACGGGTGGAGGTCCCCGTTCACGTCCAAGCCGACGAAGCCGAGTTCGTGTCCACCGTCACCGGTCTCGGCGACGACTCGTTGGTGCGCCATGCCAGCGGCGACACGGTGTCGGTCGGAGCGGTCGACATCGAACTGATCCACACGCCGGGCCACACCCCGGGAAGTCAGTGCTTTCTCGTCGACGGCCGCCTCGTGGCCGGCGACACGTTGTTCCTCGACGGCTGTGGCCGCACTGATCTTCCCGGTGCCGATCCGGCCGAGATGTACGAGTCGCTCACCCAGCGCCTCGCGAGGATTCCCGACGAAACGGTGCTGTACCCCGGGCACCGCTACTCCCTGGAGTCATCGGCGACGATGGGCATCACCCGCGAACGCAACGTCGTGTTTCGCCCGCAGAGCCGCGAACAGTGGCTGGCGGTGTTCGGAGGCTGAGGTCAGCGGTGATCCTGCTGCCACATGTGGGTGCACACGTCGCAGCTGAAGAAGTCGACCTGGCTGAAGCGATCGTGGAGATCGCGCTGTCCGCGCCCTCCACACCGGGGACAGTCCGCGGTCGGACGTTCGTCGTCGCGTAGGTCGAGGTCCGGCTCGGTCGTCTCGTCCACCGGGTCGGGCCCGGGAGGGGTCGTGGCGCGCGCGGCCGGCGGCGGTTCGGTGGTGGTGCGGCGGCCTCGGCCTCGGAATCTCCACCGAGGTTGCTCGGGTTCGGATTCGTCGTAGAGATCGGAGACCTCGGCGGCGTCACCGAGTTGTCCTCGAATCGTCGCGAGCGCGGCCGCGGGCGAGGCGATCGACACGTCGCTGTCGACCCGGTCGAACTCGCGCAGGTCGATGACACCGTCGGCGTCGAGGATGTAGTCGTCGACGCGTTCGCTGCCGTCGCGGCCCCGGTCGAGGGCCGCGTATCGGAGTCGCCGTGAGAGTGGTTCGCTGGACTTCCTCATGCCCTCCATCGCTTTCGCCTCGTCGTCGGGCGCCGGGCCTCGACATGACCAACGTAGGGATGTGGCTCCTGGCCGGGCATGAGCCGGACGGCCTATTTCTCGACGAGCGCGAGGATCTGCGATCGGGTCCAGCCGGCGGCAACACCGGGACTGGCCAGGAGCTGCGAGGCCAGCTCGGTGGCGGGCATCGTGTGGACCTCGAGCAGACCGCGAAGAATCGTACCGAGATAGGCGGCCGAGGGGACCGTCGGCGCGCGGTCGTCGGGCGGTGTGGGCGAGGTGAAGGTGACGGCGGGGATCCCGTCGACCGGTTCGAAGGCGATGAGCGCGTCGTACCAGTGAGGGCCGACGACTCGGATCTCGCCCGGGACGAGCTCGTCGTAGGGAAGCGCGGTTGGCCCGCGTCGGCTCTCCTGGGCGGCGAGGTCGTCGAACTGGCCCCGGGTGATGAGGTAGCGCCGGCCGGGCGCGGGGCGCCGGCGGCGGTGTTCGAGGAACGCGACGCCTCCTCCTCCCCATTTCCGGCTGTCACCCAGGAAACGCACGCCGTTGGGGAGCCAATGCGCTGCGGAGGCCGCCGGCAGGCGAGCATCGCGGGCCCCTCGTTCGGGACGGGTCGCCCCGGCGGCGCGGCCGCCGGTGAGGTAGGCCTCGAAGCGGGACGCGAGGCAGTTCGACCCGTAGGCGACGTACCAGATGGGTTCGGCGTCGGACACGGCCACGAGCTCCGAGGATAGACACCGCCGTGGGTGCCCGGCCGCGGGCTCACATCGGCCGCGTCGGCGCCGATTGAGCAACGAGACCGTGATCGGCACGGTTTCGAGAGGACCATGCCATGACTGAGCACCACGACGCGACCGCCCCGACCACCCCCCGGGAGCGGGAGCTGGAACTCGAGGTCGCCCGTCTGAAGGCGGAGCTCGAGACCCTGCGCGGTGAGGATCCGGCAGCCGCGACGTCGCGCTTCCTCGAGATGGCCGCGGCCACCGTCGACCTCGCGGTCGCCGATGCCCGCCGCGAGGCCGACGAGATCGTCGAGGAGGTCAGCGCGCAGGCCGAAGCCCGTCGGGACGAGGCGACCCGGGTCGCCGCCGAAGCCGAGGCGCTCGCGGAGAAGATGCTGGCGGAGGCCGATCGCTACCAGATCGTGATCGACGAGGCAGCCGAGGAAGCGAACTCGATTCGGGCCGCGGCCGAGACCGAGGCGGCCAACCTGATCGCGACCGAGCGGGTGAAGGTCGCCGAGGAGGTCGCGGCGCTGGCCGAGGTCCGCGAGGCCCTCGAGACGGAGCGGGGTGCGCTGGAGTCGTATCACGAGACGCTGCGTCGTCGGGTACAAGAGCTCGCCGAGTCGATGGTGTCGTTCATGACGACGGAAGCTCCGCTCGGTGTCGGCGTCGAGATCTCCGCCGTCGTGCCGCCTCAACTGGAGGCCGTGCTGGCCGAGAACCTCGAGGTCGATGCGTCGGCGCCGACGAGCGATGATGCCGCGCCGCCGGCGGAATCGGTCGACGTGCCCACCGATGTCGACGCGGCCGGGTTCCCCGAGTCGACGGTCCCGACCGCCGAGCAGATCGTCGACGTCCCCGACGCCGCGATCGACGAGATCCCCGCCGGCCCGGCGATGACGTTCGGTGGGGTGCCGGTGATCGACGACATCGACGACATCGACGACATCGACGAGATCGACGAGGCCGATGAAGCCGTCGACGTCGGACAAGTCCACGGGGACGACGAGGACGAGACGTCGGCGAAGCCGTCGAGCTCGGGTCTGTTCTCCCGTGCCCGACCCGACGAGCCGGGATTCGAGGACCTCGACGCGGCGATCGATGAGCGGACCGGTGAGGAATCCGTGCTCTTCGGCAGCCTGGGCCCACGTCTGGTCGAGCAGACCTCTCCGGCGGAGCTCTCCGATGCGCTCGACCGCGACGATTCACAAGATGAGGCGTTTCGCCAGTTCATCGACGGTGACGGCGAGCCCGATCCGAGTCGAGACTGGTTGCTGCGTCCCGATCAGAGCTGACCCGCCTCATGCCCGTGGCCGCGCGGCGAGCGCCGTCCCTGGAGGAGCCCACGGAGGTCGACGCGCTCATCGACCAGTGGACCCATGATCGCACCGCGGTCCGCGATCGCACCCTCGAGCTGGTCCGGGCTGCCCATCTGGTGACGGCCCCGCTGGTCGTGACCGGCCTGGTGCTCACCGTTCCGAGCTTCGGCGTGATCATCGCCGGGCTCTTCTATCTCGCCGGGATGGTGGTGGTCCTGATCGTCTTGCCGCGGCGCTATCAGGCCGTGGCCCTCGCGGTGTTCGACCTGATCCTCATCAGCTACGTGAGCTCGGCCGATTCCGGGATCTGGACGGCGCTGCTGATCCCGTCGGTCTCGGCGATGACGATCGGCTGGCTGGTGTCGCCCCGCGCGACCTGGGTGTTGTGGTTCGTGGGGTGCAGCGGGATGGCGATCGCCGGCCTCAGCGCGAACCCTCCGGGTGGGGCGTACGTGATCGTGGTGCTCTTCGGATCGACTGCGGCACTCAACTTCAACAACCTGAAGATCCTCGGGGAGGGCCGAGACAGCGTGCTGCGGGTCGCGGACCTCGTCGACTCGCTTCCCGTGATCGTCTGGGAGGCAGATGTCGAGCGGTTCGAGCTGACCCGGGCGGTGGGGCGGGTCGAGGAGCTCCTCGGCTACACCGTGACTGAGTGGCGGGCGTTGCCGTTGAGCCGACGGGTCCATCCCGATGATCTCCTGCGCTACCGGCTGGACCCGAACGAGATGGGCGAATCGGAGGTTCGTGAGGCGCGACTGCGATGTGCGGACGGTTCCTCCCTGCGGGTACGGGAGGTGGTGCGCAGCGTCGTGGTCGCGGATCGCCACTACTTCCGGGGGGTCATTCTCGACATCGCCGAAGAAGCCGCGGCCCGAGAGGCCGTCGATCGGCTCGCCGCGGTCGTGGCCAACCAGGCCGAACCGCTCCTCGTCGTCGCCGGGCGGGAGTCCGTCGACGACCATCCGGTGGTGCTCCAGGTGAACCCGGCGTTCGCGGAGTTGGCGGGAATCGAGGCCTCGGAGGCCGGTGGTCGGGTTCTTCGGGAGATCGCGCCGTGGCTTCCCGAGACCCTGCGGGCCGACCTCGACGATCTCTTGACCTCCGGCCGGATCGGCGATCGCGACGATGTCGAGATCACGACCCCCTCCGGTTTGCGGAGCTTCGACTACGACATGGTGTCGCTTCCCGACGGGGCCGTCGGCGTGCAGTTCACCGATGTCACCGACCGCAAGAACGCAACCGAGCTGATTCGTCATCAGGCGTTCCACGATCCGCTCACCGGGCTTCCCAACCGCACCCTCCTGTTCGACCGGCTCAGCCAGTCGCTCGCCGCGATCCCCCGCGACGACGTGACGGTCGGCCTCCTGCTCCTCGACCTGAATCAGTTCAAGGAGATCAACGACACGCTCGGTCACGGCTACGGCGACGAGCTGCTGACCACGGTCGGGGAGCGACTCGGGCAGATGATGCGCGAGGTCGACACCGTCGCCCGCCTGGGCGGCGACGAGTTCGCCGTGGTCATCGGTGGTGCGTCGGAAGGCGACCTCCTGGAGATCGCCCAACGGGTGGCCGACGCGATCAAGCAGCCGGTCCGGCTGGGCGGCATCGAAGTCGAGATCACCGCGTCGATCGGCGGGGCGGTCGCGCCGACCCACGGCGCCGATGCCCACGTCCTCCTCCAGCGGGCCGACATCGCGATGTACGACGCCAAACGCTCCGGCGTGCCCTACCGGCTCTATGTGCGAGACGACGACCGTCATTCGCTCGATCGTCTCACGCTCATGGGCGAGCTGCGCCACCTCCTCGATGACGGCCTACGGGTCTGGTACCAGCCGAAGGTCGATCTCCGCAGCGGACGGGTCCACGAGATCGAGGCGCTCGCCCGTTGGCAGCATCACCGGCTCGGTCTTCTCGGCCCGGCCCGGTTCATCGAGCTGTGTGAGGTGTCGGGGCTCATCGCCGATCTGACCCACGCGGTGCTGGATCAGGCCCTCGCGGCCATCGCCGACTGGCCCGGCGTGAGCGTCGCGGTCAACGTCCCGGTCCGCAACCTGTACGACCGCAACCTGCCCGACGCGGTCGCGGCGCGCCTCGCCGAGCTCGGCGTGGCCGCCGACCGGCTGATCCTCGAGATCACCGAACGGGAGATCATGGAGGACCATCGGGCGATCTTCGATGTGCTCGAAGCGTTCCACGGCCAGGGGGTGCGGATATCGATCGACGACTTCGGCACCGGGTTCTCGTCGTTGACCCACCTCCGGCGGTTGCCGATCCACGAGATCAAGATCGACCGCTCGTTCATCTCCGGGATGCTGGACCGGGAGAACGACTACATCATCGCCCGTTCGATCATCGACCTGGCCCACAACCTCGGACACCGGGTCGTGGCCGAAGGGGTCGAGGACACCGCGACGCTCGAGTTGCTCCGAGGCCTCGGTTGCGATGTCGCCCAGGGATTCCTTTTCGCCCGGCCGGGTCCGGCGGATCGGATTCGGCGGCTGATCGCGACCGGCCCGGCGATCGATTCACACGGGGTCCTCTCGTGGAACGGTCGCGACTGAAGGTCCGCCATCTCGGGACTCCTAGAATCGTCGCCTGATGGGCGCCGCTGCAATCCCGACCGCAGGACGGGACACCGATCGTGTGCTCGGCCTCGACGGTCTGCGGGCGATCGCGGCGATCGCGATCGTCTTCCATCACGTCGGGTTCCAGTCGACGGCCACGTTCAACGGGGCCTGGGGCCGCTATCTCGGTCGCCTCGACATCGGCGTTCCGGTCTTCTTCACCCTGTCCGGGTTCTTGCTGTTCGGTCCGATCGCTCGTGCCGTGCTCGAAGATCGGCCGCTGCGCCCGTTGACGGTGCATCTCTGGCGGCGAGCGCTGCGCATCTACCCGGCGTTCTGGGTCGCCCTCCTCCTGATCGTGGTGTTCACCAGCGAAGCGTTCGCCGACGTCGGCGGCGCGGTCACGACGTTTCTGCTGATACACATCCATTGGCCGACCTACTCGATCGGTCCGATGCCGCAGGCGTGGAGCCTGGCGACCGAGGTCAGCTTCTACGCCGCGCTGCCGCTCATGGCGCGGGTGCTGCGTCCGTGGCTGCGCTCGCGTGACCACGCCGGGCGCCGCAACGGCCTCCTCGTGTTCACCGCGGGCTGCTACCTGCTGTCGGTGTTCTTCCGGGTCTGGGTGCTCGGCCTCGACAATCGGTGGACGAGCTCGGCCGTGCTGTGGCTGCCGGGAACCCTCGACTACTTCGCGATCGGCATGGCGCTGGCGGTGGCCCGCGCCGGATTCCGACCCGGTGACCGGGTCCGTGAGCGGTTGGAGCGGGTCGCCGCTCCGGCCGGATGGTGGTGGCTGGGGGCGGCGGTGCTGTTCCATGTCGTGTCCCAGTCGATGGGTCTCGCCCTCGGCGTCGATCGGGCCTCGTGGCCTCGGGAGATGGCCCGCCAGGTCGTCTACGGGGCGATCGGCTTCGCCTTGCTCTTTCCCCTGGTCTTCGGCGACCGGAGACGGTCGGTGGTGCGTCGTTTCGTGCGAAGTCGGCCGATGGAGTGGCTCGGGACGATCTCCTACTCGATCTATCTGTGGCACATGGTGTTCATCGTCCACCCGTGGCGGCCGCTGGCCGATCGGCTCGGGGCGGTTCGCGACGCGGGACCGTTGCTTTGGGACTACGCGGGGACCGGCTTTTGGACCTATCTCGTCCTCGCGAGCGTGCCGACCTTCTTCGTGTCGGTGATCAGCTACTACGTCGTGGAGCGAGCCGGGCTGAACCTCCAGCGGGTCCTCCGTCGACCGGTCGTCGACGTCACCCCGACCGAATCGATGGTCACCCGGGTTCGACGACGCTGGTCGGCGGCGGCGTTTCGGATGCAGCTCCTGGTGATCGCGGCCGGTGGTCTCGTCCTTCGGATCGTGTACATCGTGGTCGCCAAGCGCGATCAGGGCCTCGACACCACCGACGTGTTCCCCGGCGACCAGTTCTACTACTCGCTCGCGGCCGACGCGCTCGCCAAGGGTGAGGGCTTCGTGACCCCCTGGCAGCACATCTCGGTCCGGCTCGGCCTGGCCGACCCGACCGACGTCGCGGCCCACGCCGCCGACCACCCGCCGCTGACCGCGCTCGTCGCCGCTCCCGCATCCCTTCTCCCCGGCGGCCGCGGTGAGCACCTCTTCGAACAACGCCTCGTCATGAGCCTGGTCGGCGCCGCGGTCATCGTCGTCGTCGGCCTGCTCGCCCGCGAGCTGGCGGGGCGCGCCGTCGGGATCACGGCCGCGCTGATCGCCGCCGTCTATCCGGCGTTTTGGATCAACGACGGTCTGGTGATGGCCGAGTCGCTCGCCACCTTGATGGTCGGTGGGGCGCTGCTGGCCGCGGTTCGCCACCACAAGACGCCCACCGGCCGGCTGGCTGCGGGCCTCGGCGTCGCGATCGGTTTGGCCGCGCTCGCCCGGGCCGAGTCGCTCCTGTTGCTCCCGCTCGTGGTCGTCCCGCTCATGTGGACCAGTCATCCACGATGGAGAGACCGTCTCCGGGGCGCGGCCGTGTCGGGCGCCATGGCCGGGCTCGTGCTGGCCCCCTGGGTGATCCCGAACCTGGTGCGGTTCGATGAGCCCGTGGTGATGTCGACCAACGACGGGCTCACCTTGATCGGCGCGAACTCGCCCCAGACCTATGGCGGCGACGCGATCGGATTCTGGTCACTCGAATACGCCCGCCAGTTGGAGGAGGATCTCCCCGAGCTCGTCGACGCCGACCCGAGTGTCGTCTCACGGATCTGGAGAGATGAGGCCCTCGCGTTCGTGGGCGACAACCTCGACGACGTGCCGAAGGTGGTCGCGGCGCGACTCGGTCGCCTCTGGTCGATCTACCGACCGCTTCAGATGGCCGAGTTCAACACCGGCGAGGGCCGTGAGCTCTGGGCGTCGTATCTCGCCCTCGTCGGATTCTTCGTCGTCGTCCCCTTCGCGTTGATCGGCTGGTGGCGCCTTCGCCGCGACGGGATCTACCGCTGGCCCCTGGTCGCCATGATCGTGCACGTCTCGATCGTCGGCGCCGTGTTCTACGGCATCCCCCGATTCCGGGTTCCCGCCGACGTCGCGATCGTCGTCGCGGCGGCGATCGGGATCCACTGGTTGGCTAGCCTCGGAACATGTCCACCACCGCGCACCTCGTCTTCGCCGGCGTCATCATCACCACCGTCGTCTTCATCTACTCCCTCGTCCGTCAGGGAGTCCTGAAGAGCAAGTACGCGCTCTTGTGGTCGGTTGTCGCGGTCGCCTTGTTGCCGATCGCCGTCGTGCCGAGCATCGTCGTGTCGATCTCCGACCTCCTGGGCATCGAGACGCCGTCGAACACGATCCTGCTGGCATCCGTGTCGCTGCTGTTCGCCACGACCGTGCATCTGACCTACGAGCTCTCACGGGTCGAGGCCCGAACCCAGGACCTGGCCGAGGAGCTCGCCCTGCTGCGGGCCCGGCTCGACATGGCCGCACCGGCCGGGACGACCGACTGAATCAGTCGCGGCGGGCGGTGACGATCAGCCCGTCGGCGCTGTAGGGACGACCGAGCCGACCGAGGAGACGTTCGAGGCCGAGAACGGCCCGCACGGCGAAGGATTCGAGACGGCTGCGGTCGCCGCGCTCGCGAACGGTCGGGACGTAGGTGACCGTGTCCTGGACGACCCAACCGGTCCGGGCCATCAGCTGGGTGAGGGTTCGCCAGGTGAACATGACGACATGATCGGGGTGGTTCACCTCGACCCGGCGGGTGATGCTGGCCACGACGTTGACGAGTCCGTACGCGTTCGGCGTCGTCACGATCAGGGTTCCGTCGGGGGCGCACAGTGTCGCCATCGCATCGAGGAACGGACCCGGCGCGCCCAGGTGCTCGATGATCTCGCCGGCGAGCACCACGTCGGCCGGCGCGAGATCCAGGGCGGCCACCGCGGCGGGGTCGGTGCAGTCGACGAGGCGCACGTCGTAGCCGGCCTCGCGGGCGGCGGTCACACCCGGTTCGTCGGCGTCGAGCCCGACGAGCTCGTCGGCGACCTCGTCGAGATGGCCGTGCAACCACCGACCGGCCCGGCCCTGCTCCGCCCGGAATCCGGCGTCGGCGAAGCCGACATGGATGACCCGCCGACCCCGGCACTGCTCGACGAGCCAGGGAAGGCGGTCGACGATCGAGGTGCGCGGCAGCGGGTGGGCCATCTCGTCTTGCCCGTACTCCGGGGTGGCCGATGTCATGGGACCACCGCCGGATCGAACACGGGAAGCGGCTCCGCCGACTCGACCACGTCGATCATCCGACGTTCCGAGCCGGCGACGATCGTGCCGACCCGGTCGGCCATGCCGGATCGTCTCCACCACATCACCCGGCTGCCGAGCCGGCCGACCTCGGGAAGACGCCAGCGCGGCTCTCCGGGATCGAAGTCGTAGGGGTGGGCATAGAGCCATGCGTGGTCGGGTGCGGTGCGCACCGCCCAGCGGATGAGCGGGCCGGGCGCGACCCGGAGATACACCCCGCCGAGGAGGGGCACGGCGAGCGGGCCGACCCCGAACACCGGTGACGGAATCTCGACGAGCCCGCACGGCCAACGGAAGGGCCGATTCGGCGCGGCGGCCCAGCCGAAAAGCGGGTTGCGGGTCGGGAGGACACTGGAGCTGTAGGTGAACCCCAGCTCGCCGAGGATCTCCGGCGCCCATGCCGAGCCGGGGACCAGCGAGAAGATCGGCGCCCGGAATCCCTGCACCGGGCTCTGGACCGTCTGGGCCAGACGATCCATCGCTTCGGCAGTCGCCTCGCGAAACGTCGCCGGTGCCACATCGGGGAGCGGGGTGTGGGTGGCCCCGTGCAACCCGAGCTCGTGGCCCCGGGCCGCGACCCGCGCGACCAGATCGGGTTGATCCTTCACGACGTCGCCGACCACGAAGACGGTGCCGATGACACCGCGCGCCTCGAGATCGTCGAGTAGCGCATCGGTGATCGCGGGGAAACGGAGCTCGGCGTCGTCGTTCGGACGATGGTCCTCGAGATCGAGCGTGAAGACGATCGCACTCACGCCGGTTCCTTCGTGGCCGCCCGGAGTTGGCCGTGGAGCCAGCTGATCGCGACCGCCGCCATGGCGATCATCGCGATGTCGATGGGAACGCGATAGCGGGTGAGTCCGAATGTGGTCGCCGAGGCGAACATGATCATCGGCCACATCGCGAGGAGGGGCGTCAACCGGACACGTCGGCGGCGAAGCACGACACCTCCGACGATCGTGAGTGGGAGCAGGGCGTAGTAGAGGCCGAGCCCGATCGTGGACGGCTCCTCCCACCGACCCTCGACCAGATAGTTCATCCGCAACGTGTGTCCCACCCGGAAGAACTCGAGGGATCGACCGATGCGGGCGAGGGCGACCAGTGGGTAGCGGTCGAGGTTGTCGAGCGTGTACTCGATCGCCTTGCGGCGGTTGAACTCGTCGCGCACCGACGCGTCGTAGGCGACACGGTCCTCACCGGTGAGAGTCGACCCGGGAAGCTCGGCCTCCATCTCGTCCCAGAGGTCGCGCGCGCCGAAGCAGTTCGCCCAGAACCCCATCGATTCCCCGCTCCAGGCCTCGTCGCACGAGCCCGCCATCATCACCGTTCCCGGACCGGTGGTGAGGGTGACCGTGCGTTCGAACCGGAGGTTGTTGTACACGAGCCACGGGGAGAGCACGAGGAGACCGGCAACCCCGCAGAGCACGATCTGACGCACCTTCTCGCGACGATCGAAGGTCCGGGTCCACCACACGAGGGGCACGACGAGAAACGCGAAGAGGGTGACGGCCTCGGCCCGCACGAGCGCGGTCAACGCGATCGCGACGCCGAGCGCGATGACGTTGCGCCGGGTCGGATCCTTCAGCCAGGCGTAGGACGCCCACAACACGAGCACGATGAAGGGCTGATAGAGCCCCTCCGACAGCAACATGATGTCGTTGATCCACATCAGGGGATGGACCGCGGCGATCACGGCGGCGACGACCCCGGCGACGTCGCCGGCCAACCGGCGAACGAAGAATCCGAGACCGACCACCAAGGCGAGACCGGCGAACGTCGAGGCGATGCGGTGATCGGTGATGCCGTCGAACCCCAGCCGGGAGAACGCCGCGAGATAGGTGGCGTAGAGCGGCGGATCGCCGGCGGAATCGATGACGAGACCGTCGTTGAAGTTGTACTCGAGCGGGTTGATGAAGCCGAAGCCCTCGTTGAGGAGGTTGGCCTGGAAGTGCCCGTAGAAGGCGTCGCCGGCCAGGGTGTAGCAATCGGCGGCGCCGGTGTCGCAGGTCGGCCGGTAGACGAGCACCGCCCACATCCGCAGCAGCCAGCCGGCCACGCCGACCCCGATGATCAGCCAGGTGCTCGGCGGTTGGGTGCGGATCCGGGCTCGGAGCCCGTGTCGGTCCGGCGTGAGGATGTCGCTCATACGCCGGCCTCCTCGAGTTCGTCGACCCCGATGTCGGGCGTGGCTGCGGCGGCCACCGGGGGACCGTAGCGGTCGATCAGGTGATCGAGGGCGACGGCGGCGAGAACGAGGAAGACGAGGTCGGCCCCGACCCGGTAGCGGGTGATGCCGAAGGTGATCGCCGCGGTCGCGAGTGAAGTGGCGGCCACCGCGGCCAGCGGCAGCAGCGTCGTGTGCCGGCGCCAGACGAAGGCGCCGACCACGGCCGCGCTCATGACCGCGTAGTGGGCGAGGAGGCCCACCTGGACATGGCGCCGGATCCGTCGTTCGAAGAACGTGTCGAAGTCGATCCCCTGGAGCGGCCGGTAGAGCCCGAGGATTCGGCCGACCCGGGCGGCCATGACCTTGGGAACCTCGTCGAGGTGGTCGCCGATGTAGTCCGTGGCCTTCGCGTACTTGGCCGCGCCGATGCCCGACTCGTCGGCCCCGTCCGGCCAGGTGCTGCCGTCGTCGCACGCGGCGCTCCAGTAGCCCAGCAGCTCACCGGAGTAGGTCTCGTCACAGTTCCCCAACTCGAGCACGTAGCCGGGTCCGACGGCGAGATAGGTCGGTTCCTCGAAGGTCGCCAGGTTGCGGGCCACCCAGGGAGCGAGGATCACCATCGCCAGCCCGGCGGCGAGCGTGGTGAGGGCGATCCGCCGGCGCCACGAGAGCGCGGGGTGTGTCATGAGCAGCGGCGTCAACAACAAGAAGAACATGAGGAAGGGCTCGCTGCGGGTCAGCGCGCCGAGCGACAGCACGATCGTCAGCTCGACGACCCGACGAACCGACGGATCGTCGTGGGCGCGATGGGCGAACACCAACGCCCATCCGGCCAGCGGGATGTACATCGACTCCGACAAGATGAGCGCGTCGTTCAACCAGAGCGGCGGGTAGAGGGCGGCGCCGACCATCGCGATCCCCGCGGTGCGCACGGTGAAGTACCGGCGCAGGAGAAGTCCGATCGGGAACACGACCGACGCGGAGACGAGTCCGCCGGCCAGACGGTGCCAGGTCACCGTGTCGAGGCCGAGGAACGACCAGATGGAGAGATAGACCGTGAACCCGGGCGGGTGCGCGGCCGTCGGTTCGATCGTGCCCTCGAGGAAGCTGAACGGGTTGACGAACCCCCGACCGTCGGCGAGGAGGTTGGCCGACAGGTGGTAGTAGAGGTTGTCGTTGATCGTGCCGGGCTCGACGAGGGGAATGTCGCGGTAGCCGCGAAGGGCGACGATCCAGCGCACCGCGACGGCGAGCACGAACGCGAACACCATCACTCGCTGAAATGTCGTTCCCCGGCGCACTGGGTGATGGTACTTGTGTCCTAACGTTCCGAACCATGCGTGTGACGGTGATCGGCCATTCGTGCCTCCGAGTCCGGACCCGGGCGGGAACGATCCTGGTCGACCCGTGGCTCTTCGGCTCGTGCTACTGGCGATCGTGGTGGCATTTCCCTCCGAGTCAGGAACCCGACGAGGAGATGTTGCGCCCGGACTGGCTGTATCTGACCCATCACCACTTCGATCACTTCCACTATCCGTCGATGCGGCGCATCGACCGGTCGGCCAAGGTGCTGATACCCCGATTCGGCGTCGACGTGATGGCCGGTGAGGTCACCGGTCTCGGTTTCGACGCGCCGACCGAGCTCGTCCACGGCCGGGTCCTCGACCTCGGCGACGGGGTCCGGGTCGCGTCCTATCAGTACGGGTTCGACGACACCGCGTTCGTGATCGCCGAGGACGACACCGTCATCGTCGACGTGAACGACTGCAAGATCCGGGGGCGGGCCCTCGCCCAGCTCGTCGGCGACTTCCCCGCGCCACAGCTCGCGTTCAAGAGCCACTCGTTCGCCCAGTCGTATCCGGTCCTCTACGACGCTGCCGATCCGGCCCAGCTGTCGCTCGTCACCGCCCAGACCTACATCGACGACTTCCACGAGGTGATGGCGCAGCTCGGTCCGCGCCACGCGATTCCCTTCGGATCGATGGTCGGATTCCTGCATCCCGACAGTCGGGCGCTCAACGCCCACCACGTGACCCCGGCGGCGCTGGTCGACGGCGTCGCTGAGCGGGGTGGGATTCCCGGTACGGAGGTCGTCCCCATGGCCCCCGGTGACGTCTGGGACTCGTCGACCGGTTTCGAACGCAGCGACTTCGACTGGTATGCCGACCGCGACCGTCATCTCGCCGAGCTGACGGAGAAGGCCGCGCCGAAGATCGCCGCCCGGACGGCGAAAGAGGAGGGGGTCACGGTCGAGTGGGCGGCGTTCGACCAGTACTTCGGTCGTCTCGTTCGTGAGGTGCCCCGGCTCCTCGCCCGTCGTCTCGCGCCGCGCCCGTTCGTGTTCCATGTCCCCTCCGACACCGAACGGCCCTACTGGTGGGTGTCGTTTCGTTCCCGCTCCGTCGGCCGTTCGGCGCACCTGCCCGACGAAGCGTCGGGGCTCACCACGATCCCCGAGGCGGTGCTGGCCGACGCGATCCGCGACCGCATCGTGCACATGCTCCACGGCGGAATGCGGATCCACACGTCGCTCGAACCCGACGGCGTGCACAGCGACCTGGGGTTCTGGGGGGTCGTGATGATCTGGGAGATCGGCTATCTGCCGCTGCACCGCAGCGGCCGCCGTCCCCGGCTGTGGTTCTCGATGGCCCGCCGTTGGCGGGAGTTCGTCCAACAGGCCCCGAGCATCGTCAGCCGCAACCCCGTCGACCACCTCGCCGAGCGCTTCGGTGCCGACACCTGACGCCGACCGGGATCAGTAGGCGTCCATGTCGAGGAACTCGAAGGTGTCGAGGGTGATCGAATCCTGGTCCAGGGCCGGGTCGAGCCGGCGGATGATCAGGTTGAGCGGCGACGGCTGGAGCCGTCGTGGCGGGCGGATGCCGCGCACGGTGACGGCGCCGTTGAACCCGGCGTAGACGGCGAAGGCCGCGCGATGGGCGCGCGTCGCCGAGCGGATCGCCTTCGTCGCGTCGATCGTGGCGGTCCCCGAGGTCAGGGGGAACATCTTCAGCACCACGCAGGCCGGCACCGGTCCGAGCCGGCTTCGAGTTGTGACGACGGCGAGGTCGTCGCTGCGGTGGATCCAATAGGTGGTCTGTGGACAGGCCAGCCGCCAGCGCAGGACATCGGCGCGATAGTCGGTCGACCAGCCGGCCACCGGGTGCCGATCGACGGTGGCCGCCAGGTCGGCGAAGTCCGACGAGTCGAGCCAGTCGGCGTCGACCTCGGTATGGGTCGTGCGGCAGCCCCGGCCGAGCGGGGGCACGACTCGCACCGGCAACGGACCGACCAGTCGCCACCCCATGTACTTGACGACCGCGCCGGTGGACTTCTCGTTGGTGACACCGACGACGAAGGAACGACCCAGCGTGGCGGCCTCCTCGTAGATCTCGAGCCCGATGCGGGTGAAGTGACGGGCTCGCTGGTAGCCGGAACGAACGACCGCGTTCAACGACCACGCGCCGTCGGATCGGGCACCCCCCGGTCCACGAAAGCGGCGGGGCATGAGCGCGTAGTGGGCCACGAGTCGGGTGTCGTCCCCGGCCGGAAGCTGCTGATGGCGCTCCCACGCCCGTCCGAGCGGGTTCTCGCGGTACGCCCATCGGAGATACTCGGTGGAGACGAAGCGGGGGTCGGGGAGCTCGGCGTCGAGCAGCGCGGTGGCCTCGGCGAGGATGTCGGGATCGTCGGACGATCCGTCGATGGTCCAGCCGTCGACGCCGTCGTGGACGATCGCCCCCTGCGGGGCCTCGGGCGTGGTCATGACCGGGACGGTACCGCGACGCCGCGGGCCGCCGCGGTCGGCGCCCCCGGACGGGGCGGCTCAGCGGCGCAGAGAGGCGACGGGATCGTGACTGGGGCGAAAGTCGTCGCCGGCGATGGTGGTCGGCGAGCGGAGCTCGGCGACCTCTCCGGAGCTCAACAGCGCATGGATGCGACCGCCGCCGTCCTGGCCGATCTGCTCGACTCGCTGCCACGCGCCGTCGCGATGGATCCAGTTGCCGACCCGTACGAGCTCGGGAGGCAACACGGCGGCGGGCCGGACCTTCACCGGTCGGCCGACCGGTGTCGTCCGAAGGAGCCGGATCCCGGGGACGAGGATGGCCAAGGCACCGAGGATCGACATGATCGCGACGAGGGTGATGGTGCGGCTGCCCTCGCCGAGGGCTCCGGTGATCGCGAGGCTCAATCCGCCGCCGAGCACCGCCGCGGCGACGACGACGAGTGCGATGGCGCGGCGCTGCTCGTCGCGATCGACCCGGGGACCGTCGACGAGACGTCCGCTCTCCGCGTATTCGAGGATCTGTGCAGTGACGTCCGGTGGCCGGCGTTCAATCCATCCCATGCGACATTTCCGTTTTTCGTGACCGCCTCGCGCCCTTCATCAGGCTGACACAAGTTCGGACCGCGCGCCAGGCATCGTCGCTACTTTCACGACGTCGGGGTGGCCGGTCGATCGATCCGCTCGGGTGTGCGGGCCCGTACGGCGTCGAGCCAGGCGATGATGCCGTCGACCATGGCGGCGCTGCGCATCGAATGGAAGAGGTCGAACGCGTGTTGTCCCCCCGGGACCTCGACGTGGGTCACGAGCGGGGCGCCGGCCGCGCGGAGGGCATCGACGAAGGCCGAGGTCTCCTCTCGCCACAACAACACGTCGTGGGTGCCGTGGACGACGAGAAACGGCGGCGCCGAGGATGAGACGAGATGGATCGGCGACGCGGCCCGCCAACCGGCGGAATCGTCGGCCCGCTTCGTCGGCATCACCGCTCGCTCGAGGAAGCGTCGCATCGAGGCGTAGCCGCGGATGTTCCCCTCGTCGGTGAAGTCGAAGGCGCCATAGATCGGAACGCAGGCGGCGAGGCGGTCGCCGACCGCCGAGCCGAGCGCCGCGAGCGCCGCGAGGTGGCCGCCGGCCGAACCTCCGGAGATCGCGACGAAGTCTCGGTCGGCGCCGAGCTCGTCCGCCTGATCGAGGATCCATTCGACGGCGCGTTCGACGTCGGCGCGGGCGGTCGGAAAACGGTGACGAGGAGCGAGCCCGTAGCGAACCGACACGACGAGCCACCCCTGCCGGGCGAGATCGTGGATCATCGGCAGGCCCTGCTGCTCCTTCTTCCCGATGATCCAGGCGCCGCCGTGGACATAGATCATGACCGGTCGGGGGGCTGCGGGCCGGTCGGTGGGTCGGTAGAGGTCGAGCCGGTGGCGGGTGTCGGGTCCGTACTCGACGTCGCGGATGATCTCGAGGCCGGTCCGATCGTGATGGAAGGGGCGAAGGAGTCGCGAGACGGGGACGGGTCGACGCGCCAGCTCGGCCGCGGCGGTGTCGCCGATCACCGGGCGGAGCTCGTCGGCGATCGAGGCCCGGGCCGAGGCGGCGACGACCTGGGCCCGGATCAGGCCGATCCACGAGAGGGCGAGCGCGACGAGCCCGACCCAGCCGCGGGGCTGATCGAGCGCACCGGCAGCGACCAGGACGACGGCCACGACGGCCTGGGCGACGAGATGGAAGATCGCGAGCTCACCGACGAGCCAACCGGTCATCATCACGATGAAGGAGATCCAGGCGGGGTGGCGCACCCTGACGAGCGCGACGACCGTGCCGAACAACGAGGAGAGGCCGACGAGCATCAACGCGAGCGCCATGTCGTCGAGTATCGCGCCGGCGGCGAGACACGCCCACCCCGGCCGGGGTCGGCCCTCTCGTGTCGTGGCGCGACGACCCGCGGGAGTGACCCGCCCTAGGCTCGCGGACGATGGAGCAGGGCACCCTTCTCGTCGCCGCGGTCGGCGCGCTGGTCCTCGTCATCACCGCGTGGGCCGTCCGCGAGGTCATCGGCGTCATCCGGTCCCGCCGGGGCAGCCCCGACGTGAGCGCCCTCGTCGCCGATGCCGCCGGCGACCTGGTCCCGTTGCTGTTGCAGCCGATCACCTCGCTGGTGAGATCGATAGGCCGGCACCGCTCCTCGATCGATTCGCTGCTCGACGCCGACGGCCGCGTCTCGCTGCTGTTCTCCGACATCGAAGGCTCGACCGCGCTGAATCGCCGGCTCGGAGATGAGGAGTGGGTCCGGGTCCTGCGGGCCCACGACGAGATCGCGGCGCGCACGGTCCGCCACAACGGCGGTCGGATCGTCAAGACGCAAGGTGACGGGTTCATGGCCGCCTTCCGGACAGCGAACGGCGCGGTGGCGGCGGCCGTGGCGCTGGGACCCGCGCTTCGAGATGCCGACAACGTGCCCGTCCCGCTCAAGCTCCGCATCGGTGTGCACACGGGCAAGGTGGTGAGCGAGAACAACGATCTGTTCGGGACGAACGTGGTGATGGCGGCCCGAATCGCCGACGCGGCCCGGGGCAACGAGGTGCTGGTGAGCGACGCCGTCCATGACGAGATCGCCGGCACCGAAGGACTGGAGCTTCATCGTCGGCGCCGGGTGAGGCTGAAGGGGCTGGCGGGTCGTCACCGCACGTACCTCGCGACCGCCGGCTGAGCGGCGCAGGAGGAAACGATTGTGCGCGAGGGGGGACTTGAACCCCCACACCCTTTCGGGCACAGGCACCTGAAGCCTGCGCGTCTGCCAATTCCGCCACTCGCGCGTGGCCGATCACCGAGATGACCGTGCCCACGAGGGTAGCGCGACGCGGCCGGTTTGGACCCCTTCGTCCCCGATCCGGACCGAGACGCCGGCATGGCCCCGCTAGCCTCGTCGCCGTGGGCCTACGATCGGTGGAACGCCGTCTCGAACGCTTCGTGGAAGGCGCGGTCGGACGCTTCTTTCGTGGCGGGGTTCGTCCGGTCGAGATCGGCCACCGCATCGCCCGCGAGATGGCCGACTCCCGCAGTGTCGGCGTGAAGGGACAACCGGTGGTCGCCAACCACTTCTCGGTACGGCTCGCCCCCGCCGACCTGGAACGGTTCGCCGAGGTCAAGGACTCCCTCGTTCGCGAGCTGTGCGACGCCACCCGTGATCATGCCCGCGAAGAGGGCTGGACGTTCATGGGCCCGGTACAGGTCGTCATCGACACCGACGAGTCGTTGCGCGCCGGGACGATCGAAGTCGATGCCCGGATGAAGGAGGCCGACGGCGGTGTGGGCGTGCTGCATCTCCCCACCGGGCAACAGGTCGTGCTCGGCGAGTTCGTCGTCACCATGGGGCGACTCCCCGAGTGCACGATCTCGTTCGATGATCCCAACATCAGTCGTGAGCACGCGTCGATCCGACCCGACGGCGACGGGTTCATCCTGACCGACAACGGGTCCACCAACGGAACCCTCGTCAACGGCACGCCGATCACCGCCCATCGCCTCGCCGACGGTGACCGGATCGACCTCGGTGCCACGATCATCGAGTTCCGGGCCGGCTGAGATCGACCGACGTCTCCCCGCGGCACTCCTGTGCGTGGACTCGGCGTTAGTCTCGGCCCCGTGTCGGACCAGCTCCTCATCGTGCTCCGGGTGTGCCTGTTGGCCCTCGTCTATCTGGTGTTCTTCCGGGTCCTGCGCGCGGTCTGGGTCGAGCTGCGGGACGAGGGTGCGTCCGCCGGTGCCGCGATGACGCCGACCATGGCGGCGCGGCGAGTGTCGCGCCCTGCCCCGGTGCCCGCACCGGCCGCGGTCGGCGGTGGCGGACCGGCCCCGGTCGACCCCGCCTCGTCGTCCCCGGCGGCGGCCCGCCTCGTCGTCGTCGCGCCGCCCTCGCTCGCCGGCCACGCCTTCGCGCTCGACGGGGAGACCACCATCGGGCGGGGCGCCGGATGCGGGGTGGCCATCAACGACGCCCACGTGTCGAAGCTCCATGCCCGCGTCTACCCCCACGAGGGCACGTGGTTCGTCGAGGATCTCGGCTCCACCAACGGCACCTCGGTCGACGGCGCGCCGATCTCGGCGCCGACCCCGATCGGCGCCGGTGGCCGGATCTCGATCGGCGAGATCGTGATGGAGTTGGCATGATCGAGTTCCGCTGGGGCACCGCCACCGACACCGGTCGAGTCCGTCAGGCCAACCAGGATCAGCTGCTCACCGCGGCGCCGGTGTTCGTCGTCGCCGATGGCATGGGCGGCCACAACGGAGGCGAAGTCGCCTCGGCGATCGCGGTCGACGAGATGGCCAAGGCCGTCGATGTGGCATCGGTCGACGACCTGATCGACGCGGTGCAGCGCGCGAATCGGGAGATCGTTGATCGCTCCAAGCTCGACCCGGAGCTGCGGGGCATGGGAACAACCCTGGTCGCCCTGGTCGGCATGATCGTGGACGGCGAGCCCCGCCTCGGTGTGGCCAACGTCGGCGACAGTCGGCTCTACCGCGACGCGGCCGATGAGCTGGCCCAGATCACCGAGGATCACACACTGGTCGAAGCGCTCGTGCGTGACGGGCGGCTGACCGCCGAGGAAGCGGTCAACCACCCACAACGAAACATCGTCACGCGGGCGCTCGGCATCGACGACAAGGTGCTGGTCGACACGTGGCAGCTCACGCCGGTCGAGGGCGACCGCTACCTGCTCTGCAGCGACGGTCTCTTCAACGAGTTGACCCCGACCGAGATCCTCGAGGTCCTGCACCGGGTCGACGACCCGGACGCGGCCGCGCACGAACTGGTCGAGGCCGCCTGCGACGCGGGCGGGCGCGACAACGTCACCGTCGTGATCGTCGACGTGGTGGCGGTCGAGACCGGCACCGACCCGCTCGCCGACGACCGGGTCATCTCGGTGCACAAGGCCGTGCCCGACCGGGTGCTGCAGATCGATCCACCGGACCGGACCGGGCCGTCCGATCCGCATCCCGACGAGATCGTCGTCGACCGTGCGCCGGCGAAACCGCCGTTCGTCACGTGGCGGCTCGGCGTGTTCGTCGCCGCGGTGATGGTCGTGCTCGCGGTGCTGCTCTCGGTGCTCGTCGCCTACGCCCGGTCGTCCTACTTCGTCGGGATCGACGGAGAGGACGTCGTCATCTTCCGCGGCCGGCCCGACGGCGTCTTGTGGTTCGATCCGACAGTCGAGGAACCGGTCGTGCTGACGGTGGCCGAGCTCGATCCCGCCGACCTCGAGGAGGTCAAGGACGGGGTCGAGTTCGACGATCTCGACGATGCGCGCGGCTACGCCGACGCCATCACCCAGCGAGCCGTCACCGACCGGTGACCGCCGTCGGCGCGCGGCGTGGAGGGGTCCGCCCCGAGATCGCCGCGCGTCGCCCCCGCCGGGTCGAGCTCGGCCTGATCGTGCTCATCGCCATCATCGTGATGGCCGCCTACGGGCTGGCCAGCCTCGGCACGTCGGCCTCGGTTCCGGGCAACCTCGGCCCGTTTCTCGCCTGGATGTTGGGTTTGTTCTTCTTCGTGCACGTCGCCGTGCGCCGTCTCGCTCCCGCGGCCGATCCGGTCCTGTTGCCGATGGCGCTGTTGTTGAACGGCATCGGCTACGTGATGATCGCCCGGCTCGGCGGCGACGTCGCCGGCGGCAGCGACCTCGCCGGGCTCCAGTCGGTGTGGACGGCGGTCGGCATCGGCGGGTTCGTCTCCACCCTCTTGCTGGTCCCCCGGGTCCGGTCCCTGGCCCAGTACCAGTATCTGCTCGGTCTCGGCGGCATCGGTCTGCTCGCGCTCCCGCTCCTGCCCGTCGGCGTCGAGATCAACGGCGCCCGGATCTGGGTGAGCATCGGGCCGGTCAACTTCCAACCCGGTGAGTTCGCGAAGATCGCCCTCGCGCTCTTCTTCGCCGCGTACCTGGTCGATGCGGGGGAGCTGATCAAGAACCGGCTCGAGCTTCGTGATCTCGTCCCCATCGCCGCGGCGTGGGGGGCATCGGTGGGCGTCATGGTCCTCGAACGCGACCTCGGATCGTCGATGCTCGTCTTCGCGATGTTCGTCGTCTTGATGTGGGTGGCGACGGCGCGAACGATGTTCCTCGGGCTCGGCGCCGCCCTGTTCGCCGCCGGGGGCTTCGTCGCGTTCCGGCTCTTCGCCCACGTCGAGCGGCGCATCGACAGCTGGCTCGACCCGTGGGCCGACCCCCGGGACAGCGGCTTCCAGATCATCCAGGCGACGTTCTCGATGGCAGAGGGTGGCCTCGCCGGCACCGGTCTCGGACGAGGAGACCCCGACCGGGTCCCGTTCGCGGAGACCGACTTCATCTTCGCGGCGATCGGGGAGGAGCTCGGCCTCGCCGGCACCACCGCGATCCTGATGGCGTTCCTGATCCTCATCGGCTCGGGCCTTCGCATCGCGCTGCGAGCGACGCGACCATTCGAGAAGCTCCTGGCCGTCGGGCTCACGACGCTGCTCGGGATCCAGGCGTTCATCATCATGGCCGGTGTCGTGCGGCTCATTCCCCTGACCGGCATCACCTTGCCGTTCGTGAGCTATGGCGGTTCGGCCCTGGTCTCGAACTATGTCGTCCTCGCCCTGTTGATGCGGATGTCGCACGAGCAACGAACGACCGGCGACGCGGAAGCCCCGCGATGAACCGGCGGATCCGCTCCCTCGGCATCGCGTTCATCGTGTTGTACACGGTGTTGTTCGCCCAGCTCAACCGGGTGCAGTTCGTGCAGGCCGAGGCCTACCGCACGAATGCCGCCAACATCCGGCCGCTCCTACGCGAGTTCGGCCAGGAGCGGGGTGACATCCTCACCGCCGACGGTGTGGTCGTGGCCTCCTCCGTGCCGGTCGACGACGGGCAGGTCGACTTCCGCCGGGTGTATCCCACCGGTGACCGCTACGCCCACGTGGTCGGATTCCAGTCGTTCAACCAGGGCGCGTTCGGTCTCGAACGGGAGTTCAACGACCGTCTCGCCGGCGCCGCTTTCGAGCAACAGTTCGAGTCGGTGAAGGATCTGTTTCGCGACCGGGACACGACCGGCACGATCGTCATGACGTTGCGCGACGACATCCAGCAGGCTGCGGTGGCCGCCCTGGGAGAACGCAACGGGTCGGTCGTCGCGCTCGATCCGCGAACCGGCGAGGTCCTCGCGATGTGGACGTATCCGAGCTTCGATCCGAACCGGTTGTCGGGGCTCGACGGTGCGGCGGTCAACGAGGCCTACCGGAGCCTCCTCGACGACCCCGACGATCCGTTGTTGGCCAAGTCCTTTCGTGAGGTGTTCTTCCCGGGTTCGACGTTCAAGCTGGTGACCGCGGCGGCCGCGCTCGACACCACCTCCATCGGTCCCGAGAGCCCCGTGTTCCCGACCACCGACGTCTACGAACCGCTGCCGTCGGGATCGCCGATCCGCAACTTCGGCAACAGCACCTGCGGGGGGGATCTTCGAGAGGTGCTGCGGGTGTCGTGCAACACGGCGTTCGCCGAGATCGGGGCGGAATGGGTCGGCCCCGACGCGATGGTCCGGACCGCCGAGAACTTCGGTTTCAACTCGACCCCCCCGCTCGACATCCCCAACGCCGTCGCCTCTCGCTTCCCGACCGACTACGGCGCCTATCTCGCCGACCTCGACGTCTACCGGGGAGATCACGACGCCGATCCCGAGGCACCGTCGATCCTGCCCAACGGCGGCACCCCGATCCACGAGAACTCGGCGATCCTCGCCCAGGCGTCGATCGGGCAAAACGATGTGAAGGCGACACCGCTGCAGATGGCGCTCGTCGCCGCGGCCATCGCCAACGAGGGGCTGATCATGGCCCCGCATGTCGTGTCGGAGGTTCGCGCCGCGGACGGCAGCAGCTATGAGGAGTTCGGTCCGAGCCTCTGGAGGGTCGCGATCTCGCCGACGTCGGCCGATGTGCTCCGTGAGGCGATGATCAATGTCGCGGAGAACGGCACCGCCCGGCGAATGCAGGTTGACGGTCTCGTCGTCGGCGGCAAGACCGGAACCGCTCAGCTCGGCTCCGACCCCCCCAACTCGCACGCGTGGGTCGTGGGATTCGCCGGGCCCCCCGACGGTCCTCCCGAGATCGCGGTCGCCGTGATCGTCGAGGCGCAGCCCGGCGCGAGCGAGCAGACCGGCGGCTCGGTCGCGGCGCCCATCGCCCAAGCGGTGATTCGCGCCGCGTTCGGGATCGACGCGCCGGCCGAGCCCGGCTGACCTGCCCTGACAGGCTTCTCGCCACCCTGCGACGGTCCGCCGCCGACACACCGTTAGAATCTGCGGCCATGTCCGATCAGGGCCCGACCGTCTTCAACGGACGCTACGAACTGCTGCGCCACATCGCCCGTGGCGGGATGGCCGACGTCTATCTCGCCCGAGACGAGCTGCTCGATCGCGAGGTCGCGCTCAAGGTGCTGTTCCCCGAGTTCGCGAACGATCCGAACTTCGTCGAACGGTTCCGTCGTGAGGCCCAGGCCGCCGCGAACCTCAATCACGCCAACATCGTCGGCATCTACGACTGGGGCCAGGAGCGGGGCACCTACTACATCGTGATGGAGCATGTCTCCGGACGCAGCATGTCGGATGTGCTTCGCTCGACCGGCCCGCTGCAGCCGGACCGGGCAGCCGAGATCGCCTCCGACGTGGCCGCCGCGCTCTCCACGGCGCATCAGGCCGGGTTGGTTCACCGCGACATCAAGCCGGGCAACATCCTCATCTCCGACGGGGGCGACGTGAAGGTCGCCGACTTCGGGATCGCCACGGCTCTCGCCGGCGGCACCGACGCCGGGCTCACCCAACACGGCTCCGTCATGGGGACCGCCACCTACTTCTCGCCCGAACAGGCCCAGGGCAAGCAGGTCGACGGGCGCAGCGACCTCTACTCGTTGGGCGTCGTGCTCTACGAGATGCTGACCGGCGTGCCACCGTTCCAGGCCGACACGCCGGTCGCGGTCGCGTACAAGCACGTCCAGGAACGTCCCGAGTCGTTGAGTGATCGTGGCCTCAACGTCGCCCGGTCGCTCAACGCGATCACGATGAAGCTCCTGGCCAAGAACCCGGCCAACCGCTATCCGACCGCCGAGGACCTCCGGTCGGATCTCGGCCGGTATCTCGCCGGCGCCCATCAGGTTCCCGGCGCCGCCGCGGGGGCGGCGGCGGCCGCCAAGGGTTCGGTGGAGGCCAAACCGTCGTCCGCAGAGCTCGTCGATCCGACCACCGTGCAGCCGGCCACCCCCGCGGCGGCGGTCCCCGCGGTGGTTCCCGCCACCGCACCGGCCCCGGTCGCCCCGGTGGGCCCGGTTCTCGATCCCAACGCCCTCGCCGCCCACTACGCCGGCGGCTACTACTACGACGACGAGCCACCCCGCCGCGACGACTGGAAACGCACCGTCGCCCTGCTCGTCGGGCTCGGCGTGTTGATCTTCATCCTCGGGTTCCTGACGATCGCCTTCGGTCGCCAGCTCGGCGTCTTCGGCAGCGACGACGACGCCCCCGCGGAGCTGACGATCGACAAGATCGACGTCCCCCGCCTCATCGGGATGCAGGTCGACGAAGCCGAGGCCGAGTTGCGGGCGCTCGGTCTCGTCCCGGTCCGGACGCTTCGCCAGAACGCCAACGTCGCGGTCAACGAGGTGTTCGACCAGACACCGCCGTCGGGCCAACGTCTCGATCCCGGCGCCGAGGTCGAGCTCTTCGTCAGCACCGGGGAGGCGCTCACCGTGCCGACGGTGCTGGCCCTCAGCCAGGAGGAGGCCATCGCGGCGCTGGCCGAGGCGGGCTACGAATGGGACGTCGAGTCCCAGGCCGACATCGCCGAGCTCGGCTTGGTGATCGCCCAGAGTCCGGCTCCCGGCACCGAGTTGGCGCCCGGCGAGTCTGTCACCATCACGGTGTCGACCGGCCCCGAGCAGGTGCTGGTCCCCGACCTGGAGGGGCGCACGCTCACCGAGGCGTTCAACCTCTTGTCATCCGCCGGTTTCCGGGTCGATGGCGAACCGATCGAGGAGCCGTCCGAGGAGATCGAGGAGGGGCTGGTGATCCGCACCGAACCGGCTGCCAACAGCCTGCTCTCCGCGGGGGCACCGATCCGGATCGTCATCTCGACCGGCATCCCCCAAGTCGTCGTCCCGACGGTCGTCGGGCTCTTCGCCGACACCGCGCTCGCCACGTTGCGCAACGTCGGCCTCGAACCCGTCACCCAGTTCCAGACGGTGCCGTTCGGCGATCCGCAGGTCGGCCTCGTGATCGACCAGACGCCACCGAACTTCGAAGAGGTGCCGCTGGGTTCCGAGGTGGTCATCACGGTCGGCGAAGCGGGTCCCGAACCCACGACCACGACGACCACCACCACGACCACGACGACGACCACGACGACCGCCGCCCCGTGACCCGCCCGGTCAGGCGGAGGTGCGTGTGTCGCAGCGGTCGAGGAAGTTCTTCAGCAGGTCGTGGCCGGCGTTGGTGAGAACCGACTCGGGATGGAACTGCACACCTTCGATGTCGAGCTCGCGGTGACGAAGGCCCATGACGAGCCCGTCGTCGGTCTCGGCGGTGATCTCCAGCCCATCGGGAACCGAGGCCCGTTCGACGATCAGCGAGTGATACCGGGTCGCCTCGAGCGGGTTCGGCAGACCGGCGAACACACCGATGTCACGGTGACGGACAAACGACGTCTTGCCGTGCATGACGGCCGGGGCCCGCACCACCGACGCCCCGAAGGCCTGCCCGAGGCACTGCATGCCGAGACACACCCCGAAGATCGGCACCGTGGCCCCGAGCTGCGCGAGCACGGCCATCGACACGCCCGAATCATCGGGTGTCCCCGGTCCGGGTGAGATGAGGATCCCGTCGGGGGCGAGTGCCCCGATCCCGGCGATGTCGATCTCGTCGTGGCGGTGCACGACCGGCGCCGCGCCCAGCTCCCCGAGATACTGCACGAGGATGTAGACGAACGAGTCGTAGTTGTCGATGACGAGGATCGTCGGCCCTTCGCTCACGGCCGCGACGCGATCTCTCTCATCTCCGTCGTTCGTCCCCGACGATGCCGGCGCTGGCGCGGGCCAACTCGATCTGTTGCGCCCGCTCCTCGTCGTGACGCCGGGCCTCGCCGGCCTCGACGGCTTCGAGCACGTGTATGGCGATGTCGGCGACGCGGACCTCGTCCTCCTCCTTGCCGGCGGCCTTCACCCCGTCGTCCATCATCACGTAGCAAAACGGGCAGGCCGTGGCGACGCGATCGGCGCCCGTGGCGATCAGCTCCCGGGCCCGGACGTCGTTGACCTTCTCGCCGACGTTCTCCTCCATCCACATGCGGGCGCCGCCGGCCCCACAACACATGCCCTTGGTGCCGTTGCGTTCGGCCTCGACGATCTCGATGCCACCGAGCCGGCCGAGCACCTTGCGGGGCGCCATGTAGACGTCGTTGTGGCGGCCGAGATAGCAGCTGTCGTGGTAGACGACCCGCTCCTCGAGCTCGGCCCCGGCGAGGTCGAGATGGCCCTGCTCGACCAACCACTCGAGGAACTGGGAGTGGTGCACGACCTCGTAGTGGCCGCCCAGCTGGGGATACTCGTTGGCGAGCGTGTTGAAGCAGTGGGGGCACTGGGTGACGATCTTCTTCACGCCCATCGCGTTGAGGGTCTCGATCGTCTGCGAGGCGAGCATCTGGAAGAGGTACTCGTTGCCGGAACGGCGGGCAGAGTCGCCCGTGCAGCTCTCGGCCGGGCCGAGGATGGCGAAGTCGACGCCGGCGCGCTGCATGAGCTTCGCCATCGCCTGGGTGACCTTCTTGTTCTTGTCGTCGAACGCGCCGGCACAGCCCACCCAGTAGAGGTACTCGGCCTCCATCGGATCGGTGCCGTCGATGATGCGGATGCCGTCGATCCCGTTGGTCCAATCGGCTCGTTCGCTCTGGCTCATTCCCCACGGATTCGACGAGTTCTCCATCGAACGGAACGCCTGGCCGAGCTCGGACGGGAAGTCGGATTCCATCAGGGTGAGGTAGCGGCGCATGTCGAGGATCTTGTCGAGGATCTCGATGTTGACCGGGCAGATCTCGTCGCAGGCCCGACACGTGGTGCAGGCCCACAGCTCGGCTTGGGTGATGCGGTCGAACATCCAGTTGGCCGGGACGGTGATCTCGTCGTCGACCCCGATCGGGGGGGACACGGCCGGGTCGCCGGTGCGGGCCATGATCTCCCCGGTCTTGAGCACGATCTCGCGGGGATCGAGCGGCTTGCCGGTCGCGTGGGCCGGGCACACCGACGTGCAGCGGCCACACATCGTGCAGGCATCGGTGTCGAGGAGCTGCTTCCAGGTGAAGTCCTCGATGACCGACGCGCCGAACGTCTCCAGCTCGGTCTCGCCGGAGACGAGATCGGGCATCGGCTTCATCGCCCCTTTCGGACGGTCCTTGTCGGACAGGTACATGTTGAGCGGCGACGTGAACATGTGGCGCAACATCGTCGTCGGCAAGATGACCAGGAACGCCATGAAGCTGATCACGTGGGCGATCCACCAGGCCTGGTGCCAGCCGGCGAGGTTGCTCCATTCGTCGACGGTGGTGGCCAGCGGATACCCGATGAAGCTCCAGCTCTCGAAGTCGGGGCTGCCGTCCTTGGCGATGCGGAACATCTCGGCGCCGAAGCCGGTGAGGCCGATCGCGAAGAACACGCCGAGGATCACCATGTGTTCGGGCTTGCTCTTGATGCGGATGCGGTAGGGGCGCCAGTTCCACGGGCCGTAACGGCGCACGATCGCCCACACGATGCCGACCATGAACATCAGGCCGGCCCCGTCGCCGACGGCCGCGTAGGCCTGGTAGACGGTGCCGTGGAGGAACTTCGCCCCATCGGGCAGTTGATGGTTGACCTCGAGCGTGGTGGTGACCCCGAGCAGGATCAGGAACCCGAAGTAGATCATGGAGTGCATGATCCCGGCGCCGGGTTCACGCAGCAGGGTCTGCATGTAGACTCCGGACCGGAAGCTCTTGGCCCGTCGCGGCGCGTTCTTGAGGGTGGTCCGGCGATTGTCGGGCCGGCCCCGTTCCCAGTTCTTCACCCGGTTGGCGAACATGACCGCGCCGTACACGAGCAGCATCGGGATGACGGCGTAGAAGGTGAGCTTGAGGCCGGTCGGGACGCCCCCGAACACCTCACGCTGCACTTCGCTGTCGTCCTCGAAACCGGTGAGGGTGGGAGCGATGCCGGACGCGACGGTGAACAGGGCGATTCCGACGCCGAGACCGATGACGAGGTGGTGGGGCAACAGACGCGATTTCATGGCGCCGCAAAGATACCTCTCCGGTCCGGGCGGCGGCGTATTCAGCGGTCGCCGGGTCGGCCGACGGGTTCATGTGCACGAAACAGTGGTGAAACCGTCGCCTGTCAGCGTCGACACGATGAACATCGCCCTCATCCGCTGGCCGGCCGAGGCCGAACGGCTTCTGCGGCTCCGCGAGGACCGGGTGCCGCGCCTGCTGTTGGTCGACGAGGCCGCGCCCCCGCCGGTCGTCGACGACGAGTTCGAGGACTGGGTTCGGCTCCCGGCCCCGAGGCAGGACCTCCGCGCCCGGGTCGAGGGGCTGTCGCGGCGGGCCGCGGCAGCCGGTCGACGTCGCCCGAAGATCGACGAGCACGGTGTCGTGCGGTTCAACGGTGCCCACACCGCGGTCCCGCCGGTCGAGGCCCGGCTCGCCGAGAAGCTGATCGCGTCGTTCGGTACGGTCGTCGGGCGAGACCGGCTCTCCGAGGCGGGCTGGCCGGGCGGACACGCCAACCGCAACGCCCTCGACGTGCACGTGTTGCGGCTGCGCCGTCGCCTGGCGGAGGTGGGTCTGTCGATCCGAACCGTGCGCTCTCGGGGCTACCTCCTCGAACCCTCGGTCTGATCCGTGGGTCCGCGGCTCGGCGACGGGCCCGGGAGGCGACGACAGATTCACGTCAGGAGATCGACCCGCGGCGGTAACGAAGCCGTGGGCAAGCGGTAACACCGAGCGAACAGCGCCGAAACGGGCCGGTCCTATGTTCCCTTCATCGCCGCCAGGAAGGGACTGTGATCATGCGGACGAAGCTCGACAAGAGGATGCTGCCGGGAC
>JAJRXC010000019.1 GCA_024276495.1 Actinomycetes bacterium
GTCTCGACCGCCCCTGCGACGAGGGTCTCGGCTGGCGTGGCGACCGTCGATGCCGATGTCGACGTCGACGTCGGCGTCGGCGGCCGGGAGGCGTCGGCCACGAGAGCGACGAGGTCGGCCTCCGCGGCGGCGAAGTCGATCGGCGCCTCGGTCGGGGTCCGCCAGACGGTGACGGCGACGATCATGGCGGCGACGGTGAGCGAGGCGGGAACCGCGATCCAGATGAGTCGGCCGACCGCGGCCCCTGCGCCGCGGCGGATCGGCATCTCCACGAACCGATGGGAAAGGGAGGCGAGCACGATCGCGATCACGAGGCCGATCGCGAACCGTTGTTCGGGTCCGAGCGACGTCTTCTGTTGGAGCAGGAGCAGGATCGGCCAGTGGAAGAGGTAGGCGCCGTAGGAGATCACGCCGAGTCGGCGCAGCGGCTCCCACGACAGCACCACCCGCAGCGGACCCCGTGGCGCGACCGCAGCCACGATCACCACGATGGTGAGCAGGCCGTGCAGAGCCAGCCCGCCCCGGTAGAGGTAGAGGTCGGCGGGATTGGCCGTGCCCCACATGACCGCGAGCACGCCGACCGCGCCGACTGCGGCGATCGTCAACGGCACCGGGCGGTCGGGCACCTCGCGGCCCCGCCTTGTCCACCACAACGCCAACAGGGCGCCGAGCACCAGTTCGACGACGCGGGTGTCGGTGCCGAAATAGAGGCGATCGGTCGTCGCTCCGTTGGCGAGCAGGACCAGCGGCCAGATCACCCCGGCCGCGGCCAACAGCCCCAGCATCGTGGTGAAGGCCCGCCCCGGTCCGCGCCACAGGCGCAGCCCTCCGGCCACCACGATCGGGAACACCACGTAGTACTGCTCCTCCACCGCCAGCGACCAGAAATGGCGGAAGAACGACGGACTGTCGAACAGGGCGCCGTAGCTGTCGCCGCTGGTGATAAAGCGCCAGTTGGAGAAGTGGAACAGCGACGACAGGGCATCGACTCGGAGCCGGGCGAGTTGCGAGTCGTCGGCGATCATCGCGGCGAGCGCGATCGTGCCGGCGACGGTCATCAGGGCGGCGGGCAGCAGCCGGCGGACCCGGCGGGCCCAGAACGAGCCGAGGGCGACACGGCCGGTCTCGCCCCGCTCGGCGAGCAGCAACGACGTGATGAGGAATCCGGACAGCGTGAAGAAGGCCGACACGCCGAGGAAGCCGCCCCGGAACCGCACGATCCCCGCGTGGTAGGCCACAACCCCGAGCAGGGCCACCGCGCGCAAGCCGTCGAGGGCGGGCTGATACGTCAGCCGCCCGGACGTGGCGCTTCCGGCCTGGGAGCCGACACCGGAGTCGGTCGAGGGAAGCACACGAGACATCATGGGACTACTCCATGATGGTTCAACCGGTCACCGGTCGGCACTGGGCAATCCGGCCCACGCCGGTGAGCGGTATGGCCTCAGTAGACGATGTCGAGGGCGTACCGAAGGGCCTGGTCGAGCGCCACCCTCGCAGCATCGTCGAGGTGACCGACAGGTTCGTCGTCGAGGTCGGCGAGGGGAACGGTGATGATGTTGTCGCAGCTGATGACGCACGCCTCGGGAAGGCCCTGCTCGACACCGAGTTCGACCTCGGAACGGATGCCGCGGATCGTGCGGGTGATCGGCGCGCACGTGACCGCCGTGAGCACGTCAATCGCGGCGTCTCGGGTGAGGACGCACACCAGGCGTCGCCCCGCCGGTGCACCGAGGTCGGCCCAGAAGATGTCGTTGCGGGCTACCACGCCGGGGCGGTCTCGGCGGCAAGGCGGCGAGCCGACTCGACCAGAACGGGATCGGCCGGTTGGCGGCGATAGGCATCTCGGAGTTCGCGGTCGGCCTCGGCGAGGTCTTCGGCGTCGATCACCGCCCGTGCACCGCGGCGCAACAGGTCTGATCGGTTCGTGCCAAGCCGAGCCGCGACCGCATCGAGCTGTTCCACGAGATCGTCGTCGAGCTGCACGAGCACTTCACGTCGAGCCATGACCATATGGTAGCACCTATGGTCGTTTCGGCCGCTCGCCCGTATCGTTCATCTCCCCGAGAGCGAGAATCGGCCGCGTTCGCCCGGACTGATCATGATCTCCCACCCGTCGTCCTCGCCCAGGTGGGCCGAGGGGATAGGAGATAGGGCTGTCTCCGGTGTCGTCGTATTGTGTCCGGTGTGTCAGATCGTCTCGATCCCGCAGAAACGCTAGTCGCCAACATTGTCCGCGGTTGGCTCGGCGGCGTTCGAAGCACGCTGAACGACGATGGATCCGGGAACCTCGCTCACGACTACGACATCGAGTTGGCCGACGGCCGTGTAGTTGCGCTAGAGGTGACCCGGTGGACGTCATCGCAGCGGCGCGAGCTAGAGAGCGCTCTTGAGAAAGCGGCGACTGCGGTGCCTTCGCTGCGGCGCCATTGGTCACTGGCTCTTGACGGATACGGCCGCCGGGTGGATCGCATCATGGAGTCCGCCCCTATTCTGCTCGCAAAGCTGGAGGAACTCGGCATTGAGCGGTTTCCGCTCTCGGCGGACTACGACAGGCCTGACTACCTCGACACAATCCGGGCGCTTCGGTCGCTCGGGATCCCGGACGGGCGCAGCGTCAAGCGTAAGGAAGGATGGATCGCCCTCGTCCCGGCGGTCGTCGAGCAGACGACGATGCTGGCGTTTCTGGAGGAGGCTCAGGCCATTGTCGATGCCAATGCCGTGAAGCTCAGAATTTCTGACCGAGAGCTTTCCGTGCTCGCCGTGTATGTCGATATGTACCAGTGGTCGGGCCACGCTCCCATGGGTCACGGGTTCCCGCCCCCGGAGCCGCTCTCGATGCCAGGCGGAACGGATCTCGTATTGCTCCTGCGCGACGGCTGGATCGCCAGCCGGGCCGTTGATCGAGTGTGGACATTCACCGAGCGAGCTGATCTCCTCTGGTGTTCGCCTGGCTGGGGCGACTTGACCGCCGACTTCTAGGGGAACGCTGGCCTACGGCATCGTCCCGGCTCGATACTTCTTGACCATGTCATCGAGCACCTCGATGGACAAAGAGAAGAAGTCGAATAGTTCGAACAGCGGATCGGAGCTGCAGATCCGCAGGTCGTCAGCGCTCTGCGATGACATCGCCGGTTGATCAAAGATCAGTCACCAAAATAGTCCGGTCCGCCGCGGTCGGCCTTGATCTGAGCATTCAGTAGCGGGTCAGGTGCACTCCCCAAATCTGCGAGAGCCTGTTCCACGGCTACCATCTCTTCGAGTTCGGCGAGAAGCGGGGCTGGCTCTGATCGAAGGAGCGCATACTTTTGCTGCAAAGCGATGACCTGGATCTGGTTGGTCACGATTTCGCCAAACGCCCATCCGTCGGCCGCTGGCTTCAGGTCGATCCCCGCAACGCACACGTCGCTTGGGTCTGAGTTGCCGATGGTGTCAGACATGACTACCAGGCGGGGCAGACCTTGATCGTTCTCAGCCACCTCGCAACGGACGATTGAACCGAGAGGCATCACAACTGTGTCATCGGAGATGATGAACTCCGGGTGGAAGTAGACATAAACGGCGGCGCTCGTAAGGTAGACGGCGCATTGTTTGTCAGTGTCACCGACAATGCTCCAGCCCTTGCAGGCTCCAAGTCTCTCCTCTGTCGTCCCGAGCAGGTCACCGAGATCAGCCCAGTCCGGTTCCGGGATCTCACGTTCGGCCGAGAGCTTGCTGATCCGGTTTCTCCGTCGGAAAATTGCCATGACAGCCGCCCGCTTCCCTCGTCCGCGCCGCCAGTCGACCGCACGAGTCAACCGTAGACGACGGTGGGAGGATGTCCCATTGAATGGACGGTCGTATTCTCGACATCGTCGGCGAGCTTCCCGTCGATCGGAGTTCGGGCCATCCCCGTTGGCCCCTGGGTCAACTGCGAGACGTCACCAGACCGCTTCCCGGCTGCCCGAACGCCAGTCGAGGAGCCGCGCGAGGCCGGGCCCGCTATGTCCGCGGCAAGCTCGGGGGAAGCCGCCCAGAGCCGATCATGGGCGCCGATATTGACCACGCCGCAGTCCGCGGGTTCGTCCTCGACCTAGATCGTGGCTGCCGGAACAGGAGCTCATGCGCTACGCCATCGAGCGCGGGATCGAGTGACAGCCCGACGATCGCGTCGGGCTCAGATCGACCGGGCCGGCTCCGGAGCCGTCACCGGCCGCGGCTGCCAGAGGTAGAGCAGCCCGGCGATCCAGGTGGCGTTGAACATCGGGAACAACGAATCCGAGAGGGCCACCGCATCGGTTGCCGTGTAGAAGACGCCGACGCCGAGGTCGATGAGCTGGATGAAGATCATCATGGTGATCCACAGCCGGTGTCGGACCGGATCTCGGGCGATGTAGATGAACGCGACGCCGTAGGCGAGGAAGCGGGCCGCGAGCATGCCGAGCGGATAGAAGATGTCGTCCTCGGGCACCGAATGGCCGATCGATTCGAGCAGGAAATTGGGGGCGAACAGGTAGAGCAGTCCCAGGAGGACCTGGATCGCTCCGACCGCTCGCAACAGGATTCTCAGGTTTCTTATCGTTGGCGGTTCCTCGACTGAGTCTCTTGACACTGGGTGATCGATGGGTAACGTACGAACAAAGCTTCCCTTTGTGAAGTAGTTACCTTTTGGAAAGTAGGGGCCGTGCTCGAAAGTCTCGTACAGGCAGAGGTCTGCGACGACGAATGCCCGATAAAGAAAACCGCGACCGTGTTGGAAGGCCGCTGGACGACGCTCGTGATCCGCGAGCTGCTCCCGGGCAAGAAACGCTTCACGGAGATCCAGCGGGCACTCACCGGAATCAGCCCGAAGGTCCTCACCGCTCGGCTGCGACTGCTCGAACGACGCCGGCTCCTGACCCGAACCGTGTTCGCCACCGTGCCCCCGACCACCGAGTACGAGCTGACCCCGCTCGGTCACCGGCTCGAAGCAGTGCTCGACGCCATGGCCGAGTTCGGCCGCCAACTCCCAGGCGACGACGAGTAGGCGCGCCGTCGCCGCGAGACCTCAGAGGGTTCGCAGAACAGCCCGAATGCGCTTCTCGCTGACCTTCCCGCTCGTGCCCAGGTGCTGGGCGAAGGTGGCGACACGAAATTCCTCGAGTTGCCAGTTCAGCTCTTCGAGCTCAGCCGTGGGCGCCAGCCGTTCGGCGTAGGCGTCGACGTCGTCCTCGAGAGCGAGACACGTCACCATCAAGCGCCGGTCGTGGGCCACCCGATCGGGCAACTTGTCGAGCCGAACGCGAATGCCCGTCAGGTATCGGGCGACGTCGGTGAACCGTCCCGTCCCGACGGCCGACAGATGGTCGGCATACACGAGCCGATCGAGTTGCGCCTGCATGTCCCGATAGGCGGGGTGCAGCGCCGAGGCGATCGGCGCGGCGAGATCGCGGCTCAACTCGGCTGCGGCCACGAGAATCCCGACCGCGACCGATCCGAACGCATCGACGGCAGCCGGGAGTGCGGCGCGGACGCGGTCGGCCAAGGCCGCGAACTCGGCCTCGGTCCATCCCGGTCCACCGGCCTCGTCCAGCAGATGGGTGAAGATGGCGTCGGCTGCGTCGTTCACCCACGCCAGCTTCGATCCGTGCGGGCTCGACGCCAGCGCCAGGGTCGACCGGTTGTCGAACAGCTCGTTGAGCATTCGAGCCGAACCACCGATGTTGAGCCGCAGCAGCCGACTGGTTCCCCGCCACATCGCCTCGGCCTGCCGCTCGGGGTCGGGCAGGAGCTCTATGCCGACCGAATCGCCCTCGTCGACAAGAGCCGGAAACGCATCGACGTCCCGGCCGGCCGCCGAGGTGCGCACCCGCCGAGGCAGATCGCCGAACACCCAACGCGTCTCACCCGAACACACGAGTTCGTGATCGCCCTTCGACAACACATTGCCGACCTCGGCCGCGAGCCGGCTGCGGATCGACTCGAGGTCGCGGCCCCGGGCGAGCACGGTGCCATCGTCGGTCACCACCCGGTAGATCGGGAGGAGGTGATTCGGCAGGCGATCCATGACGAGCGCGTCGGCGGGCAGGCGCTCGCCGGAGATCTCGCGGAGCTCCTCTCGGAGCGCCTCGATCAGGTCACCACTCCCGTGCCTCAACGCCGGCAGGACCCGCTCGACGGTGTCGGGGATCGGCACGAACATCTTGCGAACGTCCTTCGGCATCGACCGCAACAGGGCGGTCACCAGTTCCTCTCGGAGACCGGGCACGTTCCACTCGAAGACACGGGCGTCGATTCGGTCCAGCAGCGTCACCGGAACCGTCACGGTGACCCCGTCGTCGACTGCCGTCTCGTCGAACTCGTAGTCGAGCGACAGGGCGAGATCACCGACCGGCCACACCTCCGGGAACGACTCGTGATCGACCGCGATCTGGTCCGCGTCGAGGATGTCGTCGAGGTGCAGATCGAGCAGTCGCGGGTCACCCGCTCGCCGGCGATTCCACCAGCGATCGAAGTCGGCACCCGAGGTGACCTTCTCCCCCACCCGCCGGTCGTAGAACTCGAACAGCACGTCGTACTCGACGAACACGTCGCGGCGTTGACGGGCACCGATCCGGCGGACCTCGTCGAGCACGTCCTCGTTCTGCCCGAAGAAGGTGTGGTGGGTCTGCCAGTCGCCTTCGATGA
>JAJRXC010000020.1 GCA_024276495.1 Actinomycetes bacterium
CCCCCGGCGAGGTCATGTCGAGCAGGAAGAACGAGATCCCCTTGTGGGCCGGCGCGTCGGGATCGGTGCGAGCCATCAGGATGGCCCGATCCGCCACCCGCGCGTTGCTGCTCCACACCTTTTGCCCGTTGACCACCCACTCGTCGCCATCGAGCCTCGCGGTCGTCGCCAACGAGGCCAGATCGCTGCCCGCGTCGGGCTCGGAGAACAGCTGGCACCAAATGCGCTCGCCCGTCAGGATCAACCGGAGATGCTCGCCCTTTTGGGCATCGGTTCCGAACAACTGGATGGCCTGGCCGGCCAGCACGAACCCGACCATGTTGATGAACGGCGGCACCGCGGCCCGGGCACACTCCTCGACCCAGATCGACTGGTGGTCCGCGGTCAATCCCTGGCCGCCGAACGCGACGGGCCAGTGGATCCCGGTCCGCCCCTCGGCGAACAGCAGTTGCTGCCAGGCGACGGCGTCGTCGACCAGGCCGGAGGGAAGGATCGGGCCGTAGTCGTCGGGGGCGTCGCCGCGGTGGGCGGCGAGCCACTCCACCACGTCGACGCGGAACTCCTCCAGATCGTCGTTGGTCACGTCGGCACCGTAGACGAGGCGCTCAGCCCCGGCGATGTCTCACCTCCTCGATGATCGCGGGGATCACCTCGTGGAGATCGGCGATGACCGCCCAGTCCGCCTTCGCGACCATGTTCGCCTCCCGGTCGGTGTTGATCGCCAGGATGTGTTTGCTCGCCATCGCGCCGACCCAGTGCTGAACGGCACCCGAGATCCCCGACGCGATGTAGATCTCCGGTGCGATGCGGGTGCCGGTCTGGCCGACCTGGTCCGAATGGGGCCGCCAGCCGAGGTTCGTGACCGCCCGCGAGCATCCGACGCGACCGCCGAGCAGCGCCGCCAGCTCCTCCAGCGGGGCGAAACCCTCCTCGGAGCCGACGCCGCGTCCGCCGCCGCACACCACGTTCGCCGTCGACAACGTCACCCCGGCCTCCCCGACGATCCGGTCGCGCACCATCGTGACCGCGTGGGTCTCGTTGAGCGCGGCGGTGAAGGGCCGGATCTCGGCGCGTCGCCCACCGGCCGGCGCCGCCGCGAGAGCGTGGACGGCGCACGTCAACAGGGCGACGTCGCCCTCGAGCGTGCAGTCCTCGAGCAGCGAGCCGCCCCACTGGAGTCGGGTCATCGACCAGGGGTCACCCGGGGCGACGTCGAGGCAGTTGGTGGCCAGCGCGGTGTCGAGCCGGGCGGCGGCGTGGGCCATGACCTCGTTGCCGCGGTCCGATCCGCCCGCCAGCACCGCGGCGGGGTCGAGTGCCTCGACCATCTGCGCGACCACCGAGCCGTGCGCGTCAGGGCCGTAGTCGACGAGGATCTCGTGGACGCAGGTGTGCACGGTCGCGGCCCCGTGTTCGGCTGCCGCCGCGACGAGGTCCCCGTCATCGGAGCCGACGAGGGCCGCCTCCATCGGTGCGCCCATCTTCGCGGCGAGGACCCGGCCGAAGGTGAGGGCTTCGCGGGTCGACTCGTCGAGCTCACCGCGGTCGTGGTCGAGGACGACGAGCAACATCAGAGCACGCCCAGCTCTGCGAACACGTCGACGACCGCCGCCGCGGCGTCCGGGCCCTCTCCGAGGATCACGGTCTCGGAGACCGCTTCGACCGGGCGATGGAGCCGCACCCGGGTCTGACCTCCCGGGTCGACGTCGGTGGTGAGGGCCCGGATCTCGAGCTTCTTCGACGCGAGCCGTCCCTTCATCGTCGGGTAGCGGGGAAGGTTCAGCCCCTCCCTCACTCCGAGCACGCAGGGTCGGGGCAGCTCGTACACCTCGAACCCCGCATCGATCGCCCGTCGCACGGTCACGACACCACCGGACACCTCGATGCCCTTGACCCCCTGCACGGTCGGACGCCCCAACGCCACCGCGACGCGGATGCCGACCTGGAATCCGCCCGAGTCCGCCGATTCGTTGCCGAAGAGGACCAGGTCGAACGGGTCGCCGCCCTCCAGCTCCCGGATCACGTCGGCGAGGGCCGCCGCGGTGCGCTGGGGGTCCCACGGCGCACCGTCGGTCTCGACGAGGACCGCATGGTCGGCGCCGACCGACGCGGCGTAGCGCAGCTGCTCCTCGGCCTCGCTCGGCCCGAGCGTCAGCACCGTCACCTCTCCGCCGTGTCGCTCCTTTTGGCGGATGGCCTCCTCGACCGCGCACTCCTCATGGGGGCTCGTCGTGAACCCGAGGTGGGCCGCGTCGACCTCGAGCCCGTCGTCGGTCACGTTGATCCTGGCCCCGGGTAGCGGCACCCGCTTGACACAAACCAGGATCTTCATCGACTTCTCTCCGATCTCTGACGACCTGATCGCGCATGGCGCGATCAGGTCGTCAGAAAAGCAGTTTGAGGCGGGTGTCGTCGGGATCGAAGACCGCGCCGGGGCCGACGACCTTCACCGGGAAGCGCTCGTTCATGTACATGACCTGGAGGTCGGTGCCGGCAGCGGCCAGCTCGGTGGGGACATAGCCCATCAGCAGATGGGCGCCGACCGAGGGGCCGAACCCGGCCGACGTGACCCGCGAGACCCGACCGCGGGAATCGACGATCCGGTTGCCGGCCGGATCGAGGATCGGCTCGTTGCCCCCCATCATGTGACGGCGGCGACCCTGCGAATCCGTCTGATCCTCGACGGTGAGAGTGACGCACTGCACTTCGGCGCCGGCCTCGCGAGCGGCCAGATAGGCGTCCTTGCCGATGAAGTCGGCCTCCTTGACCGTGGGGCGCGCCAGCCCCGCCTCGAGCGGGTTGTACTCGCTCTCGAGCTCGGCCCCCATGAGGCGATACCCCTTCTCGAGTCGCCCCGAGGTGCCGTAGACGCCGCCGCCGGTCGGGCGCAGGCCGTGGGCCGCACCGGCCTCCATGAGGGCGTCCCACAGCGCCGGTCCGTCGTCCCACGCCGCGTAGATCTCCCAGCCCGTGTCGCCGACATAGGAGATGCGGAACAGTCGACACGCCACGCCGGCCACGGTGGCATCGACGACCGAACCGTAGGGCGAGCCGCCGGGGCCGAGATCCTGATCGGTCAGTTGGCCGAGAACCGCCGGGGCGTTGGGTCCCCACAAGCCGAGGGTCGTGACGTTCCTCGTGATGTTCGAGAACGAGACCGAGCCGTCGACCGGCATGTGCTTGCGGACCCAGAACTCGTCGCGGCCACCGTCGAACACGCCGGTCACGATCCGGATCCGGTCACGTCCCAGCCGCATCATCGTCAGATCGGAGTGGAACCCGCCGTCGTGATTGAGCCATGGCGTGTAGACCGAACGACCGATCGCGACATCGACCTTGTTGACCGCCAGCCGTTCGGCGAACTCGACCGCGCCGGGACCGGCGAGCTCGTAGATCTGAAACGAGCTGAGGTCGACGAGACCACAGTTCTCCCTCAGGTTGAGATGTTCGCCGACGGTGATCGGACTCCACCAGCGGTTGTCCCATTCGACCTCCCGCTCGGCGAGGTCGTATCGGTCCACGAGGTCGGCGTTGGCCCGATACCACTGGGGCCGCTCCCAGACCCGGGCCTGGAAGAACTCGGCGTCCAAGGCGACCTGGCGGGATCGATACGGACTGTCGACGAGATGGCGCCGGTTCGTCCACTGCTCGGCAGGGTGCACGATCCCGTAGGTCTTGTTGAAGTGTTCCTCGGCTCGGGCCCAGATGTGTTCGTCGCTCTTCTCCTCGTCGTAGAAACGGGCGATGTCGGCCCCGTGCGGATCGATCACCCGCGGATAGCCGTAGGTCATCCATTCAGCGACGACCTGGGCCATGCCCGGCCCTTCCTTCACCCACACCGCCGCCGCGGACCAGAGGCCGGCGACATCAGGGATCTCGCCGAGGCACGGCATGGTGTCGGGGGTCAACGAGAGCAACCCGTTGATCGCGTACTTGATCTCCGCGTCGCCGAGCATGTCGATCAGCTCGATCGCCGTCTCCATCTGATCGTCGAAGTCGTCGGGGGTGAACGGCAGCTCGGTCGGCGACAGCGCCGCCTCGTCGTTCGAGGGAATGTCGTCCGGGTGAACCAGGATCGGACGATGCGCGTAGGAACCGACCTCCATCGAACCGGCCGACTGACGCTCGTAGCAAAAGGTGTCCATGTCGCGAATGATCGGGAAGCCGATCTCGTTGTTGGTCTCGGCGAGGATGTCGATCGGACCGACGTCGGCCATCTGGTGCACCGCGGGCACGAGCGGGATGTGGGTGCCGGCCATCGCCGCGATCCGATTCGACCACACACCACAGGCGATCACGACATGATCGGCCTCGATGGTTCCCCTGTCGGTCACCACGCCGGTGACGACCCGGCGGCCGTCGGGGCCGTCGCCGCCTTCGGTCGAGAGGTCCCGCACCTCGGTGTTGGCGAACACCTGACAGCCGGCCGTCTCGATGGCCTCCCGACGCATGACGGTGCCGGTCTCGAGCGAGTCCACGACGGACACGGTCGGACAGTGGAAGCCGCCGAGGATCACCTCCTCGTTGATGAACGGGACGAGCTCCTTCACCTCGGCCGGCGTGAGGAGGTGGGCTTCGATTCCCCAGGCGGTGGCCGACGTCATCCGGCGCGCCAGCTCGTCCATGCGTTCGGGTGTGCGGGCCACTTCGATCCCACCGGAGTCGACCGAGAGGTTCAGCGCCCGGTACTGCTCGGCGCTCTGCCGGCCCAGCAACGCCATCTCCTTGTTGTGATCGACGGGAAAGATGAAGTTCGAGGCGTGGCCGGTCGAGCCACCCGGATTGGGCAGCGGCCCCTTGTCGAGCAGGACGAGGTCCGTCCATCCGAGCCGGGCCAGGTGACCGACGAGGCAGTTGCCGACGATGCCGGCCCCGATGACGACCACTCGGGCGCGGGTGGGGAACGCGCGAGACGAAGCGGTGGAGGATGGTGGATCGTCCACGTCGGATCCTTTGGTCGGCGAGGAGGAGGCTGGAACGCTCCCGTTGATATAGCAGCTCCGCCCCGGCGGGACCGGACCGCCGGCCGTGTCAGCCCGAGGGGTAACCCGACCACCGACCGGTGGTGAAGTCGTGCAGCTTGCACCGGCGCGTCGCCCTCCAGTAGTCGCGGACCCGGATCGGGCGCCGCCCCACCGTCTCGGGGAACGCCGCTTCGATCGCGTCGGCCGCCTCACCCAGGCGATAGCAGGGAATGGCCATGTCGACGTGATGGGGCAGGTGGATCATGATCCAGTGAAAGGCGAGGTCCCACCCGGGCGGTCCGATGAGGATGGTCGTCCCTTCGACCTGGCCGCGATACCGATTCCACTCCCGCCGTGGCCACCAACGAATCTCGGGGGAGATGTGGTGGACGTGCACCACCCACCCGATGACCTGACAGAACACGAGGAAGGGCACGACCACGACCTTGGCCCAGAGCCAGACACCGCTCGGGCCGGCCGCGACCACACTCGCGGCGAGGGTCGCGACGACGAAGACGCCCACGATCGACTGGTCGCGGCGAATCGGTCGGCGCCAGCGCGTCGGAGGGGTGAAACGAACCATCTTGTTCCACCAGACCTCACGCAGGTAGTACGCGCCGGCCCCGAAGAAGCTCCATTCGAGCCGGTGTCGCGCCCGGGCCAGGAACCCGAGGCGCCGGTAGTCGTCCTCGCTCAGCGGATGCCAGACGAAGTCGATTCCCTGGCGGAGGGTGTGGCCGTGGTGGACCCGGTTGTGGCCGAACACCCACAGTTCGGTCGCGTGCAACGACGGCAACATGGTGAGGCGGGCAATGAAGGCGTTGAGGCGGGCGGAGTCGAACAGGGCCCGATGGGCGGCATCGTGACCGATCACGAAGAGGGCGCTGACCGCGAGTCCGGCGACGAGCCACAAGCCGACGACCGCCACGGGATGGTCGACGACGACGAGTCCCCAGACCGCGAGGCCGTAGATCAGGAGATCACGCCCGACGAGACCGAGCCCGCGCGATGTCGACCGTTGGTAGCAGTGGTCGGGGATCACGTCGAGCACGGCCCGTAGCCCCGTCGGGGGTTCTCGCGGCACGTCGGGCCGGTCGACGGTCTCCGGACCAGGTCGGTTGCTCATCGGGCGCGGGCCACCTCCAGGGGACGTCGCCATTCGAGCGCGCCGACGACCTTCCGCCCAGGGACGAACGTCCCGACTCGACGACCCCACACCCACCGAAATCGAGCATCGTTCCACGATGCGGGACGACTCCGGTATGCGGAACCCGCCTGCTACATTGAGCCCAGCGCTCGGCCGAAGGGGTCACATGAGTCTTCCTTCCGATCTGGACATCGCGAACGGCGCAAAACTCAAGCCACTCGACGACATCGCCGACGCCGCCGGAATCCCGACCGGCTGTCTGGAGCCCTACGGTGTCGGGGCCGCGAAGATCTCGCTCGACGCCATTCCCCGGATGCGCCAGCGACCGCGAGCCAAGTACGTGGTGGTCTCCGCCATCACCCCCACGCCGCTCGGAGAGGGAAAGACGACCACGGTGGTCGGCCTCGGCCAGGCCTTCCAGCACATCGGATCGTCGGCCACGATCGCCATTCGCCAACCCTCGATGGGCCCGACCTTCGGCATCAAGGGCGGCGCGGCCGGTGGGGGCCACAGCCAGGTCGTCCCGATGGAGCTCTTCAACCTCCACCTGACCGGTGACATGCACGCCGTCACGGCCGCGCACAACCTGTGCTCGGCGCTCCTCGACGCCCACCTCTACCACGGCAACGATCTCGGCTTCGATCCGCACAACATCACCTGGCGTCGAGTGCTCGACGTCAACGATCGCTCGCTGCGCAACGTCGTGATCGGGCTCGGTGGTCGACTCGACGGGATCCCCCGGGAGTCCGGGTTCGACATCACCGCGGCATCCGAGGTCATGGCCGCCCTGGCGCTGTGCACATCGCTGACCGATCTCCGGACCCGCCTCGGACGGATCGTGCTGGGGTACTCATCGGCCGGCACACCGATCACCGCCGAGGAGATCGGGGCCGCCGGATCGATGGCCGTGATCTTGAAAGAAGCCATCAAGCCGAACCTGATGCAGACCCTGGAGAACACGCCGGCCCTCGTCCACACGGGCCCGTTCGGCAACATCGCGACCGGCAACAGCTCGATCGTCGCCGACCAGATCGGCATCCACACCTCGGACTTCCTTTTGACCGAAGCCGGGTTCGGGGCCGACATGGGCGCCGAACGGTTCTTCAACATCAAGTGCCGCTACTCGGGCCTCGTCCCCGACGCCGCGGTGGTCGTCGCGACCGTGCGAGGGTTGAAGGCCCACTCGGGAAACCACAGGATCGTCGCCGGAAAGCCCCTCCCCGAGGCCCTGCTCGCCGAGAACCCCGACGAGGTGCACATGGGTGGCGAGAACCTGCGCAAGCAGCTCGAGAACATGTCCATCCACGGGGTCACACCGGTCGTGGCCATCAACGTGTTTCCCGACGACCATCGAGCCGACATCGACGCGATCCACGAGATCGCCGCCGAATGCGGCGCCCGCGCCGCGGCCGCCACCCACTTCGCCGACGGCGGGCGGGGCGCGACCGATCTGGCCGAGACGATCAAGGAGGCCGCGGAGGAGAAATCCGACTTCGCCGTGCTCTACCCGGACGACGCATCGCTCAAGGAGAAGATCCACACCACCGCGACCCGCGTGTACGGCGCCGACGACGTGTCCTACAGCCGTCAGGCCGAGAAGCAGATCACGACCTACACCGATGCCGGTTTCGACACGCTTCCCGTCTGCATCGCGAAGACCCATCTCTCGATCAGCTCGGATCCGGCGCTCAAGGGCGCACCGACCGGCTGGACGCTGCCGGTTCGCGAGGTCCGTGCCTCGGTCGGTGCCGGCTTCGTCTACCCGATCTGTGGCGACATGCGAACCATGCCCGGCCTCGGACGGACCCCGGCGGCCCATGCCATCGACATCGACGCCGACGGCAACGTGATCAACCTGTCCTGAACGCGTCGCGCGCCGCGGCGAGGATCAGAAACGACCCGGTGACGAGGATCGTCTCTCCCGGTCCGGTGAGATCGAGGGCCCGCCGAACCGCCGCGGCGACCGTCGGCGCCGCCTCGGCCGTCGCGCCCTGTCCGGTCACGGCGGCGGCGAGATCCGCCGCCGCGTGGCTGCGGGGGCCGTCGCCGGACCGGCCGAGCTCCGTCGCGACGACAGGGGCACCGAAGCCGGCCAGTCGCGCCGCGCACGAGCCGAGATCCTTCGACGCTCCGATGGCGGCCACGACCACCGACGGGGCGACGTCGGCGGCAACGGTGCGGGCGAGCGCCGAGAGCTTCACCGGGTTGTGGGCACCGTCGAGGACCATCCGGCGACCGTTTCGCTCGACCACCTCGTAGCGCCCCGGCGGGAGGTCGACGGGGACGGCGGGAACCGGCCGGCCGAGCATCGATGACAACCGCCGCGCCGCGACGTCGGTCGTCGCCTCGGCGTCGTCACGCCAGTCGCCGGGGTCCCCCGCCACCTCGTCGAGAACCAGCCCGTGTCGGCGGGCCGTCGCACGAACGACGGCTCGGACCGCAGGCTGCGTCTGACGGCCCAGCACCGCGCGCTCGCGTCCCTCGAACACCGACACCTTCTCACCGGCGATCGCCTCCACGGTGGCACCGAGCACGTCGACGTGGTCCAGACCGATCTCGGTGACGATCGTGAGGGTGTCGGCCCGGTCGAGGACCGAGGTTGCGTCGAGCCGCCCACCGATGCCGGCCTCGGTGACGAGGACATCGACATCGTGACGGCGGCCGAGCTCCCACGACATCGCCGCCGTGACCGCGAAGTAGGTCGGCGGCCGCCCGTGCCGGGCCTGCACCACCGCACACGCGCCGGCGACGGCATCGGCGGCCGCGAGCACATCGGGCCACGCGACGAGCTCGCCATCGAGCAGGAAGCGTTCTCGCACGTCATCGACATGCGGCGACTGGTGAGTGGCGACGGACGCGCCGGCCTCGACGAGCCGCCCGGTCAAGAACGCGGCCACGGTTCCCTTGCCGGCCGTTCCGACGATGTGTACGGCCGGCGCATGGCGCTGCGGGTGCCCGAGGGCTTCGACGAGGTCACGGGCGAGCAGGACGGCCGCGGCTCCTCTCGGCGCGTCGTCCACGACGAGCCCCGCGAGCCACGCCGCGAACTCAGACTCGTCACGAGGTGACGGCATGGGGCAGAGTCTCCTCGACACATCGACGGAAGGGCCGGTAGAATTTTCCGAGATACGGAACCGTTCCACGCTGCAGAACAGGGGTGTCGGGGCTCACGACCACCGACGCGTATGCCATGAGAATACTTCTTGCCGACAAGCTGCCCGCGCCCGCCATCGCCCGACTGGAAGAGGCCGGCGACGAGATCGTCGTCGACGGCGATCTCGGAGCCGACGATCTCCCCGAGGCGATCACCGGGTTCGAAGCACTCGTCGTTCGATCGACGAAGGTGACCGCCGCGACCCTCGAACGAGCCGACGAGCTCGCCCTGATCGTGCGGGCCGGAGCGGGAACCAACACGATCGACACCGACCGGGCCGCCGAGCTCGGCATCCTCGTCTGCAATGTTCCCGGCAAGAACGCCCTGGCCGTCGCCGAGCTCACCCTCGGTCTGCTGATCGCGGTCGACCGTCACATCGCCGTCGCCACCTCGGACCTGCGCGAGGGAAAGTGGAACAAGTCGGCATACTCCAAGGCCGCCGGTCTCTTCGGGCGGACGTTCGGAATCATCGGGCTCGGCGACATCGGCATCGCGACGGCGGCACGCGCGAACGGTTTCGGCATGGACGTCATCGCCGTCGCGAAGGCGAACCGTTCCGAGGAAGTGGTCGCCCGCGCCGTCGACGCCGGTGTGCGATTCGTCGACAGTCTCGACCTCCTCCTCGCCGAGAGCGACGTCGTGTCACTTCACGTACCGGGCAGCCCCGACACCAAGGGCATGGTCGATGCGACATTCCTCGCCGCCATGAAAGACGACGCGATCCTCCTCAACACCTCGCGTGGCGATGTCGTCGACGAAGCCGCGCTGATCAACGCGATGGACGAGCGGGGGATACGCGCCGGTCTCGACGTGTTCGCCGGCGAGCCCGGGTCCGGGACCGCGGAGTTCACCTCGGCCCTCGCCCAACACCCGTCGGTCGTCGCGACCCACCACGTCGGCGCGTCGACCGCCCAGGCCCAGGAGGCGGTGGCCGACGGCACCGTCGACGCGATCAACGCCTACCGCGAGGGATCGGTCGCCAACTGCGTCAACCTCGAGGCCGTTCCCGCCCGCGCCGCGACGCTGACGGTCCGTCACCACGACCGGGTCGGTGTGCTCGCGGCCGTCCTGGCGATTCTGCGGGGAGCGGAGCTCAACGTCGCGACCATGTCGAACAAGGTGTTCTCCGGCGCCAAGGCCGCGGTCGCGACGATCGATGTCGGGCGGCCCGTCAGCGACGCGATCCTGGCTGAGATCAAGGCCCACGAAGACGTGATCAACGTGTCGGTCAACCCGGCATGAGCCGGCCTCTCTTCGCTCCCTTCCGAGGGTGGCTCATCCGTCCGGAGTGGGCCGACCGGGTGATCGCCGGCGCCTACGACGCGAAGACGCCGGAGGAGCGACGAGCGACCGTCGAGACCAATCCGTACAGCTTCTTCGGGGTCACCCGATCGGCCGAGGACCTCCACCCCGACGACTCGGCGGGCGACGAGGACCTCCTCCGACTCGGCGCCGAGACACTCACCCGCATCCTCGATGTCGGCGCGTTCGAACCATCACCCCATCCCGCCTTCTACGCCTATCGGCTGGTCTTCGGCGACCACACCCAGACCGGGCTGGTCGGGGCGCTCGACGTGGAGGGGCTCCATGACGGCCGCGTCCTGACCCACGAGAACGTGCGACCGAAACGGGCCAGGTTGCTCGGCCACCACCTCGAGGTCGTCGGCGCCACGTCGTCACCGATCGCGCTGACCCATGAGCCCGACGAGTCGCTCCGGTCGATACTGCGGACCGTGTCGACGCGCCCACCACAGGTCGACCACGCCGTCGAGGGCGTGGAGCACTGCGTGTGGATGCTCGACGAGGACGAGAGCGCGAAGGTGGCCGAGCTCCTCACCGACGCCCGCGTCTACGTGACCGACGGTCACCACCGCTCGGCTGCGGCGCTCGCCGGCTACGAGGCCCATCCCGACGAGGAGCCCTTCGCCCGCACCCTCGCCGTCGTGTTCCCCGCCGACGAACTGAGGGTGGAGGCGTTTCATCGCCGGGTGATCGATGTCGACCACCGCTCGGCCGAGGAGCTCCGCCGCTCGTTGGCCACCGTGGGGACGATCTCCCCCGCGCCCGACGCCGCGGCCGCCGCCCCCCGGGCCCGGGGGGAAGTGGGCGTCTATCACCACGGCGAGTGGTCCCGTCTCGTCCTCGACCCGCTCGAACGACCCTCCGCCCTGGCGTCGCTCGACGTGGAGCGTCTTCGTCGCGACGTGCTCGGTCACGTCCTGGGAATCGACGAGCTCGCGCCGGGAAGCGGGGTCGACTACGTCCCGGGGCCGAGCGGGGTCGACGAGCTCGTCGCCCGCTGCGATGCCGATGGCCTGCTCGGCTTCGTCGTGTACCCGACCGACATCCACGATCTGATGGCCGTTGCCGCGGCCGGAGATCTGATGCCCCCCAAGTCGTCGTACTTCGCGCCGAAGCCGCGTTCGGGGGTCTTCCTGCGGATCCTCGGTGTCGGGGCGACCGCGCACCTCCCGCCGAGCTGACCTCAGGCGGGCACGGCGCCGAGAAGACGCGCCGCGTCGAGGGTGTTCTCCAACAGGCTGGCGATGGTCATCGGTCCGGTTCCGCCCGGCATCGGCGTGATCGCGCCCGCGATCTCCTGCACCGCGGCGAAGTCGACGTCGCCGACGATGCCCGACTCGGTTCGGGACACGCCGACGTCGACGACCGCGGCGCCGGGCTTGACGAAGTCGGCCGTCACCAGTCGGGCCATCCCGGCGGCGGCGACGATGATGTCGGCTTCACGGCAGACGCCGGCGAGATCGGTCGTGCGACTGTGGGCGAGTGTGACCGTGGTGTCGCACCCCTTCCGTCCGAGCAACAGCACCTGGGGGAGACCGACGAGGGTGGAGCGACCGATGACGACCGCTCGGCGACCGCTCGTCTCCACGCCGTAGCGACGCAGGAGCGCCATCACTCCCCTCGGCGTGCAGCCGACGTGGCCGGGCCGACCCCGCACGAGTCGACCCATCGATCGCTCGGTGAGGCCGTCGACGTCCTTTTCCGGCGGGATCAGGTCGATCACCGGCTCGGGATCGAGCCCCCCCGGCAGAGGGAGTTGGACCAGGATCCCATGGACGTCGACGTCGTCGACGAGGTCCTGTACGGCCGCTTCGACCTCGCCTTGGGTGGCGGTCTCGCGGAGCTCGATGTTGCGGGAGACGAGGCCGGCTTCGGCGGCCTTCTTGTGCTTGGCGCGCACATAGATCCGGCTCGGTTCGTCGGAGCCGACCAGCACCGTCGCGAGACACACCGCCGGGTTGCCGAGCGCGTCGATCTCGGCCCGGATCCCGGCCACGATCTCGTCGCGAAGCAGGCTGCCGTTCATGAGGATCGCGCCGCCGGGGGTGCGTGCGAAGTCGTCGTAGGAGGTCACGCGCGAACGCTAGCCCCTGCACGACGTCTCCACGCCGACCTAGTTTGCCGGGATGAACGACGCCCGATCCGGCCCGCTGACGGGCGTGCACGTCCTCGATCTCTCCCAGGTCGTGGCGGGGCCGTTGGCGACCCAGATGCTCGCGGAACAAGGGGCCGAGGTGATCAAGGTCGAACCGGTCGACGGCGAGCTCCTGCGGGCCGGACGGCGAGGCGGGCTTCCTCCCCTGTTCGCCAACGACAACCGTGGCAAACGCTGCATCGCGATCGACGTGCACCGGGACGCGGGGCGAGAGATCGTCCGGGAGCTCGCCGGCCGCGCCGACGTGTTCGTGGAGAACTTCCGACCCGGTGTCGCCTCCCGGCTCGGCCTCGGCGAAGAGACGATCCGGTCGGCGTCGCCGGAGATCATCCACGTGTCGATCACCGGTTTCGGCCCGACCGGGCCCTACGCCGACCGGGCCTGTCTCGATCCGGTCATCCAGGGACTCACCGGAATGGTGACCGGACAACGAAGCCACGATCTTCCCTTTCCCGATCTGGTTCGCACCCTCGTCGCCGACAAGACCACGGCCTACACCGCCGCCCAGGCCATCACGGCCGCCCTGTTCGCCCGGGAGCGGGGCGCCGGAGGCCAACACATCGAGTTGTCGATGCTCGACGCCACCCTGGCCTGGTTCTGGCCCGACGGCATGAGTGACCTGACCGCGACCGACGATCCGGCGAGGCCGCGTCGGGCCAGCGACACCTACCGGCTGACCGACACGGCCGACGGTCAGATCATCTACTACCTGGCGTCGACGGAGCAGATCCTCGGGATGTGGCGTGCCCTCGACCGGCCCGACATGGCGGCCGACGATCGCTACAACCATGTGGGCCTGGCCGTCGACGTGGACGCGCTGATCCATGTCGGGACGGTCATCGCCGAGGAGATCGCCAAGCTGCCATCGGCCGAGATCATCGAGCGACTGGCCCGCGAGAGCGTGCCGGCGGGGCCGATCCTCGAGCGTGAGGAGGTGCTGACCGACCCACAGGTGCAGCACAACGGGATCATCGTCGAGTGGGAGCATCCCCGGATCGGCCGGCTCCGCCAAGCCGGCCCCGCGGCGGATTTCCGGGGCACACCGACGGCCATGGTGCGTTGGATCGACGATCTCGGCGGCAGCACCGTCGACATCTTGCAGGAGCTCGGCCGCAGCGCCGCCGACATCGCCGCACTCACCTCGTCCGGGGTGATCTTCGTCGGCGAGTGATGCTCAGCTCGGGCCGATCGCCGCCATCACCTGATCGGGAGGACCGTACGCAGCGATGCGGCCGTCGTCGAGCGCGATGAGCGCATCACAGCGGGTCAGGGTGGACAGGCGGTGGGCGATGACCACGACGGTCATGTCGCCGGCGAGCGCGGCGATGGTCTCCGCCACGCGCTGCTCGGCCGCCGCATCGAGCGCCGACGTGGGCTCGTCGAGCAGGAGGAGTCGGGGTCGACCGGCCAGCGCCCGGGCGATGGCGATGCGCTGCTTCTGGCCGCCCGACAGCCGGCTTCCCAACGTGCCCGGATCGGTGTCGAGGCCGTCGGGCCAGGCGAGGACGTCGTCGAGGACGTGGGCGTCGGCCAGGGCGGCCACGACCGCGTCGTCGGTCACCCAGTCGCGATGGAAGCGGACGTTCTCGATGATCGAACCGCGGCGCAGCACCGGCTCCTGGGGCACGAAGGCGATGGATCGGGACCAGTCTCCCGAGTGCAGCGTGGTCCGGTCGTGGCCGTCGAGCCGGAGCGTGCCCTCGACCGGGGTCCGCAGTCCGAGGAGCAGTTCGGCCAGGGTGGACTTGCCCGCGCCGGACACGCCGACGACGCCGACGAACGACCCGGCGGGAATCCGGCAGCGGAGATGGTCGAGGACCGGGGGCCCCGATGGATAGTTGAAGCTGACGTCGTCGAACTCGATCTCGAGCGCGGTCGTGGGCCCGGCAACGGCGGCGACGGTCGTGTCGTGGGCGGGTCGCAGGTCGATGACGCGGGCGTCGAGTTGATCGAGCCACGCCGCCGACTCACCGAGCCCGTGCCATGCCTTCTGGGCCGCCTGGCCGTACGACACCGACCGGAGGAGGATCAAGGCGACCGACGCGAACGTGGCGATGTCGTCGGTCTCCGCCGCGACAGCGACGGCGAGAAGGGTGAGGATCAACACGAGTCCCGACGCCTTGAAGATCGCGGTGTTGATCTTCGCCAACCAGCGCGACCGGAAGATCACGCCGGTGTGGCGACGATTGAGATCGTCGATCGGCTCGAGGCTCTCGTGTTGCACCCCGAAGACCTCGATCTCCCGGCTGAGGGCGCTGTGTTCCTGCACGATCGACGCGTAGCGGGTGTTGAGGTCGGCCATGTAGCGATGTTGACGGCGGGCGACGGCGGCCAGCGGCAGCGACAGGACGAGCAGGGCGATCACTCCCCCGGCGACCAGGAGTGCCGCGATCGGGTCGATCACGAGGGCGGCGAGGATCAGGATCACGAAGTTGATGCCGGCCGAGATGATGCCGGCCATCTCGGTGACGGTGTTGGCGCCCTTGCCGACGTTCATCGTCGCCAGTTGGACGAGCGCGGCGCCCTCGAGAGATTCCTTCGCGGCCCACGGTGCCGCCGCGTGACGCTCGAGCACGGTGCGGCGGCTGCCGTAGATGGTGCGCGAGAGCAGCCGGGCGATCGCCCATCCCGAGGTGATCTCGGTGATCAGGTAGGCCCCGACGAGCAGGAAGCCGACGACGAGCAGGGTTCCCGACGACACACCGGACAAGTCGACCGGCCCGATGGTTCCGCGACCGGCGCCCAAACCGGTGAGACCGGAGGCGAGATCGGTGGCGACCTTCGCGACGATGACCAGCACCGCGGCCTCGATCGAGGCGGCGACGAAGGCCGAGAGCGCGACGACGGTCAGCGGCATGGTCATGGGACCGGACAATCGTTCGAGTCGCTGTTTGGGCCAGGTGTCGGCGAGCGCGCCGAACCATCCACCACTGCGGGACATGGCCCCACCGTAAACGGCGATGGTCGGCCCGCCGGGCATGCCGGACGCCCACGGAGCGCGGCGGTAGCATCGGCGAACCGATGATCCTGTCCGTCCCCCGAGCATTCGGCCGCCGGGTCCGGCGGCGATCGGTCGTCGCCGACAAGGCGATGACCTGGATGGAGACCGCCCGCGTGCTGGTTCGCGACGATCCGATCCTCATCTTCTCGATGGGCAAGACGGGCACCACTTCGCTCGCCGAGACGCTCGAGGCGGCGACGGGCCGGCCGGTGGTGAAGGCCCACGCGTTGTCCTCGTCGGGGCACGCTCGACGCCTCGAGAAGTCGCGTCGTCTGGAGATCGTCGAACGACCGCGGTTCTTGTGGGCCGCGGAGTGGATCCGTCATGATCTCCGGCTGCGACGGCACCATCGCTGGGACATCATCTGCGGGGTTCGCGACCCGGTCGCGCTCGCGGTCTCGGATCACTTCTACGGCCTCCGCCTCCAGGCCGAGATCGGGGTGCAACCCGAACGCCGCCACGACGACATCGACGGCCACGCGCAGGCCGTCGCCAACGGGCTCGACGCCCTCTTCCACCGAGAGGACTGGTTCGCCGACGAGTTGCGCGCCGTCACCGGAGTCGACGTCTACGCCACACCGTTTCCGCACGAGCAGGGATATCGGATCTACGAGCGGGGGCGGTTTCGCGTGTTGTTGACGCGCTTCGAGGACCTTCCCGTGGTCGGACCCGTCGCGCTGAAGGAGTTCTTCGCCCTGTCCGACCCGGTCCCGATCCCGGCCCGCAACGTCGGCTTGTCGGGCGACACCGACGACGAGTCGCTCTACCGCCGTTTCGTCACCGAGGGCGGGCTTCCCGCCGCGGTCCTGGAGGCCGCCTACGACACCCGGGTGGCCCGCCATCTCTACTCCGACGCCGAGCGGGCGGAGTTCGCGGCCCGCTGGTCCGGAGCCGCGGTGTGACCGACCGACCCCGGGTCTCCGTCGTGATCCCCGCCCACAACGCGGCCGAGACCATCACCGAGCAACTCGACGGGATCGCCCGCGGGATCGATCTGGCTCCGGCCACGGAGATCCTCGTCGTCGACAACCGCTCGACCGACGCGACGGTCGAGACGGTCCGACGGTGGTCGAGCGGGAGCGGCGTCGACGTGCGGATCATCGACGCCGCCGATCGGGCCGGTGAACCCCATGCCCGCAATGTCGGTGTCGACGCCGCGCTCGGTGACCTGGTGTGCTTCTGCGACGCCGACGACATCGTCTCCCCGACCTGGCTCGCCGCGATGGCCCGGGGTCTGGCCGAGGCCCACTACGTCACCGGCCCGGTCGACATGCACCAGCTCAACGAGGCGTGGATCGCCGATGTTCGGGGCACGTCGGTGACCGAGGGTCGGTCCGTGATGTACGACACCGTGCCCTACGCCCACGGCTGCAACATGGGCTTCCGACGTTCCACCCTCGTCGGGCTCGGCGGGTTCGACGAGTCCTACACCGCGGGGTGCGATCTCGACATCGCGATCCGGATGTGGGAGGAGGGCCACGATCTCCGCTTCGAGCCGGAGGCGTCGGTCGCCTACCGGCTGCGTCCGTCGCTGTCGGCCACCTATCGTCAGGGCGTGTTCTACGGCCGCTACCGGGTCCGGATCCGGCAGCGCCTGGCCGCCGTCACCGATGTCGGCTCGAGTCGACGCCAACGCTCGCGCCGCGCGGCTTGGCTCGTGCGTCACGCAGCCCCTGCGACGTGGTCGAGATCCACGCGGGCCCGCTGGGTCTGGGTCGCCGGCCAGCTCCGCGGTGAGCGGAAGGGCCGTGGCGACGCCCGCATCTCCGAGGCGCGACGCGGATGAGTGATCTCGAGCTCTCGGTGATCGTCCCTTGTCACAACGAGGAGGCCACCCTCGGGGAGCAGCTCGATGCCCTCACCGCGCAGGAGTGGGACGGCTCCTGTGAGATCGTGGTGGTCGACAACAACTCGACCGATCGAACCGCCGAGATCGCCGCCTCCTACTCGGGCGGGGTCGTACCCGTCCGAGTCGTCGAGGCATCCGGCGGCCGAGGGGTGGCCCATGCCCGCAATGTTGGCGCCCGTTCGAGCCCGGCCCGCTCCGTCGCCTTCTGCGACGGCGACGATGTCGTGTTGCCGGGCTGGACGGCGGCCATGGGCAACCGACTGCGCGAGGCGCCGCTGGTCGTCGGGACCCTCGACGTCGGTCGACTCAACGAGCTGTGGCTCGCCCAAGCCCGCCCGATGGGATCCGCCGACGGTCTTCCCCGGTTCGGTGACACCGCGTTCGCCCGGGGCAACAACACCGGCATGCACCGCGACCTGTGGGAACGGCTCGACGGCTACCGCGAGGACTTCGAGGGGCTCGAGGACATCGAGTTCTCGCTCCGGGCCCGAGCGGCCGGCGTCGCGCCGACCCTGGCGCCCGACGCGACCGTCGCGTACCGGTTCCGGCCGGGGCTCGCGACGACCTGGGCCCAGGGCGTGTTCTACGGCCGTGGGCGACCGGCGTTGGCCGCCCAGGCGAAGTCGCTCGGGTTCGCCGCGCCGCCCCGCATCGCCGGGTTGAAGTCGTGGATCTGGCTCGTCGTGAGCCTGCCGACGCTGGCGACTCGCACGGGCCGCTACGCCTGGGTGTGGACGCTCGCCAACCGGTGGGGCGTCATCCGCGGGACGATCGCGCGGCGACGGGGCCGGGTCAGCTGACGCCGGGACGCACGAACAGGTTGCGGTGACCCTCGGTTCGTTCGTGCCGCAGCCCGCAGTCGGCCAGGTGCGGCACGAGCCGGGCCAGCCCGACCGGGTCGTTGGGTTCGACATCGGTCCACAACAGCCGCACCCCGGCCCAGTCCGCCGGTTCGGTGCCGAGCACCATCTCCCCGGCCGCTCCTTCGACATTGATCTTCACGACCACCGGCGCACCGGAGGTGGACACCGCGGCGAGCGCGCTCGACAGGGACACCATGTCGACGGTCTCGGTGCCGACGGACTCGCCACCCACGGGGACGTGCACGGAGTGCCCCCACGACCCGGGCGCGAGGTGGAGTTCGATCGACCCGGGCTCGGCCCCGACGGCCGCCCGGTGGACCGCCCATGTCCCGACGCCGTCGGCCGAACGCGAGAGACTCTCGAAGTTCTGACTGGCCGGTTCGTAGGAGTCGACCCGTTCGGCACCGTCGGCGAACGCGCGCAGCGCGAAGTAGCCCTTGTGGGCGCCGATGTCGAGCACGGCCGCTCCGCGCACGTCACACGGAAAGTGACGGTCGACGATGGCGCCGTAGAGCGTGAAGTAGTCGACCCGGTGCGACGCCGCGGGAACGTGGGCCGCCAGGGCACCGATCGGCACCTCGATGTCGGCCCGCCCCCGACTTCGCTCGGCCGCGAGCAGACCCCGCTTCGTCGTCGCCGGAAGCCGTGCGGTCAGGATGCGGACCACACGCTTCGTGGCGGTGATCAGAGCTGTCATGGCGACGAACACTAACGGTGGCCGACCGACACGGCGGCGACCACTAGCGTTGAGCCGCCATGTCCGGGATCGTTCGCTGCCACGGGGTGCTGATCACCTTTCGCCGACGTGACGCGCTCGTCGAGCATCTCCGGATCCTCGCCGACCAGACCAGTCCGCTGGCGACGCTGCTGGTGGTCGACAACGACGACGACCCCGCGATCCGCACCCTGGTGGAGGACCCCGACGGGCCGGCGGCCGCCGCCGCGTCCACGATCGGCTACCTCGGCCTGGCCGACAATCCGGGTCCGGCCGGCGGCATCGCCGCGGGAATCGCGCAGGTCCTCGCCGACCACGGCGACGACGACTGGCTCGTGCTGCTCGACGACGACGACCCCCCGCCCCGCCCCGACACCTTCGCCGCGCTCCAGTCGGTTCTACTCGCGCTGCGCCGGCACCATGACCGGGTCGGCGGCGTCGGCTTGTGGGGTGCCACGCTGCGGCGCAGCGGCCGCCTGCGAGCGGCGACCGGGACCGCTCCGGAAGAGGTCGCCTATCTGCCCGGCGGCGCCTGCCCTCACTACTCGGTGGCCGCCCTTCGGGTCTCGGGCGGGCCCGATCCCGCCCTCTTCTTCGGCTTCGACGATCTCGACCTCGGCCTCGCGTTGCGGCGGGCGCGATGGTCACTGTGGTCGTCGGGGATCGCGCGGGAACACGGCTGGGCCGCGATGGTCGACGACCGCACCACGTCGGCGACCGTGACCTCCCCGACCTGGCGCCGCTACTACAGCCTTCGCAACCTGATCGTCGTGCTCCGCCGCGACCACCGTGGTGTCGGCGCCGTCACGATGTCGGTCGTGGCCGGTGTCGCCAAACCGATCGTCAACTTCCCCCGTCGGCCGCGGGTCGCGTGGGCCAACCTGCGACTCAACCTGCGCGCCGTTCGCGACGGATGGACCGGCCGGCTGGGCAAGACGCTCGATCCCCGGGCCGCGCCATGAGCAGACCCGGCCCGGTCTTCGTCATCGGCTGTCCCCGGTCGGGCACGACCTTGCTGCTCGACCTGCTGGCCGGCACCCGCGCCTACGGCTACGTCAACGCGCTCGGCCCCGAGCTCCACGACCGCGGCACCGTCAACGGCCGCAACCGCGTCTACGACGCTCCGGCGCTCGGCGATGTGCTGTATCGCCGGCGTCGCGACATCCTTCGCCTCACGAGTCGACCCGCGGTGCTCGGTCGGATGGCCCGACGTCTGCTGCCCGCGCCCATCGAGCCGTGGGAGTTCTGGCAGCGGCTGCTGCCGAACTTCCGACCGGAGTTCGGTCCCGAACCCGCCGCCGATCCGTCACCCACCGGGATCGAAGCCCACCACCGGCAGGAGGCCCGCACCCGGGTCGACGCGTTGTTGGCCCGACAGCGCCGCGACGTCCTGCTCTCGAAGTACACCGATTTCCCCCGCATCGAGCTGCTTCGTTCTGTCTTCCCCGATGCCCGGTTCGTCCACATCCGCCGCGACGCCCACGCGGTGGCGAGCTCCTACGCCGTGGAGATCGAATCGGGCCGATTCGGCACATGGGCACATCGTGACTGGTGGTCGGCGGCCTGGCCGGCCGACGCCGCCGACCACTGGCGGCGGCACGGCTCCACCGAGCTCGGGTTCGCGGCCCACAATCGGAACTGGCTCGTGGGCCTGATCGACGATGCGATCGCCGCGTCGTCGTCCGGCACGATGACGGCCACCTACGAGCAACTCGCCCATGATCCGGTCGGCGTCATCGACGCGATCCTGTCGTTCTCGGAGGTCGACGCACGCGCCGACCTGGCGCGGCTGACGGCGTCCCGGTCGATCGAGAGCTCGAACGACCGCTGGCGATCCGCACGCGATGTCGGCGAGACCGCCCTCCTCGACGAGATCTTCTCCCCTTCGGCGCCCTGGCGGGTGCCATGACCCACCCCAACGACGCACCGAGCGAGGCCTGAGACCATGGTCCGACACAACCGAGCCGACGCGTTCGACGACGCCCGGCGACGCTCGACCCCCGCGAGCGGGTGGCGCGACCTGGCCGACGACCCCAACGATCCCGCCGCGATCGCCGACCGGGCCCGCACCCTGCAGGCGGCCTGGCGCGACCCGATCGCGGATCGGGTCGCGTTCCTCGAGCAGCGGTGTCGGGGCAGGAACGTTCTCGACATCGGCTGTGTCGCCCACGACGTCGAACGGCTCTCCGGGTCGGAGTGGCTGCACGGACGGATCGCGGCAGTGGCGGCATCCTGTGTCGGTGTCGACATCCTCGAGGAGGGGGTCGAGGCGGTGAACGCGGCGGGATTCGATGCCGTCGCCCACGATCTGTCAACCGGACTCGGGCCGCTCACCGAACGAGGACCCTTCGATGTGATCGTCGCCGGAGAGCTCCTCGAGCACGTAACCGACCTCGACATGGTCTTCCGGGTCGCCGCGGAAGGCCTGGCCGACGACGGCGAGCTGATCCTCACCACGCCCAACCCCTACGCCCCGCCGCGGGTGCGGGCCGGTCAACTCGGCATCGTGTGGGAGAACGTCGACCACATCATGTACGCGTTCCCCAGCGGGGTCGCCGAGCTCGCCGCCCGTCGCGGCCTGGTTCTGGCGGAGGCGGCCACGGTCGACGATCGACGGCCCGCTCGACCGTCGCCGATCCGCCGGGCGAAGCGCATGATCCGTGGCACCCGCTGGCGCAACGTCGGCTACGCGTCGGCCGACGACGGCGCCCAGGTTCTCGTCGCAGACGGGGTTCTCGCCCGGGTCGTACGACGCGTCGGACGGACACCGCGCCGCTTCCTCGGTGAGACCTTCGTGTACGTGGTCAGCAGGCCGGACCCGCACCGGTCGCGTGGTCACGTCACCGGCGCGGCGTAGCCTGCCACGATGCGCGACCTCTACCGCTGGCAACACGACGCGTTGACGGCGTGGCACCGTTGCGGACGCCGAGGGGTCATCGAGGCGGTCACCGGGTCGGGCAAGACCGACGTCGCCATCACGGCGATCGGCGACGCCCTCGAGCGGGGGTTGTTCGTTCTGGTGATCGTGCCGTCCCGGGTGCTCATGGAGCAGTGGAACCTGCGGCTGACGGAATCGCTCCCCGATCATCGCGTCGGTCGCCTCGGCGACGGGTACCGCGACCGTCCCTCCGACTGCGACGTGCTCGTGACGACCCGGCACAGCGCCGCGAGCCGGGTGCCGTTGCCGACGAGCGATGCCGGCGGAATGCTCGTCGCCGACGAGTGTCACGGATTCGGTGGAGCGGTCCTGCGCAAGTCGTTGCTGCCGGAGTATCAGGAACGGCTCGGGCTCACCGCCACCCTCGAACGGTCCGATGACGCCGTCGAGTCGATCCTGCTCCCCTACTTCGGGGGCATCTGCTACCGCTACGACTGCGGTGCGGCGATCTCCGACGGCGTCTGCGCCCAACCCCGGGTGGCCTTCGTCGCCGTGCCGTTGACCGCCGAGGAACGCAGCGACTACGACGCCAGCGAGGGCGCGATCGTCGCGGCTCGCCGCATCCTCAAGCAGATTCCCGGCGTGCCCCACACACCGTTCGGCGACTTCCTGGCCGCGGTGCATCACCTCGCCGAAAACGACGGCGGGCCCGACGGGAAGGCGGCCAACGATTATCTCGACGCCTTCTCGACGCGGCGGGAGATCGTCGCCACGAGCTCGGCGAAGTACGAGTCGCTCGGCACGTTCGCCGATGTCATCAAGACCGCGAAGGGCTCGCTGATCTTCACCGAGACCGTGCGGGCCGCGAACCACGCGATCGTCCGGCTCGACCCTCACGTCGACATCGAGATCATCACGGGCGGCACCGGTCGCAGCGACCGTGGCCTGATCCTCGACGGGCTTCGCGACGGGTCGCTCGATGCCGTCGCCGCGCCGCGGGTGCTCGACGAAGGCGTCGACGTCCCCAACGCCAACCTCGGCATCGTCGTGAGCGCGAGCCGCACCCGTCGCCAGATGATCCAACGCATGGGCCGGATCCTGCGTCGCAAGCCACTCGGCAGCGGGGCCCGTTTCGTCATCATCTTCTCCGCCGACACCCTCGAAGATCCCCGCTACTCCGATGGCGGCGACGGATTCCTGGATGAGATCGAGAGCATCTCGGAGTCGTCGCACATCTTCGGCCCGGAGCAGACCGCGCAGCTCGCGGCGTTCCTCGACTACACGGGTCCGGCCGAGATCATCGTGCCCGAGACGGTCGGCGGGTTCGTCTCCCCCGATCTCTCTCCCGACGAGATCACCGAGTGGACCGACACCGCGCCCTATCTCGAGATCCGCAGTCCCGAGCTGCCCACGATCTCCACCCCGAAGATCGTCAAGGAGAAGCCGCGCCTGTCGACGGGAGAACATCCGGTTCGACTCGAGGCGATCGACAAGGAGTGGGTGCTGCGCTGCACCGGGTGTGGGGTCACCTCGGAACCTCGTGCGTTCAAGTGGCAGGCGCTCGAGGACAAGGTCGACTGCACCTGCCTGCGCTGAACCTCCACGGTCGGCGCTCGCAGCCGACGGCGGTCGTGGCCCGCGCCGGGGTGCCGCCGATTTCGTCGCGAACGTCACGACCCGTAGGGTCGCCGCATGAGCGAATACGGGGAATCCACGTCCAATCCGAGTGGTGATGACACCACGACCGACGACCATCAGTGGGTCCTGCTCGACGACCCGGTCCCGGGCGTGCGCCGCATCACCTTCAACCGCGCGAACAAGCGCAACTCGCTGATCCACCCTCTGCGCGGAGCCATCCTCGGGGCCCTGCGCGACGCCGACGACGATCCGGACGTGAAGGTGTCGATCATCCGCGGCGACGGTCCGTCGTTCTCGGCCGGCTACGACCTGGCCGGCGGCAACGAGGGCCACGAGCTGCCCTTCTTCACCGCCGGCGGCGAGGGTCAGTGGCCCCGCCACGTCACCGAGGGGTGGATGAGCATCTGGGACCTGGCCAAACCCGTGATCGCCCAGGTGCACGGCTACTGTCTCGCCGGCGGGTCCGAGCTGGCGACGTGCTGCGACCTCATCTACATCGCCGAGGACGCCCAGATGGGCTACCCCGCCACCCGCTTCGGGGTGCCCGACATGCACTTCCACGCCTGGTTCCTCGGCATGCGCAAGGCGATGGAGATGATGATGACGGGCGATTCGGTCACCGGGCTCGAGGCGGTGCAGTACGGCTGGGCGAACCAGGCGTTCCCCGCCGACGAGCTGTCCGCGAAGACGCTCGAGATCGCGGCTCGCATCGCCCAGACCCCCTCTGATGTCGCCCAGCTCAACAAGCGGGTGGTGCATCGCCAGATGGAGGTGATGGGGCTGCGAACCGGCATCCGCCAGGGCACCGAGTTGTGCGCCCTGGGCATCCATCAGGAATCGATGCGCACCTTCATCGGCAGTGTGCAGGAAAAGGGTCTGACCGCGACCCTCACCGAACGCGACGAGCCCTACGACGACTACCGCACCGCCGAGGAGCAACCGAAGACCGCCGACTGAGCCCCAGGACGCGGCGTCACGCGTACGCCGAGCCGGCGAAGAGGTCGCCGGTGCGGCGTTCCCCGCAGAGCTCCGTCGGCGGCGGGTTCGAGGCCAGGCATCTCAGGCGTTCCGGAGGCGAGCCGCCGCGGATTCGAGGTCGAAGGAGCCCGGGCGGAAATCGCCCGCCCACTCCCGAAGCTCATCGTGTTCGGGATGTTCGGGGTCGGCGAGGATCGAGACGAGGTTGTGATAGCCACCGGTGCCGCCGCAGTCCTCGGGTGGCGCGTCGCCGGCACCGGCGAGGAGATCGAAGCGGGGCCGAACCGGGTCTGGTTCGAGCATGTCGCCCACCGTGATCCGGATCTGCCAGTTGTCGCCGAAGTCGTAGAGATAGTCGAAGACCGACCCCGGACGGAGGAGCTCATCGAGGCGAACATCGAGATCATCGGCGTCGGCTCCGCCCCAGTCGGCCTCGGGATCACTGGTGTAGCCCCGGCCGGCGATGGTGAACCGGTGCAGGTGGTAGTCGTCCCAGTCGAAGATCCGCTGGAGCACGAGATGGAGCTCGTACAAGGTGATCGATGCCGGGACCCTGATGGTGCGCCAACCGGGAAGATCGACGAGGTCACAGCGCAGCACGAAGGCCGAGTCTTCGGGGAGTCGGTCGTGCACGATCGCGGGGGACGGCACGTCGCCGGACGACGATGATCCACCAAACCCACCGAAGTCGATGCCGAGGTCGGAGAGATCGACCCGGGCGCCGCTGTGCTGATGGCGGGGATCACGGCTCCAGCGGTCGTCGCCGACACGGTCTCGGATCTTTGCCGCCTTCGCGGTGATGGTGCCGGGGGCGCCGGCCAACCGGGACGTGAGGTCGTCGGAGAACACCGACATCGGCCCCCAACTGCCGATGATGTCGTTCAGCTGGGCGACGGCGTAGACCACGCCGGACGCCCAGATGTCGGGCCGACCGCGGGCGAACAGGTCGGGGTCGACGCGGGCGGCGTCGGCCACGACCCGGCGCACGAGGGTGACGTACTCGTCGTCGAAGAGCGCCCGGGCGGCGGTCGAGGCGAGCTCGGCGATCGCCGCCACCTTCCCGTTCGCGTCATCGAGCCCGCTCGGGTCGAACGGTTCGGGATGACTCCCTCCGGCGGGAGCGATGGTCGTTTCCCGGGGTTCGAGTCCGACGTTGTACTGTTCGATCGCCGCGGCGACGGCATCGGGATCGCTGAAGTCGATGCCGGCGAGCGCGTCGCGGACCGCCTGCTGGACTGGTCCGAGCGAGCCCGGCTCGGAGATCGCCTCGTCGAAAAGGGGAAGGGTTCGGTCGATCGCGTCGAGCGCGGCGCCGACATGGCGGTCGTCCCACCCGGCGCGGGCATGGGCCCAGGGGACGAACAACCTCAGCATCTCGGGGATCCGGCGGAGATCGGCCGGGTCGGCCATCACCTTGCGCGTCGACCACTCGAGAAACGTGACGATCGTGTTGGGGCCCCACTTGAGGGGGTCGCCCGAGCCGCGGTCGGCGGCGAAGTCGACGGCGAGGCCGGTCCACGAGAGCACATCGTCGGACACCTCCGGCTGCGTGTCGTGGATCGATCCGACGAACTCGTCGATCACCCGGTCTCGCTCCTTTGCCGAGACCGACGCGGGCTCCGGCCGCGTTCGGGGAGACGAGGCGAGAATCGTCTCGATGAGCGGGCGCAGCGCGTTGACGTCGTCGTCGATGATCTCGTCGATGCCGAGCGTCATGTCGTTGATCTCGTAGGCATCGTCGATCGCCGCCGCCGCCTCGGCGAGGTCGGCGGGTCGAACGGTCATGTCGTCGGAGTCGTCGACCAGATCGGTGAAGGTGGCCACGTCGGGCATCACCAGCGCATCCTTGAGAACACCACCGAGCAGGCGATCGATGAGCACCGCGGCCGCGCCCTCGGTGCCGTCGGGATAGCGCAGACCGAAGAGATACTGGTTTGTCTCACCGAAGATGTCCTCGACGACTCGGGTGGAGGTGATGGTGCCCCGCCCGAACCCCGACGCGGCCACCGAGGGTTTCGCCGCGAACGACCGCAGCACCTTCGCGGCCTTGGGTGCGGCCGACCCGCCGTACGCGGCGAAGGCGGCGACGGTGTCGACGACACGTTGCGGTGGTCGTGGCCCAAGATCGGCGAGCACGGCAAGCACCTCGCCCGCGGCGGGTGGCTCGTCGCCGCGAACGGTGAGATCGATCACGTCTGAGGCCGATGCCGCGGGGAACATCGTCACGAACGACGATGCCTCGGCGTCGCGAAAGATCGCGGCGTCGTCGTCGAACCGCGGGAGCAGTGCATCGAGCCCGGCCGGCAGCGCTGAGACCAAGGTCGGACCGCCGTCCCAATGTCGTGGGCGCGTGCCTTTGGGTGTGACCCGTCCACCAGTGCCCTTGCGTCGTCGGGCCATGTCTGCTCCTGTCCGGCCGGCCGTTCCCACCGTAGCGAACACGACGACCCGCGAACGGATCCGGCCGCTGGAAGAGGAGCCGCCCGTATATGGCGGAGGAGCTCGATCGTTGTCCACCTACCGCGCCGACTTCTCTCGACCGCCGCCGCCCGAACGCGATGATCGCGTGCCGGCAGAACGACGCCGCACGGCCCGGACCGAAGTCGCGTACGTCGACGGCAGTGCCCTGCATCGCCTGCCCGACGGGAAGGAGCGACCGATCCGGACCACCCACGAAGAGGTCGTCTTGGTCCGCCTGTCGATTTTCGCCGCCGGTCCGCGTCATGATGCTTGTCGGTGATCGTCGCCGGCAGCCAAGGAGGATGATCTCGATGAAGTACTTCGTGTTCCTCGCCGGTGACGGCGACATGGGCCCGTGGGACCAGCTGTCGCCCGAAGCGCAGGAGGCCGCGTTCGCCGAGTTCGGCGCCTTCGATGACGCATGCAACGAACGGGTCGATGTCGAGCTGCTCGTCGGGGAGGCGCTCCTCGATGGCTCGACCGCGACCACCATGCGAACCCGCGGTGGGGAACCGACGGTCACCGATGGGCCGTTCGCCGAAGCCACCGAGCAGATCGGCGGCTTCTACGTGGTCGAGGCACCCGACCTCGACACGATGATCGATCTTTGCCGGTTTCTCCCCGCCTATGACATCGAAATCCGTCCCGTCGCCGACATGGGCTGACCGCGCTCTGGCCGAGATCCACCGGACCGACTGGGGCCGGTTGCTTTCGCTGCTGGTTGCTCGCACACGTCGGCTCGACCTCGCCGAGGACGCGCTCGGTGAAGCGTTTGTCCGAGCCGGTGAGCGATGGCCCACTGCCGGGGTGCCGACCAACCCCGCCGGTTGGCTCTACACCACCGCGTCGCGGGTGGTCATCGGTCATCTTCGATCCGAGGCCATCCACGGACGAAAGGCTCCCCTGCTGGCGGCGCGCGGCGACTGGGTTCAGCCACCGGTCACCGATGACATCGGCGAGCTCGAAGACGAACGGTTGGCCCTCATCTTGTTGTGCTGTCACCCCGCGTTGCATCTGTCGTCGAGGTCGGCACTCGCGCTTCGGCTGGTGATCGGCACCACCACCGGAGACATCGCCCGACTCTTCGTCGTGCCCAAGTCCACGATGGCGGCTCGAATCACCAGAGCGAAGAAGAAGATCGTCGCGGCCGGGGTCCCCCTGGCGGCACCGATCGACCACGAGCTGCGCACCCGACTCGACGACGTCTGCCGCACGATCTATCTCGCGTTCACGGCCGGCTACGCGCCCGCCGGCGGGCCCGACCTTCTCCGCACCGACCTCGCCGGCGAAGCGGTCGAGTTGGCCGCGATCCTGCGGCGGCTCGTCGCGGATGCGTCGCAGGTCCGGGCACTGCATGGCTTGCTGTTGCTGCAACACGCGCGCCGCGACGCGAGGGTGCGCGATGGTCGACTGGTCACTCTCGCGCGCCAGGATCGATCGCGCTGGCACCACGACGAGATCCGTTCCGGGACCGAACTCATCTCCCGCGTGCCGGTCGGCACGGGATACACCGAAGAGCTCCGGCTTCAGGGACTGATCGCCGCCGAACACGCGAACGCCCCCGCGGCGTCCGACACCCGGTGGTCGACGATCGCGTCGCTCTACACCCGTCTCGAGTCGCTCACGGGTTCGCCGGTCGTGCGACTCAATCGCGCCGTCGCGGTCGGCGAGGCCCAGGGGCCCGAGATGGGTCTCGATCTCATCGACGGACTCGACGATGCACTGGCCCGGAACCACCGATTGCATGCCGTGCGCGCCGACCTCGCTCGCCGCGCCGGCAACGTCGCCCTGGCGCGAAGCTCGTACCAGGCGGCAATCGGACTGTGCGCCAACGAAACCGAGAAGCGATACCTGGCCCGACGGCTCTCAACCCTCGATCCCCCAGATCCGTAGCTGCCGACGTCGAACGTCGCTGTCGACTCCGGGCACCTCTTGCTCGCGCGCCGGCAGAACTGTGTGCTAAGTTGCACACATGCGTCTACACATAACGCTGAGCGACGAGCTGGTGGCCGAGCTCGATCGGCGCGCCGGCGCGCGCCGCAGGAGTCGCTTCATCGCGGAGATGATCAAGCGGGGACTGGACGACGAACGTCGTTGGGACGACATCGAATCCGCGTTGGGCGCGCTGCCGGAGTCGGGTCATGCCTGGGACTCGGACCCGGCCGGATGGGTTCGTGAGCAACGATCCTCCGACCCCCGACGAGTGGGCTGACCGACCGTCCGTGAGCCGGTTGTTGCTTGATTCGACGGTGATCATCGATGCCCTCCGAGGTCGACCGGCCGCGGCCCGGATCGCCGGACTTCGCCGCACGGGAGTGGAGCCATGGGCATGTGTGATCTCCGTCGAGGAGATCTGGCGAGGCCTGCGACAAGAAGAGCAGCCGGTCGCCCGTCGACTCTTTCGCGGCCTCCGTCTGGCGCCGCTGGGGCTGGCCGAAGGCGTCATGGCCGGGACCTGGCGCCGCGAGTTCGCCGCTCGTGGGATCACGATTCACCAGGCCGATTGCCTTATCGCGGCCGCGACGATCGGGATCGGCGCGACCCTCGCCACGGCCAACGTGGCCGATTTCCCGATGCCGGACATCGAGATCCAGAGCTGGCCCGTGGGGGCATGACGACCGTGGACGTGGCCGGCGCGGCGCCGTTCAGCCGGCGCCGTCGATGAACGCGGCGGTCGTGCCGGCGAGCTCCATCGGGGCCATCGCGAGCTTGCGGTGATCCCACGAACGGATCCGCTCGATCTCGAGCTTCACCGCGACCCGCTTCGCCAGCATGATCTCGACGAAGGGCTTCATCTCCTCCGTGTAGGGCCCGTTGTAGCGTTCGAACACGTTGACCCCCATGGTCCAGATCTCGTCGGGGTCCTCGACGATGACCCCGCGGCCCTCGAGGGCCACGCCCCGGAGCTGGTCGTAGGTGAGCCCGTCCTCGATCATCACCGACAGGCGGTCGTCTCGACGCAGGTTGACCACCTTTTGGGCCTTGGCCTTGGTCTCGAACCAGATGGTGCCGTCGAGCCAGGCGTACCACATCGCCACCAGGTGCGGTGCGCCGTTCGGCCCGACGGTGGCCATCGTCGCCGTGCGACTCTGTTCGATGAAGACGTCGATCTCCTCATCGGTCATGGTGATCTGTGCTCGCTGGTTCTGGCCCACGGCGGCTCCTGTCCTCGGAAGCGGTTGCCGAAACACTAGCACTTGGCTAGGCTAAGTCCATGACGACCCATGTGGTGAACACCCACGAGGCGAAGTCGCGCCTGTCGGAGCTCATTCGAGAGGCCGAAGCAGGTGTCGAGGTGATCGTGGCCCGCAACGGGCAACCGGTCGCCCGGATCGTTCCCTGGCGAGCCGACAAACCGGTACGGGTGCCGGGAGCCTGGGCCGGCCGGGTCGAGCACGCCGATGACCTCGTCGGTCCCGACGACGACGTCACCTCCATGTTCGGGCGCTCCGCCGTGTCACCTTTGCCGTGAGAGTCCTCCTCGACAGCCACGTCGCGTTGTGGTGGCTCGACGACCACGTCGCGCTGGGGCCGAGGTGCCGTGAGATAATCGAGACCGCCGACGAGGCCTACTTCTCGGCCGTCACCGCGTGGGAACTCGGGATCGAACGGGCGCTGGGCAGACTCACGATGCCCGACGGCTTCGTGACGACCCTCAGCTCGGGGGGATTTCTCCCGCTGGCGATCTCGGTCGAACACGCCGAACACGCGCCGACACTTCCGCCTCACCATCGTGACCCGTTCGACCGGATGCTCGTCGCCCAGGCGAAGCTGGAAGCGCTGACGGTGGTGACCGCCGACGAGGCGCTCGCGGCCTACGACGTCGACATCGTCGATGCCCGCCGATGAGCCCGCACGGCACGCGACGCGACGGGAACGCGCAACCGTGACCACCGACCCGGGCACGATCACGGTGCTCCTGCACCCGGCCGACGATGTCGAGGTGGTCGTCGAGGGCGACGACGAGTTGCGCGGCCACAAGATCGCCCGTCGCGCCATCGCCGTCGGGGAACCGGTCGTCAAGCTCGGCGAGATCATCGGGGTGGCTTCGACCCCGATCGCCCCCGGCGACCACGTCCACAGTCACAATCTCGAACCGGCCCGCGAACCGGCCACTGCCGACGACGCGGCCACCCGGCTCGTTGCGGCACCCACCGTCACACCCCGGACCTTCGACGGCTACGCCCGCCCCGACGGCCGCGTCGGCACCCGCAACCACGTCCTCGTGCTCACCTCGGTCAACTGCTCGGCGTCGGTGGCCAAGGTGATCGCCACCCGGGCCCGGGCCGCGGGGCTCGGCGCCGGCGTCGACGGCATCACCGCGCTCACCCACCACGGCGGCTGCGCCCTCGGCCCCGAGAGCGACGGCCTCGACAACCTCCGTCGCACCCTGGCCGGCTACGCCACCAACCCCAACGTGGGCGGCGTGCTGATCGTCGGGCTCGGTTGCGAATCGAACCAGATCGACGGATTGCTCGACCGTCAGGACCTGGTCGAGTCGGAACGCCTGCGAACGCTGGTCATCCAGGACGAAGGCGGGAGCGCGGCCACCGTCGCCGCCGGTGTCGACGCCGTCGGCCATCTCGTCGAGATCGCGGCGACCGACCAGCGCCGTGCGGCACCCGTCGCCCATCTCGCCCTCGCCCTCCAGTGCGGTGGGTCCGACGGCTATTCGGCCATCACCGCCAACCCCGCCCTCGGCCGGGTCGCCGACCTCCTCGTCGCCCACGGCGCCACGGTGGTCCTCGGGGAGACGCCCGAGATGCACGGCGCCGAGCACCTCCTCGTTCGCCGCGCCGTCGATGCCGACACCGCCCAGCTCCTGCTCGACCGGCTCGAATGGTGGCGTGCGCACAACGAGCCCGAGTTCAACCCGTCGCCCGGGAACCGGGCCGGAGGATTGACCACCATCGCCGAGAAGTCGCTCGGGGCGATCGCCAAGGGCGGCACCACACCGCTCGTCGACGTGCTCCGCTACGCCGAACCGATCCGTCGACCCGGCTTCGTCATCATGGACTCACCCGGCTACGACCCGTGCTCGGTGACCGGTCAGATCGCGTCGGGCTGCACGATCTGCTGTTTCACCACCGGCCGCGGCAGCGTCTCGGGCTTCGCACCGTCCCCGAGCCTGAAGGTGTCGACCAACACCGCCCTCTACGAGCACATGACCGGCGACATCGACCTCGACGCCGGGCCGATCGCCACCGGCCGCGAAACCGTCGACGAGGTCGGCGAGCGCCTGTTCGACCTGCTGATCGAGACCGCGAGCGGCCGGGAGACGAAAAGCGAGGCCCTCGGGTTCGGTGAGGAGGAGTTCGTGCCCTGGCAGATGGGAATCGTCACGTGACCCTGCCCGTCGAGTACCGGGTCGGCGACGCCACCCTCCCGGTCGGCGACGGCGCGAAGATCATCGTGCACGTGTGCAACGACATCGGTGGCTGGGGGGCCGGATTCGTCCTCGCCGTGTCGCGCCGCTGGCCCGAACCCGAGGACGACTACCGACGCTGGTACGAGCAACGGGCCCACGACGACTTCCGGCTCGGCGCCGCCCGGTTGGTCCCGGTCGAACCCGACCTCTGGGTGGCCAACATCATCGGTCAACACGGTGTCGATCCCGGCCCCGACGGCCCGCCGATCCGCTATGGCGCGCTCGAAGAAGGACTCATGACGGTCTCGGCCACGGCCGCCGCGATGAACGCGTCGGTCCACATGCCCCGGATCGGCTGTGGCCTCGCCGGGGGCGAGTGGCACGTCGTCGAACCGATCATCGAGCGGTCGCTGTGCGCCGCCGGCATCGCGGTGGTCGTTTACGACCTGCCCTGATCGGCCACCGCGGCCACCATGGGTGATTCCCTCGGAGGCGATGCGGTCGCGACGTCACCAGCCTCAACCAGCTGAGATCAATCCGTCGTGGCCGTCGTAGCGGCGATAGAGCACCTGGCCCCGCCCGTCGCCGGCCGACCGGTGGAACAGGAACTTCTCCCCGGATGCCTCCAGATACTCCCTGGCCTCCGCGGCGCCGAGCACCGGCGGCGATGTCGTCACGACGACGACATCGGCCGCCTCCGCCGGGCGCTCGATCGCGGCGGGGTCCGTCGCCCGGATCTCGTGGCGGGGGCCCGTTCCGTCGGCGTCCCCGCGGCGGCTCACGACCGCGTCGGTTCCGGAGCGCTCCTCGACGAAGAGATAGAAGTCGTGACCGAGCTGATTCAGGTCGAAGAGCGCCTCCTCGATGCTCATCGGCGTCAGCGCGAAGGTCTTGCGACGACGGGTTTCGCGCTCGTCGAAGGGCACCCGGTCGTATTCCGGCCGTCCCTCCCGAAGATCGCCGTGACGCCACTCGCCCTCACCGGAGCTCCCGGTGCGGTGGCGATCGGCCCGTCGGTACCGTCGGTCCTCGTGACGGGCCAGCCGCCGGTCCAACCGGTCGACGAGGAGATCGATCGCCTCCGCCATCGTCGAGCCGGCCATGTGGGCCCGAACCGGGGTGCCGTCGAGGTGGACCGTCACCTCGACCACGGCCGGACGGCGCCGAATCGGGGTCTTCTCACAGGTCAGGCGGGCCTCGACCCGGTGAACCTCGCCGCGACAGTGCGCCGTGGCTCCCATCACCTTGTCGATCAGGGTGTCGACCGTGCGCTGGTCGATCTCGCCTCGGCGCGACACATCGATCGTCGTGTTCGTCGTCGCGGTCATGTTCAGCCGGCGATCGCGGTCAGCGGTTCCGACACGGGGCGCCGCACCAGAACCGGGCAGCGCGAGTACCGCACCGTCTCGAGGGCGATGCTGTTGAAGACCTGGGCGACGAACCCCTCCCGGCCATGGGTCGACATGACGATCATCGCGGCGTCGGCCTCGCGGGCCGCCTCGCTCAGCGCCAGGGCCGGGTCGTCGTGATGAACGACCTTCCACGACACCCGGCGATCATCGAGGCGTTCGGCCAGGTCTCGGATGTAGGCATTCTCCGACACCCGCTCGCCTCGTTCCTTCAACCGGCGAACATGGTCGCTGACCACGCTGGACACCACCTCCACGAGGGTGATGTTGCTGCCGAGCGCCGACGCGAAGCCGAACGCGGCGGGGATGCTCCGCTCGGCGAGTACGGAGCCGTCGACGGCGACCATCACGTCGCCGTCGAGATCTCCGAGATCGGCGGCCGGTCCGAACATGAGCACAGGCGAGCTCGAGTTCCCGACGAGGTGCTGGGCGAACGATCCGGCCGGACCCTCCATCGCCTCGGTGGCGAGAACGACGAGATCCCCGTCCTCGAGTTGCCCGGCCAGAGCCACGGCCGGGTCACCCGCGCCGGTCAACACCAGATCGTCGACCTCGAGGGCCGGATGGGCGGCCACGACCGCGTGACGGGTCGCCTCGAGGGACGCGCCCCGTTCGAGCTCGACCGAGTCTCCGGTGCCCAGATCGACGCACACGAGCCGCATGGGAAGGTCGAATCGTTCGGCCAACGCGGCGGCGGCCGACACGCCCCGGTCGTACCGATGGTCGAGGGTGACCGGCACCACGATTCGTTCGACGGACATACCGGTCGACGAATCGAACGTCATACGGGTCGTGGGTTCCATCATGGTCCTTCTCCCTGTATTCGTCTTTGACTCCACAGGACTACGGTGAGAGTCGCGACGACAGGGCCAAAGGTCATGTCGAAATCGAATCGCCCACCCGAATCCCGGAGCCGGACATGACGAACCCATTCGAGGTCGCGGCGACGGCCGCCGCGACGATCGCCACCGAGACGGGCGTCGAACGCCACGATGTCGCCATCGTTCTCGGCTCGGGCTGGGCGGCGACCGCCGATCGTCTCGGCCGGGTGATCGCCGACCTCGAGCTGTCCGACGTTCCCGGGTTTCCGGCGCCGGCGGTCCCTGGCCACCGAGACCTCCTCCGGTCCGTGGTCGCTCACGGCCAGTCCATTCTCGTTCTCGGCGGGCGCTCGCACCTCTACGAGGGCCATGAGCCCGACACGGTCGTCCACGGGGTGCGCACCGCGGCGGCCACCGGGTGCCACACCGTCATCTTGACCAACGCCGCCGGCGGGTTGCAGCCCGATTGGGGAGTCGGTCGGCTGGTTCTCATCCGTGACCACATCAACCTCACCGGTCGTTCGCCGATGGTCGGCCCGGCGCCGCCGCCGGATCAACCGGGACGGTTCTGCGATCTGACCGAGGCCTACTGCGCGCGACTCCGCGGGTTGGCCAGAACCGCGGACCCGTCACTGGTCGAGGGGATCTACGCCGGCCTGCTCGGTGGCAACTACGAGACCCCCGCCGAGATCCGCATGCTGGCGGGCCAGGGCGCCGATCTCGTCGGCATGTCGACGGTGCTCGAGACGATCGCGGCTCGTCACGTGGGCCTCGACGTGCTGGGGATCTCGCTGGTCACCAACCTGGCCGCCGGTCTCTCCCCCGTCCCGCTGTCCCATGCTGCAGTCGTCGACGCGGCGGCCGAGGCCGAGGACCGGATCGTCGCCTTGATCGGCGGGGTCCTCGATCAGCTCGCGCGGCCATGACCACCCTCGCCGAACCCGACCTCACGACGCTGGCGCGGGCCTGGGTCGACGTCGACCCCGATCCCGACGACCGGGCCGAGATCGAGCGGTTGTGCGCGGCCGGCGACCGCGAGCTCGCCGAACGCTTCGGCACCCGGCTCCAGTTCGGCACCGCCGGGCTCCGGGGTCGGCTCGGCGCCGGACCGGCCCGCATGAACCGGGTCATCGTCCGCGTGGTCGCCGCGGCGCTCGCGGAGCAGGTCCGGCACGGCACCGATCCGCACGTGGTCGTCGGCTACGACGCCCGCCACGGCAGCACCGACTTCGCCCGGGACACCGCCCGGGTTCTCGCCGCGCGCGGGGTGCGCTGCACCCTCTTCCCTGAGCCGGCGCCCACTCCCCTCCTGTCGTTCGCGGTGCGCCATCTCGATGCCGACGCGGGCGTGATGGTCACCGCCAGCCACAACCCCCGCGAGGACAACGGCTACAAGGTCTACGGTCGGGGTGGGGCGCTGATCACCGCGCCGATCGACGCGGAGATCGCCGAGCGGATCGAGACGATCCCGCTCCTCGCCGACGACGACCTCGCCCCGCTCGATCACCCCGATGTGACGCTCGCCGACGACGGGCTCGTCGCCGCCTACATCGACACGATCGCGACGGTGCTCAGCCCCGACGGTTCCCGCTCGGCCCGGGTCGCCTACACGCCGATCCACGGCGTGGGTGCCGCAATCGTCCGGCGGGCGTTCGCCGAGACCGGGTTCTCACCTCCTGCCATCGTCGACTCGCAGGCCGCGCCCGACCCCGACTTCCCGACCGCGCCATTCCCCAATCCCGAGGAGTCGGGGGTTCTCGACCATCTCCTCGCCCTCGCCGGTGAGATCGACGCCGACGTCGCGCTCGCCAACGATCCCGACGCCGACCGGCTCGCCGTCGCGGTGCGAAACGGGCCCGCGTGGCATCTGCTGAGCGGCGACGACCTCGGCTGCATCCTCGCCGAGCACCTGTTGTCGAACCCCACCGACGATCCCCGGTCTCGGCTCGTGATCAACACGGTGGTGTCGTCGCGTTTGTTGGCCGAGATCGCCCGACACCACGGTGCCGACCATGCCGAGACGCTCACCGGGTTCAAGTGGATCATGGACCGGCGGACCGACCACGCCGATGCCCGGCTCGTCCTCGGCTACGAGGAGGCACTCGGCTACGCGGTCTGCGACGAGGTCCGCGACAAGGACGGCATCAGCGCCGCGCTCGTGGTGGCGGAACTGGTCGGCCGACTCCGAGACGAAGGTCGAACGATGCTCGACGCGCTCGATGATCTCCATCGTCGCCACGGTGTCCACCGCGGCGGGCAACGGTCCGTTCGCTTCGAACGATCCTCCGGTGGCGAACCGGTGATGGATGTGGCCATGACCGCGCTGCGCACCACTCCACCGAGTGAGCTGGCCGGCGCCGAGGTGGGCGCGGTCGACGATCTTCTCGCCGGTGACCGCGGCCTCCCGCCCACCAACGGTGTGATCCTGCACCTCGACGACACCCGCGTCGTCGTGCGTCCGAGCGGCACCGAGCCGAAGATGAAGGTCTATGTCGAGGCCTTCCTCGATCCGACCGACGACGTGGCCACGGCCCGTGGGGAGGCCGACGCCCGGATGCGAGCCATCGCCGACGCGACGGTCGCCCACGTCGCCGAGCCCGAACGGGCTCCGGCGCCCGACGCGGCGGCCGAAGGCCCGGTTCGGGAACGGGCCGAACGAGTGTTCTCGACGGTGACCGACGGGGCGCGACGCGCCGCGGATCTCCGCATGGTCGTCGGCTGCGTCGACCTGACCACCCTCGAGGGCAACGACACCCCGGGGCGGATCCGCGCCCTGTGCGCCCAGGCCCGCCGACCGTCCGCCGCCGACCCGACCGTCGGTCCGACCGCGGCCGTGTGCGTCTATCCCGAGCTGGTGCCGTTGGCCCGGGAGCTCCTCGCCGGGACCCCGGTGCGGGTGGCCAGCGTGGCCGGTGCCTTTCCGAGCGGGCTGTCGGGGGCCGCGGTGCGAGCAGCCGACATCGCCGACGCGGTCGAGCGGGGAGCCGAGGAGATCGACATCGTCTTGAACCGGTCGGCCGTCCTGTCCGGACGAGACGACGTCGCCGCCCGGGAGCTCGCCGAGGCGAAGATCGCGGCCGGCGCCGCCCACCTCAAGGTGATCATCGAGGTCGGCGAGCTCGTGTCGCTGGCCGCGATTCGGGCCGCCAGCCGGATGGCGATCGATGCGGGCGCCGACTTCGTGAAGACCTCCACCGGCAAGACGCCGGTCAACGCGTCACCGCCGGCCGTTCTCGCCATGCTGGAGGAGATCGCCGGGCATCATGGTCGGACCGGTCGCCGGGTCGGGATCAAGGTCGCCGGTGGCGTGCGCACCGCAGCCGACGCGCTGGGGTATGTCGCCCTCGTCCGCGAGGTGCTGGGCGACGAGTGGTTGACGCCGCAGCTCCTGCGATTCGGCGCGTCGTCGCTTCTCGGTGCCGTGCTCACCGACCTCGCCCGGACCGAGGACGGGCTCCGCGGTCGCTGAGCGGAGATCAGGTGTCGGGGTCGGGCACCCGCCGCTCCTCGAGCATCCGGGTGTCGAAGGCGTGGGGCAACAGCTCGTGGAGCGGAACCGGGCCCGAATCGGTGTCGAGCAGAAGGTCCGGTCCTCCGTGCTCGAGCAGGAGCTGCCGACAACGACCACACGGCAGGAGCGGCTCGCCGTGGCCGTCGACGATCGCGACGGCTTCGAGCCGGGTCGCCCCGGCGCGGCGAAGGTCGGAGACGAGCCCGCATTCGGCGCAGAGGGTGAGGCCGTAGGAGGCGTTCTCCACGTTGCAACCGGCAACGACGCGGCCGTCGCCGGTCAGACCCGCGGCCCCCACCCGCAGCCCGGAATAGGGCGCGTGGGCACCCTTGCTCACGTCCACTGCCGCGGCGCGGAGCGCGTCCCAATCAATCACCATTCGAATGCACGATCAGCACGCTAGTGCGCGCGTGGGTCGCAACGCGGGTGGAGACGCTGCCGCGGACGAGCCGCGCGGCCCGACCGAGCCCCCGACTTCCGACCACGATGAGGTCGGCCCCGATCTTCTCTGCGGTGTCCAAGATGGCGTCGGCCGGGTGATCGTCGACGAGATGGCCCGTGTGGGTCACTCCGTGCGACGTCAACAACCCTTCCGCGTCGGCCAACATGCTCTCCGGTGCGGCGAGCACATCGAAGCTGTCGCGGAACTCCGGCGGCAGGTCCTTCACGATGCGCGTCACCTGGCCGGGGGGCTGCGACTTGTAGGCGACCAGGACGTGGACGACGCCGCCCTCGGCGACGACGCCGGCCGCGGCCTCGACCGCCCGGCGGGCGTCGTCGGATCCGTCGTATCCGACGAGGACGGTGTGCATGTCGAACATGGGTGCTCCTTCAGCTCGCGACCGTTTCGATGGCGGCGCCGGTCGGGCCGGCCAGTTCCACGGCGGTGATCAATCGGGCGATGTCGCTCGGTGCGACGATGCCGACGAGTCGCTGGCCGTCCATGACGAGCGCCCGGGCATCCCGGTCGCGCTCCATGGCGGCGGCGAGGTCGGCGATGTTCGCGTCGGGCGCGACCACCGTCAGCTGCTCGAGGGGAATCGCCGCCGATCCGACGGTGGTGGTCGGCCACGCGTCGCGGTCGAGGGCCCGGACCGCGTTGACGGTGATCAAGCCGACCACCGACCCGTCCGCCCGAACCACCGGATAGGCAGCGTGGCGACCGCCGAGGATCAGTTCGGTGACGAACGACTGGATGGATCCGTCGGCGAGAACCCGTTGGGGAGCCGTTGTCATGATCTCGGCCACCGGAATGTGGCGGAGCGGCTCGATCACGACGACTCGTTGGACCTCGGCCCGGGCCGCTTCCCGCACGAACCATCCGACCAGTGCCAGCCAGACCCCGCCGATCGCCCCCGCGAACAGGACTTCGAGCAGGCCGAGGACGACGAGCGCGCCGCCGATCGTGTGGCCGACCGCGGCCGCTTTGCGGGTCGCCGCCCCCTCGTCGCCCGAACGGGCCCACAGCCACGCCTGGTAGATCCGACCACCGTCCATCGGGAACGCGGGGAGGAGATTGAAACCGGCCAGCAACAGGTTGATCGCGCCGTACCATCCGAGGCTCACGCCGACGAGTCCGCCGGTCACCATCGCCCCGGCCACCGCCATCACACCGAGCGCGAAGCTCACGGCCGGGCCGGCCGCGGCGATGCGGATCGCGCGCTGCGGCGTGCTCGGACTCGACGAGAGACGGGCGACACCTCCGAACAGCCAGAGGGTGATGCTGTCGACGACGACGTTCTCGCGGGCCGCGACCAGCGAATGGCCGAGCTCGTGGGCCAGAAGGCCGACGAGGAAGGCGATCGACAAGAGCGCGGCGGCGAACCAGTACTCGCCGGTCGTGTACGCCGGGGCGAACTCGGGCAGCAGCCCGTCGGCGAGGGACCAGGCGACCGCCACGACGATCACGACGACGCTCCAGCTCAGCCGGATGTCGATTCCGCGGACGCGGCCGATCACCAAACCACCGTCCGCGGCGCGATCTTCGCGGGTAGGGCTCATCACCGCCTCCAAGATCGATGTTCTCCTTCGACCATCGCGATCCGGCCACGGGTCGCGCAGGGTCGAAGGTCCCCTCCTCAGCCGGGGAATCTGGTCGTAGATTGGCCGCACACCCCCTGATCAAGGAGACCCGCATGATCCACGAAGAGATCGTTGTTCTCTCGACGCCGTTCGACGAATCGCTGGCGAAGGTGAAGGAGGCGTTCGCGGCGGAAGGTTTCGGCACCCTCACCGAGATCGACATACAGGCGACGTTGGCGAAGAAGATCGGCAAGGAGATGGATCGCTACACGATCGTCGGCGCCTGCAACCCGAATCTCGCCGGTCGAGCCCTCGACGTCGTACCTCAGATCGGGGCGCTGCTGCCGTGCAACGTCGTCGTTCGCGAGACCGCCGACGGGGTCTGCGTCGAGGCGATGGATCCGGGGCTGATGGCGTCGGTGACCGGCAACGACGAGGTCACCCCGATTGCCGACGAGGCCCGACAACTCGTCGGCAACGCCCTCCGACGGTTGCGGTCGTCGCCGTGACCGCGTCCTCGGAGATCAGCTGCCCGGCGTGCGGGGCCCGGAACCGGGTTCCGGTCGCGACCGGCGGGAAGCCCCGGTGTGCGAAGTGCCACGCCGACCTGCCGTGGCTGGCCGACGTCTCCGGACCCGACTTCGACGACGTGGTGGCGGCATCGTCGCTCCCGGTGCTCGTCGACTTGTGGGCGCCGTGGTGCGGACCGTGCCGGGCCGTCGCCCCCGCCCTGCAGCAGCTCGCGGCCGATCGGGCCGGGGCACTGCGCATCGTGAAGGTCAACGTCGACGACGAACCCGAGGTGTCGGCCCGCCTCGGGGTTCAGGGCATCCCCACCATGGTGCTCTATCGTGACGGCTCGGAGATCGGCCGTCAGGTCGGGGCCCTGCCCGGCGAGCAGATCGCCCGTTGGGTCGACCACGCCCTCGCCGGAGCACGGGGCTGACCGGTCGAGATGGCAAAGTGGGACATGACCTCCTCCACTGAGCTCCGGGATCGCCGCGAGGCGGTCGTTCGCGAACACATGCAGGCCGAGAACGAACACCGCTGGGACGACGTGATGGCCACGTTCCGACCGGGCCGGGCCCGCTACGAGCTCGTCGCGTCGGGTGAGGTGTTCGAGGGCGAGTCCGCCGTGCGGGACTATTGGCAACGGGGCCGCGAGCTCATCCCCGATCAGACCAACGAGCTCATCGCCCTTCATCACGGCGACGACACCGTCATCGTCGAGTTCTGGCTCCGCGGCACGAACACGGGCGGCCCGAATCCGACGAATCGGGCGTTCTCGGCCCGGTTGATCGCCGTGTTCGAGTTCGACGACGACCGGATCGTCAACGAGCGGGCCTACTGGGATCGTCGCACCATCGAAGAGCAGCTCGGTCTCCACTCGTGATCCTCGTCCGTGGCACGGTCGTCACGATGAACCCCGACCGGGAGGTCATCGGCGACGGCGCCGTCGCCGTGACCGACACGACGATCGCCGCGGTGGGCCGCTACGGCGAGCTCCGGGCGACCCACCCCGATGCGGCCGTGTCCGGCCGGGCCGGCGACCTCGTCCTTCCCGGTTACGTGAACGGCCATCAGCACCTCACCGGGGACCGCCTCATCCAGTCGACGATTCCCGACGACCTCGCACCGGGCGAGTCGATCTTCACCTGGGCGGTTCCGGTGCATGCCGTCCACACGGGCGACGACGACGAGCTGTCCGCCACGCTGACGCTGGCGGAGTCGTTGCGCAACGGCATCACCAGCACCTTCGAGGCCGGCACCGTCGCCCATCCCGAACGGGTGGTCGCCGCCGCCGAGCGCCTCGGGGCGCGGCTCACGGTCGGCACGTGGGGATGGGATGTCGACGACGGACCGTTCGCCGGTCCGGTCGACGAGGTCATCGACCGTCAGCGCCGGGCCCTGGACCTCTCGACGGGGGATCTGGTGACGAGCTGGGTGAGCCTCGTCGGCCACGACCTCATGTCCGACGAGCTCGTCGTCGCGGCCGGCGATCTCGCCCGCGAACGAAACGTGGGTCTGACCTTCCACCTGTCCCCGACGACCGGCGACGTCGAGAGCTACCTGGGTCGCACCGGTTCCCGGCCGGTCGTGCATCTCGCCTCTCTCGGCGTGCTCGGCCCGGAGGTCGCGATCGCCCACGGCGTGCACCTCGACGACGACGAGCTCGCCGTTTTGGCCTCCACCGGCGCCGCGGTGGTCTCGTGCCCGTGGGCCTACCTGCGACTCGGGCAGGGCCTGAGCCGCGAGTTCCGGCACTTCGACATCTGGCGGGCCGGTGGCCGTCTCGCGCTCGGGTGCGACGCCGAGAACGCGGGCGACATGGTCGACGGTTTGCGCACGGCCGCCCTGTTCGCCGGCCTGGCCAAGGACACGCGGATCGATCCGACGGCGTTCGGCGCCCACGATGCGCTCGAGCTCCTGACGATCCGCGGCGCGCAGGCGCTGGGGGTCGCCGACCGGGTCGGCTCGATCGAGGTCGGCAAACAGGCGGATCTCGTCGTCCACGACCGGTCCCGCGTCGAGTGGGTTCCCAACAGCCCCGACCCCGTGCTCCAACTGGTCTGGGGGAGCGACGGACGGTCGGTGCGCGACGTGTTCGTGGCCGGCCGAGCCGTCGTCGAGGACGGAATCGTCACCACCGTCGACATCGACGATCTCGTCGACGAGGCGGTCGCCGCCGGCCGCTCGCTGCGGGCTCGCAGCGGGATCCCCGACGCGGTCCGCTGGCCGATTCGCTGACCGTCCCGTCGGGTAAAGTCGGCCCCGGATGCAACCAAGGAGCCCCATGAACTACCCGAACACACTCGTCTTCGTCGACTTCCCGGCCGATGATGTCGACGCCGCCAACGCCTACTACGCCGAGGTCTTCGGCTGGGAGGTCGAGGAACGAATCCCCGGCGTGTTCCACCGCATCGTTCCCGGTCAGAACTTCAAGCTCGACGACGGCACCCAGGGGCCCACCGGCAACCTCCACATGGGCATCGCCGCCGCCGCGAACATGCGACCCCATCCGGACCCGGCCCCGCCCGAGCCCCGCACCCTCAGCCCAGGCGGGAGGGCCATGCGGGCCTGGATCCTCGTCAGCGAAGACGACTCGTTCGACCGGATCCTCGAGGCGGCCGAACGTCTGGGCGGCACGGTCCTGTGGCGCGACCACTTCTGGACGGAGTTCGGTGGCGCCAACGCGTCGTTCCTCGATCCGTGGGGGAACCAGTTCATGCTCTGGCAGCATCTTCCCGATGCCGAACAGGACGAGGAGACCCATCAGGTCGTCGGCGAGTACTCCGTGCCCGAGGGCTGGACCGTCGAATAGGCGGGGCCTCAGATCAGGTCCTGCGACGAGTGCCAGCGCAGCACCCGGCGTTCGACCGCGATGAGGACGAGGACGAACACGACGCCGATGAACGCGAGCACGAAGACGCTGCCCCACAATTGATCGACGAGCAGCCGGGACTGGGCCACCCGGGCCGTGTTGCCCAGCCCCTCGCTCGAGTTGAAGAACTCACCGATCACCGCGCCGACGAGGGCCAAACCGATGCAGATCCGGGCGGCCGAGAACAGGTAGGGCAACGACTGGGGCACCCGCAGGCGCCAGTAGACCTCCCAGCGGCTGGCGTTGACCGACCGCAACAGCTCGTGGGTGTCCTCGTCGATCGAGCGGAGACCGGTGAGGGCGTTGGCCACGAACGGGATCCACGCGAACAGCGCCGCGGTCAGGATCTTCGGCCAGGGCGAGAAACCGAACCAGAGCACGAAGACCGGCACCAACACCGCGACCGGTGTCGACTGGGTCAGCACGATCACCGGCAGGGTGGCCCGCTCGACGAACCGGGAGTGGGCCATCGCGGTGGCGACGAGAACCGCCGCGAAGAAGGCCAACCAGAACCCCCAGAACGCCTCTTGCACGGTGACGAGTCCGTGCTCCCAGTAGAAGCCGGGATTCTCGATGATGTGGCGAAGGATGGAGCTGGGCAGGGGGAGGGTCAGGGGCCGCACGTCGGCCAAGCGGACGTAGAGCTCCCACGCGGCGAAGAACGATCCCAGTCCCCAGAACGGCGCAATGACGAGCAGGGCGCGGCGCACCCGGTGCGGCGTGCGCTCCGGGGGTTCGTCGGCGCCGGCCTCGTCGTGGCGCGTGTCGACATCGCTCATCGGGGGGCCGATCCTTCCTTCAGTGCCGCCCGGACCCGGGCCACGACCTCGTGGTACGCATCGGAATCCTCCACGTCCTCGTGGCGGGGCCGGGGGATGTCGACGTCGATCACCTCGATGATGCGTCCGGGCCTCGCGCCGAGAACGACGACCCGGTCCGAGAGCACAACCGCCTCGGGGATCGAGTGGGTGACGAACACGACGGTGCAACCGGCCTGCCCCCAAAGGTCGAGCAACAGGTAGCGCATGTCCGCCCGGGTGATCTCGTCGAGTGCGGAGAAGGGTTCGTCCATCAGCATCAGCGGGGCCCCCAGCGCGAACGCCCGGGCGATGCTCACCCGCTGTTGCATGCCACCGCTCAGCTCCTTGGGCAGCGAGTCGACGAAGGCACCGAGGCCGATGTGTTCGAGCAGCTCGAGTTGGGCCTCGGCGGAGATCCCGGCGACGCCGGCCCGGCGGTTCAACTGCCCGAGCATCGAGACGTTCTGGCGGACGGTTCGCCACGGCAGCAACGCCGGTTGTTGCGGGATGAACGAGTAGTGCTTCAGGCGACGGGCCTCGGCGGGCGCCTCGCCCCGAACCGAGATGGTGCCGCGGTCGGGCAGGAGCAGGCCGCCGGTGAGTCGCAGCAGGGTGGACTTCCCGCAGCCGGACGGTCCGATCAGACTGACGAACTCGCCCTCCGCGATGTCGAGCGACACCCGCGACAGGGCATGAACGGCTTGGTCCTTGCGCCGAAACCACTTCGAGACGGCGTCGAAACGGATGCCCTTCGTCGACTCGGCAACCGGTGCCCCGTTCGTGCGGTTCGTCACGCGTCGCCGAGGATCTGGGCTCGCAGCACGGGATCGCGCAGGACATCGTGGACGGTCGCGACGATCGTCTGGGTCTGCGAGTCGAGCTCGATGTTCACCCGCCCCCCGACCCGGACCGAGCCGAGCGACGTGCGTTGGAGGGTCTCGGGGATGAGACTCGCCGCGAACCGGTTGCCCTCGCGGTCGATGCGGGAGATCGTCAGGCTGACCCCGTCGACCGCGACCCACCCCTTCCACAGCAGATAGGGCATGCGGGCGGCGTCGACCGCGAACCACAGGGTCCGGTTGGCGCCCTCCTCGACGATCTCGTCGACGGTCGCCATCCCGGACACGTGCCCCGACACGATGTGGCCACCCAGCTCGTCGCCGAACCTCAACGATCGTTCGATGTTGACGGTGTCACCGGCCACCAACCCGCCCAGGTTGGTGAGCTCGAGCGTCTCGGCGATCACGTCGAAGGTGACGTGATCGCCGTCGATGGAGGAAGCCGTGAGACAGGCGCCGTTGTTGGCGACGCTGGCCCCGAGCTCGAGACCCTCGACGAGCGGGCCGAGGTCGACGGTCAGTGACCGCACCCCGGCCTCGTCGCTGATCTCGACCACGCGACACTGGGCCTGGACGATTCCGGTGAACATGGCCCACGGCTCCCTTTTCGTTCGCCGGCTACGACGGCCAAGCCAGGGTGGTGCCGTCGTAGAGACCGGCCGCGATGTCGGCGTCGACCATCGACTCCCAGTCGGGGAGCTCGGAGAACACGCCGGCATCGACCATCGCCTGGATCTCGGCCCCCAGCAACTCCGTGTCGGGGATTCCGACACCGACACCGTCGGGCGCGAGGTCCGCGATCAGACCGGACTCGATCCGCCACCGGAAGAGCTCCGCCTCCTGGGCGAGGAAGAGCGGGTTGCCGGCCGCGTCGATGTGCTCGAACGCAGCTGCGACCGTCGCGTCCGGGTCGGCCGCCGCGGCCTCGTAGCCCTTGATGAGCGCTCTCACCACGTCTTCGACGACTGTCGGGTTCTCGTCGATGAACGACTGGGTCGTGAACGGGATTCCGAAGCTCGAGGGCACGTCGAAGTCGAGCGGGTCGAGCAAGGTGTAGTCGACCCCGGCGTTGTCGAGGGTGTTGATCTCGTTGGACTTGTAGACGGGCAGGGCGTCGATGCCGAGCTCGAGGTGGGCCAGCGGGTCGAAGCCGTCGAGGAGGACCTCGTCGAAGCAGCTTCGTTCCGCACCGGACAGCGCGACGGCGGCCTGCAGTGAGTAGGGCAGGTCTCCCTTGATGCCGACGAGACCGCCACAGAGCCCGTCGAATCCCGTCGCGTCGTTGCCCTCCGGAAGGACGATGGCCTCGATCGCGGTACGGCCCCAGTGCAGCACGGCGACGAGGTCACCCTCACCGGCGACATTGTTGTTGACCAGCTCGCTGAACGAACCGGCCATTCCGAACTGGGCCTGACCCTCGATCACGATCGCGCCGTTGGACGGCGCGAATCCCGGCTGGATCTCCACATCGAGGCAGAGCTCGTCGAAGTAGCCGTTCGCGTCGGCCACGATGACCTCGGCGATGCCGGCCGCGGCCGCGAAGTCGAATCCGGTGACGAAGGTGATGGTCCCCGCATCCTGGTTGATCTGGCAACGATCGACCTCGGAGGCCGTGCCTTCGTCGGCCGGCGGCGTCGCCGTGTCGTCGGAGCTGTCGTTGCCGCAGGCGGCCGCGACCAACGCGATCGCCGCCAACAATGCCGGCAACCGCAGCGGACGTCTGAAGATCTTCTCGGGCACGGGTCCCCTCCCCTTGTTCGTGTCGGGTTCACTTCTCGGTGGGGAGATACTACGGGTCGCCGCACGATCGCGTGGTCGAGTTCGCGGCGACCGGCTCAGTAGGTGGGCCACTTCGCCTTGTCGGGCAGACCCGAGCGGGCGGTGATCGCCTCTCCGGCCCGCTGACAGCGGGCGTAGAGATCGGCCTCGTCGATCGTCACCATGCGGCCGTCGTCGACGACTTTGGCGCCGTCGACGAAGACGGTGTGCACGCCTCGTCCGTCCGCGGACCACACCAGCTGGTTGACCACGTTGAGCAGCGGTCGCCACTCGGGCCGGTCGGTGTCGTGCACCACGATGTCGGCCCGCTTGCCGGCCTCGAGCGAGCCGATCGTGTCCTGCAACCGCATCGCCGCCGCGCCGCCGATCGTCGCCATCTCGTAGGCCATCTCGGCCGGGAACATCTGAGGATCCTGCCGGGCGTCCTTGAACAATCCCGCCACCAGATACGTGGCCCGCATGAGATCGGAGTAGTTGGACGCGTTGTTCCCGTCGGTGCCGATGCCGACGTTGATGCCACGCTGCATCATCTCGGGCATCCGACCGACCTGGGTGACGCCGTAGCTGACCTTCAGCGCGGTGGTCGGGCAGTGGGCGACCGACACGCCCGCGTCGGCCATGATCTCGAGCTCCTGGTCGTCGATCTGCACGCAGTGGGTGATGGCGACGTCGTCGGCCAGCACCCCGATCTCGGCGAGATGCACCATCGGCCGCTGACCGAACTCGGCGACGAACCCCTCCGGGTCGAGCTTGGCCGGCGACATGTGGAAGCTCATGCCGGTGCCTTGTTCGGTGGCCAGCTCCCGGGCCGCCTTCCAGAGTGGATCCGACGCCGTCGTGTGACCGACGAGGATGGTGGAGGCGCCGAGGCGTCCGTCGGCCACGGATCCGAACTCGCTCAGTTGGCGTTGCAGATGGGCGATCGCCTCGTCGGTGCGCTGCTTGTACACGTCGGGTTCGGGCGGAAGGTCCCAGATCCAGCGCCCGACCCGCCCCCGGATGCCCACCTCGACCAGCCCGTCGATGACCTCGTCGAGGAACCGGATCGTGCCGGCTTCGAGAAAGGTGGTGGTGCCCGACTTGAGCATCTCGACGGCGGCGAGTTGGGCCGAGAGCCGTTCCTCCTGCGCGGTGTGCACCGAGTAGAGCGGGCAGAGCCACATGAACACGTTCTCCTCGAAGGGCGTGTCGTCGGGAACGTAGCCCCGGGTAAGCGGCTCTCCGGTGATGTGGATGTGGGTGTTCACCAAGCCCGGGGTGACGACGAAGCGCTCGCCGCCGACCGTCTCGTTCGCCACGAACTCGGCCTCGAGGTCGGCTTGCTTGCCGACCGCGACGATCTCGTTTCCCCGGATCGCGACCGCGCCGCGGCGGATGATGTCCCTGGTGGCGTTGACGGTGACCACATGGCCCCCCACAACGAGGGTGTCGATGGATTCGGTCATGACGCTCCGATCATTGGACGGTGTTCGCGGCCGGGGTCCGGGGTGGTCGTGTGGCGACGAAGCTCTGTTGGAAGCCGATGGGCTCAATGAGGCGAAGGTCGACGAAACCGGCCGCCGTGAGCCACTCCGAGAACTGCTGGTGGGTGAAGCAGAACCCCTTCTCGGTGCCGGCCATCATCGTGGCGCTCATCATCACCGCGTGGGGGTTGAGCTTTCGTTCGATGTCGGTGAAGTAGTCGGCCAGGATCAGCCGGCCCTCCGGTCTCAGGGCCGTGAACGCCCGCTCGATGAGATGGCGGGCACCGTCGGCGCCCTCGGTGCGACAGACGTGACCCAACACGACGATGTCGTAGTGATCCGCTTCGAGCTCGACCGAGTGGAAGTCGCCCGGCCGGAACTCGCAGCGGTCGGCGACGCCGTGCTCGGCCGTCTTCTCCATCGCGACCTCGATGACGCCGGCCAGGTCGTTGACGACCGCAGTGCCGTCGTGACACGCGTTGAGGACGGCGATCGCCCACGGCGCGCCGCCCGCCCCGAGGTCGAGGATGCGGGGGCGGCGAGACGCGGAGTAGCGGACCTTGAGATCGGCTCGCGTCGCACAGCGGAACATCGTGGTGAAGGTTCCCTCGACGAGGGGCACGTAGAACGCGACGGGATCGGCCTCGATCGGGGAGGCGGGGACGCCGTTGCGGACGGTGTCGGCCAGCCGGGTCCAGTTGTCGTGTGGGCCCGGCGCGACCGGGATCAGCTCCGCCATCGTCGCGGGGCCGTCGGACACCAGATAGCGCCGGGCGGCGTCGTTGAGATCGTAGACGCCGGTGAACTGCTCGAGGAGCTCCAGGGCGACAACGGCGTCGAGCAGCGACCGGAGGTGCTCGATCGGCAGGTCGAGCTCGTCACCGAGCGCCTCCGCGGTGACCGGCCCCGTCCGTTCGATCGTGTCGAAGAGATCGAGCTCGAGGGCGGCGAGGAGCACGTAGTAGCGACCGAGCCCTTCGATGGCGGCCCACACCGGGGCGGCCGGCGGCGGCTTGTGGTCGGTCCACGGCCGACCCTGCCGCGCCATCGTGTGGGTCTTCTTCAGTTCCGGATAGGGCGGGTCCCGAGGCTCGAACATGGCCGGGATCAGGGGCGCAGGATGATCTTGCCGAAGAACTCGCTTCGCAGCATCTTCTCCTGGGCGGCCGCGGCGTCGGCGAGGTCGTACTCGGAGTCGATGACCACCTCGAAGTCCCCCTGGCAGAACGTGTCCCACACCGGCCCGAACTCCTCGGGGCGATAGGGGTCGGAGCCGAGGATCCTGATCCCGGAATGAAAGAGGTAGCCGAGCGACGGGATCGTCGCCTCGTCCCCGGACGAGTTCCCGCAGTTGACCAGCCGACCATGCACCCCGAGGCCGAACAGGGAGGGCCCGAACAAGGCGGTGCCGACATGGTCGAACACCATGTTCACGCCGACCCCGTCGGTGACCTCGCGGGCGAACCCGGCCACGTCGGCGGTCCGGTTGTTGACGACATGGTCGGCCCCGAGGGCCAGGGCCCGCTCGCACTTCTCGTCGGTGCCGGCGGTGGCCAGCACCGTTGCCCCGGCGTGCTTGGCCAGTTGCATGCCCGCGGTCGACAGGCCGGATCCGGCGGCGTGGATCATCACCGTCTCTCCCGCATCGAGCCCGCCGACCTCGAAGAGGGCATGGGCTGCGGTGAGGTAGCAGGTCGGAAACGTCGCCGCGTGCTCGAGCGGCATGTCGTCGGGGACGGCATGGACGTGCGACGCCGGTGCGAGGCATCTCTGCGCGTAGCCCCCTGCCACCGTGGCCCCGATGATCCCGAGATCGCCGAAGAGGTCACCCCGGCCGGCCAGAACGGAACGGTCGTCGACCCCGGCCAGCGACGGATCGATCACCACCCGGTCACCGACCGCGACGTCGTGGACGTCGTCGCCGACGGCGACGACGGTGCCGGCAACGTCCATGCCTGCGATGTGGGGCAGTTCGAATCCCGGCATCCGAAACCAGCCGTTTCGCTGAACCACGTCGAGGCGGTTCAGTGCCGTCGCGGCCACCTCGACGACGACGTCGACCGGTCCCGGCTCCGGATCGGGCACCTCGACGAGACGGAGAACCTCGGGTCCTCCCGGCTCCTCGTACAACATTGCTCTCATCGTCTACCTCCGTCGACGTTCACGGCGGACCGGTCCCGGCGACACCCGCCCGAGGTCCGCGCCATTGAGGGTGATTCCCGGCGCGACGACCCTGACGGTCGCGTCGAGCAGGTCGGCATCTCGGCCCACGCCGAACCGACCGGCGTGGATGTCGCTGCGGTCGAGGGGTCGATGGTCCATGCCGGCTACTTGAGCCCGCGCAGAAACGGCTTCGCCAGCGCGGCGGGCGGACGGATGCGGTGGGCGAACATGGCCATGCCCGCGATCGTGACGATGTACGGCAGGGCCTGGAGGAGCTCGGTGCCGAGCGCGTCATAGCCCTGCTGGGGCAACGAGAGCCGGAACGACACGACGGCGCCGAACAGCACACACCCGGCCACGGATCCCTTGAGGGTCCAGCCTCCGAAGATGACCGCGGCGATCGCGATGAACCCGCGTCCGCCGATGATCGAATCCTCGAAGCTGCCGACCGCCCCGAGCACGAAGTAGGCGCCGCCGAGACCCGACGTGAGGCCGACGAGATAGATGGACTGGCGCCGCCGGGCGTTGACCCGGATCCCGGAGACATCCGCCGAGTTCGGGTCCTCACCGGCGGCACGGACCTCGAGTCCCCAACGGGTGCGGTAGACGAGCCACCACATCGCGGGGACCAACGGATACACGAGGTACAGGGGCCACGACTGGGCGAACAGGGCCGGGCCGATCAGCGGGATGTCGCTGAGGAGCGGGACCGAGACCACCCCGGCGCCCGACACCGAGGGATCGAGCTCGTCGTCGAGGAACCCGACGAGCCCGAGGACCAAGATGTTGATGGTGAGGCCGACCACGAACTGGTCGGCGGGCAGTCGATGGCTGAGGTTCGCCTGCACGGTCGACAGCAACAGCCCGGCGAGCGCCCCGATGAGCAGGGCGAGCCACATCGAATCGACCAGATCGATGCTGACCGCAGAGGCGAACGCCCCGCTCAACAACATGCCCTCGACCGAGATGTTGAGCGTCCCGGCCCGCTCCGCCACCCACTCTCCGGACGCGGCGAAGAGCAACAGGGCGGCGAACCGCACGGCGCTGGAGTAGGTGACCTCGTTGGTGAGGACATCCCAGACGGCCCCCATCAGACTCGTTCCTTCGCGGCGTTGAGCGCCCGCCGCCGTTCACGGATGTAGAGGACCGCGGGAGGGATCAGGAGGGCGAGAACGAGCAGGGCCTGGACGACATCGGTGATCTTTCGTTCGACTCCGGTGGCCGCCAGGAATCCCGATCCGGTCCGCAGCCCGGCGAAGGTGAACGCCACCGCGATCGCGGCCACGGCCCGTTCCCGGGCGACGAGCGCGACGAGCAGCCCGGTCCACCCGATGTTGGTGGAGAACCCCGGCACGAGTTGGTAGTTCCCGAAGTCGCCGCCGGCCAGCATGGTGGCCCCGGCCAGTCCGGCGAACCCTCCGGAGATCAGCATCGATCCCATCCCGTAGCGGGTGGCTCCGACGCCGGCTCGCTGCGCGGTCCGAGGGTTCTGTCCCAACATCCGCAGCCGGAATCCGGGGATCGTCCGGGCCAACGCGAAAGCCACCAACGCGGCCAGCGCGATGGCGAGGAAGACCGTCGTCGGGAACTCGTTGCCGAACCAGGTCAGGCGGGGAATGCGGGTGTCGGAGGCCAGCTGTTCGCTGACCTGGTTGCGGTTGGCCCGGTTGCCGGCCGCGGACAGGAGAAGCCCTTCGTTCTTGAGCCCGTACCCCACCGCCTGGGCGGCGATGATGACCATGAGCAATGTGGAGAGCACCTCGGGCACACCCCGCCAGTAGCGCAACCCGCCGGCGATGCCGGCCCACAGGGCACCACCGACGATCCCGGCGCCGCACAGGGCGACGACGACGATCGGGCCCGGCCCCGGCAGTCGAACGCCGACATAGGTCGCGAACGCGGCGCCGATCAGCAGCTGGCCCTCCTGCCCGATGTTGACCAGCCCGGCCCGGGAGTTGACGATCGTGCCGAGCGCCACCAACAACAACGGCGCGGCCGCGCCGAGGGTGAGGCCCCACCGGCCGGGATTGCGCACGCTGCCGTCGAGGAGGGCGTTGAAGACGTCGGCTGCGGATCCGCCGGTCACCGCGACCAGCAGACCGGCGAGGACCAACGCGGCGGCGATCGACAAGACGTAGAGACCGACGACCTCACCGATGACCAGATGTCGCCCGCGGGTCGCGGCGAGGATCTCGTCGGGGCTGTTCTCCGCGGGCTGCGCGACGATGTCGGTCATGGCGCCAGCTCCGAGACATCGGCTCCACCCATGAGAAGGCCGAGTCGTTCGAGGTCGAGGTCACGGCGCGTCATCTCACCGGCGACGCGGCCGCGGCTGAGAACGACGATTCGATCGGCGAGGTCGAGGATCTCCTCGAGCTCCGTGGATATCAGCAACACCGCAACTCCGGTCTCGGCCGCCAGACGAAGCTGATCGGACATGTATTCGATCGCGCCCACGTCGAGGCCCCGGGTGGGTTGGGCGGCGATGAGGACCTTGGGTTCGTGGCTCAGCTCGCGGGCCAGCACCACCCGCTGCTGATTGCCGCCCGACAACGACCACAGTGGCGAGTCCGGGCCTTCACAACTGATGGCGAATCGTTCGATGAGCTCGATCGCCGCGTCGTTCATCCGTCGTCGGTCGATCACCCCGCGAGGGGCGATCCGTTCGGGTTCGGCCAAGAAGAGGTTCTCGGCCACCGTCATCTCCAGGACGCAGCCCGAGTCGTGTCGGTCCTCGGGAACGACGGCGATGCCGGCGCGCGACATCGCCCCGGCGACACCACAGCGCACCGGTCGACCGTCGACTCGGACCTCGCCGGCGCTGATCGGTGCGAGGCTCGAGAGGAGATCGCCCAGCTCTCGTTGTCCGTTGCCCTCCACGCCGGCGACACCGAGGATCTCGCCGGCCCGGACCTCGAATGACAAGTCGTCGAGCAGCACTCGGCCGTCGCCGCCTCGCGCCGAGACCCCGACCAGTTCGAGCACGTCGCGTGCGTCGGCCGGTTCGTCGTCGACATCGTCATCGACGGTTGCCGCCTCCTCGATCCCGAGCCCGAGGGCGGCCCGCTCGGTGCGCAGCGAGACCCATCGACCCACCATGGCCCGGGCGAGACTGGCCGCGTCGCTGTCCGCGGTGGCGATGCGTTCGACGACGCTGCCCTGGCGCATGATCGTGATGGTGTCGGTCGCGTGGCGGATCTCTTCGAGCTTGTGGCTGACGAGGGCAACCGCCCGGCCCTCTTCGTCGACCACCCGTCGCAGCGCATCGAAGAGCTGCTCGGATTCCGCCGGGGTGAGCACCGAGGTCGGCTCGTCGAACACGACGACGTGGGGATCGCGGCGTAGGCACTTCAGGATCTCGACGCGTTGGCGCATGCCGGCCGGCAGGTCGCCGACCCGCGCGTCGGGCTCGATCGCCAATCCGTAGTGGCGGCTCAGGTCGCCGACCCGGTCCCGCACCGCGGCGGGGTCGAGCCGACCCACGTCACCGAGGGCGATGTTCTCCCAGACCGTCAGCGCGTCGACCACGCTGAAGTGCTGGTGGACCATCCCGATCCCCTTGCCGGCCGCGTCGATCGGGTCGGTGATCGTGACGGACTGTCCGTCGATGATGACCTCGCCGCGGTCGGGGTGGACGAGGCCGATCAGCACCTTCATGAGGGTGGACTTGCCGGCACCGTTCTCGCCGAGGATCCCGTGAATCCGGCCGCGCTGCAGCGCGAGATCGACACCGTCGCAGGCGACGACCCGACCGAATCGTTTCGTGATGTCGACCAACTCGACGGCCGCGGGGCCCGGGGTCTGCACCCCGGGCCCCGCCGTCGTGGTGGAGGGATCTCCTGTCACGCCGGGGACATCAGCCTGCGTAGGCCTCGCCCTTGATGGCGCCGAACGCCTCGGCGAGCTCGCCGTTGGCGATCCTCGCATAGACCTCGTCCATCGCGGCCTGCTGCTCCGGAGTGGCGTCGCAGATCACGGCGCCGGGTTCCGGATCGATGCCGACGAGGAACCGTTTCGTCTGTCCTTCCTGGACATCGCCGCTCAGGATCTGCGGGAAGATCGCGTTGACGTAGTCGCCGCCGTCGAATCGCACGGCGATGTCGTAGTCGAGCTCCTCGCTCGCGCCACAGACGTTGCTGGCCCCCGCACTCATCGTGATCAGGCCGGCTTCCTCCGCGGCCTCCACGACGGGACGATGGGCACCGCCGAGATACGGCACCACGGCACCGGCGCCGTCGGCGATCGCGTTGTTGAGCGCCTCGGTGGCATTGGCCACGTTGTCGAAGTCGAACGGGAAGTCTCCCGATGGCACATAGGTGACCGAGTAGTCGGGATTCGTGTCGGTGAGCCCCAGCTGGAAGGCCAAGAAGAACTCCTTTTCGAAGCCGAGGTCGCAGCAGCCGATGAAGGCGACATCACTGCTGTCACCGGATTCCATCAGCAGCGCGGTCGCGACACCTGCGGTGTAGGCGATCTCCGAACCGTCGTCGAGGCTCTGGGCCAGACCCGGGGTGTCGGGGAATCCCGCACCACAGTTGCAGTACCAGAACACGTCGGAGAACTGTTCGGTGAGGTCACCGAGCGGTTCGGCGATCTCGGAGGCGCCGACGATGACGATGTCGACCTGGGCGGCGAGATCCGCCAACGCGGTCGCCGCGTCGGCCGCGTCGATCTCGTCGACGACGATCGGCTCGTTGAACCCGTTCTCCTCCGACACGGCCTGGGCCGCATCGACGACCGCCTGGTAGTAGGCGCCGTCGTTGGCCGGACCGGCCGCGGCGACCCCGATGGTGATCGAACCATCGCCGTTGGCGTCGAAGTCGGCAACGATCTGGTCCATCTCGTCGTCGGCCATCTCGTCGTCGGCCATCTCGTCATCGGCCATCTCGTCATCGGCCATCTCGTCATCGGCCATCTCGTCATCGGCCATCTCGTCGTCAGCCGCATCGTCTGCGTTGTCGTCGGCCGCGGACGAGTCGTCCGGGGGTGGGCTCGTCGTGTCGTCGGAGCTGTCGTTGCCACAGGCGGCCGCGAACAACGCGATCGCCACCAGCAATGCGAACAACCGCATCGGATGTTTCAGGATCTTCTTGGGCATGGGTCCCTTCCTTTTCTGTACGAACGGTTAGTGGGTCGTCGGCCAGTTCTCGCGATAGCGCGAGATCAGCCAGCGATTGAATTGCACATGGCTCTCTTCTTGCCATGAGTAGCGCCCTCTCGGGGCGAACCGGGAACGAAGCCCCTGTTGCACCTTCATGGTCGCATCCTGGTCCTGCTCCACGAAGACCTGGACGCCGGCGTCGGACAACGCCAGCTTTCGGTCGAACAACGGGTCCTCGAGCGAGGACGGGTGAAAGAGATAGCCGATCTCCACATCGATCGACTCGGGCCCGGTCGGGCGGATCAGGAAGAAGAAGCACTGATCCGGGGCCGTACCGAAGCACAACATGGGAGGGATGAGGGCGAACGTCGACCGGCTCCGCTCCTCCTCGGTGAGATCGGGAAAGATCTCCATGATGGCCCGGTGGGTCGCGTTGAACCCACCGTCGATGTGGGTGTAGCCCGCAGTGCGGAAGATGACGTTGGACCCCTCGGTCCATTCGACGGGGAACGCGGACTTCGACGACGGGCAGAAGTCCTGGACGAACTGGTGGAGTCGGTTCGCGTGGTAGCCGTCGTTGAAGTTCTCGAACATCACCTTCCAGTTCCACGGCATCCCCTCCATGGTGAAGGTGCCCGGGCAGACGGCGTTCTCCAGGTCGTAGTTGACGAGATAGGGCTCGTAGCCGGCCATCGTCGGGGCGAACGGGGCGGCCTCGGGATCGAAGTTGACGAAGATGAACCCGGCCCATTCCTCGACCAGGAGATTCGGGAGCCCGTGCTCGCTCTTGTCGAAGTTCTCGGTCCGCTCCATCGCCGGCGCACCCAGCAGCCGACCGTCGAGCGCGAAGTTCCAGTGGTGGTAGGGGCACTTGAAGGTCGAGTTGTTGCCGTGTCCCTCGCAGAGCTGCATGGCCCGGTGTTGGCAGACCGCGCTCATCGCCCGCACCGATCCCTGCTTGTCGCGGGTCACGATGATCGGTTCGTTCATCAGCGTGACCGTGAACCAGTCGCCGGTTTCGGGGATCTTCTCGGCCCGCCCGACACAGAGCCACTCCTTCATGAAGAGCGCCTCGGATTCGAACGCGAGGAACTCCTCGGAGGTGTACAGCTCCGGGGGGAGCGTCGCGGCGGTCGACACGTCCGAAACGGATGCGTCGAGGCTGGCCAGCAGCTCGGCAGTGAGAATGCTCATGACGTGGAAACCTCATCTTTCGGCACGGGCGCGTCGAGGACGCGCTCCTTCAGGACGAACTTGCGGATCTTGCCGACGCTCGTTCGGGGGAGCTCGGCGAGAATCGTGATGTCGCGGGGCTGCTTGGCCTTGCCCAGTCGGGCTGCGCACCAGACCCGAAGGTCGTCGGTGGCGGGCGGATCGGCCGCGTCGGCCGGCACGACGAACGCGACGGGGATCTCGTCACGGATCGGATCGGGGGCGCCGACGACGGCGGCTTCGAAGACCTGTGGATGGGAGCCGAGCACCGCTTCGACCTCGGTGATCGACACGTTCTCGCCGGCGACCTTGAGCACATCGGACCGGCGCCCGTCGAAGAAGAACCGGCCGTCGGTGTCGCACCGGGCCCGGTCCCCGGTGCGAAACCAGTCGCCGCGAAAACTCGCCGCGGTCGTGTCGGGGTCGTCGAGATAGCCAGCGAACAAGGTGATCCCCGGCTCACCCCGGACCACGATCTCGCCGACGGTGCCGGCAGCGACCGGTCGACCCTCGGGGTCGTGGACCTCCACCTCACACCCGGCGGTCACGAACCCCATCGAATCGGGTCGTGGGGCCACGGCCTGATCGGTGAGCACGGCCGGAATCGTCTCCGTCATCCCGTAGAGCTGGCGGGGTCGACATCCGAACCACTCCGAGATCGTGTCGTAGTGCTCGCCGGTGAGGTTCTGGGCGAACCAGCAATGGCGCAGTGTCACGCCGGGCGTCGGCTCGCCCCGGGCCAGGATCATCCGCATCGGCGCGGCGAAGAGGCTGGCGCACGTCGCCTCGTGGCGCGCCGCCTGGGAAAGGAATCCGCTCGCCGAGAACGTCGGCATCAGCGCGACCGAGGCGCCGGCCCAGATCGCCGACGCGAAGGAGTAGTACTGGGCGTTGGCGTGGAACAGCGGAAGCACCACCAGTTGCCGGTCGTCGGGTTCGAGATCGGCGGCGTCGGCCATCGTCCTGCCCGCGAACGCGTAGTTGGCCTGGGTGACCTCCACCCCCTTCGGGCGACCGGTCGTGCCGCTGGTGAACATCACCGCGGCCCGATCGCTCGGCCCGGGATCGGCCCAACCGGCGAAGTCGGTGTCGGCGAAGCGGTCGAGCGCGGCGTCGGTCTCGTCGATCTCGACGACGGTGAGGCCGGGAGGAGCCGCGCCCAGATAGAGGTCGCGACGAGCCGTCGAGCAAAAGCCCACCACCGGCGTGGTGCGCATGATGTGATCGGCGAGCTCGGGTTCTCGTCCCATGGGGTCGCTCGGAACGATCCAGGCGCCGAGCCGCAGCGCCGCGATCCAGACGGCGACGAAGGTCGGACAGTTGGTGAGCGCGAGGTGCACGGCGGAGCCCGGCCCGACCCGTTCGGCGGCCAGGAAACCGGCGACGCGGCCGACGACGCGATCGAACTCGCCATAGGTCCAGCTCGTGACCACCCCGTCGGGGGCCTCGAAGATCAAGAAGACGTGGTCGGGGTGCGCGTCGACGCCGTCGGCCCACAACTGGGCGAACGTCATCGGATCCGGCCAGGTCGACATGCGCTACTGCTCCGCTGTCCCGTAGCCGCCGCCGCCGGGAAGCTCCAGGCGCACCACGTCGTCGCCGGTGAGGGTGATGCGGGCCTGGGTCTCGACCGCTTCGCCGTTGACGGTGAACCCTCCGGGTGCTCCCGCACCGCCACCGAAAACGCCGAGTGGCGGTTCGGCCAGGCGGCTCGTGACGGCGTTGAGTTGCCACGGGTTCTCGGTGGCGGCGGGGAACTCGATGGTCTGACCGAGCCCGCCCACCTGGGCGCCGGCCCCGCCGGAACCGGGCAGGAGGGACTTCTCCCGGAACCGGATGGGGGCCGACGCCTCGACGACTTCGATCGGAACCGCGGAGACACCGGTGGGGTACGAGCAGGCGTTCAGCCCCGGTTTGGTCGCCCGGGCACCGACACCGCCTGCGTAGGTGAACATCGCGGTGATGAACGGGCTTCCGTCGGCGTGGTTTCCGTTGACCTGCATGGTCCACACCGCACCCGCGCCCTCGGCCATCGCGGCCTCGGGCCGGACCTGGGCGAGCGCCTTCAACAAGGCGTTGGGCAAGAACATGCCGACCACGTGGCGGGCGGTGCCGGGTTGAGGGCTGACCGCGTTGACGATCGACCCTTCGGGGGCCTTCACCTTGATCGGGCCGAGGCTGCCGTGGTTGTTCGGGATGTCGGGGTTGAGCACCGACCGCACCGTGAACGTCGTGTAGGCGTGGGTGTAGTTCATCACCACGTTGATGCCCCAGGGCGACGCCGGAGAGGTGCCCTCGTAGTCGACCGTGATCTCTCCGGCGTCGGCGTCGACGATCAGGGCGCACACGATGTCGATGCGGCTGCCGTCGGCGAGGTCGAGCACCGCGCTCGCCTCGTAGCGGCCGCTCGGCAGCTCGCGGATGCTCTCGCGGGTGGCCGCCTCGGACCGCTCGATGATCTCGTCGGCGAGGCCTTCGATGTCGGTGAGGCCGTGGGCCTCGCACAAGGTGTCGAGCCGTTGGGCGCCGACCTCGCCGGACGCCATCTGGGCGTGGAGGTCGCCGGCCATGTGATCGGGTTGGCGCACATTGGAGAGGATGAACTTCCAGACGTCGTCGTTTCGCTCCCCCCGCGTCATCAGCTTGCAGATCGGGATCCAGAGGCCTTCTTCGAACACGTCGCGGCCACCGGCCCCGATCCCGTATCCGCCCACGTCGGTGTGATGGATCGTCGACCCGAAGAACGCGATGATGCGGCCGTCGCGCCATGCAGGCACGAGGACGGTGACATCGAGGAGTTGCCCGGCTGTCTTGTAGGGGTCGTTGGTGATGAGGACGTCGCCCGGCTCGATCGTGTCGAGGGGATACTCCTCGAGCATCTTCGCCGCGCCGATCGCGAGCGAGTTGATGTGGCCGGGGGTTCCGGTCACCGCCTGGGCGACCATCCGACCCCGCCGGTCGAACACGGCGTTGGCGAGATCCCCGGCTTCCCGCACGATCGGCGAGAAGGCCGACCGTTGCAACGCCCGGGCCTGCTCGTTGACGGTGGAGATGAGCGACTGCCAGAGGATCTCGAGTTCGATCGGGTCGAACCGGTCCTCTCGTGGTTCGGTGAGGGTCATGCCGACTCCCTGCTGGTGGTGGTCCGGCTGGCGATCAGACTGCCGTCGGCGGAGACCTCGACCGTCCAGCCGGGGCGGATCACCGAGGTCGTCTCGCGCTCCTCCACGACCGCCGGTCCCGCGAAGCTCGCTCCGGCCCCGAGATCGGACCGCCGGTACACCGGGGCGTCGACCGCGTCGTGGCCACGACCGAAGACCATCGGCCGGTGGCTCCTCGCCACCGGCGCGCCGTCGCCGTCGGCCAGGGAGGCGTCGGGTTCGACCACCGAGGTCGTCGCCAGGGCCGACAGTCGCCAGGTGACGGCCTCGACCGCGACGTCCGGGATCTCCATGCCGTAGATGCGGCGATACTCGGCCGCGAACGCGGCGATCACCTCGTCGGCCGAGGCCGGCCAGGCATCGCCCTCGCCGACCCAGATGGTGATCTCGTTGCCCTGACCGGCGTAGCGGGCGTCGACGCCGTAGCGGAACACGATCTTGTCTGCCGGCACGCCGGCGGCCTGCAGCACCCGGCGGCCCTCGTCCCGGAGCTCGTCGAGCAGGTGGTCACGGGCCTCGAGGTCGACGTCGTCGATCGGTCGGGGCAGGGAGCGGGCGAGGTCGATCCGCACCGGCGACACGAGGGTGCCGAACGCGGAGAGGACACTCGCGTTGACCGGGAACACCACCGTGTCGGCTTCGAGGAGCTCCGCGACGCCGCAGGCATGGACGGGACCGGCGCCGCCGAAGGCGATGAGCGGGATGCCTCGCAGATCGATGCCCATCTCGACCCCGTGCATCCGGGCGGCGGCCGCCATGTTCTGGTTGACGACCTCGTGCACGCCGGCGGCCGTGTCGATGAGCGCCAGACCGAGCTCGTCGGCGACACCTTGCATGGCGGCTTCGGCCAACGAGGCATCGAGGGGCATGTCGCCGCCGAGGAAGGCGTCGGGGTCGAGGAGTCCGAGGAGCACGTCGGCATCGGTGACGGTGGGGACGGTACCGCCGCGGCCGTAGCTCGCCGGGCCGGGCTCGGCCCCCGCCGACTCGGGACCGACCTTGAGGAGGCCGAACTGGTCGACTCGCGCCAGGCTTCCGCCGCCGGCGCCGATCTCGACGAGGTCGACCGACGGGACCGAGACGGGAAAGCCGGAGCCCTTCTTGAACCGGTAGGCCCGGGCGACCTCGAAGCTGTTGGTGAGCTCGGGTTCGCCGTGTTCGATCAGGCAGGCCTTGGCGGTGGTGCCACCCATGTCGAAGCAGAGCAGCGGGTCGACGTCGAGCCGCTTGGCGAACCAGCTACCGGCGAGGGCGCCGGCGGCCGGGCCCGACTCCACGAGGCGGATCGGGCCGCGGGCGGCGTCTTCAGCCGACACCACACCCCCGTTCGAGAGCATCATCAGCACGGAGCCACCGAAGCCCTCGGCCGACAACCACTTCTGGAGCTCATCGAGATAGGGGCCGATCACCGGCATCGTGGCGGCGTTGCACGCGGTGGTGACCATCCGCGGGTACTCGCGGATCTGGGGGGAGATCTCGGCCGAGAGGCACACCGGCACGCCGAGCTCGTCTCGGAGGTATTCGGCGACCGCCGTCTCGTTGGCGTGGTTGACGTAGGAGTTGAGGAAGCAGAGGGCGACGGATTCGACGTCGGCGGCCGAGAGATCGGCGGCGAGGGCTTCGAGCGCGGTCGTCGAGGGTTCGGTGATCACCCGACCGTCGGCGCCGGTCCGCTCGTCGATCTCGAAGGTGAGCTCACGCGGGATGGGGGGCGCCGGGAACTCGATCTGGAGGTCGTACATGTCGTAGCGATGCTCGTCGCGGATCAAGAGGGTGTCGCCGAATCCGCGGGTGGTGACCAGGCCGGCCCGACCGGTCTTCCCCTCGATCAACGCGTTGGTGATGAGCGTGGTGGCGTGCACGATCGGGGCCGTGATCTCGCCGGCCTGGACGCCGGCCGCCGCCAGCAGCTGGGTGACGCCGGTGCGGACGCCGTCGAGCGGGGCGCTCGGGGTCGTGAGGGTCTTGGCCACGACGACCCGGCCGCTCGCGCCGTCGAGCAGCACGAGATCGGTGAAGGTGCCGCCGATGTCGACGGCAAGGCGCCAGTCGGTCATCAGCACTCCCTCAGGTCGTCGCGCGGTGGTGAGAACACGTCGAGGATCCAGCACTCGCCGAACTCGTCGTCACCGATGAACACGCTGTCGCCGTGCCACACGCCGGTGGGGGCGAGATAGGAGTCGTGGGTGTCGAGGACGACTCGCTGCTCGGTGTCGACGTCGTCGGCGATCCGGAAGTCGAGTGAGCCCCGCACGATGATGCCGAGCTGTTCGTGATCGTCGTGCTTGTGCATGAACGAGCCGGTGGCGCCGCCGGTGATTCGCCAGAAGCAGAGCTGGAGCGAGTCACCGGTGATGACGCGACGTCGGAACCCCTCCCGGTCGGTGTCGCAGAACGCGTCGTCGTCGTAGAAGTAGCAGTACTGGGCGGCCAGGTTCACGAGTCGACGACTCCAGACGTTTCTGGACTGATGGTCTGACCATAGTCGCGGATCATGCGCCGGTCACACCGATCATCTCCGCGAACCGGCGACGCCACTCGACCGACGGCTTGTCGGACTGCACGCTCACGAGATCGGTGCGGCCGAGCGGCAGCGTCCCCGGCACCCGCTCGAGCATGCGCTTGTCCTCGGCGCCGATGGCCCGGTCGAACGCGATCGCCTCCTCGGGGTCGGTGCGGTGATCGTCGTTGCGCCATATGACGAAGGTGAACAACGAGGTGAGGTCGTCGATGGGTGTGCTGCACAGGAGCAAGATGTGCTCGAGCCCGTCCTCGTAGCGGATCGTGCTGCGGGTGAGGAAGGGAAGATGGAACCCCGTCGACATGTGACGGTGGACCACCTCGGCATCGGTGCCGGTCGTCGCCTTCGCCGCCGCCGGGTTTCCGGCATCGACCTCGTAGGCGTACCCGAACCAGTCGTCGTCCAACTCGGTGAGCTCGATCTTCGGGACGAGCGTGTCCTGGGCCCGTCCGAAGGTCCCCGTGTGAACCCAGGGAAAATGGCTGATGTCGAGGAAGTTGTCGACCATGCGTGGGGTCGAGACCGCCCACGTCTGCATTCCGCTGTTGATCCGGCGAAACGCCGGGTCGTCGTCTTGGCCGATGCCCGGGATGTCGACGGTCGGGTTGCCGGGGCTCATCCACACCAGTCCGTAGCGTTCCTGCACCTTCATGCAGGGGAGGTGCGCGGCCGGCGGCACGGCCGCGCCGGTTCCCGACGACGGCACCGTGACACAGCGACCGTCGACCGAGAATCCCCACCCGTGATACGGACAGGTCAGCGTGTCCTCGACCACCGAACCGATCGACAGGGGCGATTCGCGGTGCGGGCACCGATCCGGGGCGGCGCCGAGGCGGCCGTCGGATGTCCGCCACAGCACATGGTCCTCGCCGAGCAGGCGGACCGCCACGGGGTCGTCCGCCACATCACCCGTCTCCACGACCGGATACCAGACGTCGCGCAGCGCGTCACTCCCGATGAACCCCGTCACATGTCGCTCCCCTGCTCGTTGGCCGGACACAAGTGGTCAGACCAACTGACCATTTGCGTCAGCCTACAATGCGCACGTGAACAGAACCAGTGACAATTCCGCGTCGATCTCTTCCCGGCGCGCCGACACCGAACGAGTCGTCCGCGCCTACCTGGACGCGTTCTCCACCGGCGACGCCGACCGGATCGCCGCGCACGTCACCGATGACTTCGTGAACGAACACACCGCAGGCCTCGGGGCCGGCTGCGTCGGCAGGGCCGTCTACCACGAGCGTCTTCACGGGTTCCTCGCCGACATGGCCGGCCTCCGCTACGAGATCGAGGACCTTCTCGTCGACGGCGAACGCGGGGCCGCGTTCTACACGATGACCGCATCCTGGCAGGGCACGGTCCCCATCTCGATTCGCGGGGTGCAACGCCTCGTCGTCCACGACGGACTGATCCGCCACCGCACCGACTATTGGGACAGCGCCGTCTTCTTGGCCCAAGCCGATCCCGCCGCCCGGGCGGCGTTGGCCGAGCTCGGGATCAGGTGAACCGGCCTCAGGCGAGATCCTCGACCATCGACTGCTCGACCGAGGCGAGGTGGGCCTCGGCCGCGATCCGCACGGCATCGAGATCCCCCGCGACGAACGCGTCGGCGATGGCCCGGTGGCGCACCGCGGAGTCGGCGATGATGCGTTCCACGCCCGGGCGGTTGGTCGCCGCGCTCAGCAACGTGTCGAACTCGCCCGAGCGGAACAGCAGGTCGAGCACCTTGCCGTAGAGCTCGATCAGCACCGGGTTGGCGCAGCTCGCGGCGACGGTCGTGTGGAAGTCGCGGTCGAGTCGCCGGAACGCGTCGATCTCGAGATCGGGGTCGAACTTCTTGGCGAGGGCGGCGACCTGGGCTCGCTGGTCGTCGTCGGCGCGTTCGGCCGCCAGCACGAAGAGGGGGACCTCGAGAACCCGGCGGGTCTCGAACAGCTCGCTCACGAACGACTTGCGGTCGTCGGGCCGCTCGAGCACGACCTCGGGAAGGTGCTCCACGACATAGGAGCGATTCCCCCGGCGCTCGACCGCGCCGATCGACACCAGCCCCTGCATCGCCTCGCGCACCGAGGTGCGGGCCACCTGGAACCGCTGGCTGAGATCGCGTTCCGAGGGCATGACCGACCCGGGCGCGAGCTCCCCGGTCGAGATGCGATGGAGCAGTTGGCCCCGGATCTGCGAGCTCACGGTCTCCCGGGCGATCGGATCGAACGGTGGATCATTCTCCATCGGTTGCACGGCCATGAATCACGTGGCTCCCCATGTCGTCTGCGATCCTATCGGTCCATTGGTCCGACCACTGGACCATTCTGCGGGCGTCGTTCTTTGGGGACGATGTTCGGCGCCGTCTATGGTCTGACCAACTGACCGATGCTAGGTTCGGCCCAAACGCCGGAGGTGCCCCCCGTGACCGACTCGACCTACGAGCTCCACCCGACCGAACCCCGCTGGACCCACATGGCCCTGCGAGTGCGCGACATCGACGCCACGATCGCCTGGTACACCGAGTTCACCCCACTGGAGCTGATCGACCGACGAGAAGACGAGTTCGGCTACGGCGCCTGGCTCGGCATGCCGGGTGCGACCAACAACCCGTTCATCTTGGTCGTGGCCCAGTTCTTCGAGGACAAGGATCCCTTCGCCGACTCGCCGATCGCGGTCCTCGCGCCGTTCGCCCACTTCGGGATGGAGTTCCCCCGGCGAGACGACATCGACGCGATCGCGGCGAAGGGCGAGGCCGCGGGCTGTCTCTCCATGCCGCCGACGATGATGCCGCCGCCGATCGGCTACATCACCATGTTGAAGGACCCCGACGGCAACACCGTCGAGTTCTCCTGGGACCAGGGCGTCTACGCGACGCTCGCCGAGAAGTGGGGCGATTGACGCACCGGCCTACGGGCCCATCTCGATCTGGCGGTTGAACTCGGCCAGCACCACGTTGCCGGCCCGGTGATCGAGCACCGACACCGATCCGGGGTTCACCCAGAGATTGAGGATCATCGCCGGGTGACCGCGGGTCGCCCAGATGACCGCGGACTTGATCGGCGTCGCATGGGAGACCACGAGGACGTTCTCGGTCGTCGACCGGCGCGCCACCTCGGCACACGCCTCGGCCACCCGGGCATGCAGCGACGCCAACGACTCGCCACCGGCCGGGCGGTAGTCGATGTCGGCGTGCCAACGAGCCTCGAGCTCGCCGACGACCTCGTCAAGCTTTCGACCCTCGTACTCACCGAAGGCGATCTCGCGCCAACGATCATCGATCTCGTGGCGCTCCGGGGCGAACCCGGCGTGTTCGGCGCTTTGTCGACTGCGCTGCAGCGAGGTCGTCACGACGGCGTCGATCGACCATCGGTCCCGGATGTACGCACCGGCCAGACGGGCCTGATCGATCCCGACCGGGTCGAGGGGCGTGTCCGACACACCTTGGATCCGCGCCTCGGCGTTGTCGACGGTCCGTCCGTGGCGCAACAGGATCAGCACGCGGCCAGTGTGACACGACGGCCATCCATGACACATGTCACACTCGCGAGAGCTGACTATGTGACGTTCTCATCATATAACTAGATCATGGATACTGTCAGCCGAACCGAGATCGCCGACTGCATCGAGGACGTGTTCGCCGGGGCACCGGTCACGTCATCGGACCTCATCGAGTTCGCGGCCGATCACGGCGCCAGGAACCCGGTGCTCGAGGTGCTCGGACGGCTGCACGCCGACACCTACCGGGAGATGCGCGAGCTCTGGGGAGAACTCGGCGATCTGCCGGTCGAACCATGAGCGGCCGCGGGTGGTGGCGCCGCCGAAGCGCCGGGCGCGAGGATCTCCTCGCCGAGCTGCGACGCCCCCAGAACATCGACGACGGTCGGCTGCTCGGAACCCCGAAATCGGCGGTCCGGGCCTCCCTCGTCGGAGCGGATCTCCGCGGCGCCGACCTCCGCCACGCCGACCTCCAGTACTGCGACCTCCGACAAGCCGCCCTGAGCGGGGCCAAGCTCGACGGCGCCGACCTCTCCTGGGCGACGCTCGACGGCGCCGACCTCACCAACGCCGGATTCGGCCAGGCCCGGCTCGTCGAGACGGTCATGCACGGCGCCGACCTCACCGGAACCGACCTCTCCCGGGTGACCGGCCTGACGTTTGCCACGGTCCGCGGTGTCGTCGGTGCCCGTTCGGCCATCTGGCCGCCGGGATTCGACCCCTCCCCGCCGCGCGTCGCCGGTCCGCTCCTCCATCCACCGCGGGGCTGAGATCCCACACGGTCGGCGTCGAGGCCGCGCGTCCTCGAAGGCCGCAAGGACCGGACCGACCCGCCGATAGGGTTCGTTGCATATGGGCATTTCGTCATTTCGTCAGGTATCGACGCCGTGAGCCGGGGATCCGGCAGCGATGCGCCCACCTCCGACTCGGCCCGGTCCGCCGAGCTCGCGCTCACGCGTCTCCGGGCCGACCGACGATCGAGAAACCGGCGCGACACGGACCCCTTCGACGCCTTCTACCGCATCTATGTCGGCGGCCTGATCGGCTTGTTCCTCTTCTATCTCGCCCTGGGGCTGGTCGATGACGTCACCGTCGGCGCGGCCGGCAACCAGTGGGCCATCACCGTCGGCCCCCGCTGGGTCGCGCTCGTCGCCGCCGTCGTGATCACGATCGGCGTGCGCTCGGGGGCCAACGGCGGCCCCCTCGCGATCGACGACCTCGAGCTCCACCACGTGTTGCTGTCCCCGCTCGCCCGCTCCGTCGTCCTGCGGTACCCGGCCCGACAACTCCTCGTCGCCGCGACCGGGATGGGCGCCCTGTTCGGTGCGGCGGCCGGCGAGCTCGCCTCACGGCGACTGGCCGGGACCCAGATCGACTGGGTGCTGTCCGGACTGCTGACCGGTTCGGCGATCGCGGTCGCCGGCGTCGGGGCCGCCTTTCTCGCAGCCGTTTCCCGACGACGACGCGGCCTGGTGATCGCGATCTCGCTCGTTCCGACGGTGTGGGCCGTGTTCGACCTGGCCCGGGGGACGACGACATCACCGACAACCGGGTTCGGCGACCTCGCGGTGTGGGCCCTCGATGCCCGCCCGCGCGCCCTCGCGGGCCCCGTCGTGGCGGTCTCCCTGGCCGCCGCGGGCTGGATCCGGCGCGGCCACCTCTCGATCGAACGAGCCCACCACCGCTCCCAGCTCGTCGCCCAGATCCGGTTCGCCCTCGCCCAACAGGACATTCGCAGCCTCCTGCTGCTGCGCCGGCAACTCGCGTTCGAGACACCTCGGGCCCGTCCGTGGGTCACCATCCGGGCCGGCGGCCGATTCGAGGACCGATTCCCCGTGACGATTCGAGACGCCCGGAGCTACGCACGCTGGCCACTCGGAAGAATCCTCCGGGTCGGAGGCCTCGCGGTGATCGCCGGCATCTCGCTGGGGGCGATGTGGCAGGGCACCACCGCTCTCATCGCGGTGGTCGGTGTCGCCCTCTATCTCGCGGCCATCGAGGTGATCGAACCACTGAGCCAGGAGCTCGATCATCCCGCCATGTTGGAGCTCACCCCGATCGCCCCCGGGCGGGTCATCCTCGGCCACATCCTCAGCGCGATCGTCGCGATGACCGCGGTGTGGATCGTCGTCGGCACCGTCGCGACGGCCGCTGCGCTCGACTGGAGGATCGGTGTCGCGTCGGCGATCGCCGTGGTGCCGGCCGCGACGGCCGCGGTCGCGGCCGGTGGCCTCAGCATCAAACGTTTCGAGTCGCCGGCCCTCGTCGTCCCCGCGGAGGTCGAGGGCCCCCGCATGTTGTTCCGGCTCTTGTGGCCGCCGATGCTCACCCTGGCCGGCGCGGTACCGGTCGTCATCGCCCGCGACGCGGTGGCGTCCGGCGCACCCGTTTTCGCGCCGACGGCCCTGACGGCCATGCTGGTGGGCGTGGTGGCCGTCGCCGCGGTGGCCTGGATCCGGTTCCGCGACGAGTTCGCCGTCGCCGCGGCGGCGCAGGCCCAGGGACAGGGACGACCGACATGACCGAGGACGACACCGAACCGATGTCGGAGAGACCCGCGAAGAGCAAGAAGAACGCGAAGAAGGGGAAGCGGCGCCGCAAGCCGCTGCTGCGCTTCGCCGACACGACGAAGTACCACGGCGACGTCTTGGCAGTCGGACCCGTCAGCTTCGACGTCCCCGCCGGTCAACTCCTCGCCCTCGTCGGCCACAACGGGTCGGGAAAGTCGACGCTGCTGGCCACCGCGGCCGGGGTGCTCGAACCGACCGAGGGCCGCATCAGCGTCAGCGGCACCCCGGCGGGAGGCCCCGTGGCCCGCGCCACGATCTCGTTCATCCGCGACCACCCCGTGCTCTACGAGGACCTCACGGTTCGCGAACACCTCGAGTACCTGAGCCGCCTCCACGGGTCCACCCCGGAGGCCCACGGCGCCGACCGCATCATCGAACACCTGGGCCTGACCGAACGGGTCGACGATCTGCCGTCCACGTTCAGCCGGGGTCTCCGCCAGAAGGCCGCGATCGCCATCGCGTTGTGCCGGCCGTTCTCGGTGCTGCTCGTCGACGAACCGTTCTCCGGTCTCGACCTCGCGGGCCGACTCGCCTTCATCGACCTGATCGAGGAGATTCGCGACCAGTTGGCCAGCGTCATCGTCGCGACCCACGATCGCGCCGCCCTCGACCTCTTCGATCGGGTCGTCATGCTCGACGGCGGAGCCGTCGTCTACGACGGCGTCCCGGCGGGCGTGCCCGCGGTCGA
>JAJRXC010000021.1 GCA_024276495.1 Actinomycetes bacterium
CTCGTAGTAGTGCGCGGGCACCGACTTCACCAACAGGCGCAGCAACCAGCGGGTGCGGCGCGGCGCGACCCGATTGATCACGCGGTGAAAGTCGTCGTTGAGCTGCGACAGGTCGTCGGTGGCACCGGACTCGAACCGGGCGTGGATCTCGGCGAGATCGGCGATCCGTTCGTCGTCGAGCATCGTGGCCGCCATGGCCGCGGCGCGGCCCGACACGACGCCGAACAGCTCGTAGTGGTCGACGATGTCCTCAGGCGTCACCCGGGCGACGAAGGCGCCCCGGCGCGGTGTCACGTCGACGAGGCCTTCCTGGCCGAGCACGACCAGGGCTTCTCGGACCGGGCTCCGGCTGACGTCGAGCGCGATTCCGACGGCTTCCTGGTCGATCTTGGAGCCGGGCCGGAACCCGCCGGTCAGGATCTGCTCCCGGACGTAGGTCGCCACCTCGTCGGCCAGACCGCCGCGGCGGCGCTGACGGGGCCCGAGCGGGGACGGGACGGGATCACCGAAGCCGCCGACCTGGAGCTCGACATCGCTCATGTCGGCCCCATCGATCCGAGATAGGCGGCTCGCACCTGGGCGTCGGCCTGCACCTCGTCGGGGGTTCCGCTCGCGATCACGGCACCCTGGTCGAGGCAGTAGATGCGGTCGCAGATGCCGGTGATGAAGTTGAGGTCGTGATCGATCACCAGGACACCGGCGCCGACGACGGATGCCATGTGACGGACCTGGGTGATCATCTCGAGCGATTCCTCGTCGCTCATCCCGCTGGTCGGTTCGTCGAGAAGCAGAAAGGTCGGACCGAGCGCGGCGGCGCGGGCGAGTTCGAGTCGGCGGGAGTTGCCGTAGTCGAGCTCCGAGGCCCGTCGGTCGCGGTGCTCCCACAGACCGGCGGCGTCGACGATCTCGTCGATTCCGGGGACCGCGCTGGCGGGCCGGTGCCGTGACGCGACCAGCCACGATATCTCCACATTCTCCCGCACGGTCAGCGACGAGAAGAGCCGGAGGTTCTGAAACGTGCGGACCAGTCCGGCCCGGGCGATCTCGTGCGACGGTGCCCGGGTGAGGTCCTTCTCGCCGAGCCGGACCTTCCCGGTCGATGGCTCGACCATGCCGGTCATGACGTTCACGAGCGTCGTCTTGCCCGCGCCGTTGGGGCCGATCAGGCCGACGATCTCGTCGCTCGCGGCCACCATGTCGGCGCCGTCGAGCGCCCGGAATCCGCCGAAGTCGACGATGACGTCGGTCGCCACCAACTCGGTCCTCGTCTTCGGAGCGGCCTCGAGTCGGGTGGTCGGTCGGGGATCGGCGCGCCGGAGCCGGTTGCGCAGCCAACCGTCGAGCTCCCAGTCGTCGATCAATCCGTTCGGCCGCCAGATCATGAACCCGACCATCGCCAGGCCGAGCACGACCCGGGGCAGACCCTCCCGGAAGATCCAGTCGAGCGGGACACCGTCGAGTCCGACCCCGAACGCTTCGTATCCTTCAGAGCCCAGCCGGCGGGCGAGCTCGCGCGCCGCGGTGATGACCGCGACGCCCAACAACGCCCCGCTCACGCTGTTGCGTCCACCGACGACGAGCATCACGAGGGTGAGGAGCGTGTAGTTGAAGAAGAAGAGGCCGGGCAGGATGCTGCCGACCTCGTAGACCCGCAGGGATGCGGCGACGGCAACGACCACCACCGAGACCAGCAGCGCCACGGTTTGTTGCACGGTCGGGTTGATCCCCATCGCCCGCGCCGCCAGATCGTCCTCTCGCGCCGCGTGGGCGAATCGGCCGGAGCGGCTTTGCGCGAAGAGGCGGGCCACCAGGATCGTCGCCAGCAACACCAGATAGATCGGCATGCGGGACCCGAGCGTGTCGCCGATGCCGAAGGTGAGACCGGCGCGGTCGCCGCCGGTCACCGCGACCCAGCTGCGGGCGACCTCGTGGGCCACGAACAAGAGGGCGAGGGTGATGACCGTGGCCGCCACTGCACCGGAGCGGGCCCCGGACCGGGCCAGTCCGATGCCCACGATCACGGCGATGACGAGCGTGACCCCGACGGCGATGACGGTGGCCGTCACCGGGCCGGTGCTGACGTCGGCGAGCCCGAACGGGGCCTCGGCGATGCGGGTCGCCTTGGCCGCAGGGGCGATGGCGAACAGGGCGAAGGTGTAGCCGGCGATCGCGCCGAAGCCGACATGGCCGAAGGAGAACACCCCGGTGTTGCCGATGTAGATCTGGATGCCGATCACCATGATCGCGTCGATGAACATCGAGGTGACCAGCTTGTCGGACGCGGCGCCGTCCTGGAGCGCCGAGTAGAGGAGTCCGCCGCCGACCAACAAGGCGAACAGGACCAGCGTCCCGACCACGGGAAAGGCGACGTCTCGTCGGAGCTCGGGGAACATCAGACCCGCTCGGCGTGGGCGACGGAGATCAACCCTTGGGGCCGGAAGATGAACAGGAGCGCGATGAGCGCGAAGACGACGCCTTCGGTCAGCGCCGCGGCCTCGCCGGGGAGCTGGGAACGCAGCACGACCTCGGCAACCCCGAGGGCCAGTCCGCCGAGCACCGCGCCCCGCATGCTGCCGAGCCCGCCGATGAGCGCGGCCAGCACGCCCTTGAGCATCGGATCGATCCCCGCGCTCGGCGCGGTGTTCCCGGCCCGCATCAGCCAGAAGATGCCGGCGATCCCGGCCAGGGCACCCGAGAGCGCGAAGGCGCCGCGGATGACCCGGTCGGAGTTGACCCCCATGAGTCGGGCCGTGTCGAAGTCCTCGGCGGCGGCCCGCAGCGCGAGACCGAACATCGTGCGTTGCAGGATCGCGACCGTCGCCAGCAACGTGACGATCGTCACCGCGATGACGACGGTGTCGAAGACCTCCACCGCGATCGGTCCGATCGAGTAGGTGTCGGCGATCCAACCCGGCTCGGAGAACGTCTTGACCCGGGCGCCGACGTACATGACGAAAACGGCCGACACCAGGAAGTGGATGCCGAACGAGGTGAGCACGAGGGTGAAGTCGCTGGCCCCACGGACCCGACTGAACGCCACCCGTTCGATGAGCAGGGCGCTCACGATCGAGACGACGATGATCAGCGGGGCGACGAGGAACCACGACCAGCCGCTGCTGAACGCCGCGTACGCGGCGTAGCCGCTGACGGTGATGAGCTCGCCGTGGGCGAAGTTCAACAGATGCATGACCCCGAAGATCACGGCGACGCCGAGTGCCAACAGGGCGTAGATGCTTCCGCGGCCCAGACCATCGATGACGTTTTGGATCAACTCGGTCATTCGGCCGTACCCCCGACGAACGTGTCGAACAGACCGTCTCGGGCCAAGAGCTCGGGCCCGGTTCCCGCGGCGACCAGGGCGCCGCTGCGCAACACGTAGGCCCGGTCGGCCACTTCGAGCATGCGATTGGCGTTCTGCTCGACGACGAGCATCGTGCAGCCCTGGTCGCGCAGCGTCGAGATGAGCTCGAACACCACGTCGACGAGTACCGGGGCGAGACCCAACGACGGCTCGTCCATCATCAACAACCGGGGTTTCGACATCAACGCCCTGGCGATGGCCAGCTGTTGGGCCTCACCCCCGGAGAGGTAGCCGGCCGCGGTGTCCCACTTGTCGCGCAGCACGGGGAACAGCTCGGCCATCTCCTCGAGCAGCGCCGGCCGCTGCGCGGGCGGGAGCGTGATCCCCCCGATCTTGAGATTCTCGACGACGGTGAGATCGACGAAGATCCGCCGGTGTTCGGGAACGAGGGCCAGCCCGGCTCGAAGCATCCGGTCCGGGGCCTTTCCGGTCATGTCGGCGCCGTCGAATCGTACGGTTCCCGCCGCCGGACGAAGCAGTCCGGCGACGGTTCCGAGCAGCGTCGTCTTGCCGGCCCCGTTGGGACCGATGAGGCCGACGACCTCACCGGCCCCGACGGACAGGCTCACATCTCGAAGTGCCGATATCGAGCCGTATCTCGTGGTCAGCCCGGTTGTCTCGAGCAGCATCTCGGGAGGGCTCCCTGGCTCGACGAGGACTACTTGGTGTCGATCAGGACGTCTTCGCCGTCGATGATCTGCTTGATCGGGACGACCTTGTCGGGGATGCCGTTGGTGCCGACATAGGTGATCTCGCCGCTGAATCCGTCGAATCCCTCGATCTGGGCGACGGCTTCGCCGATGCCGACCGAATCGGTGCACCCGCAATCGACGATGCCCTGCAGACCGAGCAGGAGCGAGTCGACGTAGAG
>JAJRXC010000022.1 GCA_024276495.1 Actinomycetes bacterium
ATGAAGATCCCGCCCCACCACAGCCGGCGGTAGTCGGGAATCGTGAGAGCGGCGAATCGCCCACGGCCCGGAGAATCGTCATCGATCACTGGCGCCCGACCGTAGCGCGGTGCGAGGATGCCGCCGGTTTCCGAGGAGGACACATGCCCATCGACGAAGAGGCCGCGATCATCGCCGAACGGTCATCGCTCTACGAGACACTCGGGCACCTCTCCGCCCCCGATTGGAATCACGCGTCGTTGTGCGAAGGTTGGCGGGTTCGCGACGTTGCCACCCATGTCGAGTTGGGGGTCACGATACGTCCGCTGCGACTCGTCGTCGGGTTGCTCACGGCGCGGGGAGACTTCAATCGGTTCATGGCGGCCGAGGCTCCTCGCCGGGCCAACCGGGCGCCTGAGGAGATTCTCGCCGCCTGGGCCGACGTGGCCACGAGCGCGAAGGTCCTGCCCACCGCGAAGACAGTCGATGTCGCCCTCGACTGCTTCGTGCATCACCACGACATCGCTGTTCCCCTCGGCCGAGACGTCCCCATCGATGCCGAGCGGCTCCGCTGGATGGCCGACGGGATGGTCGCGGCGAAGAAACCGATCGGGTCGGGGCCGCGAGTCGAGGGACTACGTCTGATCGCAACCGATATCGAGTGGCACTACGGCACCGGCCCGGAGGTCCATGGACCGGCCGCTGCCCTGATTCTTTCCGGGTGCGGTCGGGCTGCGCTCATCGATCGGTTGACCGGCGCCGGTGTGGCCGAGTTGGTCCGTCGTCACTAGGAGGTCGGCCGGCGTGTGCTGGTCTCGCCGGGAACTGCGCCGCCGATGAGCGCGGCGAGCTCCGCCGGGTGAGTGGCGAAGGGGCTGTGGCCGGCATCGATCGGCCGGATCGTCGCGCCGACCCGCTCGGCCTGTTCGGTCTGGTACGGCACGGTGAGAGCTTCGTCGCGGGTGCACAGGATGTAGACACACGGGATCGATGCCGGTGGCGTGGGCTCCGTGATCGGCGTGAGGAGGGGTTGCACCGGTTGGTCGCGGAGTCGACTCACCAGCCATTCGCGGGTCTCGGCGTCGAAGTCGGTGCAGAACATGTCGGGAGGGTCCGTCCGGCCCTTCATCTCCGGACGTGGGTCATTGGCGATCACGTCGAACACGGTGGCTCCGCCCGGTGGACAGGTCGTCGTGAGATACACGAGACACCGCATCCGTTGGCTCACACGATGCGCGACCGGCGTGATCGTGATCCCACCGAGAGAGTGTCCGACCAGGACGATGTTTCGAAGGTCACCTTGTTCGATGATCCCCACGACGTGGGCGACGTAGTCGTCGAGGGTCGCCTCGGTGTGGCCCGGAAGGTCGACCGCGACGACGCTGCGAACCCGTGGATCCGAGCGCAGATGGGGGCCCAGGCGATCCCAGCACCACGCCCCGTGCATCGCTCCGTGCACGAGCACGATGTCGGATCGGGTCAGGTCGGTCCCCATCGCGTCGAGCGTAGGGCGCGATCGGGTCAGAGGTAGGGCTCGAGCACGGACCGCAAGTCGGCGGGCATCGTCATCGGGGCGAACGCGGAGACGTCGGCCCGTCCCGTGTTGCCCACCGGGTAACGTCCCGCGGCGGAGCCGGGGCCGGCCACCAGCACCCGGAAGATCTGCCCAAGGATCTCCCGGCGCGGCCCCCGTCGCAGCGCCAGGCCGAGCATCCGGCCATGTACCGCCACATGAGGGCTCGGCCAGGGCTGGGAGAGGATGTGGGCCTCTTCGAGCCGGCGCCAGGCGGAGAGGTCGTCACCGGCGCGGGCCGCGGCACGCGAGCGGTCTACTCGTCGGGTGATCTCGTCTTTGACCGGCTGTGGGCAACGTAGAGCCATGATTCGGCCTCTTCGGGGTCAGGGGAAGCGGGTGAGGAGAAACTCTTCGATTGCGGTGCTCGTTGCGGCCGGAGCCACCATCGGCACGGCATGGGGCACGTCGGAGATCTGGACGAAGTCTCCGTCGGGCAGAGCGGCAGCGAGCTCCCGGCCGAGCGCCACGTCGATCGCGATGTCGGCGGTGCCGTGAACGACGAGCGAAGGAACCGTGATGTCACCCAGGCGGTCGCTGATGTCGTCTCGATCGAGGAGACACTCGCCGACCCAACGGGTGAAGGTTGGCCGGGTCCGGATCCATGCGGGAATCCACTGTTCGGCCAGCTCCGAGGTGCCGAGGATCGTCGTGGCGACGGCCGCGGCGACATCGTCGAGCGGTTGGGCTCCAATCCAATGATCGAGCATCGTGCGGTAGCCGTCGATCGTCTCCCGTGCTTCGGCACGCGCCGCTGTGCTGATGAGCACGAGCCCCCGCACCCGGTCGCCGTGGGAGAGCGCAGCCCGTAGCGACAGGAACCCACCCTGCGACCATCCGGCGAAGATCGCTTCGGTGATGTCGAGATGATCGAGAATCGCGACGGCGTCGTCGGCTGAATCCCAAAACGTGAATGGTTGGTTGGCGCGGCTGGATCCGAATCCCCGCTGGTCCCACACGATGTGGCGATGGCCGGGCAGTGTGTCGATCACCGGTCGAAAGATCGAGTGATCCGTCAGGAATCCGTGACTCCACACGATGGCCGGCCCGTCTCCTTGTTCGTCGAACCAGATCGAGCGACCGTGGAGCTCAAGACTTGGCATCGCTTGTACCGTTCGGGAGACGTGGGCCGGTGAACATGAGGGTTGACCCTACGACGGAGGAAGGGCGCCGAGCTTGAACGATTCGACAGTCAGCGACTCGTGGGCCCGATGATGGTGAGGTTCGACAGGACTGCCGAAGGCGTCAGACCGAACGCCGTCTTGAAGACCCGGCTCAGGTGGGCCGAGTCGGCGAAGCCGGCAGCGGCTGCGGAGTCGGTCAGGTTCGCTCCTCGCCGTACCGCGAGAACCGCCAACCGGAGTCGTTCCCAGAGGACGAATTGACGAAACGGGAGCCCGGTACGGGATCGGAAGATCCGCCGCAGCCGGTCGGGGGAGACGTTGATCACGGCGGCTGCGTCACTCAAGCGGGGGACACCGGGAAGCGACCTGGTGATGTACGCGATGGCGGCGTCGACTTCCTCGCTCTGCCCCACCGCGAGCGCCGGGTCTTCGCCGGGGTCGAGCCCGGCGACGAGGTCGTCGATCCATGCCCCGGCCGGACCGGGCCACGGGTCGATGGGCACGACGCGGCTCGGCATCGCCGCGACCAGAAGCGAAAGGTCGGTGGTGCCGGCGAGCCGACCCAGGGCCCGGCCGGCCGGGCCAAGGGGATCGACGAACAGGATCGTCATCGGGTCGGCAACGGTGTGCAACGTGTGTGGTTGCTTCGATGCGATGAGCACGGTCTGGGCGGTGACCGTCTCGTTCTCGAGCTCCACGGTGATCGCGGCCGTGTCGCTCCACGCCAACTGGATCGCGTAGTGGGAGTGTGTCGCCGCGTCGCCACCCGGACCGGTGTAGAGCAGGAAGCCGCATGCGATTCCGAGGAGTCCGGCCCAGCGGCCGGTGTCGCTGCCAGCGCTCACGTCAACCGACGCGGTGCAGGAGTGGGTTCCCGGCCAGGACGTTGACGAGGTTGGTGTACTCCGGTGCCCGCATCTCCGCGGTCAGCTGGAGGTTGCCCTGGGCCGAATGGGGGGTGAGCACGACGTTGGCGGCCGGATCGCGGCTCAAGACGACGAGGGGCCCGTCGGGTCGGGCCGGTTCCCAGCGGTGGCCATCGGTCGCGACGCCGCCGAGGTGACCGCGAACGTAGGCATCGGCCACCGCGGGTTCGTCGAGCGTTGTGCTCGCCCCGCACGACACGAGAAGGGCGCCGGGTCGAAGCTTCTCGAGGAACGCCTCGTCGGTCATCGCGACCGTCTCGGGCGAGTAGGGCACGAGCAGGCACACGATGCGGCACTCGGCGAGAAGATCGTCGAGAGGGAGGTACTGCACGCCGATTCGGTTCTCGGCCGTGGCCGGCAGCCGCCGCCGGTTGTGGTAGCGGACCTCGCAGCCGAAAACTCGGAGTCGGCGGGCCAGTTCGGTGCCGATCTCGCCCATCGCGACGATACCGACGGTCGTGCCGGTCAACATCGAAATCCCCGAGCGCTGGGTCCAGTTCATGGCGAAGGTGTTGGCGTCGCACTCCTGCGGTCTTCCCCAGTCGCGGTCCTCGACCAAGACGTTCATCGAATCGCGCAGCCTTTTCGCCAGAGCGAGCACGAGCATCATGGTGTGTTCGGCGACCATCGCCGACTGCATGAGCGGCCAGCAACACACGGGTATTCCGGCGGCCTTCGCGGCGTCGAGGTCGATGTCGTGGCAGCGGGCCCCCAGCCGCTGGATCAGCCGGAGCCTGGTGCCGGCGGCGATGATGTCGGCGTCGATGTCGCCCGTTCGGTCCGAGACGAGGAACTCCGCCCCCGCCACAGCGGAGGCCACGTCGGCCTTGGCCGGTGATACGAGCATCTCGATGTCGAGTTCGGCCGGCGCGGCTGCCAGGGCGAGGTCTCGGTGGATCCGGGGGCGGCTGGTCACATAGACGGTTCGGTGGCCGGTCATCGGTCGTTCAGGGTCTCAGACAACCGGCCACGGCGGGTCGATCCCCACGACGCCCGACCGTGTGGCGACCTCGATCTTGCGTCGTCGGGCTTCCGCCACGATCCGCTCCTCGTCCATCGTGTCGACCCGGCGGCCGGCCATGATCACCTGACCGTCGATGACGACGGTGTCGACGTCGGCTCCTTGGGCCGCGAAGACCACGGTGGCGGCCGGGCTCCAGATCGGCTGAAGATGGGGCGCATCGACGTCGATCACGATGAAGTCGGCCTTCTTCCCCGTTTCGAGCGAACCGAGATCGTCGGCCGCTCCGAGGGCCCGGGCCCCGTTGATCGTGGCCATTTCCAGCACGGTTTCCGGGCTCATCGCCAACCGGGTGTGGTCGCGGAGCCGCGCGACGTGGGTGGCGATGCGCATCTCCCGCAGTACGTCCATGTTCGCGTTGGTCGGGGCGCCATCGCAGCCGAGCGTCACGTTGACCCCCGCGGCGATCATCTCGGCCACCCGGGCCGGTCCCCAGCCGCTCGACGAGTTGTTGGCCGGGCAATGGGCGACGGTCGTGCCGGTGGCGGCCAGGATCGCGATGTCGTCGTCGTCGGCGACCGTGCAGTGGGCGAGCACGGTGCGGGGCCCGAGAATGCCGAGTTGCTCGGCGAACGCGATGTGGCTGCGGTGGCCGTGGGCTCGGGCGTAGTCGTTGTCGTGGGGGAGCTCGGCGAGATGGATCGTGATCCCGATGTCGTTGGCCCGGGCGAGTTCGCCCACCTCTTCGAAGAGGCTCGGGTCGTTGCCCTCCTCGAGCGAGCGGCAGC
>JAJRXC010000023.1 GCA_024276495.1 Actinomycetes bacterium
CGAAGGAGCAACCTCCCCGGGAACCTCTCAGGCACCCCGACCGTCATCGCGTGGGCGTCTCGGGAGAGCGGTGACGACCCATCCGGGCCGGGCACCCGCCGAAGGGGAAAGCGGGACCGACGGACGGACCCGTGAAGCTCTCAGGCCTCCGGACCGAGCGGGGAGACATCGCACCGTCAGCCGGGAGTCCCCATGCGCACCAACGATGACCGCCCCACCCTGAGCGAGTTGGAGGGCCACGATGCGTTCGTCGCCCGCCACATCGGCCCCCCCGAAGCCGAGCAGCGGGCGCTGCTCGACGCGCTCGGCCTCGATTCGATCGCCGCGCTCATCGAGCAGACCGTCCCGGCCGACATCTTGATCGACGGCGAGCTGGACCTTCCGGCCCCGATCGGCCAACAAGCCGCCCAGGACGAGCTCCGGGCGTTGGCTGGCGCGAACCGGCCCCTCACCTCACTGATCGGCATGGGCTACCACGACACCGTCACCCCGCCGGTGATCCGCCGCAACATCATGGAGAACCCGGGCTGGTACACGGCCTACACGCCCTACCAGCCGGAGATCTCGCAGGGTCGGCTCGAGGCCTTGCTGAACTTCCAGACGATGGTGGCGGAGCTGTCGGGCATGGACATGGCCAACGCCTCCCTGCTCGACGAAGGCACCGCGGCGGCCGAGGCGATGACCATGCTGCACCGCGTCAGCCGGGGAAAGCACGGCGACCGGTTCGTGATCGACCGGGAGTGCCACCCGCAGACCATCGCGGTGATCGAGACCCGCGCCGAGCCGATCGGGCTGGCCACGACGGTGGCGGACCCGGCGACAACCGACCTCGACGGTGTCTACGCGGTCGTCGTGCAGTATCCGGGAACGACCGGCGCGATCCCCGACCTCGCCGCGATCATCGAGCGTTGTCACGCCGCGGACACCCTGGTGGCCGTCGCCGCCGACCCGTTGGCCCTCACCGTGCTCACTGCGCCCGGAGAGCTCGGCGCCGACGTCGTCGTGGGCACCACCCAACGATTCGGCGTGCCGATGGGGTTCGGTGGACCACATGCGGCCTACTTCGCGGTGCGCGACGAGCATCAGCGATCCCTTCCGGGGCGCCTCGTGGGTGTGTCGATCGATGCCGACGGACGCCCGGCACTGCGCCTCGCGCTACAGACCCGCGAACAGCACATCCGACGCGAGAAGGCGACGTCGAACATCTGCACCTCGCAGGTCCTTCTCGCGGTGATGGCCTCGATGTACGCCATCCATCACGGTCCGGCCGGGCTGCGGCGAATGGGGCGCCGTGTGAACCGTCTGGCCGCGGTGCTCGCCCAGGGATTGCGCGACGGCGGTGTCGAGGTCGTGCACGACGCGTTCTTCGACACCGTGTGCGCCCGGGTGCCGGGCCGCGCCGACAAGGTCACCGCGATCGCGCTGGCCGAGGGAATCAACCTCCGACGCATCGATGCCGACACCGTGGCGGCGACCCTCGACGAGACCACCGACCGGCAGGTGGTGGAGACGGTCTGGCGGGCGTTCGGTGTCGCCGCCGACCTCGATCGCCTCGACGCCACGGTCGACGACCCCCGACCGGCCGGGCTCCGCCGCACCACCCCACCGCTCTCGCATCCGGTGTTCTCCGCCTACCGCAGCGAGACCGAGCTCGTGCGCTACATGCGCAGGCTCGTCAATCGCGACATCGCCCTCGACCGCTCGATGATCCCGCTGGGTTCGTGCACGATGAAGCTCAACGCCGCGACCGAGATGGAGCCGGTGAGCTGGCCCGAGCTCGCGTCGATCCACCCGTTCGCGCCCGTCGATCAAACGGTCGGCTACCAACGCCTGATCGACCAGCTCGAACACTGGCTGGCGGAGATCACCGGGTACGCGGCGGTGTCGCTCCAGCCCAACTCGGGGGCCCAGGGAGAGCTGGCCGGGCTTCTCGCGATCCGGGCCTACCATCGAAGTCGCGGCGACCACGAGCGCGACGTGTGCGTGATTCCCTCCTCGGCGCACGGCACCAACGCGGCCAGCGCGGTGATGGCGGGAATGCGGGTGGTCGTCGTGGAGTGCGACGACCACGGCAATGTCGACATCGCCCACCTCGACAAGGTCGTGAGCGAGCATCGGGCGCGGCTCGCGGCCCTGATGATCACCTACCCGTCGACGCACGGCGTCTTCGAGGTCGAGATACGCCGCATCTGCGAGATGATCCACGAGGCCGGCGGACAGGTCTATCTGGACGGGGCGAACCTCAACGCGATGGTCGGCCTCGCCCAACCCGGCCGGTTCGGCGCGGATGTCAGCCACCTCAACCTGCACAAGACATTCTGCATCCCCCATGGCGGCGGCGGGCCCGGCGTCGGCCCGATCGGGGTCGGCGCCCACCTGATCCCGTTCCTCCCCAACCATCCGCTGAACCCGGTCGCCGGGCCGCCCACGGGCGCGGGTCCGATCGCGGCGGCGCCGTGGGGCTCCGCGGGCATCCTCGCGATCTCGTGGATGTACATCCGGATGATGGGACCGAAGGGGTTGCGGGAGGCCACCGAGGCCGCGATCCTCAACGCCAACTACATCGCGACCCGTCTCGCCGACCACTACCCGGTGCTCTACACCGGTGCGAACGGCCGGGTCGCCCACGAGTGCATTCTCGACACCCGTGTGATGAAGCGGGAGGCCGGCATCGAGGTCGACGACATCGCCAAGCGGCTGATCGACTTCGGCTTCCACGCGCCGACCATGTCGTTTCCCGTCGCCGGGACGCTCATGGTCGAACCGACCGAGTCCGAGGGAAAGGACGAGCTCGATCGCTTCTGCGACGCGATGATCGCGATCCACCGTGAAGCCGGGCGGGTCGCAGCCGGCGACTGGCCCGCCGACGACAACCCCCTGGTCAACGCCCCGCACCCGGCGAGCGTCCTCACCGTCGACGAATGGGATCACCCGTACACGCGGGCCGAGGCCGTCTTTCCCCGGGGATGGGACCGTGAGGACAAGTACTGGCCGCCGGTCAGCCGGATCGACGGCGTCTACGGCGACCGTCACCTCATGTGCAGTTGTCCGCCGCTGGAGGATCTGGCCGAGCGCTGAGCGCGATCACACCTCGCTGAGTGTCGCCATCACCTCGGCGACGAACGCGATGTCGTCGTCGGTCAACAGTCGACCGCGGTCGACCAGCAGGTCGTCGGGATCGCCGATGATCTCCCCGAAGTCGTCGTCGGGCGGGCTCCCGTCGTCGCCGGCCGCCGCCGCGCCGTCGGCATCGCTATCGGCATCGGCGGTGTCGGAACCGGTCGAACCGGGCTGCGTCGCGCCGTCGCCGTCGGGGGTGTCCGCCGAAGCGCCGTCGGCATCGGCATCGGCGGTCCCGGAGGGCTGCTCCGCCGTCTCCGTGGCGGTCCCGCCGTCGTTGCCGCATGCTGACGCCAAGAGCACGAAGGCCAGAACCAGACCGATCGATCGAAGCCGCATGTGAATCCTTCCGTCGTGCGTCCCCAATTTGGGCGGGACCTTACCGGCGGGGGTTCCCCGTCGACAAGGACTTCGGGTTAGGTTCGTCCGATGAGCGAACGCGACCACGATCTTCTCGTCGAACGCGACGGCCACGTGATGGTCCTGACCATGAATCGTCCTTCCCGGTTCAACGCCTTGTCGGGCGCGATGCTGATTCGGATGTTCGACGCCTACGAGGAGGCGTCGGCGAATCCCGACGTCCGCTGCATCGTCGTCACCGGAGCGGGCGGCAACTTCTGTTCGGGGGCGGATCTCAAGGCGATGGCCGGCGACGGCGACGACGGAGATCCGCTCGACACCCGGGCCCGCCTGGCCGAGGATCCCGACATCGTCTACAAGGCGCTGTTTCGTCACTACCGCCCGACGAAGCCCATCGTCGCCGCCGTCGAGGGGGTCGCCATCGCCGGGGGAACCGAGCTGCTCCAGGCCATGGAGATCCGGGTGGCGGGAGAGAGCGCCCGGTTCGGTGTGAGCGAGGCCCGGTGGTCGTTGTATCCGATGGGCGGTTCCGCGGTCCGCCTTCCCCGCCAGATTCCCTACACCCACGCGGCGGAGATCCTGCTCACCGGCGCACACCTCACCGCGGCCCAGGCTCGCGACATCGGCTTGATCGGTCACGTCGTGCCCGACGGTGATGCCCTCGACCGGGCACTCGAGATCGCCCGGGTGGTCGCGGCCAACGGCCCGCTGGCCATCGCGGCGATCACCCGAACCCTCCACGAGTGCGACGGGATGGAGCTCGACCAGGCGCTCCGCCACGAATGGGAGTACGGACAGGCGGTCTTCGCCAGCAACGATGCCAAGGAGGGACCACGGGCCTTCGCCGAGAAGCGCGACCCGTTGTTCACCGGCACCTGACGACCGCGGCCCGGGACCGGTGTTTGCACGGGTGGGAGACGGCCCGTAGCCTTCTCAAAACCAGAACACGTTCTAGTTCTTTACCCAGGAGTGTTACATGGAGTTCGGCCTGTTCTTCAACGGCTACCTTCCCGGCCCGGCCGCACACGATCCCGACGCCGAGCATCGCATGCTCATGAACGAGCTGGCCTACGCCATCCACGCCGACGACTTCAACTGGAAATACGCCTGGTTCGGGGAACACCACGCCTTGACCGAGTACAGCCACATGTCCTCACCCCACCCCGTCATGGGCTACGTCGCAGCCAAGACCGACCGCATCCATCTCGGTTCGGCGATCACATCGCTCCCCACGACGAAGATCCACCCGGCCCGAATCGCCGAGCGCGCCGCGATGATGGATCACATCACCGAGGGCCGGTTCGAGTTCGGCACCGGTCGCGGCGCCGGCAGCCACGAGGTCGCGTTGTTCGACGGCACCGAGCTCAGCCAGACCAAGGCGATGTGGGACGAGGTCGCCCGTGAGATCCCCCGCATGTGGGAGCAAAAGGACTACGAGTACCACGGAGAGCACTTCAGCGTTCCCACGCCGCACAACATCTTGCCCAAGCCCTACGGGAAGGGGCATCCGCCGATCTGGCTCGCCTGTGGCAACCCGGCCACGTTCGCGAAGGCCGGCGCCCACGGCATCGGCGCAATCGCGTTCAACTTCGAGCCGATCCACAACCTCAAGGGCCGCGTCGCCGCCTACAAGGAAGCCGCCGAGAACGTGACCGACCAGATCGGTCAGTACCAGAACAACAACGTGATGATGACCAACGCCGTGATCTGTCTGGAAGACCGCGAAGAGGCCCGAGCGATGGCCAAGCGCAACCTCCGCGGCTATCGCGTCACCATGGTCAACCTCTACCACGACTCGATGCCCAAGAGCCCCGACGCGATCGTCTGGCCCAAGTCGCCGGCCCGATTCGAGCTCGACGACGAGACGCTCGACGCCGCCATCGCCGGTGGCTACATGCTGTGCGGCAACGCCGAGGAGGTGTGCGAACAAGTCGCCGCCTACGAAGAGGTCGGCTGTGACCAGCTCGTCTTCGGCACGCCCGACGAGGGGTACACCCACGAGCAGACGCTCGAGATGATCGAGGTCTTCGGCACCCACGTGATCCCGGAGTTCGACAAGGATCCCGTGCACTCGACCACCCGGATGCGGGAGGCGGCCGTGCCCCGGTTCCCGATGTTCAACGGCGATGTCGACACGATCGTCAACGAGGCCGTTCCGCCCCAGTACCCGGTGAGCATCTGATGGCCGCGCTGAAGGTCGGCGTCCAGATCCAGCCGCCCGACACGACCGTTGCCCACATGCGCGACACCTGGCGGGCCGCCGACGAGATGGGCGCCGACTCGATCTGGGTCTGGGACCACTTCTACCCCCTGTTCACCGATCCGAACGGCACCCACTTCGAAGGCTGGACACTGCTGTCGACCATGGCCGCCGACACCTCGCGGGCGATGCTCGGCACCCTCGTGACCGGCAACAGCTACCGCAACCCGGCGCTGCTCGCCGACATGGCCCGCACCCTCGACCACGTCAGCGACGGTCGGCTCTACCTCGGTGTCGGTTCCGGCTGGTTCGAACGCGACTACACCGAATACGGCTACGAGTTCGGCACCGCCGGAAGTCGGCTCCGCCAACTCGAGACGGATCTGGGCCGCATGAGGTCACGACTCGCCAAACTCCATCCCGGCCCCGTCGGCCGACTCCCGATCCTGATCGGCGGCTCCGGCGAGAAGGTCACTCTCCGCCTCGTCGCCGAGCATGCCGACGCGTGGAACACCTTCGGACCGCCCGACAACTTCGCCCGGCTCAACCGGGTGCTCGACCGCTGGTGCGAGAAGGTCGGCCGGGACCCCGGAGAGATCGAGCGGACCGTCGCCATCGAGTCCGACGACACCGACGACATCAGCCGCTATGTGGAGGCCGGCGCCGACCACGTCATCGTCATGATCGCCCAACCCTTCGACCTCGCTCCGCTGCGATCGCTGCTCGACCAACGCGACCGACTCGCCGACTGAGTCGGGCGGTCACTCGGACACGTCGAACTCTCCGACCAGAACCGACGCGGTTCCGAGGGGTGAGTCGCCCCCGGCCAGGAAGTGCTCGTAGTAGCGCCGGAATCGGCCCTGGAGATGCTCGTCGATCTGGGCCCGGGAGTAGTCGAGGGTGAAGAACGAGCCCACGCCCATCTCCTCGGCTGCGGCCTTCGCGGCATCGGCGTCGTCCACGGCCCAGACCACACCGATCAGACCCTCCCCCTTCTCGGCGATGATCGCCTCGATGTAGCTGTCGGCCCCAACGATCGGCGCCACCAGCTCCACACCGCCGTCCCAGCTGAACAGCACGCGAACGCCGAAGCGGGCGGCTTCCTCGTCGTCGCCGTGGTGGAACGTGCACCCCAGCAGACGTTCGTAGAACGACCGCCCGGCGTCGAGATCGCGAACGGCCATCACCACCCGGTTCACTCCCCGCTGACGAGTCGCCGACTTCTCCGGTCCTGTTTCGGTCATCTGCCCTCCCGGCACCATCGGGGTCACGGTAGTGGGATACTCAGATGAGCTCGAAACGCCGGGAGGCCTGATGACGGACGCCGACACCTACCGCCTCAGCGATCGCTACCGCCGCGACGAGGGCACGGTGTTCATGACCGGCATCCAGGCTCTGGCCCGTCTCCCGATCGAGCAGCTCCGGATCGACCGTCGCAACGGCCGCTCGACCGCCGCGTTCGCGGCCGGCTACCCGGGCTCCCCACTCGGCGGCCTCGACGGGGCCTTCGCCGCGGCGGCCCGCGAGGCGGCCGACCTGCCGATCATCCTGCGGCCGTCCGTCAACGAGGAGCACGCGGCCACCGCGGTCATGGGAAGCCAACTCGCCACGACCCGCGCCGACGCCCGCTACGACGGCGTCCTCGGCTTGTGGTACGGCAAGGCACCCGGCGTCGATCGGGCCGGCGACGCCCTTCGTCACGGCGCGTTCGCCGGCTCCGACCCCCTCGGGGGCGCGGTGGCCCTCGTCGGCGACGATCCGAACGCGAAGTCGTCGACCCTCCCGTCGACATCGGCCGGCACCCTCGCGTCGATGCACATCCCGGTGATCTACCCCGGTGATCCGGCCGAAGCGCTCGACCTCGGCCGCCATGCCATCGCGCTCAGCCGGGCCAGCGGGCTGTGGGTCAGCTTGAAGATCGTCGCCGACGTCGCCGACGGATCGGGCACGGTGACCCTCGATCCCGACCGGATCGATCCGGTGATTCCCACCATCGACGGCCGGCCCTACGCCCATCGGCCCAACGGAATGCTGGTCACCCCGTTCAGCCTCGACATCGAAAAGGAGATCATCGAGACCCGTCTTCCGCTCGCCCTCGAGTACGCCGCGGCCAACCGTCTCAACCACACGACCATCGATCCGTCCGACGCCTGGGTCGGGTTGGTCTCCTCCGGCATCACCTATCGGGAACTTCGTGAAGGGCTGCGTCGCATCGGGCTCGAGGACGACCATGACATCGAAGCCGCCGGAATCCGCCTCTTGAAGCTGGGGATGCCCATACCGTTCAACGCCTCGACGATCCGAGACTTCGCCCGGGGCCTCGACCTCATCGTCGTCGTCGAGGAGAAGACCCCGAACGTCGAGTCCCTGCTGAAGGACGCCCTCTACAACGCGAGCCACCATCCGACCGTCATCGGTCGGACCGACGAGCACGAACGACCACTCATCCCCGCGGCCGGCGCCCTCCACGCCGACGACATCATCCCGATGCTGCGCACGGTCCTGGCTGAGCGGCTGGGTGAACGACTCCGCCCCGATCGGCCGGCGCGCGAGAAGATCCCGCTCTCCGTGCGGCGCACGCCCTACTTCTGCTCGGGTTGCCCTCACAATCGCAGCACGGTCGTCGACGACGGCACGCTGGTCGGTGCCGGCATCGGATGCCACACGATGGTCCTGCTCGGCGGCGAGCCCCGATACGGCGACATCGGCGGCCTGACGTGCATGGGCAACGAGGGAACCCAGTGGATCGGGATGGCCCCGTTCGTCGAGACCGGACACATGGTCCAGAATCTCGGCGACGGCACCTTCTTCCACTCCGGACAACTCGCCATCACCGCGGCCATCGCCGCGGGGGTCGACATCACCTACAAGCTGTTGTGGAACGGCACCGTCGCCATGACCGGCGGTCAGGACCCGACCGGCCGCATCGACATCGACCGGGTCTGCCGCCAACTCCTCGCCCAGGGAGTGGCCCGCATCATCATCACCTCCGAGGACCCGGCCCGGGCCCGGGCCCGTCGACTCCCACCCGAGGTCGAGACCTGGGATCGGCGTCGACTCGCCGATGCGCAGCGCGAGTTGGCGGCGATTCCCGGTGTCACCGTGCTGATCCACGACCAGCGCTGCGCGGCCGAGTTGCGCCGCGACCGGAAGCGGGGACGAATCGAACCGCCCCGCACCCGCACGGTCATCAACCATCGGATTTGCGAGGGGTGCGGCGACTGTGCCGCAGTGTCGAATTGCCTCTCGGTCCAGCCCCTCGACACCGTGTTCGGCCGTAAGACCACGATCGAGCAGGACAGCTGCAACTTCGATCTGTCCTGCATGGAGGGTGACTGTCCGGCCTTCATCTCGATCACCTCACCTCGACGGCGTTGGTGGCGGCCCTCGCGGCGGGTGGACCGGCCGACACGATCAAGGCCGCCCGTCCCACAGGATCTCCCCCCGCCGGAGGCCCGCGCCGCCGACGATGTCAGCGTCCACATCACCGGAATCGGCGGGACCGGCGTCGTCACCGTCTCCCAGATGATCGGCACCGCGGCGATGCTCGAAGGAGCCGACGTACAGGGCCTCGACCAGATCGGCCTCTCGCAGAAGGCCGGACCGGTCGTGTCCGATGTCCGGATCGCCCACGGCGCGCGGGCCGGCAGCAGTCGGGTCGGCGCGGGAGAAGCCGATCTTCTCCTCGCCTTCGACCTGCTCGTCGCCTCCTCGTGGACGGGGCTCGATGCCACCGACCCGTCACGAACGTCGGTCGTCGGCTCACTCGACCTGACACCGCCGGGCACGAAGACCGCGCATCCCGAAACCGCGATGCCCACCACCGAGCATCTCCTCGCCCGCATCGACGAGGGCACCCGAGAGGGCGCCCGGCACTGGGCCGAGGCCGCCGCCACGTGTCACGACCTGGTCGGTGACACCGTCGGCGCCAACATCTTCGTGGTGGGAATGGCCGTGCAGGCCGGGCTTCTGCCGGTCGAGCCCGCCTCGATCGAACGGGCGATCGAGCTCAACGGTGTCGCGGTCGACCTGAACCGGGACGCGTTCCGATGGGGTCGATGGCAGGTGGCCGACCCTCGACGGGTCGACGCCGCCCGGGATTCCACCGCCGAGACGGCGCCGGTCGTGGCGCTCCGAGACGAGCTCCGATCTCGGGTCGAACATCTGACTGGGGCCGGTTCGCCGTTCGCCGAGACACTGACGCGTCTCACCGCGGAACTGATCGCGTTTCAAAACGATGCCCTCGCGCACTCCTACCTCGACACGTTGGAGCGCATCGCCAACGAGTCCGGCGGCTCACCCGAGCTGCTCGAGGAGAGCGCGGCCGGTCTCTTCAAGCTCCTCGCCTACAAGGACGAGTACGAGGTGGCCCGCCTGATGCTCGACGCCGACGGCCACTCCCCTGTCGATGCCGTCGCGCGACCCGGCGACCGGGTCGCGTGGCGCCTGCATCCCCCGCTGCTGCGAGCGCTCGGCCGGCGCGACAAGATCTCCGTTTCGATCCGGTGGCGACCGGCCATTCGCCTCCTCGCGGCGGGCAAGCGGCTCCGGGGGCGTCGGCTCGATCCGTTCGGACGGGCCACAGTCCGCCGCATCGAGCGGGCCCTTCCCGGGGAGTACGCTGCGGCGATCCTCGCCGTGCTCGCCTCGCCGGCCGAAGATCGGCTGTCGGTCGCGCTCGACGTCGCCCGCACGGCCGACCTCGTGCGCGGATACGAGGACATCAAGCTCGCGAACGTCGCCGCCTTCCGAGCGCGTCTCGCCGAGCTCTCCGGCCTCACGTCGAGCTGAGCATCGGCCTACTCTGGCGCGATGCGATCCGCCCCCGTCGTCGCCCAGTTGAACGACGATCTCGTCGCGCTCCACGAACAGACCCTCGAGTTCGTCGCGAAGGAGGTGACCCCCCACGGCGACGAGTGGGAGCTCGACGGGCACGTTCCCCGCGAGGTCCTGCGAAAGATGGGCTCGCTCGGGATGTTCGGGCTGCGCGCCCCTCAGGAGCGGGGCGGTCTGGGACTCGGACCGTTGGCCTCGCTGACCTTCGCCGAAGCGCTCGGCTCGTCGACCTACGCGGGCTTCGATGTCACGGTTCTCGTCCACACCGACATGGCGCTGCCCCACCTCCTCAACTCGGGAAGCGACGACCAGCTGGACCGCTACCTGCCGGAGGTGCTCGCCGGCGAACGCATCCTCTCCATCGGTGTGACCGAACCCGATGCCGGCTCCGATGTCGCCGGCATCCGGACCCGGGCCGAAAAAGACGGCGATGGCTGGCGGATCAACGGGGCGAAGCTGTTCATCACCAACGCGGTCCACGGCGACATGACCATCATCGCCGCCCGTACCCAGCCCGATGACCGCTACGGCATCTCGATGTTCCTCGTCGAGAAGGGCACCGAGGGGTTCTCCGTCGCCAAGGCGCTCGACAAGACCGGCTGGCGATGCTCCGACACCGCGGAACTGCATCTCGACGACGTGTGGGTAAGCGACGACCAGCTGCTGGGCACCGTTCATCGCGGCTTCTACGAGACCATGCGCAACTTCCAGAACGAACGTCTCGTGCTCGTCGGCATGGGTGTCGGCGCGGCCCAGGCCGCGATCGACTTGACCGTGTCCTACACCCGAGACCGGGCCGCCTTCGGTGGCCACCTGTTCGACCTCGGCGCCATTCGCCAGCGACTGGCCATGGCCCAGGCCCGGGTCGACGCCGCCCGGGCATCGATGTACCACTGCGCCTGGCTCGCCGAGCAGGGCACGGAGCCGGTGCGGGAAGTGTCGGGCCTCAAAGCGTGGGCATGCGAGATGATCAACCAGGTCATGTACGAATGTGTGCAGTTCCACGGCGGCATGGGTTACATGCGCGAGACCGCGGTCGAACGAATGAGCCGGGACGCACGCATCCTGCCCATCGGCGGAGGCGCGACCGAGGTCATGCTCGAAGAGGTCGCGAAACGACTCGGTCCCGCCCGATGAGCGGCCTTCCGACGCGGTTGCGGTCGCTGCTTTTCGCCCCGGCCGTTCGACCGGACCTCGTCGCCAAGACGCCCACGGCCGGTGCCGATCTGGTGGCCGTCGATCTCGAGGACGCGACCCCCGTCGTCGCGAAGTCTGCCGCCCGCGGCGAGCTGGCGGGGCTCGTCGCCTCGGTGATCGACCGGGCTGCGGTCGCCGTGCGGGTCAACGACCCGTCAACCGAATGGTTCGAGGACGACATCGGCGCGCTCCCCGACGGCCTCGCCGCGATCCTCGTCCCGAAGATCGAAACGGTCGACGGGCTCGATCACGTCCGGGCCGTTCTCGAGTCGACCGGCCGATCCGGGCTTGCGGTGATCGCCGGGCTCGAGACCGCGCTCGGTGTCGCCGACGCCCGGTCGCTGGTCTGTCACCCCGTCGTCGGGGCCGCGTACTTCGGGGCGGAGGACTTCATCGCCGACATGGGTGGCGTGCGCACGGCAACCAACCACGAAGTGGCCTTCGCCCGCAGTCAGGTGGCGCTCGCCGGGCGGCTGGCCCGGCGCCCCGTGCTCGATCAGGTCGTCGCCGACTTTCGAGACGACGACCGCTCCCGGCGGGAGAACGAGGAGGCCCGAGCGATGGGGTACGCCGGCAAGTTGTGCATCCACCCGGCTCAGGTCACGATCGCGAACGACGTGTTCACCCCGTCGGCCGATGAGATCGACCGCGCGGCTCGTCTTCTTGCCGCGTACGAGGAAGCAGCGGCCGGCGGCATCGCTGCCATCGACTTCGAGGGACAGATGGTCGACGAGCCGGTTGCCGCTCAGGCCCGCCGGCTCCTGACCCTCGCGGAGCCGCGCTGACTCACGCCGGCCGCCGGTGCATCAAGGCGTTGCGTACGGCTCGACAGACCAGCGCGTCGTGCTGGTTGAGTCCCCGATGCTCGAACGTGACCACTCCCTGCGTGGGTCGGGACGTCGAGGGGCGGGCAGCCAGCACCTCGGTCTCGACCCGAAGCGTGTCGCCGTGGAAGACCGGGGCGGGGAACTCGATGCGGTCGAACCCGAGGTTGGCGACGGTCGTGCCGAGGGTCGTCTCGTGAACCGAGATACCGATCACGATTCCGAGCGTCAACAGGGAGTTCACCAGGGGCCGTCCGAACTCGGTGTCGTTTTCGGCGTAGTCGAAGTCGAGATGCAACCAGGCCGGGTTCATCGTCATGGTCGTGAACGCCACGTTGTCGTACTCTGTGACGGTGCGACGAACGGCGTGGTGGACGATGGTGCCGATCAGGAGGTCCTCGAACCAGCGGCCGCCGACGGGTCGACCCGACGCATCCACTCGTGGGCCGATCGGCTCGTCATCATCTCCGGTCATCGTCCCATTCTCTCAGATCGACTGGTCCTCGGGTGATCCACGTGCCGCCCCGGCCGGGGGGCCATGATCTCGCCATGTCCTGCGAGGCGGCCGCGATCCTGCCCGGAGTCTGAGTGACCCCCGAACCCGAAGATCCCCTCGATGGCGCGCTCGTCGCGCTCGCCCACCCCGATGGCGTGCACGAGGCCGATCGGGTCTTGGCGGCGTTCGGGAGCCCGCTCGAGTCTGCATTCCTCGCCGAAGTGGCACGCCACCGGCTCGAAGCCCCGCTGGTCGACGCGCTCGTGTCCGCCGGCCAACCGGTACCACCCCTGCTCGAACGCATCGTCGCCGATGATCGGCTGACGCGGCTGCGGGTGGGTGCGGTCCTGGCCCGAATCGCGCCCCGGCTCGATGCCAGTGGGATCGAGTGGCTCACGTTCAAGGGCCCGATGATCTCCTCGCTCATGAGCCGTCCGGAGCTGCGCACCTTCAACGACCTCGATCTTCTCGTCGGCCCGGACCGTTTCGCTGACGCGGTCGATCTCCTCGTCACCGCGGGCGCAGAGGAGCTCAACCACAACTGGCTGCCCTACATCCGACATCGTGTCGGTGAGGTCCCGATGGACATGCAGGGGGCCACCGTCGACCTCCACTGGCACCTCATCGGGCTCTACCACCATCGCCGGGCCTTTCGGCTCCCGGTGTCGGCCATGCTCTCGCGGCGGCGCCACCGCCGCATCGGCGATCGGGAGCTCCCGGGATTCGACGCGGAGGATCAACTCCTCCAGCTCGCCCTCCACGCCGCCATGTCGGGGGCGACCCGTCTCGATCAGCTCCGCGATCTGGCGGTGGTGGCGGCTGCGGACCCCGTCGATTGGCCCCGGTTCGAGTGCCGGGCCCGCGACGCCCGGGTCGGCGTTCTCGTCGCGCACGCGCTCGACCGGGCCGGTCGCGTGCTGGGGGCACCCGTCGACAACGATGTCGTCGACCGCCTCGGCGGACGCCTGGTCTCGGTCCGGCGTCGCCTCGACGGCACGCGGGTGCGGGGGCTACGGGCGTTCACCGTCGTCGCCGGTCGTGACTCCGTCCCGGCGACGGTCGTCGCCACGAGTCGGCGGCTCCGCGACATCACCGCGGGAGCGCTCGGCCGTGGACGTGGTTGGGACTTCACCGACGAACGCGGGCGTCTGTTCGCCTCGCGAGCCAGCGGTGGGCCGTCGGCCCGCGCGACCTTCCTGCGGAGCCTGCCCGACTGGGCGTGACCGGACGCGCACATGGGAGCGGCGAACCGCTCCCATGTCGTCGCGTCCGTTCGGGATCAGTCGGGGGTCTGCTCCCACACGCGGCCGCTCCCGCGGCGGATCGGCTTCACGCCGTTCTCGCCGTGGGCGAGCGATCCCTCGAGCGAGACCTGGGCCTTGATCGCCGGCTTGCCGTACTGCATCTGACTGTTCTCCCTTGTGTCGCTAACATCACTCAGCGTAGCCATTCGAATACGCGAAGTAAAGAATGGTTCGCTGCGTCGGAGAGGTGACCCGACGTCGTGAACACTACCACTCCACGTGAGGCGGGGCGGGATCCCGGACCGGAACGCGAGAGTGGGAACGGCGAACCGTTCCCACTCTCGAGCTCAATTGGCTGACGTTGTCAGCGCGCCAAGGTGTCGTCAAGCCAGCCGCGGCCGCTGCCACGCCGGATCGGCTTCAGTTGGCCTTCGCCCTGCGAGAGTGAACCCTCGAGCGAAACCTGCCCCTTGATCGTCGGCTTTTCGTACTTCATTCCATCTCTCCTCACCAAAAGTGGTTACCCCACGAACCGTAGCATTTTTCCTACGTTGCGTGCAATGGGCGCAATGACCCCGAATCGACGACCCGGGCATCCCCACGATACCACTCCGGGTGAGACGAGTCGGTGACCTCACCGTCGACCGCTCGACCACACGCGACGGCGCACGGTCCGGGCGACCCGGCGAAGACGAAACGCGGCGGCGCTCCCCAGACGGTCGAGCGTTCCAAACCCTTTCACCGAGCCATCCGGGGCCACGACCGTCGTGACCCGACCGATCGCCTGCGCCAACGGCACCGGGGGGTCGTCGACGGGATTCCCCGAGCCCCGGCCGGTGACATGGTCGCCGTCCACCTCCCGCACACGGTGGACCACGATCACTCCGGCATCGTTGGTGAAGCCCCAGATCTCGCCGCGCCGGGGCGCACCCGCCCCTTCCACCACGACCGTCGAGCCCGACTCGATCACCCCGACCATGCTCGATCCGCTCACGGGCAACTCGATCGGGCCGGACTCGAGGCGCCGTCGAAGCAGCCGGGCCGTGGCCACCGGATCCAGCGGGCTCTCTGACATTCGGCGACCGTACCGCGGCCCGATCCCCGATTCCGAGGATCATCTGGGCTTTCATGGGCCCATGGCGACGAACGACCAGCCGTGGACGGTGCAACTCGATGTGGCCGGTGTCTCGGTCGCCACCACGGCGCCGCGCCCCTACGCGCCGTGCATCCGGGGGCGCCTCGGAACCGTCGAGTCCGACGCGGCGACCGAGCTCACCCTCATCGTGCGCGAGACGGCCCCGCCACCCCCGGACCGCGCACCCGACCAGTCGATCGAGGGATTCGACGCCTGGGAGGAAGAGGGTGTGCTCTGGATCGGCCGGGGCTGCACCCACGCCCGCGTCGAGGGCGACACCGTCGAGGTCGGGGGGCCACTCGAGGGCGACGCCGACGAGGACACGCTCGACGATCTCCTCCAGTTCTCCATCGCCCAGGCACTCGCCACCCCCGGACGAATCATGATCCACGGTGCGGTGATCTCCACGGCCGACGACGCCGTCGTCGTGGTCGGCGGCAGCGGCCAGGGAAAGTCGACGCTCGCTGCCGCTGCCCTCGTCGGCGGCTGGCAGCTCCTCGGCGACGACCTGGCCCTGGTCGACACCGGCCGCTCACTCGTACGGGCGGTGCAACGGCCCCCCATGGTGCCGGCCGACATCGCCGAACGGCACGGGCTCGGCGGACAGCCGGAGGCGGGTGGGCGGGGCCGGGTCCGGCTTCCCGTCGACGTGCTCCACGCCGGGTCCCGTCGTCTGGTCGGAGTCGTCTCGGTTGCCCACGGCGACGAAGGCGGCGTGACGATCAGCGACGGTGCCGACCTCCGCACGCTCGACGCCGCGCTCGCGGTCCCGCCATTCCGGGCCGTCATCCGCCGTCATCTCGCGGCGGGCGCGGCGCTGCTCGCGAGCCCGACCGTTCGCCTCGAACACGCCCGGGACCCATCCCGCCGGATCGAGGTCGCGATCGAGTCGATCCGGGCCGCGATCGACCTGTGTCGATCCGCCGACCGTCAGTAGGTCGCGAGGGTGCCCGCACGGCGGGCCTCGGTGACCGCCCGCCGGAAGACGAGGATCGCCAGGGGCATCGCGACAACCGCGAAGCCGGCCAGGACCGCGATCTCGAAGGTGACATCGCCGAGTCCGGCGTCGCCCTGGACGAGCTGTCGCGTCGCCCGCACGCCGTAGGTCGCAGGGACGATCTTGGCGACCGCCGCGAGCCAACCGGGCAGCACCGACAACGGGTAGAGGGCACCGGACAGCAACAACGTGAGCTGGCGGGCCGGGCCGCTGAAGGGGTCACCGCGCTTCACCAGCACGATGAAGGCGGCCGAGAAGATGCCGAGGGGAACGAACGAGGCCGTGGTGAGCAACAGCAGCGGGATGGCCTTCAGCAGGCCACCGACGGGTATTCCCGCCCCGAAGATGCCGAGACCGACGATCACGAGCACGATCGTCTCGGCGATGACGAAGATCGCGGGAACGATGTAGCTGGCCGCCAGAATCGTCCACATCGGCGTAGGGGTCGCGAGGATCGCCTCGAGGGTTCCCTCGTTTTGCTCCTCTCTGATCTGACCGCCGAAGGACTGCATGCCGACGATCGCGAAGCTCGTCACGATCGCCCCGATCAGGACGAACTCGAAGTATCCGCCATCGAGCTCACGGATGCTCTCGGGATCGCCGACGAACTCCCCGATGAAATAGAACGAGATCGCGAAGTACCAGAGATTCAGGATGTTCATGATCATGTTGATCTTGTACGACGTGAGGGTGATGAGTTCCTTCTTGCCGATCGCCCGAATCCTCCGAAGGTCCGCCCTCATGAGTCCGCCTCCGCGACCAGCCGCTCCAGGTGGGCGCCCAACCCGGCGGGGTCGCCGGCGATCTCCTCGGCACTGCCCTCCCATTCGATCCGCCCGTTGATGAGCGCGAGGACCCGGTCGCACGCGATCACGACCTCGTCGAGACGGTGGCTCGCCATGAGCACGGCACGACCGTCGGCGGCGAGCGCCCGGATCTGCTCGCAGAGCTGGCGACCGGCGATGGGGTCGAGGCTTCGGGTCGGTTCGTCGAGCACCAGGAGGCCCGGATCGTGGAGCATCGCCCGGGCGATGCCGAGTTGGGCGAGCATGCCCGACGAATAGCCGAACACCGCCTTGTCGCGCGGGGCGAGGCCCCGTTCCTCCATCGCGGCGTCGACCGCGGCCTTGGTCCGGGCCCGGTCGAGCCCGGCCAGGGCGGCGAAGTACTCGAGGTTCTGGCGCCCGGTCAGGCGCCAGTGAAACGAGCGTTCCTCGGGAAGCGACAGACCGAAGAGCGTCTTGACCTCCTCGTCGTCGGGATCCACGCGCCGCCCACCGACGAAGATCTGCCCTTCGCTCGGGACCAGCAGCGTCGTGATCGCCCGTAGCAGCGTCGATTTTCCGGCGCCGTTGGGCCCGCCGAGCCCGACCACCTCACCTCGGTTGACCCGGAAGCTGATGTCGCTGAGGGCGCGCACCGGTTCCTTCGTGGCCGAACGAATCAGCACGCCCAACACGCCCCGCGGCGGCTGATACGTCATCCCGACGCCGTCGACCACGAGCATCGTCAGTCCAGCTCGACGAGCTTCGACTCGAGGAGCGACTCCACGAACGTGATGATGTCGGCTTCCAGCTCCTCGACGGAAACACCGTCGAACCGTGCCACGAGGTCCTTCGCCAGCGCGGCCGCGTCACGCCGACCATCGAGCTCCTGCCAGATCGCGGCGCCGACCGGGTTGAGGGTGGTCATCACCGTGCCGTCGGCATCGAGAATCACCACCGTGTCTCCACTCGGTTCGAAAGAGACGCCGTCGCGTCGTCGAATCGCCATGTCCCCACTCTCTCATTCGCGGTCCGGTCTCCATCGGCATTCAAGTCGCGAATCCGAGGACGAGCGCGGAGGCCACCGCGTCAGACACGGATCTTCGACATCGAGTCGTCGAGACCACCCGGCCGGCTGCTGGACAACCACCCCGTCCGCATCGCCTCGACGACCGGGGCGATCTCCGCGGGCTCGGGGACGAGGGCCGGGCGGCCGTCGAGGTCGAGGCGATGCGCGGCACACAACCGTCGGAGACCGAGATGGGCCAACCGACAAGCCGCCTCCATCTCCCGCGCGACGATCGCTCCTCTCGGTCCTCCGACCGGGCCCGATCCGAACAGCTCGATCGCGTCGAGCAGCGAGCGATGGGCGGCATCGAAGGCATCGACGTCGGGGGTGCCGAATGTCGGGGCGGTGCCGGTCGTCATCGCGGCGTGCAGCGGCGACCCGTTCGGGCTGGACAGTCCGAGCGACTCGCCGATCCGCCCCAGTCGATCGATCAGGCTGCCGGTGCCGGGGTCGAACCCGGCGATCTCGTCGATCGTCGCGGCGACGGCGTCGGCGTTGGGGACTTCACCGGTACGGGCCGCGAGCCCTGCTCTCACGATCGACGGGAGGGAGACGGCGAGGGGCTGCCAATGTCCGTTGTCGCCCCAGTCGGTGAGGAGAATCCCGGGACACCTCTGGGCCTGTCCGACCGCGACCGCGTCAGCGATGTTCGCGGTGGCGTTTGTGTTGCGACCGATGATCGAGTTCCACGTCGAGGTGCCCGGCGCGACCCAAAACGGAGTCCCGGACTCGATGAACAGTCGGGCATGGGCGCTGAACCCCTCGGACGCGTCGGGGGGAAGTCCGAGCCGCTCCGTCTGGGCGGGGGTGAGGTGATCCATCCAGCCCTCGACGCCGGGAGCTTCGTAGTTCCAGACGACCGCGACTGCCCCGTCGGGTATCTGCTCGATCAACGACGCGTCCCGGCGGAACAGGTCGGCCCAGAACATCACCTCGTGTCCGTCGCCGACCAGAGGCTCGATGATGCGCCGAAGATGGTCGAGATACACATGGTCGCGGCCTCGGCGTGCGACATCGGCGGCCGACGCGCCATCGCCGAGCTCGAAGGGTTCGTCGGCACCGATGTGGATCCGGTGATGACGAATCACCGATGCCATCTCACGGGCGAGCGCCACCGCGAAGCGAGCGTTCGCCGGGATGGGGGCAAGGCATCCCGGTGGGGTGAGCGAGCCGTCGAACGGGCTGACGTAGCCGAGTGGGCACTCGGCCATCGTCCGGTACTCGTCGTGCTCGAGCCAGCGGGCCATGTGCCCGAAGCCGTTCATGTTGGCCACGAGGTCGAGGCCGACCGACGCGCACCGGTCGTCGAGCCATCGGAGGTCGTCGTGGGTGAGCGGCGAGGCGCACCTCCAGACCGTCTCGTGTCCCCGATAGGTGAACGTGTGCTCGACGTACAGCTGCAACTCGTTGAACCCGGCCGCGGCAAGGACATCGGCGAGCCATTCGAGGGTGGCGCGCGTCGGCACCCGGTCTCGGCTCACGTCGAGCATGAATGCCCGCCGCGACAGGCCGATCCCGTTGTTCCGGCTCATGTTCTCGCCTCATCGAGGGTCGTGGAGAACGTCGCGAAGACGACAGAGCGGGGTGGGTGGAAACAACGCGCGGTCGGTCGCCGGTTCATCGACCGAAGCTAGCCTGCGCCCGTGAAGAGCTTCGACTTGATCATCATCGGCGCCGGCTCCGGCAACTCGATCATCGGGCCCGAGCACGACGACTGGGACATCGCCATCGTCGAACGCGGGCTGTTCGGCGGAACCTGCATGAATGTGGGCTGCATTCCCTCGAAGATGTTCGTCTACGCGGCCGAACTGGCCGAGTTGGCCCGACGCGGACCGGCGCTCGGTGTGCACACTCACGCCGACGGGGCCGACTGGGCGGCGATTCGTGATCGGGTGTTCGGCCGGATCGATCCGATCGCGGCCGGAGGTGAGGAGTATCGCAGGGGCCTCGACAACGTCACCGTCTTCGCCAACGACGCCCGTTTCGTCGGACCGCGGGAGCTTCGCGTCGGCGACGAGACGATCACGGCGGACAAGATCGTGATCGCGGCCGGAGCCCGGCCGTTCGTTCCGCCGATTCCCGGGTTGGTGGATGCCGGGTTCCACACGTCGGACACGATCATGAGGGTCGACGATCTTCCCCGGCGTCTGGCGGTGATCGGTGGTGGCTACATCGCGGCCGAGCTCGGCAATGTGATGGGCGCGTTCGGTTCCGAGGTGAGCTATCTCCTCCGCAGCGATCACATGCTGCGGGGTCAGGATCACGACATCTCCGAGCGGTTCACCGACATCTACGCGGCCAAGCACGACGTGTGGTGTGGGGTCGGGATCACCCGGGTCGATCGCGACGGCGACGAGTTCGTGATCCAGCTCGTGGATCGGGCCGGCGGCGACACCGAGGTGAGAGCCGACATGCTCCTCGTCGCGACCGGCCGGGTGCCCAACGCCGACGAGCTTGGCGTGCACGAGGCCGGGGTCGCGGTCGATGCCAACGGGTATGTCGTCACCGACTCGCGGATGCAGACCAGTGTCGAAGGGATCTGGGCGCTGGGCGACATCACCAATCCGGTGCAGCTCAAACATGTCGCCAACCACGAGGCGAAGGTGGTCGCGAACAACATCACGCATCCTGATCGTCCGATCGAGGCCGACCATCGTTTCATTCCGTCGGCCGTGTTCGGTCATCCTCAGGTGGCGAGCGTCGGCCTCACCGAACAGGAGTGTCTCGAGGCCGGGCTCCCCCACCGGGCCCATGTGCAGGAGTTCGGCTCAGCGGCGTACGGCTGGGCGATGGAGGACACCGAGAGCATCTGCAAGCTGATCGTCGACACCGAGACGCGACTCCTGTTGGGCGCGCACTTTCTCGGTCCGCAGGCGTCGACGCTGATCCAGCAGCTGGTGCAGGGGATAGTGTTCGGGTTGACGGTGGATCAGATGGCGACGGGCCAGTACTACATCCACCCCGCCCTCCCCGAGGTTATCGAGCAGGCACTGCTCGAGTTGTGAGACGGCAGGCACTGCTCGTGGGGTGATCTGCGTCAGAGGCCGGTGAGCTTCTCGGCGACCGATTTGGCCCATTGGTAGTCGGACTTGCCGTTGGGGCTCCTGACGAAGTCGTCGACCCGCAGGATGCGCTTCGGTGCCTTGTAGGCGGCGATGCGGGTGCGGGCGTGGGCGATGATGTCCTCGTCGGCGACGTCGCTGCCGGGTTCGATGGCGACGACGGCGTTGACGGATTGTCCCCAGCGGTCGTCGGGGAGTCCGACGACGTTGCAATCCAGCACCGAGGGATGGGTTTTGACGGCTTCTTCGACTTCCTCGGGGTAGATCTTCTCGCCTCCGGAGTTGATGCACACCGATCCGCGACCGAGGAGGGTGATGGTGCCGTCGGCTTCGACGCTCGCGTAGTCGCCGGGGATCGACCAGCGGATTCCGTCGATCGTCGGGAACGTCTCGTCGGTCTTGGCCGGATCCTTGTAGTAGCCGAGTGGGTTGGGTCCGCGGTTGGCGAGCCGGCCGATCTCTCCGGAGCCGGGTTCGACCAGTCGTCCGTCGTCGGTGATCACCTGGGTGGTCGGGCCGAGCGAGAATCGTCCGGTGTCGGCGACGGTCTCGTTCTTGCGGGTGAGCTGCATCGCCTGGCCGACGGATTCGCTGGACCCGAGGCTGTCCAGCAGGGTCATCGGCTTGTGGTCGAGGAAGGCCATCTTCGATTCCTGGGACCACATGACCCCCGAGGAGATGATCTGGAAGACGCTGCTCAGGTCGTGGGGCCGACCGGCGGCTTCGGCCCGGTCGAGGGCGTCGAGCATCGGTCGGGCGAACGCCTCTCCGACGATGGTCAGCATCGTCAACCGGTGGTGGGCGACGGTGGTCCAGAGCTCGTCGGGGTCGAAGCTGCGACTGGTGAGGGTGGCGACGAGGCCGGCGGTGGTCAGGGTGTGCAAGGCGTTGATTCCGGAGGTGCCGTGCATGAGGGGCGCGGCCGCGAGGAGGCGGGTGGTGCGGTTCCGGGCGTGGAGCTCGATCGCCGCGTCGACCGCTTCGGTTGCCGTGGTCGGGATGTCACGGTCGAGGACCCGGTAGTGGGCGACCATGTTGGCGATCATCTGGTCGTGGGGCCACATCACCGCTTTCGGGTTGCCGGTCGTGCCGCCGGTGTAGAGAAACCACAGGTCGTCGCCGCAACGGGGGATGCGGTCGGCGGGGTCGTGGGCCATGAGGTCGTCGTAGGCGACGGCGCCGTCGATGAGTTGGCCGCCGCCGACTTGGACCCACAGCCGCACGTCGGGGCAGCGTTGCCGCACGGTTTCGACGCGGTCGGCCAGGCTGGTGTCGAAGAAGAGCACCTTGGCGTCGGCGTTGTCGAGGAGATAGGCGAGCTCGTCGGCGAGATAGCGATAGTTGACGTTGCACGGGACGGCGCGCTGTTTGAACGCCGCGAACTGCGCCTCTTCGTATTCGAATCCATTGAAGAGGAACAACGCGACCTTGTCGTCGGCGCCGATGCCGGCGCCTTCGAGAGCGCCGGCCAGGCATGCGGCGCGATGTTCGAAGGTGGCCCAGTCGTGGGATCGGGTCCCGTGGGCGGTCGCGTCCTTGTCCGGCAGCGCGTCGGCGATGCCTTCCCAGATCGTGGCGAAGTTCACCGCATCGGTGCGCTGGTTGTCGGTCGCGGCCATGGCACGGCAGCGTAGGCTGACCGGATGCCAGCATCCACGTCCGAGTCGTGCACGGCGCCCGGTTCGCTGGGCCCTCGACAACGGGCATCCGATCTCGATCGGCTGCGCAACGAAGAGTTCGATGTGCTCGTCATCGGCGGCGGTGTGACCGGTGTCGGCTGCGCGCTCGACGCGGCGACGCGGGGCCTGTCGGTGGCTCTGGTCGAGCAGCGGGATCTGGCGAGCGGCACCTCGAGCCGATCGTCGAAGCTCATCCACGGCGGGCTCCGCTATCTCGAACAACGGGACTTCGCCCTCGTGCGGGAGGCGTTGCACGAACGCAGCGTCCTGACCCAGACGGTTTCGCCACACCTGATCCGTCCGGTCACGTTCCTGATTCCGCTGACCCACCGGATCTGGCAGCGGCTCTACTACGGGGCCGGGGTGTTCCTCTACGACCTTCTCGCCTGGATCGGCAAGAGCAAGCTTCCACGTCACCATCATCTGTCACGACGGGGGGCGTTGAAGTTGGTTCCGGGCCTGAAGCGATCGTCGTTGATCGGCGGCATCGTCTACTCCGACGCGCAGGTCGACGACGCCCGACACACGCTCGCGGTGGCACGAACCGCGGCTCGGCACGGCGCCGCGGTCGTCACGAGCGTTCAGGTGACCGGGCTGATCTTCGACGAGGAGGCCGACCCGCGCACCGTGGTGGGGGCCGAGCTCACCGATCTGGAATCCGGCGACGCGCTGCGCTGCCGGGCGAAGAAGGTGGTCAATGCCACCGGGGTCTGGGTCGACGACATCCAGGACATGGCCGGCCCGGCCGGTCTCAGTGTCCGTGCCGCGAAGGGGGTTCACATCGTCGTCCCCCGCGACTGCATCGACAGCGACAGCGGCATCGTCCTTCGTACCCCGCGAAGTGTCCTGTTCATCATCCCGTGGGGTGCGCACTGGCTCATCGGCACGACCGACACGGAGTGGGATCTCGGAAGGGCCCACCCGGCCGCCTCGCAGGCCGACATCGACTACATCCTCGAGCACGCCAACGAGGCGCTCGAACGGCCCCTGACCGAAGACGACATCGTCGGGGTCTACGCGGGGCTTCGGCCGTTGGTGAGCGGGGAGGCCGACGACACCGCGAAGCTGAGCCGCGAGCACGCGGTTGCCCAACCGGTCCCCGGTCTGATCTCGATCGCGGGCGGGAAGTACACCACCTACCGGGTGATGGCGGTCGACACGATCGACATGGTCGTCGAGGGTCTCGACCGGGCTGTGCCCGAGTCGTGCACCGAGCAGGTGACGCTGGTGGGCAGCCACGACTGGGACAGCTGGTCGAACCGGGCCGAGGAGTTGGCGGTGGCGCACGGTCTCGACCCACAGCTGTGCACCCGACTTCTGTGGCGTCACGGCAGCCGGATCGTCGACGTCTTCGCGATCGCCGACGCCGACCCGGCGCTGTCGGTGGTGCTGCCGGGCGATCTCTACATCGCCGCCGAGGTCGTTCACGCGGCCCGTCACGAGGGCGCGTTGCATCTCGAGGACGTGCTCGCCCGGCGCCTGCGGATCTCGATCGAAACGGAGGCCCGCGGGACCGATGTCGCCGAGGCCGCCGCCGACTTGATGGCCGCGGAGCTCGGGTGGACCGAAGCCAAGCGGGCCGACGAGGTGGCCGCGTGGTATCGGCGGGTCGACGCCGAGCGGGCCGCCAACGACGCCCCCGACGATGCCGCGGCCTATGCCCTCCGTCAGGTCGCGGTCGATCCCCGCGGCATTCTCGACGTCTGAGCGGCACACCCCGCAATAGCACCGGGCCGACCCCTCCGGCCCCGTACACTTCGAGTCGATGGCCAGCACGTTCGGCACCCTCTTTCGGGTCACCACCTTCGGCGAGTCCCATGGGGGCGGCGTCGGGGTCGTGATCGACGGCTGCCCGCCGCGGCTGGCCCTCACCGTCGCGGACCTCCAGTCCGACCTGGATCGTCGACGTCCGGGCCAGAGCCGTCTCGTCACCCAACGCGACGAATCCGACGAGGCGGAGATTCTCTCGGGGATGTTCGAGGGGTTCACGACCGGCACGCCGTTGGCCGTGCTGGTTCGCAACAACGATCACCGCAGTGGGGCCTACGACCATCTGAAAGACGTCTATCGCCCCTCTCATGCCGACTTCACCTACGACGCGAAGTACGGGTTCCGCAATTGGGCGGGAGGGGGCCGGGCCAGTGCCCGCGAGACGATCGGTCGGGTGGCTGCCGGGGCGGTCGCTCGCCGGTTGCTCGCCGAGGTCGCCGGGATCGAGGTGCTCGGCTGGGTCGACCGGGTGCACGACATCGACGCCTCCGTCGACGCGGGAGCGGTCACATTGGCCGACGTCGAAGCCGACCCGACGCGTTGTCCGGATCGCACCGCGGCCGCGGCCATGACCGCCGCCATCGAGCAGGCCCGCCGCGATGGCGACTCGCTGGGGGGCGCGGTGCGCTGTGTCGCGCGGCGGGTCCCGGCCGGCCTCGGTGAGCCGGTGTTCGACAAGCTCGACGCGGATCTCGCCCGTGCCCTGATGTCGCTGCCGGCCGCCAAGGGTGTCGAGATCGGCAGTGGGTTCGCCGGCACCCGCATGACCGGTCTCTCCCACAATGATCCGTTCGAACCCGGCAACGACGGGCCCCGGACCACCACCAACCACTCGGGCGGCATTCAGGGCGGCATCTCCAACGGAGAGGACATCACCTGTCGCGTGGCGTTCAAACCGACCGGCACGATCGCGAGCGAACAGCAGACGGTCACCCGGGACGGCGAGGCCACCACCCTCGCCGCCAAGGGCCGCCACGATCCGTGCGTCTTGCCGCGGGCGGTGCCGATGGTCGAGGCCATGATGTTGCTCACGCTGGCCGACCACTGGCTGCGCCAGCGGGCCGTCGATGTGTTGCCCGTGTTCGACGAACGCCCCTGAACCGCGGCACACTCACGCGCCATGGAGTTCCAGCTCTTCCTTCCCCAGATGAGAATGACCGTGCCGACGATGGTCGAACGGGTGCAGACCGCGGTCGATGCCGGCTTCGACGGGGTCGCGCTCATGGACCACATGGCACCCCCGATGGCCGAGGACCGGCCGATGTGGGACGCGATGGTCACGGCGAGTTGGCTCGGCGCCCACACCACCGGCACCGTCGGCCATCTCGTGTTGTGCGATGCGTTCCGTCATCCTGCGGTGCTGGCCCGCCAGGCGGTGACGCTCGACCACGCCACCGGCGGTCGGTTCGAGCTGGGCATCGGTTGGGGAAGCGTGCCCGGCGAGTTCGCGACCTTCGGGATCGGCGACGCGACACCCCGGGCCCGTGTCGATCGCCTGACCGAGACGCTCGAGGTCGTCACCGCGCTGTGGAGCGCAGAGACCGTCTCCTACGAGGGAGCCCACCACCATCTCGTCGATGCCCGTCAGGTGCCCGGCCCCGAACAGCGGATCCCGATCGTCATCGGCGGTGCCGGTCCCCGCACCCTCGATCTGGTGGCCCGGTTCGCCGACTGGTGGAACCTCCCGATCCACAAGCTCGACCGGTTCGACGAGTTGCGTGAGCGGGCCGGCGCGGCGCGGGCGTCGGTCCAGGAGCGGGTCACGCTGATTCCGGAGGGTGGCGACCGTGACGCGATCGTCGAGGTCGCGTTGCGTCGTTTCGGGTCCACCGGCCACACGATCGGTGTTGCCGAGCAACTGGTCGAACATTTCGCCGGCCGAGCCGACACCGGTATCGACCGCGTCTACGTGTGGACGAGCGACTTCGCCGATCCCGACACCCTCACCGAGTTCGGCGAGACGGTCATCGGCCCACTGTCGTGACGCCGACGGGTGTCATCGCCCGTTGTGGGAGAAGTGCTGGTAGTCGACGGTAGAGATCCAGTCCCCGCCCCAGAACCAGCCGATCTCGGCGAACGCCGACGTGACGGCGTCTCCGGCCCGGATGAGACCGGGAACGTCGGCGGACCGATCGACATAGGGTTCCCCGCCGGGCGGATCGACGAGTGAACCCCGGACCCAGGGGTTCACCAACGGGTTGATGTCGATCGCGCCACCGAACGCGTGCTGGCTCCACACTCCGGGGCGGCCGTCGATCTCCCGACAGTTGAAGCCGGACGTGTTGTTGGCGGCCATCGACGCGTCGTCGTCGGCGCCGAACTCCGCGATCGGCCGCAGCGACTCGATGGGAAACCTCGCGTCGAAGAGCGCGGCGAAGACGCGCACCACCTTCTCGGCCTGATCGGCGTGCACGATCACGGCTCCGACGGCCGGGGCGCCCTGGTAGTCCCAGTAGGCGAGGTCGAGTCGTCGCAGGTCTTCCACCGGGACCGGACAGTCGGGTCGCCACGAGGTGCCGAGCTCCTGTTCGGTTATCGTCCCGATCAGGGCGGTGAACACCGGTATCGCCTCGGTGGTCGGTGGCGGGCCGGGGGTCGGCGGGGTCGTCGTCGGAATCGTTTGGTCCGGCGGCGGTGTCGGTCGGCGGCCGTTCTCGGCCACGGGCGCCGTCTCGGGGGGATCGGCGTCGCCGCCCGACTGCCGTGCGCATCCGGCCAGGAGCACGACCAACGAGAACGGGATCAGCCAGGACGCGTGCACCGGGTCCAGTCTTGCACGCCGAAACACCGAACCGGTCCGTCCGACGGCCCGGGAGGTGGGCGGTCGGCGGACCGGTTCGTGGGGGGAGACGGAGGCTTCAGGCGGCCAGTTGGAGATCTTCGATGAGTCCGAACCGGGCGGCCAGCGCGGCGGCTTCGAGCTCGAGCTCCGCGGCCCGGCGACGATAGGTCGTGGAGAGCGGGCTGGTGATCTCACTCGCGGTGTGACGCAGGTCGGCGGCCTTCGAACGCAGGAGGGCGACGTCGAGCAGGGCGCGGCCGTCGACGGAGGCGTGAGCGACAGTGGATGAGGTGGTGGACATGGGGTCCCTCGTGGTTTGCGGAGCTTCACCACCTACAACCGGACGCCTGCGGCCGGTGTTCCCGTCGAGAGGATGACTGTGGTCACATGTTCAGACGAAGGGTGGCGAGGTGACCACTGCCGGTACGGGGGTTCCCCGCATGTCGATCGTGACCCCGGTGCCGGGTGCCGTGCCGGGTGGAAGAAAGGCGAGCGCGATGCCCTGGCCGAGCCCGGGCGAGAAGTTTCCGCTGGTCACCACACCGATCTCGTCGCCGTCTCGCGACACGACCTGGCCCTCCCGGGGTGGGCGTCGGCCGTCCACGACCAGGCCGGTGAGGACCCGGTGCGGTCCCCGCTCCTTTTCGGCCAACAGCGCGGCCCGGCCCCGAAAGTCGTCCTTGTCGAAGCGCACCACCCAACCGAGACCGGCCTGCAACGAGGTGATTCCCGGCCCCAACTCGTGGCCGTGCAGCGGCAGACCGGCTTCGAGGCGAAGGGTGTCGCGGGCGCCGAGCCCGGCGGGGGTGATCCCGGTCGAGCGCACCAGGTCCCACACCGGTTCGGCGCCATCGGCCGGCACGGCGATCTCCAGCCCGTCCTCTCCGGTGTAGCCGGTGCCGGCCACGACGACGGGAAAACCGGCAACCTCCGTCTCCATCACCCGGAACCGACCGACCTCGGCGGCTTCGGGGGCGACCGTGGCGAACCGTTCCCGGGCGTTGGGGCCCTGCACGGCGAGCACCGCTCGGGTGGCGGTCACGTCGGTGATGTCCGGCGCGGCGGGACCGTCGGCCAGGGCCTTCTCGACCCGACTCGTGTTCGATGCGTTGGGCATGACGTCGAAACGGTCGTCGGCGATCCACCACACGATGATGTCGTCGAGGACCGAGGCATCGGACGGATCGAGGAGGTGGGTGTACTGGGCCCGGCCCGGACCGATCCGGTCGAGATCGTTCGTGAACGCCCACTGCAGGGCGTCGAGTGCCCCCTCGCCGCTCACCCGGACCGTGCCGAGGTGAGAGACGTCGAACACGACCGCGTCGGATCGACACGCCGCATGTTCGGCGAGGGTGCCGTCGCCATAGGACAGCGGCATCTCCCAGCCACCGAAGGGAACCATCTTGGCCCCTGCGGCCAGATGGACATCGTGCAGGGGCGAGCGGCGGTCGTTCGGCACGGGAGAGGCCTCCGGGGACGTAGGTGGTTCGACGCTCAGGCGGCGTCAGCGAGACCGTACTTCGCGCCGAGCCGTTCGAGGTCCCGGCGATACAGGATCTTCACGCGGACATCGGGCCGCTGGTCGGCGAGCATCCTGATCTTGCGGTGCTTGCGGGTGACGAGCGGCTGCCGCAGCGTCGTCAACTCCACATAGGTGTCGAACGCGGGAAGGTAGAAGTCGGGGGTGAACGCACAGGTCGGGTTGCCGGCCGCGTCGCGGTCGAGCACGAAGGTCGTGGGCTCGTAGTGCCACTCGATGCCGTAGCTGTCGAACAGGTCGGCGACCTCTCGTTCGGAGGAGTGGGCGAAGTCGACCACGGGTTTCAAGCGTCGCCCACGGCCTTCGGGACGTCGCGCACGGCGTCGGCCATGTCGGGGTAGAGCGACACGATCCGGGCGTCGACTTCATCTTTCACCCCGGCGAGCGGCAAGACGTTGAGCACTCCCTGGCCGTTTTGCAACAGATCGATGAGCTCCTCGCCGGTGTTGACCAGCACGGAGTTGGAGCCGTCGATGACGAGGTTCGCCGAGGCGACGTCTTCGCCGAGATGGTTGCGCATGTAGGCGAAGACCTTGCGCACCTGTTCGAGGCGGATGCCCGAATCGAGGAGGCTCTTGATGACCTTGAGCTCGAGCAGGTCGCGATAGCTGTACTGGCGGCGACTGCCGGATCCCTTGGCGTCGGCCATGGACGGCCGCACCAGATCGGTTCGCGCCCAGTAGTCGAGCTGGCGGTATGTGATGTCGACGATCTCGGCGGTGCGCTTCCCGCTGAATCCCTGTTCGCTCATTCCACTCCCCGTTTCCGGTCCCCGTCCACGACGAGTCGTCGGGCGACACCGTCGAAATTACGTCGTTGTGAGTGTGGATGACCCTACGACGTCCGCCCGCGCGGGTCAACGACCCGCGCGAACAGGCGCGCGCTGCGCGCGAACACGAACGCGCGTCCGCGCCCCCCGATCAGTCCTCGAAGTCTTCCGGCGTGATCGTGTCGAGGAACTCCTTGAACTCCTCGACCACCTCCTCGGATTGACCCGGATCGGCAACCGCCTCGGTCAACTCGTTGTAGCCGACGTCGTCGACCACCGAGTCGGCCGCGAAGATGGGTGTGCCGGTGCGCGCCGCCAAGGCGATCGCGTCGGACGGGCGACTCGACACGACATGGGCCTCCCCGTCGCGTCGCAGATGGATCTCGGCGAAGAACGTCTTGTCGTGTAGATCGCTCACGACCACCCGTTCGACGTCGACCGCCAACTCTTCGAGAAGATCACGCATCAAATCGTGGGTCATCGGCCGCGGAGTCGTCACACCGTCGAGGGCCAGCGCGATCGCCGTCGCCTCGGGAGCCCCGATGTAGATCGGCACGGTGCGACCCTCGCCACCCCGCTCGCGCAGCAGGACCATCGGCGCGTTGGTCGGCATCTCCACCCTCACACCGATGAGCTCCATCTCGTGCATGGGACCACACTAGGCCGGGTACAGCGCTCCGACGTAGGCATCGGGGTCTTCGGCGAGAACTTCCGGCGCGGCGCTGGCCAGAACCCGCAGGTTCCGGTATCGACCCTCGTGATCGAGGCCGTAACCGATGACGAACCGGTCCGGGATCTCGATCCCGACGTGGTCGAGCTCGACGGGCACCACGCGCCGCGCCGGTCGATCGACGAACGTGCACACGCAGACGCGGCGCGGAGAGCGACGGGACAACTCACCGTGGATGAACGCCGTCGTGAGGCCGGTGTCGACGATGTCCTCCACGATGACGACGTCGCGACCGACGATGTCGATGTCGAGATCCTTCAACATGCGAACCCGGCCTGTGTTGGGGGCATACGGCGTGATCGCGATGAAATCGATCAGCGGCCGGATCGTGATCGCCCGGACCAGATCGGACAGGAACGGCACGCTTCCCCGCAGCAGGCCGGCCAACACCACTCCGTCGGTGAACCGGGTGCTCAGCTCGGCGGCGAGCCGCGCCACGGTCGACTCGATCTCTTCTTCGGTGAGGAGGATCTCCAATCCGGGTGCCGTCATGGCATCAGTCGAGCCGGCCGCTGAAGCTTCGGCGCAGAACCGATCGCTGGATGCCCTCGCCCAGCCGGACCAGCTCGTTGAGCTCGGCGCGCGCCGAACGTCGGCTCTCGCCGCCCTTCTTCAGTTTCGGGGCGACGAGTTGTTCGAGGATGCCGGCCTGGCGATCGGCCGCGACCTTGAACATGCGCAGGTGGCGCGCCTCGACACCGCGGGCCCGAAAGACGGCCGCGGCCCGAGCCACCACCAGCGCTTCGTGGTCGAACGCCTCCGTGCCGCCCGCGGCAACCGTCTCGATCAGTCCGAGCCGCTCGAGCTCGGCGATGAGGCCCAGGTCGACACCGGCGCTTTCGGCCAGCTCCAGCGCCGACAGGCTGACGGAACCGGCCGGCACGTCGAGTGGATCGCCTTCGGCGACCGCCGGCGGCGCCGGCACGGGTTGCGCGACCGGCCCCGACTCGGGCTCGGGCTCCGGCTCCGGCTCGGAGACGGGTTCCGACCCGGCTTCCGACGCCGGCACCGGCTCGGCATCGGGTGGGTCGGACTCCGCCGGGTCGTCGGATTCGACACCCGAGTCGTTGCCCGTGGCCGGCGGCGGGGGGTCGTTCCCGGTCCCGGACTCCGCCTCTTCGGGAGCCCGGGCCTCGGCGGTCTTCGTGAACAGGGTCGGTTCCGGCAGCGGGCCGTCGACCGCTCCCCCCGCGGTGGCGGGGTCGAAGCCCGCTTCCTCGAGGCGACGCTTGATCACCTTCAAGGGCAGGAAGTTGTCGCGCTGTTGGACCAGAATCCAGCGCAGACGGTCGATGTCGTGGTCGTAGAACTTCCGGTAGCCCGATGGTGTGCGTTCGGGAGCGATCAGGCCCTGGCTCTCGAAGAACCTGATCTTCGAGATGGTGACATCGGCATGCTCGTCCTTGAGCATCGCCAGGACCTCGCCGATCGAGTGATGAGGTGATTCGGCCACGGAAACCCCCGTCTCAGCCCGCGCCCGTGCCGTGCACGAACACCAGCTTGAACTTGCCGACCTGGAGCTCGTCTCCGTCGGTCAACTCGCGGTCGTCGGCCCGCTCCCGGTTGACATAGGTGCCGTTGAGCGAGCCGACGTCTCGCACCCAGTAGCGCGACCCCTCACGGCGAACCTCGGCATGACGCCGAGACACCGTGATGTCGTCGAGGAAGATGTCGCTGTCGGGATGGCGGCCGATCGTGACGGTGTCGGTGTCGAGCGCGTAGCGGGCGCCGGCCTTCGGCCCCTGAGGCACGACGAACAGACCCTCGTGGGGTCCGAACCCGGACCGGTCGATCTCCTCGACCGCCTCGTTCTCGATCTCGTGGATCGACAAACCGCTCGTGATCTCGTCGCCGGGAATCGCCACACCACACGAGGAACAGAAGTTCGCTCCCGTCGGATTCTCATGGCGGCACTCGCGACAGACGACACCACTCACGCGATCACCCCTCGGTCAGCGCCGCATAGGCACTCGCGTCGAGCAGCCCGTCGAGCTCCGCTGGGTCCGACATCCGGATCGCGAGGATCCAGCCCGCACCGTACGGGTCCTCGTTGAGCTTCTCGGGGGCGTCGGCCAACTCGTCGTTCACCATCACGATCTCGCCCGACACCGGGGCATAGAGCTCCGACACGGACTTGGTCGACTCGACCTCACCGAACGAGTCGGCCGCGGCGATCTGCGCACCCGCGTTCGGGAGGTCGACATAGACGACATCGCCCAGCGCATCCTGGGCATAGTCGGTGATCCCGACGCGGGCGATGCCGTCCTCGACGGCGACCCATTCGTGGTCGGACGAATAGCGGAGTCCTTCTGGCACGTTCATGCCGAGAACCTAACCCATGACCGCAGGGCAGTCGCGACCCCCGCTCAGGACCGGACGAGTTGCTCGATCCGGCGTACGTACTCGTCGACCAGCCGCTCCGCCGCCGCGTCATCGACTCCCTCCGCGGTGACCCGTGTGATCGGGTCGTCGGGGTCGGGAAGAACGAGCGCCCAGCCCTGCGGGTGATGAATGCGCACACCATCGACGAGGTCGACCTCGTGCGTCTTCGCCTGCTCGACGAGGACCCGCATCACCGCCCCTTTCTGCTCCCAGGGCGTGACGACCTCGCGGGTCATCATGTGGGTCGACGGGAGACCGTCGACGACGCTGCTCAGCGGCTGGTCCGACACGGCGAGCAGGTCGAGCAGGGAGACGAAGGTCGCGATGGCGTCGAAGGCCGGCATGAACCCGGGCACGACGAATCGACCGCTGGTGTCGGCGGCGAAGCACACGTTGGGATCCGACGCGGCCTTCATCACCGCGGCGCCCGAGGTGGGCGTCAGCACGACCGAACCGTGGCGGCGCTCCACGAGCTCGGTGGCGCGGGTCGTCGCGGAGACCGGCAACGCCACCCGAGCCCCAACGAGCGTCGGGCCGCGGAGCTCGATCAACGCCAACAGGAGCTCGGTGTGGTCGAGGAGCCGGCCGGCGTCGTCGATGACGCTGAGCTGCTGTCCCCCGGGGCTGAACATAACGCCGAGCGCGGCCCGAGAAGAGGTGACGAGCTCGGCGACGACCTCGGCGTTTCGCTCACGGTCGAACGCCGCGGCACCCGACGTCGACGCGAACGGGTTGACCGCGAGCACGTCGGCGCCCAGCTTCGCGAGCAGGTTCGGCATGATGAACGACACCGCGCCGTGGCCGTAGTCGACCACCACCTTGGGCGCCGCGGCTCGGATCGCGGGCAGGTCCACGGTGGACTCGATCGCCGTCGCGTAGTGCTCGAGGGCGCGGGGGGCGTAGTCGATGTCGCCGATCTCACCCGGGAAGACCCGGCGGTAGTCCTCGCGGTTGAAGATCCGTTCGATCTTGCGGTGCCCGTTCTCGCTCATGTCGGCACCGTTGACGTCGAGGAACTGGACGATCACGGTGTTGGGGTCGTCGCCGTCGAGCCGAAGCGCGACCCCGCCGGCGATGGCCGGGCGCCGGGTGACGAATCGGGCGACGGGAAGGGGGACGAGCTCCAGGTCCTGCACCGAGATGCCGGCGGCGTTGAGCCCGGCGTGGACCGCTCGTTTGAGCATCCGGGCAGAACGCGACGAGTCACGGGCCGTGATGACGATGTCGCCTTGTCGCAGCGTCGAGCCGTACGCCATCGCGAGTCGGGTGACGAGCTCGGGCGTGATGTCGACGTTGGCGAGGCCCGAGACCCCGGAACGTCCGAAGAGGCTGCGGGCCCCCTTCGTCTCCCACACGATCGACGAGTTGACCGCCGCACCACCCTCGATGGTCTTGAACGGGTAGATCTTCACCCCGGCGCCGACGGTGGCACCCTCCCCCACGAAGCACTCGTCGCCGATCACCGCGCCCTCGTCGACCTTCACCCCGGCCCGGAGATCACAGGCCCGTCCGATGACCGCCCCCCGCACGCTCACCGCCTCGGCCAGATAGGCGTTGTCGCCGATCACCGACCGTTCGATGTCGGCTTCGGCCCGCACCCGCACGTTCGCCCCCAGAACCGAGTAAGGGCCGATCCGGGCGCCGGCCTGGATCCGGCAGTTGGCGCCGATGACACCCGGGCCGGCGATGACGGCATCTGGATGCACCGCGACGTTCTCTCCGATGAACAGCCCTCGGTCCTGTTCGAAGCCGTCAATGTCGACCTCGACCGTGCCGTCGAGGATGTCGGCGTGGGCTCGCACGTAGCTCTCGAGGTTGCCGACGTCTTCCCAGTACCCCTCGGCAACCGCGCCGTAGAGGGGTTTCCCGTCGGCGAGCAGCGCGGGAAAGACCTCGCTCGAGAAGTCGACGGGCCGATCCGGTTCGATGTAGTCGAAGATCGACGGTTCGAGGACGAAGATCCCCGAGTTGATCGTGTCGCTGAAGACCTGCCCCCAGCCCGGCTTTTCGAGGAAACGCTCGATCGACCCGTCGTCTCGGGTGATCACGATCCCGAACTCGAGCGGGTCCTCCACCCGAATGAGGCCGATCGTGGCCATGGCCTGCTTCTCGTGGTGCGCGGCCACGATCTTGGTGAGGTCGATGTCGGTCAGCACGTCGCCGGAGATGACGAGGAACGCCTCGGTGAGCTCGTCCATCGCGTTGCGCACCGACCCGGCGGTGCCGAGCGGCGTCTCCTCCGTCGCGTAGACCATGCGCACGCCGAAGTCGGAGCCGTCGCCGAACCAGTTCCGGATGTGGTTCGCCATGAACGCGACGGTGACGACGATCTCATCGAATCCGTGACGCTTCAGGAGCTCGACGACGTGCTCCATCATCGGCCGGTTGGCCAACGGCATCATCGGCTTCGGAACGTTGGAGGTCAGGGGACGAAGGCGTGTGCCCTCTCCGCCCGCCATGATCACGGCCTTCACGAGCCGAACCTACCTCTCACCGACGGCGAGCGACAGGCGCCGGCGATGATCAGGTCGGCTCGTCGCGGGCGGCGTCCTCGGCCCGGTCGAGTCGGCCCTCCTTCAACGCCTCGAGACTGAGCGGGACGTATTGGGCGGCCGACAGGTAGCTGTAGACCAGCGACGGCACGGCGATGATCCAGCCGGCCCATCGGAACCAGTCAGCGATGCCCACGTCGGACGCGCCGGCCAACAGGAACGGGAACGCGAAGTACAGACCGAAGGTCGCGACCTTGCCCCACCACGTGACGTCGATGCGTCGTCCGCCGAGGGCCCCGAGCACCAGGCCGCCGATCGCGACCAGGACCTCCCTGGCCAGGGTGATGACGACCAGCCACCATGGAACCGATCCGTCGACGCCGACGGCGAAGATGCCGACGATCAACACCGCCCGATCCGTGAGCGGGTCGATGAGCTTCCCGAACTCGCTGACGACATCGAACTTTCTCGCCCACCAGCCATCGACCCAGTCGGTCGCGCCGACCAGCCCCCACAACCACGCCGCCCCGTAGCGATTCTCCTCGCTGAAGATCAGCCAGAGGAAGACCGGAATGCCGGCGAGGCGAAGCAGCGAGATCAGGTTGGGAACCGTGAGGATGCGATCCTCGAAGATCCCCTTTTGCCGTTCTCGGCCCGGTGCCCCGTCGTCGGCCATCGCCACCAGCCTACGATCTCGGTGTGCCTTCCATCTTCACCCGCATCATCGACGGCGAGATTCCCGGCCGCTTCCTCTGGAAGGACGATCGTTGTGTCTCCTTTCTCGACGTGCGACCGCTCGCCCCTGGTCACGCCCTCGTCATCCCGCGCGTCGAAGTCGACGAATGGACGGATCTGCCGGCCGACACCGCCGCACACCTGATGACGGTCGCGCACACCGTCGGGCGAGCCCAGAAGAAGGTGCTGGCGCCCGCCCGGATCGGCCTGATGATCGCCGGCTTCGAGGTACCCCACGTCCATGTGCACGTCGTCCCGATGGACTCCATGGCGGCCCTGGACTTCGCCCAGGCGAACCCGACACCGGACCCGGCCGAGCTCGACGCCCTGCAGGACCGGATCGTCGCGGCGCTCGATCGACACAGGGCCGGGTAGTGCCACGGCTGGCCGACTTCGACACCCTCATCTTCGATTGCTACGGGACCCTGATCGACTGGGAGTCCGGCATGATCGACGCCCTCGGTCCCCTGACGAGTCGGCTGGCGCGCGTCGACCGCGACGATGTGCTCCAACGCCACGCGTTCCACGAGTCCGAGCAGCAGCGCCGCACGCCGACCAAGCCCTATCGCGAGATCCTCGCGATCGTCTATCGCCGCCTGGCCGACGAGTGGGGACTCCCGGTCGAGGAGGCCGACTGTCGCCGCTATGGTGAATCGGTGAAGGACTGGCCGGCCTTTCCGGACGCGGCCGTCTCGTTGGAGGCGTTGGCTGCGCACTACCGCCTGGTCATCTTGTCCAACGTGGACAACGAGAGCTTCGCCGCGTCGAACGACAAGCTGGGGGTGCGCTTCGACGCGGTCTACACCGCAGAGGACATCGGCTCCTACAAGCCGGCCGACGCGAACTTCGTCCACATGATCTCGGAGTTGGCCGGTCTCGGCGTCGACAAGTCGAAGATCCTGCACACCGCCGAGAGCCTCTTCCACGACCATGGGCCGGCCAACCGTCACGGGCTGGCCTCCTGTCGGATCCACCGACGCCACGACCGGCCCGGCTTCGGGGCGACCCGGCGACCGGACACCACACCGACCTACGACTTCCGATTCGTGAGCCTGGCCGAGATGGTGGCCGCCCGGCGGGCCGAGGACACCGATCGCCTCACTCGCTGATCGGCTCGGCTTCCTCGATCAGTTCGGGACCGTTGTTCCGAACGTTGTTGACGTCGGTCGAGACGGGGTGCATCCGGATCAGCTGCGACGGCGCCGGCACGAGCAGCCCCCGGAGCGCGTCGGTGTCGTGGTTCTCGCGGTCGAGCCATCGGTCCCACACGTCGGGCGGCAGAATCACCGGCATGCGGTCGTGCACTGCGGCGACCGCCTCGTTCGGCTCACCGGTGATGATCGTGCAGCTGAACAGCTGGAGCGGCTCGCCGCTCGTGTCGGTGTGGTTGCGGTCCTTCCAGACCTCCCACACGCCGGCGAAGGCGAACGGTTCGCCGTCGACCCGGCTCATGTACATGGGTTGCTTCTTCTTTCGTCCCTCGATCGTCTTCCACTCGTAGAAGCCATCGGCGGGGATGATGCACCGACGGCGGGCGAACGGACGTGCGAAGGACCTCTTTTTCGTGATCGTCTCGGCGCGAGCGTTGATCATGCGGTTGCCGATCTTCGGGTCCTCGGCCCAGAACGGCACCAGTCCCCAGTGGAAGGTGTCGATCCGGCGGACGCCACCATCTTCGAAAACGGTGTAGACGCCCTGAGTCGGGGCGACGTTGTGGTTCGCTCGCGCCGGCACGTCGTCGAGCAATCGCTCGGCCATCTCCGCCCCGAAGTACTTCGCGAGTTGGTCGGGCGGCGTCGTCGATGCGAACCGGCCACACATCACGAACGACCGGGAAGATCTCCGGTGATGGTGCAACGACCGACCCGGTCGGCGCCCAGGTCGAAGGTCAACTCCTCGCCGATCTCCCCACCGAAGCGGGGGACCGCGACGGAGTCGGCGGCCCCCACCTCGATCGTTCCCCGCAAGGTCAACACCTCGTAGTCGGGGTCGTCGGCGATCAGTTGGACCCGTACCTGTTCGGCGAACCCGGATCCACCCTCGGGAAGGGCGACCTCTCCGGCCGGGACGACGAGATCCAACAGGACCGCGGACGGACCGAGACAGCCGACCGATGCCGGACGTCCGACGGGCTGACCGCACGGGCCATAGGTCACCGTGTCGAGCGGTCGGAGGTTCGCCGTCACGACGCTCGCTCTCAGGCAACTGTTGTCGGTGAACCCCTCGGGGCCGACGAAGACGACATGGGCCCGGCCCGCGTACTGGAACAACGACGCGCGGATCGAGCCCGGTGGATACGGATAGACCGAGAACGGCGCGACCGTGATCCGCGCCGCCTCGGGTCCGTCTCCGGTGGCGACCGCGACGGTGGTCGTCAGCGCGGTGGTCAGGCTCGGCTCGGTGACGGGGGGACCACCGCCCCGGGCGGCCTCCTCCGGGGTCTCGTCGACGACTTCGAACTGGAACGCGCCCTCACTTCGCGGTTCGTCGTCGAGGAGCCGCTGGGAGAGCAGATAGGCGCCGCCGGTCAGCACGATCACGCCGACGAGCGCCAGCGCCAGATTGATGGCGCGCTGGCGCCGGCCCACCTGCAGGGCCTCGTCGACCTGCTTCTCGTCGAGCTTCTCCTGCAACGTCAACGGGCCGAACGCCTCGGAGTTGGCCCCACCGGCGATCAGGTCGCGCCACGCGGCCACCCGCGGCTCGGGCATTCGCGCGAGGTAGGACCGGAACGACGCCTGCACCGCCTCGGAGAACAACAACATGAGCCCGTTGGCCCGGGCGTGCTCGACTGGGTCGTCGAGGAACTGCGGGATGTCCCGCGCACCGGCGACGACCCGCAAGAAGTCGTGGGCCTGCTCGTCGGCTTCGTCGAACGTCCACATCGGGCCCTCGGGCGCCGGCGGCGGCACGTTGGCCTCTTCACCGGCGCGCAGAAACCCCGACTTCACCATGAAGGCGTCGGGGTGGATCTCCAGAGAATCATCCTCGGCGGGAAGCTCGGTGGGATCGGGGGCTTCGAGGCGTTCGTCTTCGATTCCGGAAGGGTAGGCGCGCCGGCGGCGGGGGCGGTGGCGCCCGGCCCGAAGATGTCAGACTCTCCGGGTGACCGATCCGCAGCTCATCCTCGCTTCCGCCTCGCCGCGCCGCCACGAGATCCTCGGTCGGCTCACGTCGGGCTTCGTGGTCCGGGTCGCGGACATCGACGAGTCGCCCCGTCCCGGCGAGGACGCGACGGACTACGTGACCCGCGTAGCCGTCGAGAAGGCGAACGCGGTGGCCACCGCCCACTCGGTGGTCATCGGCGCCGACACCACCGTCGTCCTCGATGGTGAGATCCTGGGCAAACCCCGCGACCGGTCCGACGCGGCAACGATGCTGCGTCGCCTCTCCGACCGGGCCCACGAGGTCATCACCGGGCTTGCCGTCGCGGTCGTCGACCCGGCCGGCGTGACCGCCCTGCACCGCGCCCACGAGACGACAGAGGTCGTCTTCGATGCGGTGAGCGACGAGCGAATCGCCTGGTATCTCGCCACCGGAGAGGCCGACGACAAGGCCGGTGCCTACGGGCTCCAGGGTGCCGCCGCCCTGTTCGCCGATCGTGTCCGCGGAAGCGTCTCGAACGTGATCGGGCTGCCGCTGGGTCGACTGGACCGACTGTGTCGAGCGGCCGGGGTCGATCTCGTGTCGTTCGGATCTGCCCGATGAGGCCGAGCGAGGAGCTGCTCCGGGCGCTCGTCGATCGGGTTTCCGGCCACGTCCTGCGACCCCCGGCGACCACGGACCCGGTGATCCGCTACGCCACGCCCGCCACGATCGCCGACGCGTTCGCCGCGTCGGTCGGCCTCTCGTTCGCCGCGAACGAGGCCGCCCACTCCGACGATGCGCTCGTGGCCGCCACCGACGAGGTCTTCCGGTGGTCGGTCCACACGTCGCACCCGAGCTTCGTCAACCAGAACTTCGCCGGACCCGACCCGATCGGGGTCCTCGGCGATTGGATCGGCGCCGCGCTCAACACCACCGGCGCCACCTACGAGGTCGCGCCGGTCTTCACGCTCATGGAACGCGCAGTGCTCGACAAGTTGGCCTCGCTCGCCGGGTTTCCTTCCCCGGCCGGCGACGCCGATCCACCCGCGGGGATGTTCTGTCCGGGGGGCTCCGTCGGGCTGCTCTTCGCGCTCCAGCTCGCCCGATACCGCCTCGATCCCGACATCATCGACCGAGGGAGCGACGGCCGCCCCGTCGCCGTCTTCGTCTCCGAGTCCGGGCACTACTCGACGAAGAAGGCGGCCGTGTTGCTCGGCCTCGGCCTCGATGCCGTCGTGACCGTTCCCACCGACGCCGACGGTGCCATGCGACCCGATGCCCTCGCGGCCGAGATCGCGACGGCTTCGGCCGCCGGTCGGCGGCCGCTCGCCGTCATCGCCACGGCCGGAACGACGGTGACGTGCGCCTTCGATCCGCTCGTCGCCATCGCCGAGATCTGCGCCGACGACGACATCTGGCTCCACGTCGACGGCGCCTACGGGGGATCCGCCCTCTTCTCCCCCACCCAACGTCGACGACTCGACGGGCTCGAGCGGGCCGATTCCTTCGTGTGGGACCTCCACAAGATGATGGGCATGACCCAACAGTGTTCGGTGCTGCTCGTGCGTGAACCCAGCCGACTCGAACCGTGCTTCGCGACCCGGGCGGACTATCTGTTCCAACCGGACAAGCGCAATGCCGAGCTCGACCCGGGCGACCGGACCTTCCAGTGCGGTCGCCGGGTCGACGTCATGAAGCTGTGGCTGACGTGGAAGGCCCACGGCGACGCCGGCTTCGCGGCCCGCGTCGACCACGCGATCGAGGTCGCCGACCACGTGCGCGCACGAATCGCGGCGAGCGACGGCCACTTCGCCCCGGTGGTCGCCGGTGACTTCACGAACATCTGCCTCTTGTGGGTGCCCCCCGAGCTTCGGCCGCTGACCCTCGGCGACCTCGACGACCACACCCGATCCCGACTCCACGCCCTCGGCCCCCGAGTCAAGATCCGCATGCAGGACGAGGGCACCGCGTTGATGGGTGTGCAACCGGTCCACGGGATCAACTGCTTCCGGCTGCTCTTCATGAATCCCCGCGTCGAACGTGCCGACGCCGACTCCCTGCTCGATCTGATCGACCGGTACGCGACCCGGGAGTGGGTTTCGTAGCCTTGATGCCGTGACCGATCCGACCGCCGCCCCTGCCGGCCAGCCGCCCGCCGCGCCCGGTGAGTTCGCCGCGATCTCGATCGGCGGTCTCGAGGTCTGGCCCCCGGTGGTCCTCGCGCCGATGGCCGGAGTCACCAACGCCCCGTTTCGCATCCTGTGTCGACGCCATGGCGCCGGCCTCTACGTCAACCAGATGGTCACCGCCCGGGCGATCGTCGAGGGCCACCGCAAGAGCCTCGAGCTCGCCGCGTTCGCGCCCGGAGAGTCGCCGCGAAGCATCCAGCTCTACGGCACCGAGCCGTACTCGATCGGCGAAGCCACCCGCCGACTCGTCGACGGTCACGGCGTCGATCACATCGACATGAACTTCGGCTGTCCGATGAAGAAGGTGACCCGTCACGGCGGCGGTGCGGCGCTCCCATGGAAGCGCGACCTCTACCGTTCGATCGTGCGAGCCGCAGTGGCCGCCTCAGGCGACGTGCCGGTCACCGTGAAGTTCCGGGTCGGCATCGACGACGACGCGATCACATTCCTCGACGCGGGTCGCATCGCCGAGGACGAGGGCTGTCGGGCCGTCGCCCTCCACGCCCGCACCGCCAACCAGCTCTACAGCGGGACCGCCGACTGGACCCGAATCGCCGAGTTGAAGAACGCGGTCACGACGATTCCGGTCCTCGGCAACGGCGACATCTGGGAAGCCGACGATGCCCTGCAGATGATGCGCACCACCGGCGCCGACGGCGTCGTGGTCGGCCGGGGGTGCCTCGGACGACCGTGGCTGTTCCGGGATCTCGCCGCCGTGTTCGAGGGTCGCACGATCCCACCGCGACCCGATCTCGGCACCGTCCTCGACGAGATGATCGAACACGCCGAGCTCCTCGCCGAATGGATGGGCGAAGCCCGCGGCATGCGCGACTTCCGCAAGCACACCGGCTGGTATCTGAAGGGCTTCCCCACCGGCAACGAGATCCGTCGTCGTCTCAACAAGGTCGCCTCGCTGGAGGAGATGCGACAACTGGTCGGCGGGCTCGATCGTTCGATTCCGTTTCCCGAGGGAGGCATGCGAATGGTCCGCGGCCATCACGGCGCACCCAAGGACGTGCAGCTCCCGGAGGGATGGCTCGCTGACCGCGACGGCGCGGTCGCGTTGCCGCGAGGGGCCGAGCAGCTCGTCAGCGGCGGCTGACACCCACGATGCTCCCGGCCCGATCGGCGGGCGGGTCCGGGGTCGTGGAACCGTCACGTCGACGTCGTGCCCTCAGCCCCATCGCCAGCCGGATCCGGCCACCAACTCCGCGGCCGCGCTCAGCACGGCGATCTCACCGAGTTGCTCGGCGGCGCCGAGCACGTCGCCAGTCACACCCGAGAAGGTCCGACGAGCGACAACGACCGTCGTCACGGCGATGATCGCCACGGCGGCCACTCCGACGCCAGTCGCCGGGCCGAGACCGACTCCGATCAGCGCACTCATCGCGACGACGGTGGCCGCTGCACCGCCGGGTGCGGTTTCGACCGTCGCGGCCATGCCGTCCGGCCGGGCGGGCGGTCCGGCCTGTAGCACCGCCACCGCACCGGCCCGCCCGAGCCCGTGGGCCGCCACCAACGCGACCAACCCGTCGACGCCGCCGAGCGACGCCAACGCGACGACCTTGAGGCCCGTGGTGAGGACCAACGCCAGGACCCCGAACGTGCCGAGCCGGGAGTCGCGCATGATCTCGAGTCGACGAGCCGGGGACGTGCCCCCGAAGGAATCGAACGTGTCGGCCAAGCCGTCCTCGTGGAACGCACCGGTGACGATCGCGCCGACGCCGACGGCGAGCAGGGCGGCCGTCGGCGACGACACGACCTCGACCAGCCCCAGATAGACCACACCGACGATGCCTCCGACCGCCAGGCCGACCAGAGGAAACCACGGCACCGCGGCGCGAAGCGACTCGTCGGACCGCGGCAGGGCACCACCGGGAAGCCGAGTGAGAAGCGACCAGGCCAGCCGGGCCGACCTCACCGCGGTCCCGAGCCCTCGAACACTCCCGCCGGTGTGCACAGCTCCACGAGCTGTCCGGCGACACACAGATACGCCCGGTCGGCCGCGCCGACCATTCGTTGATTGACCGACCCGAGAAGGTCTCGGAACCTCCGGGCCGACGCGTTGGCCGGCACGATGCCGGAACCGACCTCGTTCGTGACGACGATGCTCAGCCCCGGTCGCGTCGACACCGACTCGGCCAACTCGTCTGCCGCGCCGATCATCGCCCGGTCGTGCGCCGGCGACCGGTTCCCGTCGGCCATGAGGTTCGACAGCCACAACGAGAGGCAATCGATGACGAGGGTGGCGCCGACCCCCGTCGCGGCGATCGCGCCGACGAGATCGAGCGGCTCCTCGACCACCGTCCACTCCGCGGGTCGCGCGGCGCGATGGAGACGAATGCGCTCGGCCATCTCGTCGTCGGCGGCCTCGGCCGTCGCGAGGACGACGACCGGCGCGTCGCCGGCGGCCGCCATCGCGGCCGCGGCCGACGACTTCCCGCTTCTCGCCCCGCCGGTCAAGACCACAAGCATCAGAAGTCGATGCCCTTCTTCGCGGCGAGGCCCGCGTCGTACGCGTGCTTGACCTTCACCATCTCGGTGACGGTGTCGGCGAGGTCGATCATCCACTGCGGAGCGTCACGACCGGTCAACACCAGCGAGACCCGCTCGGGACGGGCACGAAACGTTGCTTCGACCTCCGCCGCGTCGATCCATCCCCAGTTCAGCGGATAGGTGATCTCGTCGAAGATCACCAGCCGGTAGTCGCCGGATTCGACCAGGGCCCTGCCCTGGCGCCACGCCTCCCGGGCTTCGGCCTCGTCCTTGGCCAGGTCGTCGCTGTCCCAGCTGAAGCCATCCCCGAGCGACCAGAAGTCGATGCCCAACTGTGGGGCCATCAACTGCTCGCCGGTCACCCAGTCGTCGGACTTGAGGAACTGCACGACCGCCACCGGCCAGCCCCGGGCCCGGGCCCGCACGGCGACGCCGAACGCGGCCGACGACTTGCCCTTCCCGTCGCCGGTGTGAACGAGCACGAGGCTCTTCGCCACCGCCAACCCGTCGGGTCGGGGATCCTCGGTCAGTGGTTCCTCGATCGGATCGGTCATGGGGACTCCCGGTTGGGACGACGCACGGCGGGCACGATGATCGGCCCGTCGACGTCGTCGATGATGCGCACGTCGGCACCGAAGTGAGCGGAGATGAGCGACTCGGTGAGGATGTCGGACGGGCCGCCGTCGGCAACGATGACCCCGTCGGACAACACCGCGATGCGGTCGCCGTAGCGGGCCGCGAGGGTGAGATCGTGAAGCGTCGCCAACACGGTCAGGCCCCGCTCCGATCTGAGGGCGTCGACCAGGTCGAGCATGTCCTGTTGATGACCGAGGTCGAGGGCCGTCGTCGGCTCGTCGAGGAGCACGATCGACGACTCCTGGGCCAATGCCCTGGCCATGACCACCCGTTGTCGCTCACCCCCGGAGAGTGTATTCACCTCTCTTCGCGCGAATCGGCCGAGATCGAGCCGATCGAGAACCTCGGCCGCCACGTCGAGGTCGTGGCCCGAGTGGGCCTGGAAGAGGCCCCGGTGCGGGGTGCGGCCCAGCAACACATAGTCGATCACGGGCACGCCCGGCGGAACGACCGGACTCTGGGGTACGTAGGCCACCGCCCGGGCGCGGCTCATCGCGTCGCCGTCGCTGCGTCCGTTGATCCCGATCCGACCGTCGAAGTCGACCGCGCCAAGGAGGGCCCGCAGCAACGTCGTCTTGCCCGCGCCGTTCGGCCCGATGACGTTCACCCACTCCCCCGCGGCGACGTCGAGGTCCACCTCCCGGAGCACGACCGTGTCGCCGAGGGTCACGGCAAGGCCCTCGACGGACACGGCGGCGCTCACCAGACCTCCTTTCGACTCGATCGAAGAACCAGGGCGAAGAACGGGGCACCGATGAACGCCGTCACGACCCCGATCGGAAGCTCCGCCGGTTCGAGCACGGTCCTCGCGGCGAGGTCGGCGGCGACCATGAACGCCGCGCCGAACAGGACCGACAGCGGAAGCACGATCCGGTTGCTGGCACCGAACGCGAGTCGGACGGTGTGGGGAACGATGATGCCGACGAAGCCGATCAGGCCGCTGACCGCCACCGCGGCGGCGGCCCCGAGCGACGCCGCCAACACCACGACGAGACGGACACGACCCGGGTCGACCCCGAGCGACGCCGCCTCCTCGTCTCCCACGGCCAACACGTCGAGGGCGCGGCGGTAGCGCAGCACGACCGCGACGGAGATCAGGAAGTACGGCGCGAGCAGGGCCGGTTCGTTCCAGCCCGACGTGCCGATCCTCCCCAGGATCCACGTGTAGACCTCTCGGATGACATCACTGTTGGCCTGCAGCACGTAGGTCTGCAGCGCGGTCAGAAAGCTCGCCACCGCGACGCCGGCGAGGATCAACGTCACCGGCGAGCGGCCGGCCACGTTGCCGGCCAGATACGAGATCCAGACCGCGCCGAGACCGCCGACGAACGCGGCCAGGGGCACCGCGTCGAGCACACCGGCGCCGTCACCGAGGCCTTCGGTGATCGCGATCGTCGCGCCGAGGCCGGCGCCGGCCGCGATGCCGAGCAGGTAGGGGTCGGCGAGCGGGTTGCGGAACGCGCCCTGATACGCGGCGCCACTGAGGGAGAGGCTCGCGCCGACCATCAGGCCGAGCACCACCCGAGGCAACCTGATCTGGGTGACGATCGCTGCTTCGGTCGTCGACAGGCCCGAGTCGAGCTCGACGAACGGCAGTCCGTCGACTAGCTCGCGCACGACATCGAGGGTCGCGATGTCGACCGGTCCGATCGTCAACCCGCCGGCGACCGCCAACACGATCGCGGCGATCGCCGTCGCGACCGCGCCGGTCCCCAATCGAGCGCCCTGTGGCATCTCGACTCGGAACCCGGCGGGTCGCGGCGGTGCGGTCATCGTCAGGCCGGCGCGGCCACCGTCTCCAACGCCTCGGCGATCTGACGGACGAACTCGACGACCCGGGGTCCCCAGCGGGACGCCACATCGTCGTCCAGCTCGATGACCGCTCCGTTGCGGACTGCCGACAGGTCACCCCAGCCGGGTCGGGCCGCGACGGTCTCTGCCGTCTGGGCCGCGAAGATCGTGTCGGCCAGGAAGATCAGATCGGGGTCGGCGCCGAGGATGAACTCCTCGGACAGCGGCAGGTAGCCGTTGAAGGCCTCGCCGCCGGCCTGGTCGCCGATGCTGGTCAGCCCGAAGAGGGCGTACACCTCGGCGATGAACGAGTCGCCGTTGAGCGAGTAGTAGTCGGTGCCGAGCTCGTGGTAGTAGGTCAGCCCGCTCGCATCGGGCGCCTGTTCGCGGAGCGCCGCGATCTCGGTTTGCATCTCGAGCACCAGCTGGGCCGCCTCGGCGATCCTCCCGGTGGCTGCACCCAGCTCTTCGATCTGGGTGTAGATGCCATCGAAGGTGGCGGGTGCGTCCCGCTCGATGACCGTGATGCCGAGTGCTTCGAGGTCGGCGGCAGCCGCGTTGGTCTGCATCGTGACGAGCTGGGGATCGAACGCGGCGATCGCCTCGACATTGGGCGTGAACCCGTCGAGGTCGGAGGCGGGAGCCTCGGCCGGATAGTTCGAGTAGGCGTCGACGGCGACGACGAGGTCCCCGGCTCCGATCGCGAAGAGGATCTCGGTTGCCGTCGGCGAGAGCGAGACGATTCGCTCGACCGCGGCAGGGTCGTCGGCGACAGGCTCGTCGGAAGCAGAGTCGTCGGCGACCGGCTCGTTCGAATCCGCACTCTCCGCCGCGGTCTCGTCCGGGGCGGCGTCGCCCGAATCCTCGGGCGCGGCTTGCGCCGACCCGGCTTCGGTCGAGTCGTCGTTGCCGCAGGCCGCGGCGGCAAGCGCCATGACCAGCGCCAGGGTGAACAGCTTCTTCATCGGATTCCTCCTTGTGGCTCGAGGTCGTGCACGAGCGACAGGTGGATCCGGCCGCACGAGCGCCCCTTCCTCGAGGGTCGGTTCGTGGTGCCAGGCGAGGCGACCGGACTCGTTCTTCGCACCGAGGTGCTCGGACATCACCGTTGCGGGACAGCGCCGGAATCACACCGGACTTCGCTCGTCTGAACAGGCTGGAGCCTAGGCGCAAACCGCGTCGAAGCGGGCGGTCGCCTCCGCGACGATCCGGGTGATGAGCTCATCGCAGGTGGGCAGGTCGTCGACCACGCCGACGCACTGGCCGGTCGGGAGGATTCCGACCTCCAACCTTCCCTCGACCATCGTGGCCCGGGTGAGCATCGCGGCGTTGGCCGCCATGGCCACCTGCGCCCAGGTCAGGTCCTGGTTCTTCTTCATCGAGCGGCCCTCGCGGAGGAGGTCACCGATCGACGTGTCGGTCAGGCGCCGGAACTTCAACGCGTTGAGGGCCGCACGGGGCAGCTTCAAGAGCCCGGTACGTTCGAGGTTCTCGATCACTGCGGTTCGGATGACCCGTTGTGGGGCGCCGTCGATGGCGGTCGACACGACGGTTCCGGTGACGGGGGTGTCGAGATACACCGATTTGACCTCGTCGGGAACCCGACTCTCGGCGGTCAGGAGGAACCGGGTCCCCATCGCGATCCCCGCGGCTCCCCAACTGAGCGCCGCGGCGAGCCCACGGCCGTCGTAGAACCCGCCGGCGGCGATCACCGGGATGTCGACGGCGTCGAGCACCTCGGGCAGGAGCAGGGAGGTCGGGACGGTGCCCGTGTGTCCTCCGCCTTCGCCTCCCTGGCACAGGACGGCGTCGACGCCCCATTCGGCCACTTTCTCCGCATGGCGGCGGGCTCCGACCGTGGGAACGACCACGACCCCGCCGTCCTTGAGCTTCTTCACCATGTCGGGTCGGGGGGCCTGCGCGAACGATGCGACCTTCACCTGCTGGGCGATCAGATGGTCGACGCGCTGCTCGATGTCGACGGCATCGGTGCGCAGGTTGACCCCGAAGGGCCGGTCGGTACGGGACTTCACCTCGACGATCGCCGTCTTCATCTCCTCGAACGTCATCGTGGCCGACGCCAGGATGCCGAGACCTCCGGCGTTGGCCGTCCCGGTCACGAGCGATGGCCCCGCGACCCAGCCCATGCCGGTCTGCACGATCGGGTGATCGACGCCGAAGAGCGCGGTCGCCCGGGTCTTCAGTCGCGGGTCGATGGTCCCGGGATCACCCATCTCCTCACCCTAGGACCCGACCCTGCCGGGCGAGACACGGGGAACGCGCCGGACCATCAAGTTCGGGCCGGGAATGCCGACGATCAGGACATGGCCTCCACGACGACCGATGGCATCGCGCCCGCACTGACCGGCGAGGATGTCCCGGTCTCCGATCCGAGCCCGCCACCGCGGCAGGTCCTCTCGGTGATCATGCCGGTCTACAACGAGGCCGCGACCCTCGCCGAGGTCGTGCAGCGGGTGCTCACGGTCGATCTGGGTCTCGACATCGACCTGATCGCCGTCGACGACGGAAGCAGTGACGACTCGGTCGCGATCCTCGACGCGATTCCCGACCCTCGGCTGCGCATCGCGCTCCACGGCAAGAACCGCGGAAAAGGGGCCGCGATCCGGACCGGACTCTCCGTCGCCACGGGCGACATCGTGGTCATCCAGGACGCCGACCTCGAGTACGACCCGGCCCAGTGGGCCCGCCTGCTTCGCCCGATCCTCGATGAGGAGTGCGATGTCGTGTACGGGAGCCGCTTTCTCGGCGACTCGACCGGCATGCGTTGGCAGAACCGCCTGGCGAACAAGGGGCTGACCGCCCTGACGCGTCTGCTTTTCGGAACCGGCATCACCGACATGGAGACCTGCTACAAGATGATCCGCCTCGACGTGCTCGACGACGTCTGCTTGGAGGCCGACAAGTTCGACATCGAGCCCGAGATCACGGCTCGTCTGCTCCGACGCGACGTCACCATTCGGGAGCTGCCGATCTCCTACGAGGCCCGGACCCACGACGAGGGCAAGAAGATCGGCTGGCGCGACGGCTTGTCCGCCGTGCGCACCCTCGTCAAATGGCGGCTTCGACGCACAGTGTAGGGAACTCGGTGTAGGGAACACGGTGTGGAGATCGCCACTCGGTAGTGTCGGCGGATGTCGACGGCGAACCTTCGCAGCGGACCGGGAGTCGCCGTCGTGCGCCGCCCGGGCCCCCGACTGGCCGAGGGTCTGCGCACCCATCTCGCGCCGAGCCCGGTGGATCTCGCGCTCGCCCGGCGTCAGTGGGAGGCCTATGTCGGGGCGTTCGTCGATGCCGGCTGGCGCGTCGTCGAGGCCCCCGCGGCCGATCAGTGCCCCGACGCGGTCTTCATCGAGGATGCCGTGGTCGTCTTCGATGACCGTGCCGTCATCACCCGGCCCGGCGCGCCGAGCCGCCGTCACGAGACCAGCGGGATGGATGTGGTCTTTCGCGACCTGGGCCTGGAGGTCACGACGCTCCCGGGGCCGGGATCGCTCGACGGCGGCGACGTGTTGAAGATCGGCCGCACCGTCTACGTCGGAAGGACCGGACGCACCGATGCGGCCGGGATCGATGCGCTCGCCGCGCTCCTCGGCGGATCCTGGACCGTCATCGCGGTGCCGATCACCAGGGTGCTCCACCTGAAATCGGCCGTTACCGCACTTCCCGACGGCACCGTGATCGGCTGGGAGCCGGTGGTCGACGATCCGGCGGCATTCCCCTCGTTTCGGGCCATGCCCGAGGAACCGGGCGCGCATGTGGTCGAGCTCGGTCCCGACCATCTCCTGATCGCTGCAGATGCCCGGAAGTCGATTCGGCTTCTCGAACAGGACGGCTACACGGTCACCGCGGTCGACATCGGTGAGTTCGAGAAGCTCGAGGGGTGCGTGACCTGCCTCTCGACGAGGATCCGCTGATCGGTCCGCCGTCGTCCTCGTCGGGTCAGAACCGCGCGATCGCCGTGATCCGACGGATGAGCGGCTCGAAGTGTTCGAGCGGAAGCGTGTCGTAGTCGGGATCGAACGCCTGATGATCCCAGTCGTCGGTGAACTCCTCGCACAGCGAGAACCACGGCTCGTCGACGAACTGGTCGCGCAGGTTCGTCGGCACACCGAAGTGTTGGTAGTAGTGACGACCCTGGAAGTCCTGGTGGTGCATGATCGACTTGTACACGTCGTCTCGCACGTAGGGCTTGATCATCTCAGCCGAGATCGGCCCGTGGTTGGGCACCGAGATCGCCTTGCCGATGTCGTGACAGAGCGCGCCGAACACCATCTCCTCGTCGGCTCCGGCCCGCTCGGCCATCGTCGCCGTCTGGAGGCAATGGGTGAGTTGGTCGGTGATGAAGCCGTCGCTGATCGACGAGAGCGATTCCAGCAACATGATCATGCGGTCGGCGACCCGTCGCTGGTTCTCACGGGTCCGCTCGCCGATCACCGCCCACTGTTCGGCCGTGGACTCGGCCATCCGTCGGAAGCTGTCGGGGTTGGCATCGATCGGGGATGGGTCGGTGACCGTCATCGCGGGGTTCCTCTCTCGGCGGCTCGTTCAGCGTAGCGATCAGGAGTTCGCGGCGCCCGGCTCTAGGGTGCCGAAATGGAGTTCGTGAGTGCGGTCGTCGTGGGTGGCGGCATCGCCGGCGTGTCGGTGGCCGCGGAACTGGCCGAGGCCGATCCGCGAGTCGTGTTGGTCGAGACCGAGCCGACGCTCGCCTTCCACACGACGGGTCGCTCCGCCGCCCAGTACCTGGAGAACTACGGGAACGACGTCGTTCGACGTCTGACGCTCGCCTCCCGCTCGTTCTTCGAACGCGGCGACGACGCTGCGCTGTGGTCGCCGCGTGCGTTTCTGCGAGTCGGGCTCGACACCCACGTCGACATGTTGCGAACCGAGGCGGCGGCGCTACGCGAGCTCGTTCCCTCCACGGAGTTTCTCGATGGCGACGCAGCCCGCGACATCCTGCCGGTTCTCCGCCCCGAGGTCGCGGGCGCCCTCCACGAACCGGGCGCGATGGAGCTCGACGTCGCCGCGATCCACCAGGCCTTCGTGCGGGCGCTTCGGGCATCGGGTGGCGAGGTTCGCAGCGCCACCCCCGTCGTCGGCCTGGACCGCGTCGGCGACCGCTGGCGGGTCACGCTGGGCGACGCGACGACGATCGAGACCTCCGTCGTGGTCAACGCGGCCGGTGCGTGGGGCGACCTGGTCGGCGAGATGGCCGGCGCCGAACGCCTCGGTCTGCACCCGTTGCGGCGAACGGTCGCGGTCGCCTCCCTTCCCGACGGCGTCGACGCCTCGGGGTGGCCGCTGACCGCCTTCGAGGCCGACGACGGCTCGATGGACGGGTACTGCAAGCCGGAACCGGGAGGCCTCCTCGTGTCACCGGCCGACGAGACCCCTTCCGTCCCGTGCGACGCCCGCCCCGAGGAGATCGACGTGGCCCGCGGACTCGATGTCCTCTCTCGCTGGACGACCCTCGACCCGCGTCATGTGCGGGCCACGTGGGCCGGGTTGCGGTCGTTCACCGCCGACCGCACCCCGGTGGCCGGGTTCTCCCCGCAGGCGCCGGGGTTCTTCTGGCTGATCGGACAGGGAGGCGTCGGCATCCAGACCGCGCCGGCGCTGGCACGCGCTGCGGCCGGCCTGATCCTCTCCGGCACGCTTCCGCCCGACCTCGTCGACGCCGGTGTCCGCGCCGCCGACCTCTCGCCGATCCGCCCGGGCCTCGACGGCCCCCTGCTGCCCGCGCACTGAGGGTCAGGCAGTGATGGTTCGCGTGCCCGCATCGAAGTCGAGCTCGAGAACCTGACCGTCGCGTTCCCAGCGGTGGACCGGATCGAGCCGATCGACGGTTCCCCACGGGGAGTCGTGGCGGGGGTGATCCGCGATCTGGCGCGCGTGCCCGTCCACCACGAAGGGAGCCTCCCAACCGAACGTGAGTGGACCGGCCGTCGGTGAGGTCCACGACACCGAGACCTCGCTGCGTTCGCCGACCACGATCGGCTCGTCCGCGGTCACCGCAGCGACGAAGTCGTCGAACGAGCCGTCCGCCACCGTGCCCACTTCGACGATCCACACGTTGTCCGGGCCGCCCTCGGCGACCAGGTCGAACGGTTCGGTCATCCCGTCGGTCGCGTGGATCTCGGGGTCGTAGACCCGCCAACTCGTCGCCCGTCTCGACCACAACGCGATGTGGCCGCCACGCTTGGTCCCCATCGTCCAGTTACCGACCTGGCGCACCTCGTCGAAGTGGTTCTGGGGGAAGTACGCGTGGGTGAAGTCGCGGTAGCGGAACACGAGGCCGAGGATCGGATCGGTGTTCTCGTCGTAGAGCGGTGAGTAGATGTGGATCGCCGTGCGCTCGAACTGAGCGGTGCGCGGCATCGATGCCTCCCCCGTCCAGTAGCCGGGGATCGGATCGTCGCGCCAGTTGGTCGATTCGGGGAGCGCCGTCATCGGGTGGGTCGTGAACACCCTCGCATCAGGGTCGATGGTGGCCTGCCAGATGTGAACCTGGTCGCGCATCTGCCCCTTGCGGTGATCGAGCACGCTGGCCAGGCTCACGTGGGGACTTCGCCACACATAGGTGTTGGCCTCGTCGAGGCCCCCGAGGTTGAGGATCATGTAGTTGTCGTACACCCACTGTTCGATCCGCTCGACATCGCCGCCCATGACATCGCTGAGCTGCTTGATCTGGGTGAACACGTCGCCTTCCCACAGCCGGTACCGGTCGGCTTCCGCCGTGCTGATCTCGGCGAGCTGCCAGAGGCCGATGCCGCCGGTGGACCACCAGAACGCGAGGTTGGCCGGGTCCTTGAAGTCGTAGCCGAACGGCGCCTCGGGCGAGTCGCTGATCGGTTCGCGCGAGTTCACGTGGATGCCGTGACGCTCTCGGGTGACCGTCACCGAATCGTCGCGGGCGATGTCGATGATCAGCTGTGGTGGCCGATACCGATCGGCCAGACCGAAGTAGGTGGCGGTGGTGCTGTCCGTGGTCTCGAAGCCGCCGGGCGTGCGATCGAAGAGCAGCTTCGCGACGTCGAAGGTGTCCTCGTCGCGCGCCGTCATCTTGTCCTTCTTGTACGTGCGGCCGTGCGGAGCCACGTAGGCGCCGCGGTGATGGTGGGTCGCCATGTCGAACAGGCACAGATCGAGTCCCCGTGCGGCCGCTTCGACGATCTCGATGTCGTCGGAGAGCTCGCACAGCATCAGCAACGGGGAGATGTTCTTCGCCATGTACACGTTGGAATGCCACTCGAAGAACCCGAACCGTCCCCGTTCCCTCACCCATTCGAGGATCTCGGGTCGGGCCCGCGCCGCCTGCTCGGCGCCGGTGAGGCCGGTGACGGTGAAGACCTCGTCGGGGAAGAACTGACCGGCGAGCAACTCGTTGGCCAAGGTGATGATGCGATGGTTCTCGGACCAGTACCAGAGGTGGTCGACGCGGTCCGCGGGAAGCGGATCGTCGTAGCGATACCGGTTGTCGATCATGCGTCGGGTGATGGCGTCGATCAGCGCGGGATCGAGACGGGTCATCGGCGTGTCGCCCTGCCCGTGGACCAGCAACCAGTTGAAGTACATGAACTGGAAGTCGCGGGTGTCGCGCCACTCGTCGAGCTGCGTCCACCGGTCGGCGAATCCGTCGACGGTCACCGCTTCGATGTCCCACTCGTAATCGGGGTCCCGTCGGGCCAGGGCCAGCTGCACGGCGACACCGGAAGCCGACGCGGGCCGAAGGGTCGCCCCGGCGAACCGCAGGTACTCCTCGACCCGGGCCTGGAAGTAGGCCTCGTCGACGAGGCCAGGCGATCCGGGAACGGCCAACCCGGCCGGCGCGGGCGCGGTCGTCGGCGGCGGCGGCGGCGGCAAACCCAGCCCGGTCGTGGGCGGCAGGGTCGTCGTCGGGGCCGCGTCGGGGCCCGGATCCGAGCAGGCGCCGAGCACGGCGAGGCCGGTCGCGCCGAGCAGGAACGATCGCCGATCGAGAGGATTCATCGGGTGGGTCCCGGGTCGTCGATCAATCGAAGACCGGCACGGCTGCCATCGCGGTGTCGAGCGAAGCCTGGGACAGCTCGTGGTCCACCATCTCTCCGGACAGGAAGTTCTCGTAGGCCGCGAGGTCGAGATGGCCGTGGCCGCACAACGCGGTCAGGATCACCTTCTCCTCACCGCTCTCCTTGCATCGCAGCGCCTCCCGGACCGCGGCGGCGATCGCGTGGGTCGGCTCGGGGGCCGGGACGATTCCCTCGGTGCGGGCGAACTCGAGCGCAGCGGTGAAGCATTCGGTCTGGCCGATCGACTCGGCTTCGACCAGGCCGGTCTCGTAGAGGTGCGAGACCAGCGGCGCCATGCCGTGATACCGCAGGCCGCCGGCGTGGATCGGATCGGGGATGAACGAGTGGCCGAGAGTGTGCATCTTCACCAGTGGCGTCATCCCGGCGGTGTCACCGAAGTCGTAGCGGTACTCGCCCTTGGTGAGGCTGGGGCAGGCGGCCGGTTCGACGCAGCGAATCGTCGGGTTCATCTTGCCCTTCAGCTTCTCGCGCAGGAACGGAAAGCTCAGGCCACCGAAGTTCGATCCGCCGCCGGTACATCCGACCAGCACGTCGGGAGTCTCGCCGACCTTCGCGAGCTGCAACAACGCCTCTTCGCCGATCACCGTCTGGTGCAACAGCACGTGGTTGAGGACCGAGCCCAGCGCGTAACGAGTCGTCGGGTCCTCGACCGCCATCGAGACGGCCTCGGAGATCGCGATTCCGAGGCTGCCGGGATGCTGCGGATCATCGGCCAGCAGCGAGCGGCCGAACTCGGTGACATCCGACGGGCTCGAGTGCACGCTCGCACCCCAGATCTCCATCATCGTCTTGCGGTGGGGTTTGACCTCGTACGACGCCGCGACCTGCCACACCTCGCACTCGATGCCGTATTGGGCGCACGCGAAGGCCAGGGCGCTCCCCCACTGGCCCGCCCCGGTCTCGGTGGTCAGCTTCGTGATGCCTTCCTGATGGTTGTAGTACGCCTGGGGAACGGAGGTGTTGGGCTTGTGCGACCCGGCCGGGCTGACGCCCTCGTACTTGTAGAAGATCTTGGCCGGGGTGTCGAGGGCCGCTTCGAGGCGCCGGGCCCGGAACAGCGGGCTGGGACGCCACAGCCGGTAGACGTCGAGAACCTCACCGGGGATGTCGATGTAGGACTCCTCGGAGACCTCCTGCATGATGAGCGCCATGGGGAACAACGGCGCCAGGTCGTCGGGGCCGATCGGCTCGCGGGTTCCGGGATGCAGCGGCGGTGGCGGGGGCGTCGGCAGGTCGGGTACGACGTTGTACCACTGGGTCGGGATCTCGGACTCGTCGAGAAGCACCTTCGTGTAGTTGTCCATTGCCGTCTCCGATTCCCGTCGCGGTGCCGGTCACCGCAGGGTGCCAGAACTTACCGGGATCGGCGGACGGGTGAGAACCTGACGCCGCCCGTCGCCCTTCCCCCTTCCCGGCCGACTCGCCACGTTCGCAATGGCGACGACCCTGGCACATGCCCCGCTCATCGTGGCTCCCCGGTGGGCACCATCGAGGTCAGGACCGAACCCGACACGAACGGCCGCCTCAGAGGTCGAAGCCGACCGCGGCCACCGGTGTGGTGACGTTCATCTGGGGCGGCCCGGCCATCAGGGGGCCGAAATCGGCCATTGCGGCCTTCATGGCGTCCCCCTGGCCGTGGTTCTGCATCGCCTCCTGGCCGCTCATCAACGCGAAGAACCAGAAATCGTTCCCCTCGCCACGGAGGTAGGTGTAGATCTCGACTCCGGGCTCGTCGCGGGCGGCCTCGACCATCCGGGCCAGAACTTCCGCCATCTCGTCGGCCTTCCCGTCTTGGCTGGTGATCGTGCCGACCATCGAAACTTTGCTCATCTTCGTCTCTCCTTCGCGACCGAGGCCGCTCCGACATCGTCGACGCGGTGCCGACATCACTACCACGAACGAGATCGTCGAATTCGACAGACCGGGCGGGATTTCTCGGCTCCGGGTTCACCCACCCTCTCCGTAGCCCTCGAAGAGCGACTCCGTCGTGAACCTCCACCGAACGGTTCCCTGCCGGAACGGGACCGCGAGGTCCATTCCGACCGTGAGCTCGCGCCGGCCCTCGATGACGATGCGCCCGTCCGGTTCGGTGCTCGAAGGCGAGTTCAGCATCTCGTCGAGCGAGACCCTCGGTTCCACCGGGCTCAGGAATCCGAACCCGTCGATCAACTGTGTGGTGTAGGGGTCGATCACGAACTCTTCGTCGACGATCGAGTCCGAGATGTTCTCGCACGGCACGATGAACGAGTAGATGTCGAGCCGGGTCTGGATCCTGAGGCCGGTGTCACCGACGAGGCGCGGCGGGGAGACCGAGAACCGGGGCGGCTCGTGGAAGCCGTCGAACTCGAGGCGGGTGGGCGCGGCGCCGCTGGCGGCTCGCCGGATCAGGTCGGCCACGTCACCCGGCCCGATCCGCGGCTCGCCGCGGCCGATCCCCTCCACGGTGAAGTCCTCCCAGTACTCGCCCTGGCAGGGCTGATCCGGAGTGGTGAGATCGAGCCGGAATCGCAACGGGACGAAGCTCGCGACGTCGGTCACCGTCCCCTCGAGTTGACCGGACTCGGGGTCCACCGTGATCATCACGGATGCGGTCTCGACCCACTCGTCGATGCCGCGGTCCTCGTAGCGGGCGCCGGGCGGCACCGAGCTGAAGATCTCCCACTGGTCGGGCGCCGGGAACCGGTACTCGATGGTTCCGGTCCACAGGTATCTGCACTCGAGCTCGATGTCCGTCAACAGGTCGACCGCGTCGCTGATCGCCGAGGCCCTCGCCCCGACCGACGAGATCATCTCTCCTTCGGCGACGACACCGACGAGGTCCGGGATGTAGTCGCATCGTGGCTTCTTCGCCTGGCGGGCACCGTCGATCACCTCGGAGGCGACACGTTCGTAGGCGTCGCTCAGGACATCGATCGCGTCGGAGGCGGTGATGCCGTACTCCCCGCCGAGGGCGATCATCGAGGCCAGACGATCCTTCGTGGCCCGGCTCGGTGCCGAGCGGGCCGCGGCGACCGCCGAGTCGAGAAGGGCCTGCAGACGAGCCGACAGCTCCTCGCCGGCTTGTTCCTCGAGGCTGTCGATGGTCTGCTTCAACTCTTCGGCTCTCGCCTGGGCGTCGGCTTCGGGACTGCCCGAGGTGCCCTCCGAGTTTCCGGGCGGGTCTGACGGCTGCCCGCCCACCGGTGTGTTCAGCGAGAAATGCGGCACCTCGCACTCGACTCCGGAACCGGCCGGGAGGCACGCGCCGCTTTGCACCCACCGCCCTGCGGCGAGGTCGAACGTCGCGATCGATGTGACCCCGCCGAGCGCCGTCACATCGTCGAGCCGCAGCGTGAGCGGCGCGGCGGGCTGGACCTCCGCACCGTCCTCGCCGCGCGCCTCGAACGAGAAGACTCGGCTGAGGTGGCCCCCGTCGACCGGCGCCCACGGGGCCGAGAGGTGCCGGGCCGGCACCTCGGTCACCGTCAGCCAAGTGCCGGCGGGCAGGGCGCCGGCGGGCACGGCCACCGAGACGCCTTCGGCCGGGATGATCTGTTGCTCGTCGGATTCGATCACGACCGGTGGCGCGCTCGGCGTCAATTCGACGTCGATGACGTCGTAGCCGCAGATGGTCACCACGGGGCGGGCGAAGGTCGTGACGTAGCCGAGCGCGCCCACCTCGTACCAGCCCGTCGGATCGGCCGGCCCGGCAGCCTGGCCGCGGCCGTCACCGGCCTCGCCGTTGACGTCGGGCCACGGCACCAGCGACCCGTCGGCCTTCGTCACGTTCGCGATGAACCGATCCGCCGACGAGGTCGATCCGACCGGCGCAGCGTCGCCTTCTTCGGAGCCCGGTTGCCCGTCGGTCGACACCGCCCCGTCCGAACTCGATGCCGGGTCGGTGGGGCCGCCGGTTTCCTCGGTGTCCGGGTCGACGATCGAGCATGCCGCGGTGAGCAGCGCGAACGTCACCAGCGGCACCGCCATCCGACGTCGGCGTGCACCTGCAGATGAGAGCCTGCGCCGCTTGTTCCACTCCGTTCGTTCGTTCTGACTCGGGTCGGTCTTGTCGAAGACACCGCGCCCCACGTCGAACCCCGCGGAATACTGTCCAGCATACGCCCGCGACTCTCCCGGGCAAGACTCGGGTGGGGTCGGGAAAACGGAAAGAATCCCCGCCGAGGGCGAGGATTCTCAGGGGTCGGGCTGAGAGGATTTGAACCTCCGACCTTCGGTCCCCCAGGCGCCTAGAGACCTTCTCGCTGCTCCCGCGCCAGGGCAGACAAAACCGCCCCGACGCCTTGTCCCGACTGATCAAGCCCGAGCTTCTCGACCCACGGACGTTCACGACCGTTTCGGGTCGTTCTTCGTCGTCTCGCGTCCAAAACGCGTCCAAGGCGTCGCCGAGCGCCTGCGTCCACTTTCCGCCTTAACGCTTTGGGCCCGCGCCTAGGTGAGGTACTGTCCGTCGTTCAGACGTTGCGGCGGAACAGGGGCGAAGATGTCGGATACGTCGCAAGGCCAAGGCTGGTGGCAGGCGACTGACGGGAAGTGGTACCCGCCGACCGAACAACCAGGCAAACAACTTCCGCCTCCGCCCTCGCGACCCACGCCGGTCGCTGTCCCGCCGGCCGCCCCCGCAGCTGAATCCGGCGGGAATCCACAGTGGGCGGCGGATCTACATCGGTCGCAGTTCGGTTGGCGCGTCGCGTTTCGAGTCCTCTGGTGGGTGATTCTCTTCTGGATCGCAGTCCCGTGTTGGGCCGCCACGCTTCCGGACAAGCGTGCGCGCATAGGCGTCTGGATCGCGGTAGCCGTCCTGCTTCTTGCCGGCGCCCTATCGAACGCCGCCGATTCTGAAGCAGAGCCCGATGCCGCCACTGCCGACACTCCAGCGCCCGACACAGGCACGCCAAGCAGCTCAGGTTCAGCTTTGGCAGACAACCCGACCAGCACCACCACCACGACGGAGGAACCAGCCGCGACGACCTTCGCCCCACAAACATCAGCGGAGGCAACGACATCCACAGAGGCACCGGCCACATCGACAACACCCACTGAGCCGACTCGTGATCAGATCGACCAATGGTTCATCGACATGGGCGCTGAAAGCGCGAAGGTGCAGGGCTTCATCGACAGCTACGATCGCCTGGAGACCCTCTCAGAGGCCCAGGTTCTGTGCCTGGCCGAAAGAGAGTTGTTCGATATTGAGCGCGTTCGCCAAGTCGCCGAGCGAGCGCCAACATCCACGATGGCCGAGTTCGGGGCCGGGTTGTTCGATGCCTTTGGCCGGTTCCTCGACGCGTGCGTCGCTGGCGACGCTCCCGCGATGAGCGCCGAGGTCGCCAACTACGGCGCCAACCTCCGCCACCTCATGGCCGAGGGGGATGCGTGGATTGAAGAGCTCTCCGGCTAGAGAACCAACGTAGGACGTGCGTTCCTGAGGAAGAACGGGTCGTACAGCGTCGCTGCACGACCGTAGATCCTTGTCGGCCTCAAGTCGGCGAACCTCTCTGGCCCGATGGGGCGACCTACATGATCCGTTGCCGACGCCGGTCGAGTATCTGACGTTCGGCGAGCGAGAAGCCGCGGAAGGGAGCGAAGTAGGACTGCGATACCTCCGCGTCGATGCCGAAAGACTCCGTAGATCGCGTGAAGTCTCCACCGTGAATGCGACTGGCGATGAGATGAGCGACTGCGTCTAGGTCGCGGGGCCAGTCCTCGTCGTCTATCTCTGGACAGCCGACCCCTCTCGTGTAGGAGCGGATGAGCGCTCGGGCAAGCGACAGCTCCGCCGCGGAATACGCGGTCGACGTACCGAATTCGTGGCGAAGATCGAACGCGTCGAGAGCAGCCACAACTATCAGCCGGTGATGCCGCGGAGCATGACCACGGCGGCAGGGTTGAGCGATGCAACGTCGTAGCGGGCAACGACTCGGATGGCTTGCTGGTCGTAGTCGCCGAACGTTTGGTCGAGGATCTTCACCGACGGGGATAGGTCACGGGCGACGGCGATCTGGGAGAAGTCGGCGAGCACGATCTCGGACTCGTCGGAACCTGCGCCGCCGTCGATCGGAAGTCGATTGGTGATGGTCACCGGCAGGCCGAGAAGTTGGAACGCGCCCTCGCGGGTGGGGTCGGGCTGGAGTTGGTAACGGTCCTGGAGGTCTTTGATCTTGCGAAGGTTGACGAAGTCCCGAGAGGGCATGAGCCACCGCATCCGTTCGGCATCCGCGTTCGATCCCATCGCGAGGCCGACGGCGTCGTGCAGGTCGTCGAGGGCGATCACGCCGACGCCGGTCAGCTCTTGGGTGCCGGTCCAGTTCACGATCCCTTCTGGTTCGGTGCCGGATGGGGTGCCGCCGTCCCCGGTCAGGAACGCCTGATCGATCTGAGACGCAACGTCGCGCACCATCCGGTCCCGCAACGCGGCTTCGAGAGCGACGACGGACTGGCGGGCCAGCTCGTTGCTGAACCGGGTCAGTGACTTCACGGATTTCAGCGTCGAGGGCAACAGCGTGATCTCGCCGAAACCGGCGTCCACTTCGTCGATCAACTCGTTCTCGCCGTGCCACGACGGCGTCGTCATCGACGTGAGCTTCGGCACCCGAACCGGGGAACCGTCCGTGTCGAAGATCCGCGGCCCCGCAGCGAGGAACACGCTCGCTGTCTCCAACGGTTGGACAAGTATCGCCTGAACCTGCTCTTGCGTCAGTTCTGCGGCGGTGGTGGTATCTGCGGCCATTGGCCCTCCAAGGTCTCGAACGGATCATCTCGTTCGCCTTGGCCGCCAGGGCCTCGCAGCGTCTCGTCGGCACCAGGCCGACCCGTGTGATTATATCTCCTAGAAGGTCAGGCGCTTGTCCATAGAGCAGGAGCGGGGCGTTGAAGGACGTACGGGTAGACCGCGAGGGAGACTTCCGATGCTGGAAATGCGGAGGCAAGAACTTTCTCGCTAAGCGGACAGGGCGGGCGCACGTCCTTGGCTACGTCACAGTTGGAATCGGGGCGCTGGCCACTCAGAAGAAGCTGAAATGCCAGGGGTGCGGCAGCTACAACCAGGTCGGCAACGCCAAGCCCTACGTTCGCGACCTTCCGAAACCAAGAGGGATCATCAAGGACACTAAGCCGATGAACAAGGTCATTGACCCGGAACTCGTTGGGATCACTCCGGACGACCCAGCCTGGACCCGCGGTATGTCAGACGAAGAGATCCGCGTCATGAACGAACGCAGGCTTCCGGCCGCTACTCCCAGCCCTGGCCCGGATTCCACGCCTGACGATACGGCGACCGAAGGAAAGTGCTGCCCATTCTGCGCTGAGACGATCAAGGCCGCCGCCATCAAGTGCAAGCATTGCGGGGAGTTCCTCGCCGACTCGACGAAGTCAGAGTTCGATGTTGTGCTCGTGAGCGCCGGAGAGAATAAGATCCAGGTCATCAAGGAACTCCGAAGTCTCGTTCCCAACCTCGGCCTCAGAGAGGCAAAGGATCTCGTCGACCATGCCCCGACTCCGGTGGCGCTCGGTCTTCCCGAGGGTTCGGCCGAGCGCCTCAAACTCTTGCTGGAACATCACGGCGCGATCATCGAATTGCGATAGCCCGATTGCCCCTGAGGCGAAAGTTCTCGACTACCCAGCCATGCGACGAAGCGTCCCAGCAAGATCGACGTGCGCCACCGGGTGGCCCTGGCTGCCCTGGTCGATGTCGCCTCGGGGTCGGACGGCGAGGTGGGGCTTGGCTGCGACGAGGCTGTCGGCCGCGGCGCGTATCGCTGCGGCGTTGGGGAGGCCGTCGTCGTCGAGCAGGGTCGCTGGGTCGGTGAGGTCGAGGAGGTCAGCCGGGTCGGCAAGGACGCCGTTGAGGGTCGTTCTGAGGGTGAGGTCGAGGAGTCGATCGGCGAGGAGGTCGGCCCGCTTGGCCTTCACCCGGGCTTCGGCCGCTTCGGATCGGAGCTGTGCGACGTACTCCCGCGGGAACGTCTCGGGCGCATCATCGACGTTCTTGTCGCCGTCGACGGGCTCGTCGCTGGTCTGGTCGTCGTCGGTGGCTGGGTTGTCGGTCACTGTAGGTCTCCTCGTAGAACAGGCCCGGGCACGCACGCGCATCCAGGGTGGGAAAACATGTCGGTGTCGGGCGGCAGGATCGGGCCGAGTAGCGACGTGCAGAGCTTGCAGGGATTTTCGTCGGGAACTCGGGTCCAGCCGACGACCTGGCCCGAGCGGGCCATGGCCGCGGTCATCGTTGCTCGACCGGCCGACGCGGATTCGTGCTGCACGATGCGGCGCACGGACGCGGCTGCCTGTTCGGCCTCACGAACGAGGGCGGTTTCGAACGCGGCGGAGAGACGATCGGCGTCGAGTTCGCTTCCGATGCCGAACGCGGCGACCACGGTGCCGGTCTCGGCTGCGAGTAGATCGAGAAGCGTTCTTTCGGCGCGGATAGCTTGACGGCGCGCCGACGCCAGGAGTACGCCGATGAACACGTCGATTGTGTCGTCTTCGTCGAGGTCATCGAGATCGAGGGTGCGCAGCGCGGCCGCGACGGCTGCTTCGGCCTCCTTGGCGAGGGCGTCCTGCCACCGGCGCAGAAGAGCCGTCCCTGCCCGCGACAGGCCGGGGTCGGTCGCGGTCGTCACGAGATCGCTCCGAGGTCGATGCCGAGGCTGTCGAGGGTTTCAGCGCGGCGAGAAGCGCGCATGGCCTCGATCTGTTGCGGGCTGTAGCCGAGGTCTTCGGCGAGTTGCGCGAACGGGATCCCGATGTCGGCCTTCTTGAGCGCGGCGTCGGCCGCTTGTGCGACCGTCGGGGTTTCCGGGTCACGCCACACGGTTTCGAGCCGGTCGAGGCCATGGTGTCCGTCGCGGACCAGCATCGCGAGGCGCATGGCGTCTTCCCATCCTCCGCCGAAGATGCGTTGGCGACGACGAACTTTTTGCACGAGCCCGGCCTCGGCGGCTCGGATGGCGTCGGCGGAGGCGGGCTGGTCCCGTTGCAGGCCGAGGTACGCGGGAGGGGTGGAGGTCAGCGACGCGATCTGGCGGCTGATCTGATCAAGCGCCGCGATGTAGCCGGACAGGTCGGCTTCGGGAAATTGGCCGAATTTCGATTCGGGTGACTCGCTGAGCCAGACGCGGCCAGCGATTTGGGAGAAGGTGGCGAGTTCGTTGCCGTCGTCGTCGACCGGTAGATCGACACCGGTCATCCATCGCCGCGGCATCGACGCGAATTCCGACGACGTGAGGAGATCGGTCGCCAGCTTCGCGGATGCGTCGATGAGCGATATGACTTCGTCGAACTCGGGTCGGCCGTCGAGGTCATCGAGCGATGGCCGGTTCGCGAACGCGACGACCGGGGTGAGCCCGAGCGGGTTCTCGATCGGATCGCTTCGTTGAGTCCACGCGCTCGCGCTCAACGGTGCGGGACCGTCTGGCACCTTCGATTTGGTCTGCCACCGCGTGATCACATCGGGTCCGTACACGGTCGCATACCCGCGCTGCTCTGCCTGGTCGGTCCAAATCTTCAGTGCGACACGTACGGCGCCGGTGGCCGGGTCGCGATCGGTGATCATCTGCGTCGGCGACTCAGGCCGGATCGTCGGCTGGCCGTCAGCGTCAGCCCACACGCTCACGTAGGCCCGACCGTGGATAAGCGCCGACTGGTGAACCAGCTGCGATGCCTCATCGAGGGAGTTCGACTGCCAAAAGTCCCACAGGTCATCGACGGCGTCCTCGCCGACCCGAAACCCGGATACGTCGAGTCGTTGCTCGACCGCCGACACGATCAGCGACGCCCACGCCGGGATCACCGGGAACAAGACCGGCCGAGCCGTCTTGATTTCCGAAGGCAGCAGCCCGGTCGGCAGACGGCCGTCGTGGTACTTCCGGGCCCGGGCGAGCGCACCCTGCGCCTCGCTCAGCCGCGTTCCGAGCCGTTCGATCGCCTCAGCCGTCATCCGATCACCACCATCTTCCTGGAGCGCTTCGCCCCGTTCTGCGCATGCCACGCGGCGCGGTCGAACGCGATGACCGCGCTGACCGCTGCGTCTATCTTTCGACGACTGTTCTTGCGTTCTTTGGTGATCAGGTCGCCGTGGGCAGTCGACTTCGCCACCGCGTTGCGCATGTGCGTCGCCAGGACCTGATCGCCGTCATGGGAAACGGTGCCCTCAGAGATCGCAGCGAACAACCGGTCGCACGCCGGCCCCATTCTCGATGGGATATTCGTCGGCAGCTCGAGAACACGACCGGGCCAGCGTCGGCCCCACTCCTCGATCTCGCTCCGCCAACCCCACGGATCGCAGCTCAACTCGCGCACGTCGAAAGTCTCCATCACTTCAGTCACACGATCATCGACATCGGCTCTCGGAACCCGCCACCGAGGATCGTTCGGGGCTTGCCAAGCACCGAGCATGAACAGATGCGGATCGTCGATCGTGCACCCAACCAGAGTCGTGCTGTCGCCGGACGCTGATCCGTCGAACGCGACCGTGATCGGCCCCTCAATCATCCGTGACGGGTCGGCCAGCGGCTCCCACACACCCCACGGCAGCCAAGCATCGAGCACGCCGGTCCACTCGTTCATGTGGTAGCGGCGAAAGACCGCCTCGCGGGTTGTCTCGACGACGGTGCGGAGATGCTCGACCGCCAAAATGTCGCCAAGGCCGGGATTGGCTGCTGCCCACGCCGACTCATCACGCACGTCCGCTCCGGGCGGAGCTGACCATTCCCACAACCGAATCGACGCGTCACCAGCGCGTCCCTTCTCCAGCAGACGCCAGAGAAGCGAGTCGCGATCGCCGCCCGCTGTCGTCAACCCGAGGATCAGCGGAGCCGGTCGCGTCCCGGTCGCGAGGGCCATGGCGTCCCACACGGCCTCGTCGACTTCGTGAACTTCGTCAGCAATCGCCATGGTCGGATTGCGGCCCTGCAACCGAGCGGCCGTCGCCGGGAGCACCTCCAACGACGACCCCGAAGCCGGATGCAGAATCCGCTTCTGGAAGACCTGACAGCAGCCGAACAGCCGGGCGTCGAGTTCGACCATCCGAGCACACGTATCGAACAGATGCTTCGCCGTGCGTTCATCGGTCGACACAATCACCACCGACCGGCCCTCGCCCTGCTCCGCATCGGCAAACAAGCCGAACAACGCCAGACACGCCGCGAGCCCTGACTTGCCGTTCTTGCGGCCCATCGTGATCAACGCCTGCCGAGGCCGATCATCAAACAAACCCCGCACAATGTCGACCTGCCAGTCACGCAGCCGCAACCGCTCCCCCGCCTCCAGACTATGCGGCAACCGACAAAACTCAGCAACGAAACCGAGCACACGATCCGCCCCACCCGCCGGAAGTGCCGACAAATCGAGCGATTCGACCGGATCGACCTTCGGACCCGCCCTCATTCGACCTCCAGCCGAGTGTGTAATGCGGACCAAGGCTGAACGGCGGGTCTCAGGGCGGATCGGTTGAGGGTGTCCCCCCTGCCTTCGGGTGTGCGTGGCGTCGCTCCTCGTCGGCTGTTGCAGCTTCTGCAGACGACTGCGAGATCGTCGAGGGAGCGGGCTGGCCAGCGGAGGTGGTCGGCGGTGAGGTCTTGGGTTGCTCCGCAGTCCTGGCACCACGGCTGAGAACGACGAGCACGAACGCTGAGGCGTCGCCACCGGCTGCCGTATCCTCTGCTGGCTGCGGATGGTCGGCGATCTGGCAGGGCGCAGTCGACGCATCGGCTCGCGGTGGTCGGCTGGCCGCAGGCGAGGCAGGGCTTGCGGACCGTCATCGCGGCGGCCTTTCGTTGAGCCATGACTCAACTTGATCGCCGAGGTCGTGCTCCAGAGCGCGGTGGGCGAGCTCGATCAGGCCAGGCTCGACGGCCGCGTGCCCTTCGGGATCGTGGACCTTGCCCCAGTCGCGCACTTCGGCAAAGTCGACGGCCGCTCGACCGTGCACCAGCTCGAACGCGGCTTGGGCACCCAGGAGCCAGTGGGTCGCCCCTGCGGCAAGCGCCTCGGCGGCCGTATCGGCACTCACTGCGCGTCCTCAAGGATTTGTGTCGCTTCCTCGACAACCTGTTCCCCAAGGTGTCGCTGTTGTAGCTCGCGATAGGCGAAAAGCCCAGGGACATACTTGGCGAACTCGGGATCGTTGGCCTGAAGCCACTGCAGAACCTCCCAGTCCCCAAGCGGCTCACGCGGGTAGACGGTGCAGAACGCGCGCCATCCGGCGATGACGTACGTGACCGCGTCGAGGGCGGCCAGATGCATCGCATCTTCGGCTTCGGCGTTCTTGGACACAGTTCTCCCTATGGACGCACCGGAAGAGGTGTGCCCGTGGTCGGATGTTCTTGGGGGTGTCTCACTCGCACTCGATCTCCCAACTGACCCCGTTACTCGGCCAGCCACAGCCCCTGTTTCGTCGGAAGGGATCAGATCCGTCGGCCGCTGGTCTCCGGCTCCCAGTGTTCCCGGCCTCGATGTCGAGGCTCGGTCGGTGAGCTGCTCCGGAGGGCGGAGGTGCCCCGTGAGGGGTCCGCATTCGTCCGCTGTGTCCCCGTTGAGGGTTGAGTGAGCAGATTTCGTCCAGCCCTGCTGGGGTTCCATGTCGTTCACCTTCCGGACTAGGATTAGTTCCGGGCCTGGCCTCCGTTTCTTGATGGTTCGGGGATTTGGTCTTCACGGCTCCGGGAGTTGCTGCTCTCGGGGCCGTTCTGGTTCTCAGCGGCGATTTGCTGCCGCGTCGGCCTGGGCGCGCTCGTCGAGCCACGCCAGCACGTTCACCATTCGGAAGCGCACGTGCCGGCCGAGCTTCACTGCCGGAGGACCGGTGCCGCTGTAGCGCCACTCGTAGATCGTGGAGCGGGGCACGCCAAGCCACTCGGCTAGCTCGGCAGGGCTTAGAAACTCCTGGGGTGAGTCCATCGAATTCTCCCTCTGTTCCTGACGATGCCGACTATTGCGGATGGATGCCGTATCATCCATAGATGGCAGAGAAACGTGCATTCCGGGAACTCCCTCCTCACGCGAAGGCGGGATACCCAAACACCCGCGTGGAAGTCCTGGCGGACGACGAAGGCGACCTCAACGGGTTTCTCGTGGAAGCCGACCCGGCCCCACCGCTCGATGGGTGGGCAGTGCGGATGCTTCTCGATCCCACAGGCCGACCCGAACGGTTCGATCTATCGCCGTCCAAGTACACCAACGCGAGAGAGGAGCTATCGAAGGCGATGCTGCGCCGAGTTCCGTTGATCGAGATCCTCAACGGTGCCGATGGCCCGATGGGTCGCTCGGTCGGAGCACTGGAAATCGCTCACAGCTTGACTTCGGGGCACCCCGCCTGGCTCGTCCCCAACTTCCCAGAAGTAGACGTGAGACCTCGACGCCCGACCGGGCGCAAGGGTCTCCCCCCGATCAAGTGGGCGGAGTTCGCCGCTGACTATGTGGCGAACTTCAAGCGAGGCGGAACACAGCAAGATCTGGCCGAACGGTTGAATCTCAGTAAGTCAGCCGTCGGAGAACGCACCCGCCGAGCACGCAAGCTCGGGTATCTGCCGACGACAACTCGCGGCCAAAAGGGAGGACACCTGACGCCGAAGGCAGTCGAGGTCCTAGCCGCCCACATCCAGGAGAAGGAGACCTGACGTGGCGATCAAGCAAGAAGCGAACGGCAAGTGGAGGGCCCGCTACCGAGGTCCAGATCACAAGGAGCGCTCGAAGCGGTTCGATACGAAGAATGAGGCGAAGCGCTGGCTCAGCGTCGAACAGGCGAACATGATTCGCGGTGAGTGGGTCGACCCGAGGGCCGCGAAACGCAACTTCGGGGCAGTCGCGGAGCAGTGGCTCGACGTGCACGGAGGGAAGCCCTCGACGATCGCCGGTTACCGCTCCGTGCTCGACCGGCACGTCCTCGCGACCTACGGGAATATGCCGATCGGATCGGTCGATCGACCGATGGTGCGATCCTGGCTCGCCTCGATGAATCGCACCGACCTCGCAGCATCGACAGTACGAAACGCGCTCAACGTGGTGAAGGCGGTTTTCACGTTCGCGATCGAATCCGACATGATCCGGTCGTCGCCGGCTGCGAGGGTCAAGGCACCGTCAGCCGAACGCCAGCCCCTCAACATCCCGACGGTCGAAGAGGTCCACGCCCTCGCGGACGAGGTCGACGCTGAGCACCGCCTCCTGATCTTGCTTGCGAGCTACTCCGGGCTCCGAGCGGGCGAGCTGTACGGCCTCACCGTCGCCGACATCGACACCATGCGTGGAGCTATCCACGTCCGGAGATCAGTCACCGAGGTCCACGGCAAGCTCGTGTCAGGCACACCAAAATCCGGCCGCACGCGAACCGTGTCGCTCCCGGCCACGATCCGCGACGAGCTGATAGCCCACATCGCACCGGTCGCCTCGGACAGCGGCGCGTTGGTGTTCAGCAACTCGGACGGATCGCCGATCCGGCACTCGAACTTTCGGCACCGGCATTTCGTGCCAGCCTGCGAACGACTGGGTTTGAGCTGCCGCTTCCACGATCTGCGCCACTTCGCCGCAGCATCGGCGATCGCTGCAGGGGCCCACCCTCGGGCGATCATGGAGCGAATGGGCCACGGCTCGATCACCGTCACCCTCGACGTGTACGGCTCGCTGCTGCCCGGCCTCGACGAGACACTCACGAACGCTCTCGACGAGCAGTTCCGGGCCGCATCGGAAAACGGTTCGCGTCCAAACCGCGTCCACGGAGCCGATGTGGTCGCTCTCTCTGGCACCTGAAAACGGCGAGAATCCCCACCATTGCGGGGATTCTCAGGGGTCGGGCTGAGAGGATTTGAACCTCCGACCTTCGGTCCCCCAGACCGACGCGCTAACCAAGCTGCGCCACAGCCCGTGGCGGTGACGACGATAGCGCTCACCCCTGCTTTTCTGACGCGTCAGTCGCGCCATACGCGATCAACGCGTCAGAAAAGCAGGAGGAGGCCTTGGATGACTCGCCAGCCGAGATAGATGCTCACCGCGGCGACGCCGACCCAGCAATGCCAGGGGGTCGTGTGCTCGCGGGGTTCGTGGTCGACGCCAGGGGTTCCCTCCACCGGCTCGCCACAATCGGGGCAGGTCCCGTCAGCCGAAAGCGACGTCGGTGTCCAATTCTTCTCGCACGGGTCGCACCACGGCATCACAGGGGAGCGTAGAGCCCTCGACCCCGTGTCAGTCGCGCCGGATCGCCATGATCGCGGTGTCGTCCTCGATCACGCCGCCGGCATGGTCCTTCGCGGCATCGAGCAGTGCCTTGCAGAGCACGTCGGGCGGTGCGTTGAGCTCCCGCTCGGCCGTCTTGATGATGCGTTCCTCACCGAACAGTCCCGCGTTGGCGCGGGCCTCCGCGAGACCATCGGTGTACATCACGACGAGGTCGCCGCTCTCCATCGGGATCTCGCGGGAGAAGTACTGCGCCCTGGGATCGAGCATCAACAGCGGCCCGGTGGAGCGCAACGGGGCGACTCCCTCCTCCTGGAACAGGAACACCGCGGGGTGCCCGGCCGACGCGTAGCGCAAGGTGCCGGCTTCGGTGTCGAACACGATCACCGCCGCGGAGATGAACTCCTCGTCGCGATCGCCGGCCGCGAGCTGGGCGTTGAGCTCCTCGAAGGCCTGAGCCGGGTCGCGGAACTGGCGGAGGAAGACCCGGAGCAGATACTTGGCCTGAAAGGCCGTGATCGACGACTCGATGCCGTGACCGGCCACATCCCCGATCACCGCTGCGACCCGGGTGGGGCCGACCCGGTGGACGTCGAAGAAGTCGCCGGCCATCAGGCCCGAGCCCGCCTGGTAGACCCGGCCGATCTCGAAACCGCTGAAGTCCGGGACTTCCTCGGGAGCCAACCGGGCCGCCCACGCCTTCGGCGCGAGCTGCTCCTGCTCGAGCGCCTCACCGGCGCGCCGTTCGATGTCGTAGCGGTTGCGGGCCATCCGGGCCTCACGACTCGATCCCCGAGACCACCACAACGCGGCGATGGCGGGAAGGATGAGCACGCCGAACACAGAGGTGATCGCCGTGCCGTCGACGAACGCGACGATCGCCGCGGCGATCGCGATCAGGCCGTAGACGATCGAGGTGTGGGCCTCCTTGCGATAGGAGGCGAAGGCGAGCGAGTGACCCTCGACGTCGACGGTCGCGTCGCTCTCCACGAGGTGCACGAGCCGCAGACGGAGCCGCGCGGAATGGGCGTAGACGCCGGCGGTGGCGGCGGCGACGAGGGCAAGAATGCCGAGAACGATGGTGCTCATCACGCCTCCTCGGGTATCCGTGGGATCGGGGGCATCGGCGAACCGGTCACCGCATGGTAGCGGTCAGTCGCTGCGCTTTCGGACGCGCAGCTTGATCGGAGTGGATCCAAGCGAAAATGTCTCTCTGAGTGACCGTTCGAGATACCTTAGGTAGGTCGTCGGCACTTCGCGGTTCGCGAACAAGGTGAACGTGGGCGGATCGGTCGCCCCCTGGGTGGCGTAGAGCACCCTCGCACCGTGGGGCGCGGGCTGCGCGGCCTGCGCGGCACGGATCGCCTTGTTCACATCACGGGTCGGAATCCGGGTCCGGTACTCCCCCACCGCGGTCCGGAGCGCAGGCCAGAGCCGATCCACTCCCTTTCCGGTCAGGGCGCTGATCCGAAGCACCGGCGGGTCGCCGAGGAACGCGAGCTTCCGTTCGACGTCGACGCCGATCTTCTCGCGGGCCTCCGTGTCGAGAAGCTCCCACTTGTTCAACAGGACCACGATCGGGCAACCGGCACCGTCGACCCGTTCGGCGAGGCGCTGATCCTGATGGGTGACCCCGATCGTCGCGTCGATCACGAGCAGGGCGACGTCGGAGGAGTCGACGGCCTTCAGCGCCCGGACCAAGGAGTAGTACTCGGTGTCCTCGTCGATGCGGGCCTTGCGCCGCATCCCCGCCGTGTCGATGAACTTGATCGGTCCACTCGCGGTCTCCACGACGGTGTCGATCGCGTCTCTGGTGGTGCCGGGGCGATCATGCACGACGGCCCGTTCCTCACCGATGAGGCGATTGAAAAGGGTCGACTTGCCGACGTTGGGTCGTCCGACGAGGGTGACGGCGAACATCTCGTCGTGGTCGTCGGGAAGCGCCGGGGCGGCCTCCGGCTGGTGGGACCCTTCCGGAAGTGCCGCCACCAACGCGTCGAGAAGATCTCCGGTTCCGATGCCGTGGAGGGCGCTGACCGGGAACGGATCTCCCATGCCGAGGCCGAGGAGATCCCAGATGCCGGCCTCGTGGCTCGAGTCGTCGACCTTGTTGGCCACGACGAGGACCGGGGTCGACGCCCGGCGCAGCTGTCTCGCGACCTGTTCGTCCTCGGGGGTGACACCGACTGTGGCGTCGAGGACCAGCAGCACGACATCGGCTTCGGTCATCGCCTGTTCACTCTGGGCGGTCACCTTGTCGTCGAGCGAATCGCCACCGAGCATCCAACCGCCGGTGTCGATGAGCCGGAAGTGATGGCCGAGCCATTCTGCGTCGACCTCCTTGCGGTCCCGGGTGACGCCGGGACGTTCTTCGACGATGGTCTCGCGGCGGCCGATGATGCGGTTGACGAGCGTGGACTTGCCGACGTTCGGGCGACCCACGATGGCGACGACGGGGAGGCTCATGTCCGCGCTCCTCGCAGCGCGCGGCGCAGTGCGGCCCCGTCGGTGGGGATCACTTCGACGGGGCGCGGGAGATCCTCGGGCCGGACGCCGTCGAGGAACACGCCGCGGCTGAGACACACGTCGGGCAGCAGGTAGCGATGTCCGACGGGTTCGTCGTCGAGCACCCGGGCGAGATCCTCACCGACCATGAGCCCGCTGACGCCGATGTTGCCGCCGAAGAAGTCGTTGGGAACCGGGATCACCCGCACATCGTCGCGGCCCGTCGCCGCGACGAGCGGCTCGAGGATCGGCGCCCCCAGCGTGCCCGTGAGCACGCCCACCGGGGCGCCCCGACGCGGCGAGAGCATCACCGGGGCGCCGGTACCGACCGAACCGGCACCGGCGACGACGTCGGCCGCCGATCCCTGCCGCGGTGCCCGATACCCATCGGCCGGTGCGCCGTCGACCCAGGCGAAGAATCCTGATCGGGAATCGCCGGGAGCGGCGTCGGGGTCGTGGAACTCGGACTCCAGCGTGCGGGCCATCCCGATGCCGTCCTCGTGCATCGGGAAGTCGTCGTAGGTGTCCGCGGCAGGGAACGGCACCCCGGCGAGCAGATAGTACTCGTCGGCCGCGAAGACCAGCCGTCGACCGAGGGTGTCGAGGAAGATCCCCTGCCACTCGTCGACCAAGTCGACGATCCGGCGAGCTTCGTCGATGGTGTGCGGACGCATCCGTTGCTCGGTGTTGAACTGCGACACGCCCAGAGGAACGACACAGACCGTCGCCAACTCGGGAAAGCGTTCGAGCACGCCGGCCAGCGTGTCGTCGAGGACGTCGGCGTCGTTCAGGCCGGGACAGACGACCACCTGGCCGTGCACTTCGATGTCCGCGTCGAGCAGGGCCCGCAACCACCGCAGCGACACCGCACCGCGACGGTTGCGGAGGATGTCGGCTCGGATCTCGGGATCGGTGGCGTGGATCGACACGTGGAGGGGCGACAGTCGCTCGGTGATCACCCGCTCCAGATCGAGCTCGGTGAATCGCGTCAGGGTGGTGAAGTTCCCGTAGAGGAATGACAATCGGTAGTCGTCGTCCTTCAGGTAGAGCGACCGGCGCATTCCCTTCGGAAGCTGGTGGATGAAGCAGAACTCGCAGTGGTTGTCGCAGGTCTGCACCTTGTCGAAGATCGCCGCGTGGACTTCGACCCCGAGCGGTTCTCCCGCGGCCTTCGACACCGTGGCGTGCATGCGGTCTCCATCGCGGTCGATGGAGAAACGCACCTCGGGCTCGTCGGTCAGGAACTGCCAGCGGATGACGTCGCGTGGGATCTCGCCGGCGACGGCGCGGATCTCGTCACCGACACGAAGGCCGGCACGAGATGCCGGCGAACCCGGCTCGACCGCAACGACTCGGGGCGACGACATCTCCTGAGGCTACCGGTCGTGTCGAGCGGGCCAGAGGTGACCTCGCACCACCCTGACTTGCGTTCCAATATGTTTCATGTTATCTCAGTGATCTATGGTGAACGTGATACGAACTCCATGAACGACGTGACGGTCTCGCGCCGCGGCGATCGACTGGTGGCCGTGAAGCGGGCCCGCGCCGACGATGCCGAGCGGCTCCGCCGCGAGGCAGAGATCCTCGGCCGTCTGGAACATCCCGGCGTGGTCCGAGTCGTCGAGTTCCGCGACGACGACCCCGTCGAGCTCGTCTTCGAGTACACGGGGACCGACAGCTGGCAGCGACGACCCCCGTCCACGGGCGCGACCATCATCGACGGTCTTGCCACGATCTCGGCCACGATCGGTGCGCTCCACGACGCCGGAACCGCACACCGGGCGCTGTCGCCGGACCACGTCCTCGTCTCCTCGACGCGCCGACCCGTGCTCTGCGGCTTCGCCGATGCCGGCGAAGCCGACGAACCGAACCGGACCGAAGACCTCGCCGGGCTCGCGGGACTGATCACACACCTCCGCCCGGGAGCACCGACCGAGCTCGGAGAAGAGCTCGATCGTCTCGCCGCGGCGGCGCGCACCGGCAGCCTCACCGCCCACGACCTCGCGACACGACTCCGGGGGTTGCGAGCCCCCGAACCGGGCAACCGGCGTCTCCCTCGGCCGAACCTTCGCCGCGCCGCGGCACCGGCCGTGGTCGTCCTCGTCGTCGCGGCGATCGCCGGGCTGGGCATGGCCCGCTCCGGCCCAACCGCTGCGCCGCCTCCTGATCGCGACCCGCTCGCGGCTGCCCGGCCCCCGATTCCCGACCCATCGGCGCCCCGCGGGACGACCCCCGAGTCGTCGGCGCCCCAGGCCCCCGACGCGCCGCCACCTCCGAGCGCCCCGGTCGCCGCCGATCCCCTGGTCCTCGTTCACGACGGGCGGCGTTTCGGGGTCGGACGAGTCGGCGACATCGCCATCGTCGGTGATTGGAACTGCGACGGAACCGCCACCCCCGCGCTGCTCGAGACCCGACTGGACCGAGTCTCGATCTTCCCGGAGTGGCCCGAGCCGGACACATCGCTCACGGCGACCGCGACGATGCGAGTCGCCGGTGCCACCGATCTGCAACGCATCGAAGTCGACGGCTGCGATCGACTTCGTGTCGTCCACCCCCGGGGTTCGACCCTTTTCACGCCGGAGCTCCCATGACCGAACCTGCCGCTCGAACCGCCGAGCCCACGATCCTGCGGTCCCTGCTGCTCGCCGCCGGTGCCGTCGCCGCCCTGATCTGGCTGCTCCCGGATCCAGACGTCGTGCCCCGCGACCTGGCGGACGGGCGCGAGTGGTGGGCCCGGACCGAGACCGCCGCTGCGGCGATCATCGTCGTGCGTCTCATCGGGTCGGCGATGGCGATCCTGGCCGGCGGGCTGGCCACACTCGCGCTCGTGGCCGCGCTCGGCCCATGGGCGACACCGTCGCGAATCTGGCGGCGGCTCTCGCCCACCCCGCTTCGCCGGCTCGTCACCGCGTCGATCCTGATCGGCATCGCCAACGACCCGATCTCGAACGCGTCGGCCGCGGAACACGACTCGGCTCCGCTCCCGGTTCTCGCCGATCTCGGCCCCTCGGCGCGCAGACCGTCCCCCGATGCCGCCCCTCCGATCCTGATCGATCTCGGCGTGGTCGACCCCGAACCCGCCGACACCGGTGTCGGATTCACCGCCCCGACCGACCCGAACCCCCCCGACGGCGAACGACGATCGCTGGATCGTCGAGCCCGGCGATCACCTCTGGCACATCGCCGAGGAGACGCTCGCCGATCGCGGCGTCGAACCAACCACCCGCCGCATCGAGCGCTACTGGCGACGCCTCATCGATGCCAACCGGTCCGTGGTCGGCGACAACCCCGACCTGATCCGGCCGGGGATGGAGATCGTTTTGCCGGAATGAGGCTCAGGACTGGTAGCTCAGACCGAGGTCGTCGAGTCGGGGGCCGGCGCCGTCGACGCCCGTGCCGAGGATCGCCGCGAGCGCCTGGAGATCGCTCGACCGGATGGTGAGCACCCGCCCGTTGAAGTCCTGACGTTGGACCTGGATCATGGTGAGGTAGCGATTGAGCATCTCCGCCTCGGGGCCCGAGAGCTTCTCGAGGCGGGTCAAGTCGATGGTGATCGACTCCCCCTCACGCCGACCGGGGCGATCGGTGAGATCGATGACGGTCTCCGCCGATGGGGCGAGCCCGAAGCTCGGGCCGACGTCGGCCGGCAGCAGCTGGTCGACCGGGACGTTGTAGAAGCGGGCGAGCCGTTGCAGTCTCGGCACCGAGATCGCCCGTTCCCCGCGCTCGTAGGCCCCCAACACCGACGCCTTGAACTCCTGGGTCGATGCCGCCTCGACCTCTTGGAGTGAGAGCCGCTTCTGACGTCGGATCGCCCGCAAACGCTCTCCGACGCGTTTGCTGTAGTCCTGCGCCAAGTTCGAATCTGTCATTCGCCTCTAACCTTCCCCGCGAAGCAGGTACCCACGTCGAGAGACCCCGTGGTTACGCACCGTGAACGGCGACCCTATGCCATATGGCCCATGAGGGCAACGCCAACTGGCCAAAGCCACCATTCAGCGTGGTTGTGCCCGCCGGACACCGAGAAGAACGCCCGTCGCGATCGCCGCCGTCTCGGCTCGCAAAACGGCGTCGGACACGCGCACCCGGGGAAGATCGAGCGCCCGTTCCTCGGGTGCCCACCCGCCTTCGGGCCCGATGAGCACGAACGGCGTGCGCAGACTCGAAAGATCGCCGGAGAGGTCGGCCAACGCGACCCCGGGGCGAGTGGCCAACTCCGTGAACGCCGCAACCGGCTCGACCTCCGGCAGCCACGCCCGCCGGCATTGCATCACGGCCTCTCGGGCGACCCGGCGAAGCCGTTCGGTGTTGCGGGCCGCCCGGTCGGGCTCCCAACGAACCACGGAACGAGACGAGGTGAACGGAACGATGCGGTCGATGCCCAACTCGGTGAGCTTCTGCACGACGAGCTCGGGTCGACCACCCTTGAGGAGGGCGAATCCGACGGCGAGCTCCGGCGTCGGACGGGTGACCTCGCGAACCTCGCCGGCCGGCTCCGGTCGGGAATCCATGAGACAGGGACGCCACCGACCGGCGCCGTCACCGACCGTGATCGGATCGCCGCGTCGGACCCGCCGCACCCGTTCGAGATGGTGCCGGTCGTCGTCGGCCAGCTCGGGACGATCGACGTCGTCCACGAGCACGTGGGGGCCGTGCGATCCGTCGGGCGCCGGATCGCCGCCGCTCACGTGAACGCCGACTTGATCCGGGAGAAGAACCCCTGGTCGGTCTCCGCGACCTCCTCACCACGCACCGCGGCGAACTGGCGGAGCAGATCCTCTTGGGTCTCGTCGAGCTGATCGGGGACCTCGACCACGATCCCGACCCGGAGATCGCCGCGGCCGCGGCCGCGGACGTGGGGGACACCTCGCCCGCGAAGACGAAAGACGGTGCCCGACTCCGTTCCCCGCGGGATGACCAGGTCCTCCCGCCCGTCGAGCGTCTCGTACTCGATGTGCGCACCCAGGGTTGCCTGGGTGAACGGGATGTGCAGCTCGTGCACCAGATCGTCGCCGTCGCGACGAAACACCGGATGGGGCCGCACCCGGACGTGCACGTAGAGATCGCCGTTCCCCCCTCCGCGCGGGCCCGCCGCCCCCCGTCCGGAGAGGCGCAGCGTGGACCCGTCGTCGACGCCGGCCGGGATCTCCACGCTGTAGGTGCGTTGCTCGATCGTGCGTCCCTGGCCGTCGCACATGCCACAGGGTGTCTCGATGACCTCACCGAGCCCGCCGCACGCCCCGCAGGCACTCGCGGTGACCATCTGTCCCAGCACCGACTGCCGCACCCGCCGAACCTGGCCCGACCCGCCACACTCCGAACACGTGGACGGCGATGTGCCCACCGCGGCGCCGGTGCCGTCGCACGGCTCGCACCGCACCGCGGTACGAATCGCGACCTCACGTTCACCGCCGAACACGATGTCCTCCAGATCGAGATCGACGTGGGCCTCGAGATCCTCGCCGCGAGGCGGTCCGCTTCGTCCGCGGGCACCGGTGCCGAAACCCATGCCACCCCCGAAGAACGCCTCGAAGATGTCGCCGAGTCCGGCCCCGAAATCGCCCCCCTGGGGCTGGTCGGTACCGAATCGATCGAATCGGCTGCGCCGCTCGGGGTCCGACAACACCTCGTAGGCCGCGCTGATCTCCTTGAACCGGGCCTCGGCGGTGGCATCGCCGGGATTCAGATCGGGATGAAAGGAGCGGGCCAGCTTCTTGTAGGCCCGCTTGATCTCCTCGTCGGTCGCGTTGCGGTCGACGCCGAGCGTCTCGTAGTGGTCAGCCATCAGCCCTCGCCCAGCACACTACCGAGTCGTCGACTCACCACGGCCACTGCCGCGAGGGCCTGGCTGTAGTCCATCCGGGTCGGGCCGAGCACGCCGATCGTGCCCGCCACCTCACCTTCGATCGTGTACGGCGCGACCACGAGCGAGCACTCGGCCAACGGCTCGACCCCGGTCTCCTCGCCGATCGCGACCCGCATACCACGGTCGAGCACATCGCTGATCAACGAGACGACGACGATCTGCTGTTCGAGAATTGTCAGGATGTCGCGAACCTGTTCGACCGCCTCGAAGGCGGAGGCGACACGAGACGCCCCTCCGACATAGACCTCGGCATCACGGCCGGCCTCACGCAACGCGACGAGGGCGGCGGTGAGCAGCGGATCGGCCGGTCCACCGTCGTCGAGCTGCAACTCGGCCAGGGTCTTTCCCTCGACCGCGGCCGCGAGGCGCCGTCCCGCGTCGTCGACGATCGCGGGGTTGAGCTCCGTCGCCACCTCGACCGTGCGCTTCTCGACCGCACCGTTGGACATCACCGCGACGACCATCGCCACGTGGGCAGAGAGATCGACCAGCTGGGTCGAACGGATCGTCGCCACCGCCGCGTTCGGCCCGACGACGACGGCCGCGCAGTCGGTGAGGGCGGTCAGGAGGTCGGACGTTCGCGCCAGGGTCGACTCGAACTCCCCGTTGACCGCCTCGAAGAACTCCTTGACCCGTCCCCGATCCGACGCGACCAACGCGGGCTCGAGATCACGAAGGCGGTCGACGAAAAACCGGTATCCCTTGTCGGTGGGAATCCGGCCCGCGCTGGTGTGGGGTTGCGTCAAGAACCCCTGTTCTTCGAGCGCGGCCATCTCGTTGCGGACGGTGGCCGAGGAGACGGCGACTCCCGGCGTGGCGGAGACCTTCCCCGACCCGACCGGCTGTGCGGTTTCGATGTACTCCTGGACCACCGCCGACAAGATGGCGGCTTTGCGATCGTCGAGCATCTCTCCAAGGCTAGCGGCCACGTCGGGTGAGACGAGCCTCAGTCGTCGAGTTGCAGCGCCGAGATGAACGCCTCTTGGGGGATGTCGACCCGGCCGATCGACTTCATCCGCTTCTTGCCCTCCTTCTGCTTCTTGAGCAGCTTGTTCTTGCGGGTCACGTCGCCGCCGTAGAGCTTCTCGGTGACGTCCTTGCGAAACGCCCGCACCGTCGTTCGGGCGATGATCTTTCCACCGATCGCTGCCTGGATCGGCACTTCGAACTGCTGGCGGGGGATCAACTCCTTGAGCTTGTCGGCCATCTTCTTGCCGTACGCGTAGGCCTTGTCCTTGTGGACGATCGCGCTGAAGGCGTCGACCGGGTCGCCGTGCAACAAGATGTCGACGCGAACGAGGCTGTCGACCGCGTAGCCGGCCGGCTCGTAGTCGAGGCTCGCGTATCCCTGGGTTCGGCTCTTCAGCTGGTCGAAGAAGTCGATCACGACCTCGGCGAGCGGGAGCCGATAGTGGATCTCGACCCGTTCGGGCGACAGGTACTCGATCTTCTCGAGCTCGCCCCGCCGGGTCTGGCACAGATCCATGATCGTGCCGGTGTAGTCGGTGGGGGTGAGCACGCTCGCCTTCAGGTAGGGCTCGGCGATCGACTGGATCTCCCCGGCGGGAGGGAGCTCGGACGGGTTCGACACGACAACCTCGACGCCATCGGTGCGGGTGACGTGATACTCCACCGACGGGGCCGTCGAGATGAGCGACAGGCTGAACTCGCGCTCGAGTCGCTCTCTCACGATCTCCATGTGGAGCAGACCCAGGAATCCGCACCGGAAACCGAAGCCGAGCGCACCCGACGTCTCGGGCTCGTATGTGAAGCTCGAGTCGTTGAGGCGCAGCTTCTCGAGCGCCTCGCGTAGATCGGTGAACTCGTCGCCGTCGATCGGGTACAGGCCCGAGAAGACCATCGGCTTGGGTTCGGCATATCCCTCGAGCGCCTCGTCGGCGCCGCCCCGTTCGGTCGTGACCGTCTCACCCGACCGGGCCTCTCCCACGTCTTTGATTCCGGCGATCAGATAGCCGGTCTCGCCCGGTCCGAGCTGATCGACCGGGGTGCTGTCGGGCGTGCGCACCCCGATCTCGTCGGGCTCGTGGGTCGTCCCCGCGTGCATGAAGCGCAGCTTGGTGTCGGTCGACAAGATGCCGTTCATCACCCGGATCGAGGACACGACCCCCCGGTACTGATCGAAGTGGGAATCGAAGATGAGGGCCTGCAGTGGCGCGTCGGCGTCACCGACCGGCGCCGGAGTGGTGGCGACGACCGCGTCGAGGAGCTCGGACACTCCTTCGCCTGTCTTGGCCGAGATCTTGAGGATCTCGTCGGCCGGGATGCCGAGCACCTGCTCGATCTCCGCGGCGTACTTGTCGGGCTCGGCCGCCGGAAGGTCGATCTTGTTGAGGCAGGCGACGATGTCGAGGTCACTCTCCATCGCGAGATAGCAGTTGGCCAGCGTCTGGGCCTCTATCCCCTGGGAGGCGTCGACGACGAGGATCACGCTCTCGCAGGCGGCCAGGGAGCGGCTGACCTCGTAGCCGAAGTCGACATGGCCGGGCGTGTCGATGAGGTTGATGATGTGACCGTCCCATTCGAGGCGGACCGATTGGAGCTTGATGGTGATGCCCCGCTCCCGCTCGAGATCCATCGAATCGAGATATTGGGCTCGCATGTCGCGGACGTCGACCGCGCCGGTGAGCTCGAGCATCCGGTCGGCCAACGTCGACTTCCCATGGTCGATGTGGGCGATGATCGACGTGTTGCGGATGCGCTTGAGGTCCATGCTGCCTGAGACGTTACCGACCGGGCCGCTCGTTCAGAGGCGAACGGGTAGCGGTGCGAACTCGCCCCGCCACCCGATACGCTTCCTCGTTCGTACTCTCGTGATGACCAGCAGGTAGTCGTGGCAAACATCAAGTCGCAGATCAAGCGCAATCGGCAGACCGAGAAGCGCAACCTCCGCAACCGCAAGGTTCGTTCGGAACTCCACACCCGGACCAAGACGGCCCTCGCCGCCCTCGAGGAGGGTGAGAACGCCGACGACGCGGTCCGGGCCGCGATCAAGCGAATCGACAAGGCGGCTCAAAAGGGCGTGCTTCACAAGAACACCGCAGCTCGACGCAAGAGCCGCCTCGCTCGAAAGCTCGCCGCGAGCAGCTGAGCCGACGTTCAGCGTCGTTGCGAGAGGCTCGCGAGGCGGGCGACCAGCACCTCCATCACCAGCTCGGCCGGCCAGTCGACCGTGCCCCGTAGCTGAAGGTCGGCCTCCGCCAACAGTTCGATGGCCCGGGTGAGACGCTCCGGGCCGAGCACCCGACCCTGTTGTCGTGCCTTCTTCGCCGGGAAGGTCGAACCCTTCATGCCCAAGAGCTCGGCGGCCGCCTTGTCGGACGCGACGCCGGCGCCGTCGAGCCGCAACATGTTGGCGTAGCGTTTGTGAAGGGTGAAGAGCAGCCGGAACGCGGCACCGTTTCGGTCGGTGGGGGTCCCCTGGTAGGGGATGAGGCGGGTCAACACGTCGAGCGCCTCGGCCACGTCGCCCTTGTCGATCGCGTCATCGAGGGCCCACGGAACCGTGCCCCCCTTCTCTCCGCCGTAGGTCGCGATGTGGGCGGCAGTCACGGTCGCGCCCTCGCCCAACGCCCCTTCCAGGGTGCGCAGGATGCCGACGACCCGCCCGCGGTAGTCGCCGATCAGCTCTTCGAGCGCGGTGACCGCGGGACGCTCGAAGTCGAGCGTCGAGGACCCGAGCTGATCCCGCAGCCACACCGCGGCGTCCTTGCCGCGGCCCGCCGCCGTCTTCACGACCACTCCCCCGGCGACCTCGACGGCCTCTCTCAACGCCTTCGGCAGTGACGGCATCTTGTCGACCTTCGGATCGACGCCCTTCTCCCACACGAGCACCAGGTCGGTGGTGTCGATCGGTTCGCCGAGCATCACCACCAGCGGCGCGTAGTCGGCCTTGCGACTGAACCGACTGACATGGCGGCCGACGACGACCCGGCGATCGGTGAGAAACGGCGGCGTGCGGGATGCGTCGATGAGCCGTCGCGGCTCGTGGCGGCCGTCGTCGCTCCGGTAGTCGTGCTCGGTCAAGGTTTCGAGCATCAGGGAACGGTCGCCGTCGCCGACGAGATCGTCGATCACCGAGGTGACGGCCTCCCCGATCAGAACCGGATCGTCGCCGATGATGAGGTGGATGCGCACGACGTCAGCCTCGCCGATGGGAGAGCACGGCGCTCATCGTGTCGGCGATCCGCCGATTGCCGCCGACGTCGTGGGCTCGAAGCACCCGGCAGCCCAGCGCGATCCCCAGCGCGTGGGCCGCGAACGTCGCGTCGCGGCGCTCGTCGACCTCGACACCGGCTAGCACGCCGAGAAACCCCTTGTTCGACGCCGACAGGAACACCGGGTAACCCAATTCGACGAGGTCGTCGCTGTGGCGAAGCAGTTCCGCGGACATCTCCGGGGTCTTGCCGAGGTCGAGCCCGGCATCGATCATGATTCGTTCACGGGCGATCCCCGCGGCCCGCGCCGCCTCGGCCCGGGTTCGCAGGAATCCGACGACATCGGCCCGCAGGTCGCCGTAGATCGGCTCGGGGTCGGGGATGCGCGGACCGATTCGCACATGTGTCGCGACCACCGACGCGCCGTGGGCTGCGGCCACCGGCAGATACCCGGGGTCGGCGAAACCGCTGATGTCGTTGCCCACCGAGGCCCCGGCCGAGAGCGCTTCGTCCAACACCGACGCGCGGAACGTGTCGACCGAGATCGGCAGGTCGAAACGGGCTCGCAACGCCTCCACGGCTGGAACGACCCGCTCGATCTCCTCTTGCGGCGTGACCTCGGGACCGGGACCGGCCTTCACCCCGCCGACGTCGAGGAAGTCGGCGCCGTCGTCGACCAGACGTGCGGCTCTGGCGAGAAAGTCGTCGAAGTCCCAGTAGCGGCCTCCGTCGTAGAACGAGTCGGGTGTGCGATTCAAGATGCCCATGACCAGGGCCCGGGTGGTGATGTCGAAGCGGGTGGTGCCCAGGTCCAGGAACATCGGCTCGACCCTACCGCCGGTGTACGACGCGCACGATCGTCTCAAACGGCACCCGGCTCGACGACGACCCGGAGCCGGGGCTCGACCTGGGCCACCACGATCTGGAGGTCGGCGACCGCGATCCTCTGACCGACGACGACCGTTCGAGCGCCGGGGACCCGGTGCAGCGGAGGGGCCGCGATCGCCAGCGCGCCGTAGCGGTCCACCAACGCGAGCACGACCTCGGCATCGGCTCGGTCGCCGTCGAGGGCGACGACCAGGGCCGGCCGGGACGCACCGCCGATCCGGATCCGTTCGAGCACGGCTCGGGGCGCACCCGGATCGTCGAGCACCACGACGCTGCCCGCCGTGGTCTGCCACACGATGATGCCGTCTCCGCCGAAACGACCACCGGGGACCGCCGCCGGCGCGTTCATCACCGCCGTCGACAACACGACGACGGCCCCGACCGCGAGGACGAACCCCAGCGGCGACGGCTCGGGCACGAGCACGGCGATCACGACGAGCCCACCGAGAACGACCAGCGCTCCGGCCCCGAGCGTCGCAGCCGGTGCCGCCGCGGCCTGGGCGGCGATGCCGTCGACCCACCACAGGAGGGCCCGGGTCGGGAGATGGATGAGACGGGCCGGGAGACCCCCGAGAAGCCCGGCGACCAGTCCACCGGTGGAGCCCCAGATCATCACGAAGCCGCTCGCGGGCCCGGCCAGCAGGTTCGCGGGCAGGGACGCGAGGGGGATCGGTCCGAAGATGGAGACCAGCACGGGCGACACTGCGAGCTGGGCGGCGGCCGTCGTCGAGAGCGGGACCCGCAACCATCCCGGCCCCGGGAGGCGATCGGCCAGAGGGGTTCCCAGCCAGACGATGCCCCCGGTCGCCGCCGCGGACAACTGAAACGCCACCGAGCGCACCAGGAACGGGTCGATGACGAGCAGCCCCACGCAGGCCCACGACAACGCGGCCCGTCCGTCGACGGGCCGACCGAGGGCCGCCGACCCGATGCCGACACCCGCCATGGCGGTCGCTCGGAGCACCGACGGCTCGAATCTGGTCAACATCGCGAAGACGCCGAGGATCACGAACAGCGACAGGGCCCGGCCCGCAGGGCGAAACCGCCCGACGACCGGCATCGCCACCGCCAGCACGAAGGCGACGTTCTGGCCCGACACCACGAGAAGATGTCCGAGCCCGGCAGCCCGGAAATCGTCGGCGGTGACCGCCGACTGGCCGCGATCGTCGCCGATGACCATTCCGAGAAACAAGGGTCGCTCGGAGCGGTCGAGCGATTCGGCGCCCCGGGCGAGCGTGCGGCGGATCGTGTTCGCGAACCGGGCGATCGGCGACGCCGGCGACCGTCCGGCCACCTCGGCGACCGAGATCCGACCCACGACGTGGCGAACGATCGCCCGTTGGTCCCCCGCCGAGACCGGCCGCACGGTGCCGACCAGCCGGAGTCGTTCGCCGGAGAGCGCGTCGTCGAGCCGACCTGCCACCGGACCGTGGGCGCTCGCGGTCAGACGTCGGCCCTCGACCCGGACCGTCACCCGGACGCCCACCGGCCCGCTCGGCCTCGGGTCGTCGACGAGGGTGACCCACGCGTCGAACGGCCCCGCCTCGGGGAAGTCCAGCGCGGCCCGGGCCCGCGTGGCCGCAAAGCCGGCGGTCAACGCGACCACGACGCACAACGCGGCCGCGCCGACCCGTCGGTGTCGTCGGAGTCGCACCGCGACCAACGCCGCTCCGGCCGGAAGCCACCAGTGGACGCCAAGCGCGAACCAGGCACCGGCCACCGCCCCGGCCAACACGAGGTGGGCCCTCACACCGTCACCAGGTCGGCGAGTTGGGCCAGCCGGGACGGCCCGATGCCGGCGACCTCGAGCAGGTCGTCGACCCGCTCGTAGGGGCCCTCCTGCTCGCGGAACGCGATGATCGACGCGGCGATGCTGGGGCCCACACCGGGCAGCGTCTCGAGCGCCGCGGCGTCGGCGGTGTTGAGGTTGACGGGTCCGCGCGGGGCGCCGGCCGTGCCCACCCCGCCGCCGATCAGCGGTTCGACCGGTGGCTCCTCTTCACCGACGCGTGGAACCCAGACCCGCTGTCCGTCCGCCACCGGCGCCGCGAGGTTGAGCCGTGCCCGGTCGGCGTCGGCGGTGAGCCCGCCCGCCGCTTCGATCGCGTCGACGACCCGCGAGCCGACCGGCAACTCGTGGACGCCGGGCCGCACGACCGAACCGGCGACGTCCACCACCAGCGAAGACTCGTCGGCCACCGGCGCCGTCGACGCGACGCCGATCGACACCGAATCGGCGACCCGCGGGAGGATCTGTTCGACCGGTGGCGGCGCCGGCGCCGCAAAGGCCCACCAGCCGCCGAGACCGGCCGCGAGCACGGCCACGCATCCCACGACGAACGACCACGCCGTCACCCCGAGTCGATCCGCCATCGACTCGACCCATTCCGTTGTCCTGCGCCGCACTTCCACGACCGCGCCTCTCCACGAGGGTCACGGGGGAAGTGGCGACGGGATCCACCCTAGCGACCGGAGTCGGCCGCGGGCGCTCAGAACAGCGCGGTGCTGAGTCGACGACGCCACTCGGCAGCTCGGGGATCGTCAGGCCCGAGCACCTCGAGGAGGTCGACGAATCGCTGGCGGGCGTCCTCGTCGGTCTTCACGGTCGGCAGCAGTTCGGCGAGGGTAGTCTCCACGTCGTCGCCGACGCCGCCGGTGCGGGCCAACGCGATGATCCGGCGGGTCTCGGCCGACTCCGGAACCCGTTCGAGCAGGGCCAAACCGGCGTCGGTGTCTCCCCGCTCGACGAGGATCGACGCGAGGGCGGTGACCGCGGCCGGATTGTCGGACTCGATCTCCAGCGCTTTGCGCAGTGACGCCTCGTCACCGGCCTCGATCAGTCGTTCGAGCTCGCTCTGCTCGGAGGTGAGCAGGAGGCGGTCGACGAACTCCTGGACCTGGGCCTCGGGCTGGGCACCCATGAAGCCGTCGACGATCTGGCCGTCTTTCATCGCGTAGACCGCGGGGATCGACTGGACCTTGAACGCCTGACCGACCGCGGGGTTCGCGTCGACGTCGACCTTCGCCAGTTCCACCTGGCCACCGGTCGCCGCGATCACCTTCTCGAGGATCGGACCGAGCTGTTTGCACGGACCGCACCATTCGGCCCAGAGATCGACCACCACCGGGACGGTCTTGGACCGTTCGACCACTTCGCTCTCGAACGTTGCATCGGTTACATCAGCCATCGTGTGGTGCAACGTAGCGGACCCGCGATCGATTCCCATCTCGACGCTCGCCCGCGGAACGTGGTCCAATGCTCGCGGATGACGAAGGACATCGAGCCCGCCGACCTCTACACGGTCCTGCGCACACCGGACCTTCTCGATCCCGTGCTCATCGTGCACTTCGACGGCTGGATCGATGCCGGCCAGTCGGCCGGCAACGCGGCCCGCCACCTGATCGAGGTGACCGGGGCCGAACCATTGGTCCGATTCGACACCGAACGCCTGCTCGATCATCGGGCCCGTCGACCGATCATGCACATCGTCGACGGCGTCCACGCCGGAATCGACTGGCCGACGATCGAGATCACCGCCGGGCGCGACGCGAACGACCACGACACCTTGATCCTCAGCGGGGCCGAGCCCGACCACAACTGGCGGACCTTCACCGAGGCGACCATCGGCCTCGTCGATCGGCTCGGCGTTCGCCGGGTCGTCGGCATGGGCGCATATCCGGCGGCGGTTCCCCACACCCGCCCGTCGCGGCTCACGATCACCTCTCCCACCGTCGATCTCGCCCGAAGCAACGAATCCCGAGCGACCCTCGATGTGCCGGCGGGCATCGCTGCGGTCATCGAACAAGGCCTCGACGCAGCCGGCATCGAGGCGCTCACGATGTGGGCCCAGGTCCCGCACTACATCCCCACCGGCCCGTACCCGGCGGCCACGCTCGCACTGATCGTCGGCCTCGAGGAGTCGGCCGGTCTCTCCATCGACCCCGGGTCGCTTCGGGAGCAGGTCCTCGGGACCCGCCGACACCTCGATCAGCTCGTGGCCGACGAAGACGCCCACCGGGCCATGCTCGGCGAGCTCGAACGCCAGTACGACGAGTTCGGTCCCGAAGGGGGAACGCTCCCGACCTCCGACGAGCTCGCGGCCGAGGTCGAGCAGTTCCTCCGGGCCCAGGAGCCCGACATCGACGACCCCGACGCCGACTCACCCGGAGATGCCCCCACATGAAGCTCGACGCCGCCCTGATGGGCTCTCTCGACGAGGCCGGCGACCGGGCTGCGGCGATGGAGGCCTTCGGCTACGACGGAGTCCTCACCGCGGAGATCGACCACGACCCGTTCCTTCCGCTCCTACTCGCGGCGGATCGGACCGAACGCGTCGAGCTCGCCACCGGCATCGCGGTCGCGTTCGCCCGCAATCCGATGCTGCTCGCCAACATCGCCTGGGATCTCCACGCGTTCTCCCGCGGTCGCTTCGTCCTCGGGCTCGGCTCCCAGATCAAGCCGCACATCACGAAGCGGTTCTCGATGCCATGGTCGAAACCGGCGGCCCGCATGCAGGACATGATCGAGGCGATCCATGCGATCTGGGACAGCTGGAGCGACGGTCGGCCCCTCGACCACCGTGGCGAGTTCTACTCCCACACGCTGATGACGCCGATGTTCGACCCGGGTCCGAACCCGCACGGAAAGCCGAGGATCACGCTGGCCGCGGTGGGCCCGATGATGACCCGGGTGGCCGGCCGGGTCGCCAACGGATTCGTCTCCCACGCGTTCCAGACACCGAGCTACCTGAGGGAGGTCACCATTCCGGCGCTGGAGGCCGGGTTGACCGAAGGGGATCGCTCCCGGGACGACTTCGAGATCTCCATCCCGGCGTTCGTCGTGAGTGGCCTGAGCGAAGAGGAGGTCGCGGCGGCAACCCGGGCCACGAAGCAGCAGATCGCGTTCTACGGGTCCACCCCTGCGTACCGACCGGTGCTCGACCATCACGGGTGGGGCGACGCCCACCCCGAGCTCAATCGGCTGTCGAAGGACGGCCGGTGGGCCGAGATGGCCGATGTGATCGACGACGAGATGCTGTCGCACTTCGCGATCGTCGCGGAGCCCGCCGGAATCGCGGCGGAGATCGAGTCGCGTTTCGGTGGCGTGGTCGATCGCATCCAGTTCGGTGTGCGCACCACGAATCCCGAGGTGTGGGGTCCGGTCGTCGAGCAGATCCGGGCCATCTGATCCAGACCGTCGCGGTCAGCGCAGCGACCAGAGCGACCCGCCGGAGAGCTCGACGACCAGGGTCGCGTCGGCGGGCCCGGCAGCATCCGAAGGCAACAACAGGTGCGTGGTCCCGGGGTCGATCCCGGCCGAGACCCGATCGAATCCGACCTCCCACGCGACCGCGCCGGCGAGGTTCGACGGGACCCTCCCCGTGTCGATGACGATCTCGTCGATCTCGATCTCCGCCAGCGCCATCTGGACCTGGCCGACGACCGATCCCTGTTGCAGCTGATCGAGCGCCTCGATCCCGGAGAAGACCGCGAGGGTGACGGCGGCGGCGGCCACGATCGCCGTCGTCCATATCCGTCGCCGAGCGAGAACGAGGGCGACTCCGACGAGCAGCGCCATGGTGGTCGCCGCGCCCGGTTCGAAGAAGTCGCCGCCGAACGGCGCACCGCCCACTTCCGTGCCGAGCATCATCACCGGGGACCGGGGCCGAGTCCACACGTCGCCCGGTCCGGCCCAGGCCCCGTAGATGCCCGCGACGACCGCGGCACCGACCACGAGGCGCAGGGAGAACCGTCGCGGCAATGCGGCCAGGCCGACGACGCCGAGGGCGACGAGCAGTGGTGCCATGACCTCGATGTAACGGCCGTGGAGGTAGGCGTCGGATCGGTCGACGCCGGTCAGGAACCAGCCGGCGATCGCGACGACCGCGGCGACCATCGCGAGATACCAGGCGCCCCCGCGCCGGCCGTTGACGATCACGACGGCGCCGATCACGGCGAGGCCGGCGGTGGCCAGGACCAGGTAGGCGACCGTTCCGCCGCCGTGCACGGCCATCTCGGCCGTCTCGGAAAGTCCCCGCCGCGAGATCAGCTCGAGCTCGTCGTAGGTGCCGGAGCTGGCGAAGGTCGCGGTCGCCACTGCCCGTCGGACCAACTCGGTGGCGACGATTCCGACGATCCCCGCGAATGCCGTCGCGGCGCCGGCGCGCCCACGTCGTTCCCGTAGGAAGCCGACCACGACCGCGGCGATGACGACGACCGTGGTGGGCCCCATCCGTGGATGGGTCGCGTAGAGGGCGATCGCCGTGAGCACGGCGGCTCCCGCGGTCGTCGACGACGGGCGGTCCCACTGCGAGAGCAGTAGGAGGAACGCCACCGCGACCAACAGCGGGAGCAACCGCTCCGTCCACACGATCGAGCCGGTCAAGAGCGCGGCCGGCAACGAGGCACCGATCACGGCCGCCACCAGCGAGCGGCCGAACGAGGCGTCGGTCATTCGTCGAACCAGCACGAGGAGCACCGGGATCAGGAGTGCGCCGAGCACCGCGTTCGTGACCCGTGCCCACACGATCATCTGCGGCTCGTCGAGCCCGAGCGCCCATCCCGGCGCCAGCAGCACGGGATACAGGAAGCCGTAGGGCGGTTGCGGACCGAGCGGAGCAGCGCCGCCTCCCGCGAGAGTGCGCCCCATCGACAGATACGCGAGGTCGTCGACGGCGAGCAGCGGACCCGTGACCGCGGTGGCGACGGCCGTCCCGACCGCCGCGTGGAGGATCGTCGTCGCCGCGATGATCCGAGTCCGTACCTGCATCGGAACGACGCTACGCGGGAGGCCGGCTCGGAGGTGGGAGGCTCCGCGGCGACTGCTACGATCTTGGTCCGAACGACTCGGGGCTATAGCTCAGTTGGTAGAGCGCCTCCATGGCATGGAGGAGGTCAGGGGTTCAATTCCCCTTAGCTCCACAACCCCGCACGCCGACGCGGGGCCCGACCACCGTGATCTGTCAGCCGGCCTCGGGCGTGCGTTCGGCCAGCCATTCGAGCCGGGGTCGGTCGCCCCACAGCTTCTCGAGCTGGTAGAAATCGCGCTGGTCGCGGTGAAAGACATGGACGACGAAGGCCCCGTAGTCCATCAGGATCCACTCGCGTTCTTCCTTGCCCTCGACGCGCACCGGCTTCGGACCGCCCGCGGCGGTGAGCCGATCCTCGATCCCGTCGACGATCGCGTGGACCTGTCGGGGGTTCGACCCGCTGCTGATGACGAAGAAGTCCGACACCGCGAAGACCTCGCCCACGTCGATGATGATCGTGTCGTCGGCCTTCATGTCGTCGGCGGCGATGGCCGCGAGCCGGGCCCACTTCTGGATCTCCTCGACGGATTCGCTCACTCAGCCTCGTTCAGTCATCGGTCAGGTCGGTACCGATCGTAACCGTCAGGTCGACCGGTTGGCTCGGGTCGTCGTCGAAGACGACGACGGCGCCGATCGCCTCGCCGAACGCGACGGCCCGAGCCTCGAGCTGTGTCTGGTGGTAGGCGACGACCGTCTCGGTCACACCGAACTCGGGCGCGTTGCCGATGATCGAGATCTCCGCACCCGCCGCGACCAACGTCGGCAACAACCGGTCACGACTCGCGGTGTCGCCGGTCCCATCGAGCACCTGCACCGTCGGGCGGACGCCCGGTCGGTGACCGATCGGCAGCGGCACCATCTCCAGCGCCTTCTCGGCCGCCCACCCGGCTCGCGCCTCGGGGATGGAGTAGATGGGGTTCAGAGGATCGAACCCCACGGGTGCCATCGGCGCGATCGACAGGTCGGCGACGCCGGTGCCGAGCGAGCGCAGATAGGGCGGGAGGCCGTCGTCGAAGGGAAGTGTCGCCGCCAGGAGGTCCTCGGCTGCTCCGATCTGGTCCAGCCAGGCCCGCCAGATCAGGTCCTGACGGGTGAAGCGGTTCGCGTCGACCTCGTCGGGGTTCTTCCACCGATACACGGCGGCGAGCGTCGCCGCGTCGAACTCCCGGGCACCGGCCTCGATCACGACCCGTTCGACTCCTTCGCCGTCGAGCTCGACGAGGTCGTCGTCGAGCCGGAAGGGCACGGGTTCGACCAGCTCGAACCACGCCTCCAGCCCGGCCGGATCGATCACCATCGAGTCGTCCGTAAACCCGAATCCGAAGAGCTCACCGACGACTCCTTCCAGTCCGGCGATGCCCTCCCGGGCGTAGGTCTCGCCGAGAAAGACCGGTTCGCCGACCGCGGGGGTGACCAACAGGTCGGGGCTGAGCGTCACCAGACTGCCGCCTCGTTCGAGCGCGGTGCGAGCCAGCACGGTGACCCCGATGAGCGAGTCGTTCTCGTCGACATGGGCGATCAGCATGGTGGGGGTCGGGGTGGCGAAGGCCAAGAATCCCAGCTCCGTCGGATCCGTGGGGAGCGAGACGTCGCGCCCGTCGGTCGTGTCGAGCACCGCCTTGGTGCCCTCGCGCCACAAGAAGAGAACGACGATGCCGGCGGCGAGCACGAGGACCGGGAAGACGAAACGGAAGAACGGATTGGCCTTGGGGGCGGGTCGACGCCGGCGTCGACGTCGATCGCGCTCGGGCGGCTCGCCGGAACCGTCGGGTGGTGGATCGGCGGTGGGTTCCGTGTCGAGAACGGTCATGACGTTGATCCGTAGAGTCCGAGTCGGCGAATGCGGTCGATCACCGCGGGCGGCACGAACGCCTCCACGGGGCGTCCGTCGGCGAAGCGCTGCCGAAGGTCGCTGGAGGAGACTTCCATGAGTGGTACGTCGATGACCAGATGCGGCCAATCGTCGGGGGGGCGTCCCCCGACGCGTCCGCCCCGTTCGACCACGACCGTCGTGGCGAGCGCGCGAACCCGGTCGGGCCGTTTCCAGGTCGGCAAGCCGGCGGCGGCGTCGGACCCGACGAGGAGGAAGAGCTCGACCGTCGGGTCGTGCGCCTTCATCTCTTCCAGGGTGTCCGCGGTGTAGGTCTCCCCGCCCCGGCGGATCTCGGCGTCGCTCACCTCGATGACCGGCGATCCGATCCGGGCGTTGATCTCGTCGACCCCCGCCCGGGTGAGCTCGAGCCGGGCTTCGGCCGAAGTCACTCCGGTGCCGGCCTTTTGCCATGGGTCGTTGGCGACGACGAGGGTCATTCGGTCGAGCTGCAGGGCGTGGCGAACCTCCAACGCGATCATCAGATGGCCGATGTGGAGCGGGTCGAAGGTTCCCCCGAACACACCGACACGACCGCCGGTCGGCTGTTCGTCGCTCACTGTGTCCTCACCATCGCTGCTTCTTCCGCTGCTTCGTCACCGGGCCGGCGCCCCGTCGCATACTCGCGCTGCAGTGTAGGAGCCGGTCCTTCGCTGCCGCGGGCGGTGGTCGATCTCACCCAGCGTGAACGACGTGACGAAAGTCACGGACATTTGACCTGACATTGGGCGCGAGATGGTGTTCAATACGGCGGCTGGACCGGAGTGCGGCGCGCGCTCGCAAGTCGCGAGCACACGGTACCTGCTTCCCCCGAAAACACCACCCCAGGCATTCTGCAACAAACGCACCATGCCGTAACGAAACCGGGAATACCGCGTGTGCGGATTCCGTTGAGCGAGTTGTCATGAGTGATTCTGTTGGACAGTACCTGAACGAGATCGGCGCGGTTGCGCTTCTCAATGCCCAAGAAGAGCGCGAGCTCTCCCAGGTCATCGAGAAGGGCTTCGAAGCCCGGGCTCGGAAGGAAGACGGCGAGAAGGGCCGCGAGATCGACCGCGCCATCCGCGATGCGGCCGCGGCGAAGGACCGGTTCATCCGGGCCAATCTTCGTCTCGTGGTCAGTGTCGCTCGCCGCTACCCGCTGCCACCCGGCATGGAGCTCCTCGACCTGATCCAGGAGGGCAACCTGGGCCTCGAGCACGCCGTCGACAAGTTCGACTGGCGCAAGGGCTTCAAGTTCTCCACCTACGCCACCTTCTGGATCCGTCAGGCCATCGGTCGTGCCCTCGATCAGAAGGCGTCCCTGGTCCGCCTCCCCGGCGATCGCTCCGCCAGCCTGCGCGCCGCGTTGCGTGCGGTCTCCGGCGACGGCGACGAGCTCGACGACGAGCATGCCCGCCTGCACCGGCTGACCACCCCGACCAGCCTCGATCGCACCATCGGCGACGACGACTCCAACGAGCTCGTCGATCTTCTCCCCGACTCCAACCCCGGCCCCGAGGTCGAGGTCATGGCGAAGGCCGAAGAGGAGATGGTGACCGGACTGCTCGACATCCTCGACGAGCGGGCCAAGTACGCGGTCGAGCAGCGGTTCGGCCTCGGCGACGGCCGGAAGCGCTCCTACCGTGAGGTCGGCGAGGATCTCGGCGTCACCGCCGAAGCCGCTCGTCGCCTCGTGAAGCGTGCGATCAACTCCGTGCGTGAGCACGCCGCCAGCATCGCCGACACCGTCGACGCCGCCTGACCTCCTGCCCGCGGCCTCTCCCTCCCTCTCATTCCCGCTTTTCTGACGCGTTGGTCGCGCCATGCGCGACGAAGTCGTCAGAAAAGCGGGAATGAGAGGGATATTGGTTGGAACCGGGTCGGGTCTGCCAGCAGACTTGTCGGGTGAACACCTCCTGGAGCCCCGGTAGCTGGCGATCGTTCGAGGCGCGGCACCAGCCCTCGTGGCCCGACGCGGGCGAACTCGAACACGCGCTGAAGACCCTGAGCGATCAGCCGCCACTCGTCTTCGCGGGCGAAGCCCGCAACCTGACCGCACAACTGGGCAACGTCGCCCGCGGCGAAGCCTTCCTGCTCCAGGCCGGCGACTGCGCCGAATCCTTCGACAGCTCCGCGGATTCGATCCGCGACCGTCTGCGCGTCATCCTCCAGATGGCGATCGTCCTGACCTACTCCGGAGGTACGCCACTCGTGAAGGTCGGCCGCATCGCCGGCCAGTTCGCCAAGCCACGATCGAGCCCCACCGAGACCCAGGGCGACACCGAGCTGCCGTCCTTTCTCGGCCAGATCGTCAACGACATCGGCTTCTCCGAAGCCGAGCGCCGCCCCGACCCGCAACGCCTGCTCAGCGCCTACAACCGGGCCGCGTCGACCCTCAACCTCCTGCGGGCCTTCACCCGAGGTGGCTACGCCGATCTCACCCAGGTGTCGAATTGGAACCGGGAGTTCGTGGCCTCCTCCCCCGCCGGCGAACGCTACGCCCAGATGGCCGACGAGATCGATCGCGCCCTTCGATTCATGGACGCCTGCGGGGTCAACAGCTCAACCGTTCCCGCCTTGCACGAGGTCGACTTCTACACGAGCCACGAGGCGCTCCTACTCACCTACGAACAAGCACTCACCCGCCAGGACTCACTCACCGGCGACTGGTACGACTGCTCGGCCCACATGCTCTGGATCGGAGAACGAACCCGCCAACTCAACGGGGCCCACGTCGAGTTCCTCCGCGGTGTGAAGAACCCTCTCGGCTGCAAGATCGGACCGAGCGCCACTCCGGACGAGGTGCTCGCCCTCTGCGACGCCCTCAACCCCGACAACGCGCCAGGACGTCTCACCTTGATCGTGCGTCAGGGCGCCGACCGGGTCACCGAGACCCTTCCCGCGCTCCTCGCCGCGGTGCGCGATGCCGGCCGCTGCGTCGTCTGGGCCTGCGACCCGATGCACGGCAACACCTACACGGCCGCCGGCGGTCGCAAGACCCGCCACTTCGACGACGTGCTGAAGGAGATCAGCGGCTTCTTCGCCGCCCACCGCCAGGAGGGAACCTGGCCCGGCGGCGTCCACGTCGAGCTCACCGGCGACGCGGTCACCGAATGCCTCGGCGGCGGCGACGGCCTCGTCGACGGCGATCTGGAACAAGCCTACGAGACGATGTGCGACCCTCGTCTCAACGGCCGCCAGTCGGTCGACCTCGCGTTTCGGGTCGCCGAGCTCCTCCGAGACCAGGACTGAGACCGCTGCGCCCGGGGCACCGGCGCGGCCGCCTCGAGGTTCGAGATCGGCGATCAGGCCAGGTTTTCGACGAACGCCTCGAGTTGGCGAAGGTTGCGAACCTCGAAGCACCCGTCGGTGTACTGGGCATACTCTCCGACGATCGAGTCGCCGGTGTCCCAATAGCTGCGGGGCTCGGGATTCAGCCAGTGGACCTGGCGGGCCTTCTCCTGCATCTGCTTCACGATCCAACTCTCCGAGGCGTGATAGTTGTTCCGGGCGTCGCCGAGGATCATGATCGAGGTGCGGGGCCCGATGTCCTTGCCGTGCCGTTCCCAGAACACCCCGAGCGCGTGCCCGTAGTCGGAGTGACCATCGACCCACACCACATCGGCTTCGGTGTTGACGCGATGGACCGCCTCGTTGATGTCCTCGACACCCTCGAAGTAGGGCGTGACCTCGTCGAGGCCGTCGATGAACACGAAGGACCGCACCTTCGAGAACTGGCCGGAGATCGCGTAGACGAGATGCAAGGTGAACCGGGCGAACGCAGCGACCGACCCGGAGATGTCGGCGATGACGAAGATCTCCGGCTTGTGGGGTTTCGGGTTTCGGAACTTGGGCTCGGCCGGCACGCCGCCGTAGCTGAGCGACGCCCGCACCGTGCGCCGGAAGTCCAGGGGGCCCTTTCGGCCGTGACGCCGCTTGCGTTGCAGCCGCGAAGCCAGCTTGCGGGTGAGCGGGTAGATCGCCTTGCGGAGGCTCGCCATCTCCTCACGGGAGGCGTGCATGAAGTCGACGTCTTCGGGGAGCGGCTTGCGCAGCGTCTTGGCCATCGCCTCGACCCCACGGTCGGCGACGAGCCGCCGGCGGATCTCCGCCTCGATCTCCTTTTGCAGCTGATCGACCCGGCTCTGGTACTCGTCGCGTTGGAGGCGCTGGTCGAACTCCGAGACTTCGCCCTCGTCGTCTTGTCGCTGCTCGAGAAGCCGTTCGAGGACCCCGTCGAGGTCGAGGTTTCGCAAGGTGCGGTAGAGGTAGTAGGTGCCGCCCACCGGACGGCCCGGCTCCATGCCGGCGTACCGCTTCACCGCCTGGCGGGCGACGCCGCGCATCATCGGCTGATCGCCCCGCATGAGCGCCTGGAACAGCATCTCGGCCAGCTCTTCGGGGCTGAGGTTCTCTCCCCCGCCGCCGCCCTGCTGGTCTCCGGCCCCGACCTGCTCATCTGGTTGGTCGTCGTCGAGCTCGTGGAGCTCGCCGTCGTCACCGATGACGTACTCCTGGCCGCGCAGGGAGAAGTACACCTCGAAGACGGTCTCGAACGCCTTCCAGTGATTGGAGTGCTTGACCAGTGTCGCGGCGAGGGCGTACTTGAAGATGTCGCGGTCGCCGATGGGCACGTGGCGCACCGCCTCCATCGCGTCGAGGTTCTCGGTCAACGACACCGGCAGCCCGGCATTGCGGAGCTCGATGATGAAGCCGTTCAACAGGGCGAGGATCGGCTCGCCCAGCTCGGCCGGGACCGGGTCCTGCGCAGAAGGTGGGTCGGTGACCGTCATCGGGGTTCGATCGGTCCGCTCAGACGGTCACACCGTCGGCGGTCCCGAGCTCCTTCACCGCCTTGGCGATGTCGCTTTGGTACTTGAGCAAGATGTTGATGGTGCTCGTCGCGGTGTCCTCGTCGATCTTCTCCACCCCGAGCAGCACCAGTGTTTTCGCCCAGTCGAGGGTCTCCGACACCGATGGGGCCTTCTTGAGCTCGATCTGACGAATCGACCGCACCACTCGCGCGACCTGATCAGCGAGGTTCTCGGTGATGTCGGGCACCTTCGTCAGAACGATCTCTTTTTCGCGTTCCATGTCGGGGTAGTCGATGTGGAGGTACAGGCAGCGACGTTTCAACGCTTCGGAGAGCTCACGGGTGTTGTTGGACGTGAGGAAGACGAGCGGGATCTGCGTCGCAACGATCGTCCCGAGCTCGGGTATCGAGACCTGGTAGTCCGACAGGATCTCCAGCAGCAGCGCCTCGGTCTCGATCTCGACGCGGTCGACCTCGTCGATCAACAGCACGACGGGCTCCTCGGCCCGAATCGCCTCGAGCAGCGGCCGGGTCAACAAGAACTCGTCGGAGAAGATGTCGTCGGACACCTCGGCCCAGTCGTGATCCTCGCCCCGTTCGGTCTGGATGCGCAACAACTGCTTCTTGTAGTTCCACTCGTAGAGCGCCTTCGCCTCGTCGAGGCCCTCGTAGCACTGGAGACGAATCAGCCGGGCATCGAGAATCTTCGCGACGCTCTTCGCGAGCTCGGTCTTGCCGGTGCCGGCCGGCCCTTCGACGAGGATCGGCTTTTGCAGCCGGTCGGCAAGATAGACGACGCCCGCGGTTCCTTCGTCGGACAGGTAGTCGACCTTCGCGAGGTCTTCCTTGACGGACGAAACGTCTTCGAAACGGTACGACATGAGCATGGAGGTTAGCGGGCGTTAACCGGAGTCCTGTAACCGATTCTCAGGACCGAACGTGACCTTCACCGCGGACGACGAACTTCCGGGTGGTCAGCTGTTCGAGCCCCATCGGCCCCCGGGCGTGCAGCTTCTGGGTCGAGATCCCGATCTCGGCGCCGAACCCGAACTCCTCACCGTCGACGAAGCGGGTTGAGGCGTTGACCAGCACCGCGGCGGCGTCGACCTCACGGGTGAATCGGTCGGCGGCCGCGATGTCGGCGGTGATGATCGCCTCGCTGTGGCCGGTCGATGTGTCGTTGATGTGGTCGATGGCGGCATCGAGGTCGCGAACAACTGCCACACTCATCTTCAGGTCGAGGAACTCCGTCGCGAAGTCGTCGGGGCCGGCCTCCCCCACCGATGGGGCGATCTCCCGGGCAGCGGCGTCGCCGACCAGCTCGACGTCGGGCAACGCGGCGACGACCATCGGCAGGAAACGAGCCGCCACGTCGCGGTGCACCACGATCGACTCCGCCGCGTTGCACACTCCCGGGCGTTGCGACTTCGCGTTGACGACGATGTCGCGGGCCATGTCGAGGTCCGCGGCGGCGTCGACATAGACGTGACAGTTCCCGGCTCCGTCGATCACGTAGGGAACCGTGGCGTTGTCGAGAATCGACTGGATGAGCGCCGGGCCGCCGCGGGGGATGAGGCAATCGACGAGACCGCGCTGCTGCATGAACTCGACGGCCGCCTCACGGCGGGTGTCGTCGACGACGATCAGCGCATCCTCGGGGAGACCGACCTTGCCCAGCGCCTCCCGCAGCGCCGCGGAGATCGCCAGGTTCGAATCGATCGCCGACGACGAGCCGCGCAGGAACGCGGCGTTGCCCGACTTCAAGCAGAGACCGAAGGCGTCGCTGGTGACGTTGGGCCGGCTCTCGTAGATGATGGCGACAACGCCGAGGGGCACATGAACCCGCTGGATTCGCAGCCCGTTGGGGCGCACCCACCCATCGGAGATCCGGCCAACCGGGTCGGCGAGCGCGGCGACCTGGCGAAGCCCGTCGGCCATCGCGTCGATCCTCGACGGATCGAGACGCAGCCGGTCGACCAGCGGAGGGGTCATCCCCGACTCCTCCGCTCGGGCCACGTCGATCCGGTTCGCCCGGATGATCGCCGCCGCGTTGGTGACGAGGAGGTCGGCGGCGGCCTCGAGCGCGGCATCCTTCAGCTCGCTCGATGCCACGGCAAGCGGCCGGGACGCGAGCTTGGCGCGAGCCGCGAGGTCGGGAATCGATGTCGGGGTGGCGTTCACGAGACGCCAGCGTACCCGCATGCGGGACTAGCCTCCCCAACGTGTCACGCCGGCTCGAACCCGCGGTGTTCTCTGCCATGATCTCCCCGATCACGATGGCGCTCGTGATCGGCGCGGCTGCCCTTGTGGTCGTGTCGGGTGGCTCATGGCCCGCCGCCGTCGCGGCGGCCGTCGTCGTCTGGTTCGCCCGGGTCGGTCTCGCGACGTTGATGGCTCGCCGGGTGGCAGGTCTCGACCCCCGGATCGACCCGTTCGCCCTTCGTGAGCCATGGCGGTTCTTCGTTCGCGACGCCCTCAACGCCCGGAAGCGGTTCGCCGAGGCGATCGCCGACGCCGAGGCGGGGCCGCTGCGTGAACGCCTTCGGGAGATCGAGGCACAGATGACCGAGGCCGTCACCGTCACATGGGACGTCGCTCGAAAGGGCCAACAGCTGACCGATGCCCGCCGGCGAATCGACCTCCCGGCCCTGCAACGGGTGCTCGACGACGCCGGGCCCGACGATCCCCGCTACGCCGCCGCACTGGCCCAGCGGGAAGTCCACAGCCGGCTCTCGGCCCGAGAGGAGACAGCCAGGACCCGGCTGGAGATCCTCGATCTCCGGCTCGGCGAGACCATCGTCAGGGCGTCGGAGCTGGCGACCCGCACCGGTGAGACGACCCAGCTCGACGCACTGGCCGACCAGGTCAACGGCATGGTCGGCGAGCTCGACAGCATCCGTCTCGCGCTGGACGAGATCGACAGCGGCTCGTGAGCCGCGCAGCTCGCCGGCGGTACCGCAAACCCGCGCCGTCGTCGACGGTCAGCGGATCGACGTTCGTCGCCGCGGGGATCGGGCTGTCCCGGATCGCCGGGCTGCTCCGCGAGATGGTCACCTCACGGGTGCTGGGCCTGACCTTCGTCGCCGACGCCTTCGCCGCGGCCGCGAGGATCCCCAACCTGCTCCAGAACCTTCTCGGCGAGGGAGTCCTCTCCGCCTCCTTCGTTCCCGTCTACAGCCAGCTCCTCGATGAGGACGACGAACGCGACGCGAGCCGGGTCGCCGGCGCGATCGGGGCGCTGCTCCTCGTCGTCACCGGGCTGTCGGTCCTCGTGCTGGTGGTCGCGGCCGGGCCGATCACTTCCGTGCTGGCCCCCGGCCTTCCGCCCGCGGGCTACGACCTCGCGGTCGGTTTCACCCGGATCATGGCGGTCGGCGTCGGATTCCTCGTCATGTCGGCGTGGTGTCTCGGCATTCTCAACAGCCACCGCAGCTTCCTGCTTCCCTACACCGCCCCGGTCTTGTGGAACGCCGTGCAGATCGTCGCCTTGTTGTTCATCTGGGCCCGCGACTGGCCGCTGGAGGACGCGGCCCGGGGGCTCGCGATCGCGGTCACGATCGGCGGCGCCGCACAGCTCGGCGTCCAACTGCCGACCGTTCGCCGCCTCGCCCGTGGGGTTCGGATCCGGTTCGACAACCAGCACCCCCGGGTTCGCGATGTCCGGCGGCGGTTCGCCCCGGCCGTGCTCGGCCGGGGTGTCGTGCAGATCTCCGCCTATCTCGATCTGATCCTCGCGACGTTCCTGGCGACCGGAGCCGTCGCCGCCCTGTTCAAGGCGCAGATGCTCTACACCCTGCCGGTCTCGCTGTTCGCGATGAGCGTCGCCGCGGCGGAGCTTCCCGAGATGGCCCGACTCGTCGGTGACCCCGAGGCTCTCGTCGTGCGCAGCCGCCGGGGCCTCGAGCGGATCGCGTTCTGGATGCTGTTGGCCTCCTTCATGACGATCGCCGCCGGCGACCTCATCGTGGGCGTGCTCTTCCAGGGCGGGAAGTTCGATGCGACCGACGGCGTGCTCGTGTGGTTCATCCTCGGTGCCTACGGTGTCGGCCTGCCGGCGATCGGCACCAGCCGCCTGCTCCAGAACACCTGCTACGCGGTCGGCGACACCCGCGGCCCGGCCCGCATCGCCGCCCTTCGGGTGGCGATCGCCGCGATCATCGGCCTCGCCTTCATGTTCCCGCTCGACCGGGTCCTGGTCGGCCCCGACGGCCTGGTCGGGATCGGCGACGCGCTCGCCTTCATCGGCCCCCTCGACGCCACCGTTCGGAGCGTGCCCGGCCCGGTTCGACTCGGGGCGGTCGGCCTCGCCATCGGATCCGCGGTCGGCGCGTGGATCGAGCTGTCTCTTCTGTCCACCCTCGTACGCCGCCACGTTCCCGGCCTCGGCGATCCCCGCCTGACGATGGTCGGCCCCGCGACCGCCGCGGCCGTCGCGTTCGCCTCGACCGCGGCCCTTCGCCTCCTCCTCGACCCCCTCCCCCTCCTCATCGAAGCCGTCGTCGCACTCGGGCTCGCCGTCACGATCTACACGGTGCTGTGTTTCCGGCTCGGCGTTCGCGACGCCGACCTTCTCCTTCGACCCGCTCGCCGCATCATCTGGCGTTGACGCACGGTCTGCGGCGTCGCCGCGCAGTACGCTTCGGCCATGCTCCAGTATCTGAAGAAGCGTTGGAAGTATCTCGTCGCGAAGCTGGGTGGAAGCTTCGAGGAGAATGCGGATCCGAAGATCCAGCTCGAACAGGCGATCGCCGAAGCGAAGGATCAGCACACGCGGCTCCGTCAGCAGGCGGCCAACGTCATCGCGAACCAAAAGCAGACCGAGATGCGGCTGAACCGGGCCATCGAGGAGCTCGAACGGGTCAATGCCAACGCCCGACAGGCCGTCACGATGGCCGATGCCGCCCAGAAGTCCGGTGAAGCCGACAAGGCCGTGCGCTACACGGGCGCGGCCGAGCAGTTCGCCAATCGCCTCCTGACCCTCGAAGAGGAGATCGAGAGTCTCAAGAGCCTGCACTTCCAGGCCTCCGAGGCCGCCGATCAGGCCAAGGATGCCGTCGAGCAGAACGCCGATCTCCTGCAGAAGAAGCTCGCCGAGAAGCAGTCGTTGTTGAGCCAGCTCGACCAGGCGAAGATGCAGGAGAGCGTCAACCAGGCGATGTCGACGCTGTCCGAGGCGGTCGGGGAAGACGTACCGACGTTCAACGAGGTGCGCGAGAAGATCGAGGCGCGCTACGCGAAGGCCAAGGCCACCGCCGAGCTCACCGAGGGCAATGTCGAGACCCAGATGCTGGAGATCGAGAAGGCGGCGCGAAACGTCGAAGCCCAGGGCCGCCTCGACGCGATCAAGGCGGAGCTCGGAATCGAGCAGGCCCCCGTCGAGGAGCTCACCGAGGGCGACGCCGTCGACGCCGACTGACCCGACGACACGTTCAGCGAGGGAGCGCCACCATGTCGTCGGCGTGGACGACGACATGGGGAGCTCCGGCGGGAAGGTCGCCACTGCGGTGACCGGCCGCCGCCCGGAGCTCGTCGGCCGAATGTCGGACCAGACCCTTCGCGAAGATCTCACCGTCGGTGTCGACCACCTCGACCGGCGCGCCCGCGTCGAACGCCCCGTGGATCGCCGTGACACCGGCCGCGAGCAAGGAGTTGCCCCGTTCGAGGGCTGCCCGCGCGCCGGCGTCGACCACCACCGAACCTCTCGCGATGACCGCGAAGGCGATCCACAGCTTGCGGGCCGGGAGTCGACTCTCGCGGGCCCGAACGACGGTCCCGACGCCCGGCACGGCGTCGAGCGCGTCGGTGATCACGTCGGGCCGGCCGGCATGCGCGATCACGGTCGAGACACCGGACCAGGCCGCGATCTTGGCGGCGGTCAGCTTCGACGCCATCCCTCCGCTGCCCCGAGCCGAACCCGCCCCTCCCGCGAGCGCCTCGGTCTGGTGGTCGATCTCGATGATCTCCTCGATCAACGAGGCATCGGCGTGCACCCGGGGATCGGCGGTGTGAACACCGGAGGTGTCGGTGAGCAGGATCAGTCGATCCGCGTCGACCAGGTTCGCGACCAGGGCCGCGATCCGGTCGTTGTCGCCCCAGCGGATCTCCTGATCGGCGATCGCGTCGTTCTCGTTGACGATCGGCACGACACCCAGCTCGAGCAGGCGGACGAGTGTCTGCCCGGCGTGCACGTACTGGGCGCGCACGATGAAGTCGAACGGCACCAGCAGCACCTGACCGGCGATCAGCCCATGCGCGGAGAACGCCTCGCGATAGACACCCATCAGCGCGCTCTGACCGACGGTGGCCACTGCCTGCAAGGTGATCGTGTCGGCCGGTCGGCGCCGACCGCCCAACCCGATCTCCGGGAGGCCGGCTGCGATGGCCCCCGAGCTGACGACGACCACCCGGTGTCCGGCCTCTCGAACCGCGGCGACATCGCCGCAGAGCTTCTCGATCGCGCCGCGGGCGATCACCCCGTCGGCATCGGTGATCGACGATGTTCCGATCTTGACGACGATGGTTCGGCGGGCGCTCATCCGTCCTCTTCGTAGTCGAAGGTGAAGTCGCCGATGTGGACCTCGTCGCCGGGTTTCACACCGGCGCGGGCCAACGCCGTGTCGACACCGATCTGTTGAAGGCGTTGCTGGGCGTACTCGAGTGCCTCGTCGTTGGTCAGATCGCTCAGGGCAACGGCCCGACGGGCGGCGCGGCCCACCACCTCCCACGAGGCGTCGTCGCGACGGCGGATCTCCACCTCGCTCGACACCGGACGATGGATGGTCGTCGTCTCGATCTCGGGCTCCTCCCGACGAGCCGCGTCGACCATCCGCACCAGGCCGCCGACGAGCTCGGGAATGCCCGCCCCGGTCACCGAGGAGATCGCGAGGCCGGCGAACTCGTGATCGGGCGCCATGTCGGCGCGGCTTCCGACGACGAGGCGCGGTCGTTCCGACAGGTCGGGCTGATAGGCCTCGAGCTCACGAAGGAGAACATCGAGTTGGGCGTCGGTGCCGACCTCGTCGTAGGGGGCCAGGTCGAGGAGCACGAGCAGCGCCCGTGCCCGTTCGACATGGCGAAGGAACCGGTGACCGAGCCCCTTGCCGTCGCTGGCTCCCTCGATCAGCCCGGGAATGTCGGCGAGCACCATCTCGAATCCGTCGTCGCTGCGCACGACGGCGAGATTCGGTTCGAGCGTCGTGAACGGATAGTCGGCGATCTTGGGTTTGGCCGCGGAGAGGCGGCTGATCAGGGTCGACTTGCCGACGTTGGGAAAGCCGATGATCGCCACGTCGGCCAACAGCTTGAGCTCGAGGCGGAGCCAGCGTTCCTCTCCATGCTCCCCTTGTTCCGCGAAAGACGGGGCTCGCCGCTTGTTCGACAGGAAACGGGCGTTTCCTCGTCCGCCCTCGCCGGCCCGCGCCGCCCGCCAGCGGTCGCCGTGGGTCGCCAGGTCGGCCAGTGGCTCACGGGTGTCGTGGTCGAGGACGACGGTTCCGACCGGCACCCGCACCTCCAGGTCGCGGCCCCGGGCACCGTGTCGGTTCTGCCCGCTTCCGTGTTTTCCGCTCTCCGCCTTGCGGTGCGGGTGATCGCGAAAGGCGAGGAGCGACGCCACGTTGCGGTCGGCGACGAACCAGATCGAGCCGCCGTCTCCCCCGTCGCCGCCGTCGGGACCGCCCTTGGCGACGTGGGCCTCCCGGCGAAACGAGACACAGCCGGCGCCACCGTCGCCCGCCTGCACATTGATGTTGCACTCATCGACGAAGGACGACACCCCCGCAAGGGTACGGCGTCGAATCGACCGCCTCGCACCTCTTCGGCGACTACTCGAGCAGACGCACCGGGTCGCCGACGACCTCGACGCCCCAGGTGGTCCAGTCGACCGACGTCTGGCCCGGAATCAGCGCATAGCGAACCTGGAACCAGTAGTTCGAGAACGACGACCAATTCAGCCCGGTCAACGGCACCCGGATCTCCACGAGCTGACCGTTCCACCGGGCGTTCGTGACGTCGAGGCAGTAGGCGCTGAAGGAGCACGGTGCCGCGCTCGTCGTCCCGACCGTGGCGCCCGTCACCTTGTACGCGGTCGAGTAGGTGAAATCGACCGCGTTGCCGTTGGGATCGAGGATCTCCATCGACTCCATGCCCTCACCCGGATCCCAGAGGTTCACGATCAGCGTCTTGTCGCGATGCTGAATGTCGACTTCGGCCAGGTAGAACACGGCCGGACTCCCGGTCGGATCGGTGCGAACCGGCATCCAGTCCACCGCATAGACCCCGGGACAGTTGGGGTCGTTGAAGGTCAGGCAGTAGTTGCCACTGGCCGGGGAGTCGGCCCAGATCGAGAAGTAGTTCTGACCGCCGGCGTCGTCGGGCAGATCGTCGAACAGCTGATCTCCGCTCTTGTCGAACACCTGGGTGCGCAGCATCCATTCCCCCGGTGTGCCGTCCGTGGTCCACAGGGTGGTCCACGCCGCGCAACCCAGCGCGTCGGTGCCCAGCACCGCCGAGCCGTACTGCGGGTTGTCGTCGAACGTCAGCGGCGTGTTGTCCGGCGCGTACAGGGTGTAGAGGACATCCACGTTGTAGTCGTCGTTTTGGGGAAGGTTCAGCGAACGATCCGAGTTCCGGCACGATCCGTAGTCGTAGACCTTGACGTCGACGGCTGCCGCCGTCGGGATGTCGATCACCCACTGGTAGCCGGTGTCCTCGTGGTACGGATTCGAACCGTGGGTTCCACAGTCGTTGTTGCTGGTCCAGTCGTCGGTCGCGATGCTCAACAGATCGCCCCATGTCGAGTTCGAACACTGGCCCATCATCGCCGACCAGGCGTTCGAGGGCGTCTCCCCGGCGACCGATTCGCTGCCGAACCCGATCACGTTGGCGGGAGAGCCGAGCGGCACGGCCGACGCGTACTCGGCGACGGCCCGCCGGCCGATCGTCACGATGTCGAGGAAGAGGCCGCTGAGGAAGAGATCGGCGTCGGTGTCGACGATCTCCACCTCGAGCTGATTGCTGCCCAGATTCGTGATGGTGATCACGATGCCGTCGACGCCGTCGACGAAGCCGTTGCGCTGAGCCGCCGCGAGCGCCTCGTTCGTCGCCGTCGTGAAGTCCGGCTGCCACACCACACCCGAAAGGGCCGCGGCGTCGGCGGCTCGTTGCAACGACGCCGCGCGTGAGTACCAGGAACCGACATCCACCGCGAAACCCGCGAACCCCATGAGGGGTACGAGGACGAGCGAGGTGAGAACGGCCGCGTAGCCCCGCTCGTCGGTGACGAGGGACCACAGTCGGCGGCCGATGCGGGGCACGATCGAATCAGGACTCATCAGCTCTCCGGTTCGAGTTTCATCACCGTGTAGTCGGTGATCCTGATGCCGTCGCCGGGAAGGATCCCGGTGATGAAGTCGCGCTGGACCCGCACCCACACCCCGAGGTCGGTCGTGCCGCCGGTCTGATTCACATCCCGACTCAGCGGGCAGAACGACGCGTCCGGGCCCGTGCAGCCCGAGAAGCTCGCCGAGGTCAGGGTCTCGATCTGGACGGCGGAATAGTAGTTGCAGAGGTTGTTTCGACTTCGCGGATCACCGGCGGCGTCGAAGCAGCTTGGGTCGGGTTGACCGTCGACCGCGGACGCGTCGTAGATCAGGAGTCCCTCGACCGTGACACCGTCGATCGACTTCAGCGCGGCGCGCAGGCTGAGGATGCCTTCGAGGTCGGCGCCCTCGGTGTTGCCGGCGTTGGACACGACCCGAGCGGCCGAACGGGTGGCGCTGGTGACCGTGAGATCGTCGCGCCACAGGGTTCCGTACTCGACGATCCCGGCGACCAGGAGGGCGAGAAACGGGGCGACGATCGCCATCTCGACGAGCGCGACGCCGCGCTCACCGTGGGCCCCGCGGATCCGGGCCCCGAACCGCCGCACGAGGCGACGGATCACGAGATGTCCTGAGGTTCGAGCTTCAAGATGATCTGGTCGGTGAACGTGATCGAGTCGCCGAACAGCCCGGTGATGTAGCGGTGGGTGACCTGCACCCAGATGCCGACATAGTCGAGGTTGCCGACGATCACATCACGAGAGGTCGGGCAGTAGAACCAGTCCGGTTCCTTCGGGGGGCCGGGGTCGCAGCCGAACCCGGACTCGGCCAGGTCGAAGTCGCCGCCCTCGTAGACGTTGCAGCGCTCGGTGCCGGTGTCGCCGCGAGGGACGCCGGCCAGGCAGTCGGGGTGAGGTGTCGAGTCCGGCCCGGTCGCCTCGAAGATGATCAATCGGTCGATGGCGCCGTCGGGCAGCGCCGCGCCGGCCCGGTCCACGGCCCGCATCACCCGATGGTCGGCGTTGCCGGCGTTTCCGGAGACACTCGCCTCCCGGGCGGCGTCGCGGACGACGTTGGAGACCGCCAGATAGTTCCGGAAGGCGAAGCCGAACTCGAAGATCCCGAAGACGAAGAGCAACAGAACCGGTGTGATGATCGCCGCTTCGATGAGCGTGGCCCCTCGGTCTGTGCACACGCGGCGGTATCTCACCCACAACTCCCCGGTCGGACACGAAGACGGAGCTCCGCGTGTTCTGCACCAGGCTTCGGCAGGTCCGTCGGCCGGGTTGAGCAATTTGACCTATACGCGGCCCGGTGTCACTCGAGGAGGCGAACCGGATCTCCCAGGATCGACACGCTCCAGCTCGTGCGATCGGTCGGTGCGACGCCGGTGGCGTAGTAGACCTTCCACCATCGGTCGGTGGTCGAATAGGCGGTGGAGAAGTCGTTGGGCAGATCGATGAGGATCTCGACGAAACGGTCGCTGAACTGGTAGTTCGACGCGTTTCCCGACGGTCGGTAGCAATCGCATGTGCTCCCCACGGAGAGGCTGGTGCCGCTCCCCGAGAACGCCCCGTCTATCGTGGACCAGCTGAAGCTCACCGGGGTGCCGTCCGGGTCGAGGATCCGGATGAAGTCGGACCCCTCCCCTGGATCGAACAGGGTGATCTTCATCCGCTTGCCCTCGTGTTCGTCGCCGATCTCGGCCAGGAAGAAGTCGGCCGCCGACCCTGGAAGCGCGGCGTAGATCGACATCCACTCCTGGGCGACCACCGCCGGACACGTGCTCGAGGACCGGATGTCGCAGGTGAGCACGCCGGAGGTGGGACGAGCGAGAATGGCGTACTGATTGGAACCCATCGACGACGCCTCGAAGGCGAGCGTGCCGACATCGAGGAAGTAGCGACCGGTGGCCCCGGCCGGGATGCGGCAAAAGAGATCCCAGGTGGAGGAGTCACCGCTGAACAGCGACGTCGAACCCGTGGTCGTCCCCGACGGATAGGCGTAGTAACCCGAACCGTTCGCGCGACCGGCCCCGCACCCGGTGAAGACCGGGTTGTCGTCATCGTTGAGCGGTGTGCTGTCGGGGGCGCGCAGCTGGAACTCAGTCGTGATCGTCGAAGTGGAGCTCCCGGAGTCGAGGGGCCCGGAGGTGTCGAAGTTCGGATCTCGCAGATACAGGTCGACCGATGACGCGAGGGCGGTCGGGATGTCGATCGCGTAGCGATAGCTGTAGCGCCCCTCGTAGTACGGGTTGATGTTGAATCCCGTGTTGCCCGAGTTCCCTCCGGAGTTCGGTCCGGGACCGCCGGCGGACGTCGGACACAACATGTCCGAGTAGTAGCCCGGCGTCGTCCAGTTGTTCATGAAGTGGGTCGACCGCTGGTCGCCCTGCTCCCGCGGGGTACACGACCCGTTGATCGCGGCGCTGAAGTTCTCCGGCGATCCGCTGATCAAATCGTTGGTGCCGAAGTAGTTCTTCGGGCTCCCCATGGGGACGGCTCTGACGTACTCGGCAACCGACCTCCGACCGATCGTCACCTGATCGAGGAACAGTCCGGCGAGATACAGGTCGACGTCGGTGTCGACGATCTCGACCGACAGTTGACTCGCCCCGGTGTCGGTGACCACGACGGTGATCCCGTCCACACCGTTGGTGAAGCCGTTCCGGGCCGCTTCGGCGCGGGCCGCGCTCTCAGCCGCGGTGAAGTCCGGCTGCCAGACGACGCCGGCCAGCGCCGCCGCGTCGGCGGCCCGCTGCAGCGACGACGCCCTCGAGTACCAGGCGCCGACGTCGACCGCGAACCCGGCGAATCCGAGCAACGGGACCAACAACAACGCGGTGAGGACCATCGCATACCCGCCCTCGCGGCGCATGCGGCGAACTTTTCGGACGCGAGGTTCCCCGCTCATGCCGGCTCCACTTTCATGACGGTGCGATCGGTGATCGTCACCCCGGTGCCGGGAAACATCCCGGTCATGTACGGGCGACTCATTCGGACCCAGACACCCACACTGGTCAACCCCGCTGCCTGATCCGTGACGCGATCGGTCTGTGGGCAGAACGCGGCGCTCATCGCCCCGGCACAGGTGGTGTTGTTCGGGAACTCCGAACACGAGACCGTGCAGTCGGCCGCAACGATCGTCGCCACATCCGCCGCGCTGTAGAAGTTGCACTCACCCGACCACGATCGGGGATTCCCGGCCCCGTCGAAGCAACTCGAGGAGGGCTCACCGTTCGCCGCGGCGGCCCGGTACACCAACACACCCTCGATGGTGGCGCCGTTGATGGAGGCCAATCCGGAGTTGAGGCTGAGCACCGCTTCGTAGTCGGCCAGATAGTCGTCGCCGAGGTTGGACGCCACTCGGGCGGCGGCTCGCGTGCTCGTCGCCGCGGACAGGTTGTCACGCCACAGGGTTCCGAACTCCACGATGCCGGCGACCAAGAGCGCGAGCAGCGGCGCGACGATGGCCATCTCGATGAGCGCAACACCGCGGTCGTCTTCGGCGCGGCGGGAGAGTTTCGGACGACGACTCATGATGTCTGTGGCTCCACCTTCAGGATCATCTGGTCCTCGAAGACGACGGAGGTACCGAACAGGCCGGTGATGTACTGGTGCGTGTAGCGGACGTAGACGCCGACATAGTCCAGCCCCGACCCCGCCGACACCTGGCGATCGAAGGGGCACCAGAACCGGTCCGGCGAGTTGACCGGGTCCGGCGGTGAGGTCTGACAACCGAACTGCGACTCCGCCAACGAGAAGTTCGACGACGTGTAGACGTTGCACACGCCCGCGCTGGGCGTGCCGGCCTTGCAACCGGACGGCACGATCGAGTCCGGGCCGGTGGCCTCGAACACGACCAGGACATCGAGGGAATCGTCGGGCAGGGCCGCCGCGGCGCGTTCCATCGCCCGGAGCATGCGATAGTCGGCGTCGCCGGTGTTCCCGGCCACGCTCACCTCCCGCACCGCGTCGCGGACGACGTTGGACACCGTCAGATAGCTGCGAAACGCCGATCCGAACTCGAAGATCCCGAAGATGAGCAGCATCAGGACCGGCGTGATGATGGCCGACTCGACCAACGCGGCCCCTCGCTCTCCACGCACGCGGCGGTATCTCACCGGCACTCCCTGATCGACGACGGAGAGCATCAAACGATGCTGTCTCTCCTTGTATGTCGGTCCGACCCGGAGAATGGTTGAGTCATCGCGCGGTATTTTGGCCCCCACGGACTAGTCCCCCATGGGGTCATTCGACCCAGCCGGGACGACCTAGACTGATCGACGATGACCGCCACCGAAGGCCTCAGCGAGCGCGAGCGACAGTGGGGCTCGACCATGAGGGGCCACGTCTCCGACGGTGTCGAGGCCGCCCACGCCGACTCTCATGCCGAAGTCGTCCCCGGTTCGGGGCGTGATCGCGAGGCCCGCGAGGCCCGCGAGGCGCAGTCGTTGCGAGCCGGGGCGACGCGAAGCCGCGGCGCCGGCGAGCGCGCGATCGAAGAGGCGCCGGACCGCACCCGCACCTGTTTCGAACGCGACAGAGACCGGATTCTGCACGCCACCGCCTTTCGCCGACTGGCCGGCAAGACCCAGGTCTTCGTCTTTCCCGACGACCATCAGCGCACTCGACTCACCCACGCGCTCGAAGTCGCCCAGGTCGCCCGAAGTGTCAGTCGGGCGCTCGACCTCAACGTTCCGCTGACCGAAGCGATCGCGCTCGGCCACGACTGCGGCCACGGTCCCGGAGGCCATGCCAGCGAGGACGCGCTGGCCCCGTACCTCGACGGTGGCTTCGATCACGCCACCTGGGGCGCCGACGTCACCCTCACGCCGCTGAACCTGTGCACCGAGACGCTCGACGGCATTCGCAACCACTCCTGGTCGCGGCCGGCCCCGTCGACACCCGAGGCCGAGGTCGTCAGCTGGGCCGACCGGATCGCCTATGTCTGTCACGACTTCGAGGACGCGGCGACCGCCGGGGTCGTCCGCGTCGACGAGTTGCCCGAGGAGGTTCTCGAGCTCTGTGGCGGCAGTCGTCGCACCCAACTCGCGGCGTTCATCGGTGCCATGATCGACACGACCGAGGCGACCGGACGAATCGGCATGGCATCGGCGCACGCCGACGCCCTCGCCGGATTCCGACGCTTCAACTACGACCGGATCTATCTGCGCCCCGCCTCTCGGAACCAGGCGACCCGGGTCGCCACCATGCTCCAGGGACTCGTCGAGTACCTCGCGGCCGACGCGAGCCGCCTTCCCCGCCGCCTGCTCGTCGACGACTCCGAGGCGGGTCGTCGTCGGGCCGCGGTGGAATGGGTCGCCGGGATGACCGACCGCTACGCGCGTCGGGCCGCGATCGAGTGGTTGGGCATGTCCGCCGACGTGTTGCCGCTGGGCGTCGACTGAGCGACGGTCCCCCGGCGCGATGTCAGCCGGGGATGATGTCAGCCGGGGATGATGTCGACGAGCTTGCGGCCCCGCCGCTTGCCGAACTTCACCTTGCCGTCGGCGGTGGCGAACAGCGTGTCGTCGCCGCCGCGCATCACGTTCTCACCGGGATGGATGCGGGTGCCGCGCTGTCGGACGATGATCGCCCCGGCGAGCACCTGTCCCCCGTCGTAGACCTTCACGCCGAGTCGCTGGCTGTTGGAATCGCGGCCGTTGCGGGTCGAGCCGCCGCCCTTCGTCTTCGACATGGAGAATCAGCCCTTCTTGATTCCGGTGATCTCGATACGGGCCAACGTCTGGCGGTGGCCGTAACGCTTCCGGTTGTTCGACTTGTTCTTGTAGACGAACCCGTTGATCTTCGGGCCCTTGGTCTCTTCGAGCACGGTGGCCGACACCTGGACACCTTCGAGTTGGGCGGGGGTCGCCAACACGATGTCGCCGTCGACGAGCAGGACAGGATCGAGCGTGACGTCGGTGCCGGGTTCCCCCAGCCGTTCGACCTCGATGGTCTGGCCTTCTTCGACGCGGTACTGCTTACCGCCGGTCTTGACTACTGCGTACATAGGAGCAGCATTCTACCGGGATCAGCCCAGCATTCCCTCGATCAGGACATGACCACGGCCATCACAGGTCGGGCAGATGTCGGAGACCGACTCGAGCAGTCCCTCGCCGATTCGTTTGCGCGTCATCTCGACGAGACCGAGCTCGGAGATGTCGAAGACCTGGGTGCGAGTCTTGTCACGAGCCAGCGCGTCGCGGAACGTCTTGACCACGGCGGCACGGTTCTTGGCAACCTCCATGTCGACGAAGTCGATCACGATGATGCCGCCGATGTCGCGGAGCCGGAGCTGATGGGCGACCTCCTCGGCTGCCTCGAGATTGTTGCGGAACACCGTCTCTTCGAGCGACGAGCGACCGACGTTCTTGCCGGTGTTGACGTCGATGACCGTCAGCGCCTCCGTGCCCTCGATGATCAGGGAGCCGCCGGACGGCAACCAGACCTTCCGATCGAGAGCCTTGCGAAGCTGCTCGTCGATGTGTTGGCGCTCGAACAGTGGCAGGCCCTCCGCCTCGGCGTCGTAGTACTCGACCCGGTCGGCCAGGGCCGGTGTGATGCTGGCGACGTAGCTCTTGATCTCCTCGTAGAGCTCACGGTCGTCGATGATGATGCCCCGGAAGTCCTTCGTGAACTCCTCGCGGATGATCCGCACCGCCGCCTCGGGCTCGCGATAGAGCAGCGCCGGCGCCTTCGTCTTCTTGGCCAGCGCTTCGATGTCGTCCCACTGGGCGACGAGGCGTCGGACGTCTCGTTCGATCTCCTCCGAGGTGACGTTCTCGGCCGCCGTGCGCACGATCACGCCATGGTGCTTCGGCTTCGCCCTGTCGAGGATGTTCCGCAACCGTTTGCGCTCCCCGTCGGGAAGACGCTTCGAGATGCCATAGGTGCTGCTGTTGGGGACCAGCACGACGAAGCGTCCCGGCAGCGAGACCTCCTGGGTGAGTCGCGCGCCCTTGTGGGCGATCGGGTTCTTGGTGACCTGACACAGGATCGCCTGCTTGGCCTTGAGGATCTCCTCGATGCGCGGGTGCTCCTTGCGCCCCTTTTCGACATCGGCCGGGTCGTATTGCACGTCGCCCCGGTACAGCACCGCGTTCTTCGGGGTCGCGATGTCGACGAACGCGGCTTCCATCCCCGGCAGGACGTTCTGGACACGGCCGAGATAGATGTTGCCGTGGATCTGGCTGATGTCGTCGGCCGGACGCGACACCTGGTGTTCCACGAGCTTGCGACCTTCGAGGGTGGCGATCTGCGTGGCGAGCTCGCCGACCGACACACACATCAGGTAGCGGCCGACGGCCTGACCGTTGCGGGTCCGCCCCTGACGCTGCTTGAGCGAACGCTCGTCGAGCTCGATGACGTCGTCATCGACGATGGCTTCGATCGGCGTGGGCTTCTTGTTGCCCCGGCCTCCTCCACCCGAGTTGCCGCCCTGTTTGTGCCCCGCGGACTGGCGTTGTCGTTGGCCCTGGGACTGGTTCTGCTTTTGTCCCTGCCCGCCGCCTTGACCACCGCGGCCGCGCCCACGGCCACCGCGGCGGCGCCGCCGCTTCCTCGGAGTGGCGTCGCCGGATCCGTCCGCCGCGGCACTGCCGGGTCGACTGTCGCCGACCTTCGGGGCCGGTCGGCTGTCGCCGATTCGCGGCTTCTCAGGCCCGTCGGCTCCGCCTCGTGGCGTGGGGCGCCCCGTGTCGGGGTTGTTGTCGGCCTGTGATTCGGCCATCGATTCGTTCCTTCGTTCGGGACACCGGACGCGGGGCGATCATGTCGCCACCACCGGTGTCAGCGGCACAGCAGCGCGCAGCGGATCGCCGCGTCGGCCGTGCTCGTCGTTCATGATCCATTGATGAAGCCGCTGCACTCGCCGCTCCTCGAGCGGAGGGTCGAGGGCGGCCAGAAGTTCCGACACCCGGACCGCGCGTGGCTGGGTGCCGAGTTCGGCGATCAGCCGGACCGTTCCGGAATCGGTTCGGTGCTCGACTTCGATCGGCCCGATGACATCGATCCCGAGGACGAGCGGCCGCAGGTCGTCGGTGACCTGCTTTCCCTTTCGTTCCCGGGTGACGATGAGAGTGTCGGCGGCGAGTGCGTGGGCCACTGCCCTCGTCACCGTGTCGGCATCGGTATCGGCGACATCGATCTGCCAGGTGCAACTGGTCACCGCCTGCTGGAGCGACGGTGTGGTGCGGTCGATCATCCGGAGCTCCCGAACGGTCATTCCGACCGGAAGGTGGGCCGTGAGCTCATCGGCGAGCTCCTCGATGTCGACGGTGAGACGGCTCGGATCGAGCTCGACGTCGAGATACTCCGCGTTCGACTCGTGGCCGGTGGAGAGGGCGAGGCCGAATGAGAGCCTCGGTCGCGGGGAGAATCCCTCACTGTACGCAACCGGCAGTCGGGCCCGTCGCAGGGTGCGTTCCCAGATCCGAGCCACATCGCGATGCGACGTGAACCGGATCTTGCCGTGTTTGTCGAAGCAGATGCGGAGCCGCACGGAGTCGTTTCTCATGGTGTGGTCCTCATGAGACACCGACTTCGGTGCGCGGCACCAGTTCCACGGGAACCCCACGAGTCGAGCCGAGGTCGACGCCGGTGCCCTGACTTCCCCCCGCGGGCGGCGTCGCCGACGCCACCCGATGTTCGATGCCGTAGCCGGTGCAGGCGCCGCAGTCGTAGCAGGGTGTCCAGCGACAGTCCTCCAGACCGAGCTCGTCGAGTGCGTCTCGCCAGTCCTGCCACAGGAAGTCCTTGTGGAGACCGGCCGACAGGTGATCCCACGGGAGCACCTCGTCCTCGGTGCGGTGACGGTGGACGTACCAGTCGACGTCGCAGTCGTTGGCGGCCATGGCTTCGAGCCAGAGGTCGTAGTCGAAGTGCTCGGACCACTCCTGGAAAACACCGCCGTTCCGCCACACATACTCGATGACCGGACCGAGGCGGCGATCGCCCCGACTGGTGATCCCCTCGATCAAAGTCGCCTTCGGGTCGTGCCACTTCAGCTGCACACCCTTCGCTCGCCGTGTGTCATCGCGAAGCAACCCGATCTTGCGTTGAAGCTCGGCGACCGTGTTCTGCCCGAACCACTGAAACGGCGTGAACGGCTTCGGCACGAATCCGCCGACGGAGACGGTCACCGACGCGGAGCTCTTGTGGGTCTTCCCGAGCGCCACACAGTTTCGGGCCATCTCGGCGATCCCGAGCGTGTCCTCGTCGGTCTCGGTGGGGAGCCCGGTGAGGAAGTAGAGCTTCATCCGTCGCCAGCCCTGGGAGAAGGCGCTCTCGACCGCGCCGTAGAGGTCCTCCTCCCGAATCAGCTTGTTGATGACCTGACGCATCCGCCACGTGCCGGCCTCCGGGGCGAACGTGAGGCCGGTGCGGCGGGCCCGTTGCAGCTGGGCCGCGATGCCGACGGTGAAGGCGTCGACACGAAGACTCGGCAGCGCGACCGACACCTGATCGCATCCGGCGTCGGTGACCGTGTCGGTGACGACCTTCTCGATTCCGCTGAAGTCGGCGGTGGACAGCGATGTCAGCGCGACCTCGTCGTAGCCGGTCCGTTGCAGCCCCTCGCTGATCATCGTGCGGACCTGCTCGGCGGGCCGTTCGCGCACCGGCCGGGTGATCATGCCCGCCTGGCAGAAGCGGCATCCCCGGGTGCAACCGCGGAACACTTCCACCGAGAGACGATCGTGGACCACCTCGGTCATCGGTACGAGCTGCGTCTTCGGGTACGGCCAGTCGGCGAGATCCGCGATCGTCCGCTTCTCGATCGTCGTCGGGACATCGGCGTGGCGGGGGGCGATCTCGACGAGGGCACCGTCTTCGTAGCGCACCTCGTACATCGATGGCACATAGACGCCGACGATCTTCGCGAGCTCCCGCAGCAACCCTTCACGGGTTCCGCTGTTCTTGCCCGCCTTCTTCCACTCCCGGACCAGGGCGGTGATCTCACCGACCACTTCCTCCCCATCTCCGAGCACGACGAAATCGACGAAATCGGCGATGGGTTCGGGGTTGTAGGTGCAGTGTCCACCAACGCCGACGAGGAGGTCGTCGTCAGCTCGGTCGGCCGAGCGGATCGGCACCCCGGCCAGATCGAGGCAGTTGAGGACGTTCGTGTAGGTCAGCTCGGCGCTGAGGTTGAACGCGATGATGTCGAACTGATCTGCGCCGCGGTGCGAGTCGACGGAGAACAATGGGATCCGTTCCCGGCGCAGCAACGGTTCGAGGTCGGTCCACGGCGAGTAGGCCCGCTCGGCCGCCCCGTCGGGCCTCTCGTTGATGATCTCGTAGAGGATCTGGAGTCCCTGGTTGGGAAGCCCGATCTCGTAGGTGTCGGGGTAGGTGAGCAACCAGCTCACGATGCCGTCGCCGTGCGCGGGAACCCGGGCCCCGTCCTCGCAGCCGATGTAGCGGGCCGGCTTTTGCACCCGCGGGAGGAGCGGTTCGAGGCGTGGCCACAACGAGACGTCGACAGGAGTCGATGCCGTCGTCGGGGAAGTCATTCGGTGAGGCTACCGCTCCCTCACGATCGTTCGGTGTAATCGAACCGCCGGCGGTGCACACCGAGGACCAGACCGAGGGCCACCAACGAGGTGATCATCGACGAGCCACCGTAGGAGACCATCGGCAAAGGGATGCCCGTGACCGGCATCATCCCCATCGCCATTCCGGCGCTCTGGAAGATCTGGAACAAGAACATGGCCATGACGCCCACGGTCAGCAGCCGATCGAAACGGTCGGTCGCCCGCACCGCGATCCTCCACATCCGGAACAGCAACAACGCGTAGACACCGAGTAGCAGGCCGGCGCCCCGGAAGCCGAGCTCCTCCCCCGCAACCGAGAAGATCCAGTCGGTCTCCTGGAAGGGAACGAGCCCGCTGGCCGTCTGGGTGCCTTCGAACAACCCCTGACCGGTCAGGCCGCCGTTGCCGATCGCGATCTGCGACTGCTCGGCGTTGTAGGCGACCTCGCGAACGGCCTCGGGCAACTCGGCCACCGCCGCGTCGTCAAGCAGGAAAACGGTCAGGCGGTTCTGCTGGTAGTCGGCGAGGACATCGGAGCGGAACACCCCGATCACCGCCGTCAACCCGATGATCGCGAGCAGGACGATGACCCGGGCCCGCACCTCGCTCATCATGATCATCGCCGCGACGATCACCATGTAGACGAGCACCGTTCCCATGTCGGGCTGCGCCAAGATGAGCAGGATCGGCGCGCCGGCCAGCGCGAGAGTGACCACGAGCCGGCCGATCGTCACCTGCGCCGTCGCAAGCACCGCCGCCAACGAGACGACGAGCACCAACTTTCCCGGTTCGGAGGGTTGGAAGGTGAAACCGGCCACGGAGTACCACGCCTGCGAGCCGTTCACGTCGACACCGATGAGCAACACGCCGGCCAGCAGGCCGATCAACCCCAGGTAGCCGACGGGGGTGAGGGCGCGGATCCGACGGACATCGATGAGCGCCGCCACGAAGGCGATGGACACCCCGACGAACGCGAAGAAGGTCTGGCGCTCGAACAGGGTCGTGTCCGCGGGCTGCACCTCGGTCGCCGGTCCCCTCGTCGCGGAGTAGACCAACAAGACACCGAGCATCGTGATGAACACCGCGGCCGCGATGAGAACCGGGTCGACGACGAACCACCATCGCTCGTCGTCGTCCTGACGGACTCTCGGTCGGCCGTTCCCGAACGGATCAGCGGTCGTCATGTCGCCGGCTCCTCGGAGGGAACATCCTCGGTCGCCTGGGCGGCAGCGAGTTGGGCGAGCAGCCGGGCCTGGTCGCGATCGATCTCGTCGAAGGTGCGGGCCCGCGGGAGGGAATCCGTCGCCAGCGGCTCGAGGATGGCCCGGGTGATCGGGGCGGCCGCCGAACTTCCGAAGCCGGACTCCTCGAGAACGACCGCGATGGCGATCTCGGGTTCGCCCCGGTTGGTCGGCCCGTAGGCCGCGAAGAGGCTCGTGTCGGCCTTTCCGGTCACCTGGGCGGTTCCGGTCTTTCCCGCCACCGTCCATTGATTCTGGGGGAAGCCGTCGAACGCGGTGGCCGCGGTGCCGTTCGGGTCGCCGAATCGGGGAACCCCCTCGAGCCCTCTCTCGATCTGGACCAGCGCCGTCGGGTCGAGGTCGAGATCGCGCAGCAAACGGGGCCCGAACTCTCGCACTTCGCCGTCGGCGCTCACGATCCGCCGGGCGACGTTGATCTGGTAGAGCGAGCCGCCGTTGCCGATCGTGGCGTAGAGGTTGGCCAACTGTGTCGGGGTGAGAAGCAGGTCGCCCTGGCCGATCGCGAGTTGCACGGTGTCGCCGGCGAACCACTGGGATCCGTCGCGAAGGAAGACGCCGGCCGCGGCCTGCTCGTCGAAGTAGTCGCGATCGGGCACGACCCCGGCCCGCTCGTAGGGCAGCTGAATGCCGGTGGAGGATCCCAACCCCATCTCTCGGGCCATCGCCTGGATGGCCTCGTCGCCCTCCGGGCCGCGGTCGGGCAGTTGCCAGAATCCCTCGCCGCCGAGCTTGTAGAAGAAGACGTCGCTCGACGCGGTCAGCGCCCCGGAGAGTCCGTAGGTTCGATCGCCACGAAATGGGCTGCTGAAGTTGCAGGTGTCGGCGGCCTCGAAGTCCTCGCGGCACTTGGAGTAGCGATAGGTCCCGGTGTCTCGGATCGTTGCGTCTCTGGCCTCCTCGATGGGGCTGTCCGGCCCGAGCAGGCCCTTCTCGACCGCCGCGAACGCGGTGACCACCTTGAACGTCGAGCCCGGGGCGTAGGTGCCTTGGATCGCCCGGTTGAGGATCGGTGAGAAGTTGTCGGGAGACGTCAGCTGCTCGAACTGGGCGATCGAGATGCCGTTGACGAAATCCGACGGGTCATAGGTGGGAAAGCTCGCCATCGCCAGGAGGCCACCGTCGCGGGGATCGATCGCGACGACGGACCCGGCCGCCCCGGTGAACTCCGGTTCCCCGGGGATCGGCGGACGTTCCCGAACTCGGGCGAGACCGGCGGCCAGCTCCCGTTCGGCCAGCGCCTGGAGATCGATGTCGATCGTCAGGTACAGGTCGTCGCCGGCGACCGGGGGACGCCCGACTCCGCGTTCGCCGATCACCTCTCCCCGATTGTCGACCTCGAGGTAGCGCACGCCGGGGACGCCACGCAGCACGTCCTCGAAGACCAACTCCACGCCGGTCTTCCCGATCTCATCGCTGAGCTGGTACGGCTTCGCCCCCTCCGCCGAGGCGTCGATACGTGCGTTGGCAACACGAAGCTCCTCGAGCGACACCGGTCCGACGTAGCCGAGCAAGTGCGCAGCGAGCGTGCCGAAGGGATAGCTCCGCACGGTGCGCGACACCACCTCGACCCCGGGGAATCGATCGGGTCGTTCGCCGAGGAAGACCAGCAGGCTCGGGTCGACGTCGACGGCGACCGGCACCTTGTCGAATGGGCCGTACTGGGCGCTGGAGACCTCCCGGTCGATCGCCTCGAGCTTGGTGAGCCGACCGGATCGGCTGATCGCCACCGCCAGGTCGTGGAACATCGCCTCTCGTTCGTCGGCGTCGAGATCCTCGAGCGCGGCCTTGTCGACCGTGACGACATCGACGACCTTGTTGTCGACCAGCACCCTCCCGTTGCGATCGAGTATCCGCCCCCGGGGCGCCTCTTCGAAGACCTCGCGCAACACGTTGGTCTCGGCCTGGTCCTGGAACGTCTCGGCTTCGATGCCCTGCAGGTACCAGAGGCGAGTGAACAGCGCGCCGAACAGGATCAACGCGACGAACGCGAAGATCCGGAGGCGGAGTCGGCCGGCGTCGTCATCCACGCTCATGAGATCAGCACACCGTCACGGTCGAGTGGGCGCGGGGAGCCGCGTCGAGGCCGGAACGTGCAGGGCCCACCGCAACGGGCGGATCATCAGCGGCGCGAGGATCCCGTTGAGCAGCCCCGCGATCGCCGCGATTCGCAGCAGCTCCAAGTCGACCATGCCCCGCTGTCCGACCAGCTCGCCCAACAGGGCGTAGGCGATGACGGCGGCGGCCGTGCCGAACACGGCGAGACCGGAGATCTGGAGCCGCGAGTCGTGGAAGAGCCCGGCCCCGATCGATCCGACCGCGAACGCGACCGTGGCGAACGCCATCGCGGCGAGACCCAACGGGGTCGGCAACCAGACATCCCACAGCAGGCCGGCGACGAAGGCCACGGTGGCCCCCCGCTCGGGGCCCGCGAGGAACCCGGCCAACACGGCGACGAGGGCCAGAAGCTCGGGGGCCACCCCGAACGCCCGCACGTCGACGAAGACCGTCAGCTGGACCACGATCGTCGCGAGGAGGATGCCCCCGACCCGCAGGACGCTCATTCGTCGGACTCCGTCGCCGGATCGAGCAGGTCGGGGTCCAATCCGAGTCCGACCGTCGGAGCCGGCACCACATCGTCGAGTGGGAACGACTCCGGTGTCTCGGTCAACAGCACGGTGACGAACTGCAAGTCGCTGATCCGATTCGCCAACTCGACGGTCACCTCCATCAAGACGTCGTCGACCCGTTCGACCGCGGCGATCCGGCCGATCGGGATGTCGGCCGGATAGCGACTCTCCGCCGATGTGACGACCGCCGAGCCCAGTTCCGGAAGCAACGACGGGTCATCGGTGTCGGGCCAGTTGATGCCGCGGTCGATGACGAACGTTCCCCCATCGCCGGGCGCCGCGTGTCCGAGGCCGACCGCGTCGGTCGAGACGAGACGGGTACCGATGAACAACGACGCGTCGCTCAGCAGCCTGACCCGGGCGGTCGCGTTGGTGACCTCGTCGACCCGCCCGACCATGCCCGCGGCGGTGACGACGGCCATCCCCGGCTCGAGGCCCTGGCGACTCCCCTTGTCGATCGTGATCAGATGGTCGTCGAAGTTGCCGACCGCGCCGCGCACGACGGTCGCCGTGACCGTCTCGATGTCCCCCACGTACGGGAGCTCGGTCGCCTCGAGAAGCCGACGGAGCGTCTCGGTGTCGGCTTCTCCTCGGATCGCGGCGCCTCTCAGCTCCTCGAGCTCGGCGCGGAGCGCGGCGTTCTCGGCCTCGAGGTCGCCGTAGTTGAACACGGAGTTCCAGGCGTCCCCGACCGGAGAGACCGCGGTCGACGCGAGCGACGTGATCGGTTGCACGGAGTCCCGCAGGATGCGTTGGGCAGCCTCGATCGGACCGAATCCGTTGAGATCGACGGTCAGGAGCGTGATCGCGGTGAGCGCGAGAAGGATCAGTCGGTGCCGGGACCGCCCAGTCCGCTGGGCCAGCGCCATGATCTACGAACGCGGGATCAGTCGTTGCCGGAGCCGAAGATGACGCCGTTCAGCGCTTCGAACTCCTCGAGAACCTGGCCGGAACCGATGGCGACCGCATACAGCGGCTCGGGGGCCAGGCGAATCGGCATGCCGGTCTCGTCGGCCAACCTCCGGTCGATCCCCTGCAGGAGGGCGCCGCCACCGGCCAGCGTGATGCCTCGTTCCATGATGTCGGCGGCGAGCTCCGGAGGCGTCTTGTCGAGGGTCGACTTGACCGCGTCGCAGATCGCCGAGACGGGCTCTTCGATGGCGTTGCGAATGTCTTCGGTGCCGACGACGATGGTGCGGGGAAGACCGGTGACCAGGTCACGCCCCCGGATCTCGGCGCGGAGCTCCTTGTCGAGCGGGGCGGCGGAGCCCAGCTGGACCTTCACTTCCTCGGCGGTGCGCTCGCCCAGGGCGAGGCTGTACTCCTTCTTCACGAACTGCATGATCGCGTCGTCGAGCTCGTCGCCGCCGACACGAGCCGACTGACTGGCGACGACACCGCCGAGAGAGATCACCGCGACCTCCGTGGTGCCGCCCCCGATGTCGACGATCATGTTGCCGGTCGGTTCCTGGACGGGAAGCGCGGCGCCGATCGCGGCAGCCATCGGTTCTTCGATGATGTAGGCGGGCTTTTGGGCACCGGCGAACTCGGCGGCCTCCTGCACGGCGCGCTGCTCGACACCGGTGATTCCGGACGGAACCGCGATGACCATCCGGGGCTTCGCCCACTTGCGCTGATGCACCTTGTGAATGAAGTAGCGCAACATCTTCTCGCAGATCTCGAAGTCGGCGATCACGCCGTCCTTCAGGGGGCGGATCGCCTGGATGTTCGACGGCGTGCGCCCGATCATCCGCTTGGCTTCGTGACCGACGGCGAGCGGCCTGCCGTCGTCGGTGTTGACGGCGACAACCGAGGGCTCGTCGAGCACGATCCCCTCGCCGCGCACGTACACCAAGGTGTTGGCCGTCCCGAGGTCGACCGCCATGTCACGGCCCATCACCGCCCGAAAACCGCTGCCGAAGGAGTTGAAGAACGCTTCTGCGACCATGCTCAGATGCCTCGATGAGGGTGGTGGACGAGAACGTAGAAGCCCAGGACCCGTCGGCCAGCTCCTCCGCTTTCGAGAGTGTAGACGAGCGTAGTCACCGAATTGCAACACAGTGACGAACTGCGACCGTGAAACCACTCAAAGTGAGGGGAAGAAGATGCCGATCTCGCGCTCGGCCGACGCCGCGGAATCGCTGCCGTGGATCAGGTTCTCGGTGAACAAGGTTCCGAGATCGCCGCGGATCGTGCCCGGGGCGGCCTCGAGAGGATTGGTCGCCCCCATCATCTGGCGGACGACCTTCCACGTGTCCTCGGGCCCCTCGACGACGGCGAGGAGCACCGGGCCCCGGCTCATGAACTCGACCAGACCCTCGTAGAACGGCTTGCCGACGTGCTCTTCGTAATGGCGCGCCAGCGTGTCGACATCGAGGGTCCGCAACTCCACCGCGGCCAGCGTGAGGCCCTTGGTCTCGAAGCGACCGAGAATCTCGCCGACGAGACCTCGCTCGACGCTGTCGGGTTTGCAGATGACCAGAGTGCGATCCATTGCCGGGACGCTATCGGCGTTCGGCCGGGGCCGGCGGCCGATCCGTCAGTGGTGATTGACGGTGAACGTCTGCTGGCTGGGCGTGTACGACTCGCCGTTGTAGGTGATGGAGTCGATCGTGAAGGTCACGGGGAAATCGGAGTGGTCGCGCTTGCTCCAGCTGAACGACTTCTTCCCGTTGCTGTTGGAGATGGTGGAGTTCTTCACCTTGGTGGAACCGTCGGAGAGCGTGATGGTGACCTGTACTTCTGCGCCGATCATCGGGTCGCCGTTCTCGTCGAGGAACTCGATTCGGGCCTTCGCCTTCCAGCCGTCGTCGTTCTCGTAGGTCTGATCGGTCCACGATGTCGACGCGGACGAGCCGGTCGCCGCCGTCGTCGTGGTGGTCGGAGGCGCCGTGGTCGTTGTGGTTGACGTGGTGGTTGTGGTCGTCGACGTCGTCGTGGTCGTCGATGTGGTCGACGTGGTGCTCGTCGTCGACGTGGTCGACGGAGCCGTGGTGGTCGTCGACGTCGTCGTCGACGACGACGTGCAACTGACGCAGGTCGTGGTGGTGACGGCGAACGACGCCAGATCTTGCTGGCCGATGTCCGCCGCGGTCTGGGAGTAGTTCGTCTCGATCCGCTCGTCCATCAGCTCGAACGACGCGGTCGATCCCATGACCACCAAACCGACGATCAACGAGTACTCGACGAGCGTCGCGCCACGATCACCTCGGCTCGTCAACCTCTGCCACGTCCGTCGAAGACTGCTCATGGTGTGCAGATCGGCAGACTCGTGGCCCCGGATCGATAGGCCACCGGAATCATTCTCCCGAAGAAGGGTGCGCCCAGTGGGTCCGATGACCTAGTCGAAGTGGGCCATCGTCACCACTCACCGGCCGCTTCTTCATCGGCGAGATGGCGGGCCGTCGCGACGACGGTCGACGAGCCGGCCACCACCACGAGGTCGTCCGCGGCCGCGAGGGACAACACGTGGTCGAGCGCGGCGAACACATCGGCCACCGCATCGGCCCGTCCTCCCACGGCCCGGGCCGCCGCCGCCAACTCCTCGGCCGCGACGCCGCGTGCGGTGGGTGCGGTGCACGTCACGACGATGTCGTAGGAGGGAACGTCGATCGCGGCGAGCACCGCGGCGGGGTCGCGGCCGTCCTGCATGCCGACGACGAGGAACCGCCGGGCCCCACCGCCGAAGTCCTCCTCCACCGCCCTGGCCAACGCCGCCGCGCCGGGGACGTTGTGGGCGGCATCGACGAGCACGGTGGGCGCCCGCTGCACGACCTCGAGCCGACCGGGAACCTGCACCGTGTCGAACGCCTCGGTGAGGACCTCCTCGTTCATGCCCGCGTCGAAGAACTCCTCCGTCGCCGCGATCGCGACCGCCGCGTTCTCTCCCTGATGCCGGCCGTGGAGACGCACGAACAGTTCGGAGTGCTCGGCGCGGGGCGTTCGGACGTCGATCAGCCGCCCGCCGACGGCGAGCTCGTTCCGGCCGACCTCGACATCGCGACCCAACGCGATGACCGCCGACGGCGACCCCTCCCGCACGGCGGCGAGGAGCTCGTCGTCGTCCTCCCCCACCACAACCGGTCGACCGGCGACGACGATTCCCGCCTTCTCGTCGGCCACCGCGGCCCGCCACCCGGCGGTGCCGTCGGAGTGGTCGAGCCCGACGTTGGTGATGACCGCGACATCCGCGTCGACGACGTTGGTCGAGTCGAACCGGCCCAGCATCCCGACCTCGATCACCCCCACGTCGACGGCCTCGTTGGCGAAGTGCAACAACGCCGCGGAAGTGACGGTGTCGAACCACGTGCGGGGCCCCAGCCCCTGGACCTCCTCCACGCGCACGACATCGGCGATCGCCAGACCGAACTCGTCCTCGGCGATCGACTCGCCACCCACCCGGATCCGTTCCTCGGGAACATCGAGGTGGGGACTCGTGTAGAGCCCGACCTTCAACCCCATGACGGTGAGGATCGAGTCGATCATGCGGGCCGTCGAACCCTTGCCGTTGGTCCCCGTGAGATGGATGATCGGATAGCTGGACTGGGGGTCGCCGAGGGCGCTCATGAACGCCGTCATCGGCTCGAGGCTCAGCCCCTCGACCGCGCCGGCACGGGGCGCGACCTCGTGGTTGATCAGCGAGTCGAGATGGTCGAGGGCTTCGGAGTACTCCACGAGACGCCGCCGAGCGTCAGCTCGCGGCCCGCTCGTCCTCGGTGGTGACAAGGGTGGGGTCGGCCTTGTCCAGAACCGTGTCGGCGTCGACGATGACCTTGATCACCTCGTCGCGACCCGGAAGCTCGTACATGACATCGAGGAGGGTCTCCTCGAGGATCGCCCGCAAACCGCGGGCGCCGGTCGCCCGCTTGATCGCTTTCTCGGCGATCGCGGCCAAGGCGTCCTCGGTGAACTCGAGCTCGACGTTCTCGAACTCGAAGATCTTCCGGTACTGCTTCACCAGCGCGTTGCGGGGCTCGGTCAGGATCTCGATCAACGCGTCGGCGTCGAGATGGCTCACCGCACCGACGACCGGAAGCCGGCCGATGAACTCGGGAATCAGCCCGAACTTCGTGAGGTCCTCGGGCATCACCGCGTCGAAGATCGCACCCAGGTCCTTGTCCTCGGGACGACGAATGTCGGCCCCGAACCCCACACCGCGGGTACCGACCCGATTCTCGACGATCTTCTCGATGCCGGCGAACGCGCCCCCGCAGATGAACAAGACATTGGTGGTGTCGATCTGGATGAACTCCTGATGGGGATGCTTGCGCCCACCCTGCGGCGGAACCGCAGCCGTCGTTCCCTCGAGGATCTTCAGCAGCGCCTGCTGCACGCCCTCGCCCGACACGTCTCGGGTGATCGAGGGGTTCTCGCTCTTGCGGGCGACCTTGTCGATCTCGTCGATGTAGATGATCCCCGTCTCGGCCTTCTTCACGTCGTAGTCGGCCGCCTGGATCAGCTTCAACAAGATGTTCTCGACGTCTTCACCGACGTAGCCCGCCTCGGTGAGCGCGGTCGCGTCGGCGATCGCGAACGGGACGTTGAGCATTCGGGCCAACGTCTGCGCCATGAGGGTCTTGCCGCAGCCGGTGGGGCCGATCAACAAGATGTTCGACTTCGAGAGCTCGACATCTCCGTCGAGCCCCGTGCCGAGCTGCACCCGCTTGTAGTGGTTGTAGACCGCGACGGCCAGGATCCGCTTGGCGGTGTCCTGGCCCACGATGTAGTCGTTCAGAAACTGGTAGATCTCGTGGGGCGACGGCAACTCGCCGAGGCTGACCTCGGACGTCTCCGCGAGCTCCTCTTCGATGATCTCGTTGCACAGGTCGATGCATTCATCGCAGATGTAGACGCCGGGACCGGCGATCAGCTTCTTGACCTGCTTTTGCGACTTGCCACAAAAGGAGCACTTCAGGAGTTCTCCACCCTCGCCGAACTTTGCCACGCAGCTCCCCTTTTGCCTCTCGACTTCTCGATTCCGACCTCGTCAGCCGATCGCCTTGATCGGACCACTGTTGTCGACAGCTTGTCGCGTGTCGATCACCTCATCGATGATGCCGTACTCCTTGGCCTCCTGTGCGGTCATCACGAAATCACGATCCGTGTCGGACCCGATCTGTTCGACGGTCTGGCCGGTGTGGAGCGCCAGCACCTCCTCGAGCGAACGCTTCATCCGGGCGATCTCCGCGGCGATCAGCTCGATGTCGCTGGCTTGACCCTGCGCGCCGGCGTAGGGCTGATGGATCAGGATCCGGGCGTGGGGAAGGGCGAGACGCTTTCCCTTGGCCCCGGCGGCGAGCAGCACTGCGGCGGCCGACGCGGCCTGACCGAAGCAGATCGTCGTGATGTCGGGCTTGATGTAGGACATCGTGTCGTAGATCGCGAACAAGGCGTTGATGTCGCCGCCCGGCGAGTTGATGTAGAGGTTGATGTCCTTGTCGGGATTCTCCGACTCGAGGTGCAGGAGCTGAGCACAGATCAGGTTGGCGATCGTGTCGTCGATCGGCGTGCCGATGAAGATGATGTTCTCCTTCAACAGCCGGCTGTAGAGATCGAAAGCGCGCTCACCACGATTGGTCTGCTCGACGACCGTCGGAACCAGATAGTTCCGGGGGTTGATGTCCATCTCGCTGTGGATGCTCACTGGTCGTCTCCCTCTTCGGCGGGGTTGTCTTCTTCGGCTTCTTCTGGGCTGGTCTCGTCGGGGAGCTCCAGGAGCGCCCGGTCGACGGCGACACCATCTTCGTCGATCAGCTCGACATTTTCGGTGAGCCACTCCAACGCGTCGCGTTTTCCGAGGTCGGCGCGCAGCGCGCTGAGCTGGCCGACACGGGCCAGGCGTTCCTTGAGGTCGGCACCGTCTTGTCCGGATTCGGCTGCCATCTCGTTGATCGCCTCGGTGAGCGCGTCGTCGTCGGGCATCAGACCCTCGACCTCCGCGATCGTGCGCAACGCCAGGTCGACCTTGACCGCCAACTCGGCCGGCTCTCGGAACTCGGCCCGCAACGACTCGGGGGTCTGACCCATCTGCACGAGATACTCGGCGGGATCCATGCCCTGCTGTTGGAGACGACCGATGAGGTCCTGCAACCGCGACTCGATCTCCGCGTCGACCATCGACTGCGGAATCTCGGCGGTCACGAGCCCGGCGAGGGCCTCCGCCGTGTTCTGCTGCAACGCCATTTTGGCCTGGGCCACCCGCATCGAGCTCATCCGCTCGAACAGATCGGCCCGCAACTCCTCGACGGTCTCGAACTCGCTGGCCTCCTTGGCCCATTCGTCGTCGAGGTCGGGAAGGACCGCCTCTTTGACCTCCTTCACCGTGACGACGAACGACAGCGGCTCGTCCTCGTCGGGATCGGGATGTTCGGCGTCGAACTCCACCCGGTCGCCGGCCGACGCGCCGCGGAGGTTCTCGTCGATCTCGGCCACGACCGCGCCCGTACCGACCTCGTAGTCGTAGTCGGAGGTCGTGAGCCCGGGCACCTCTTCGTCACCGTGGGTTCCGGTGATGTCGATCGTGACGTGGTCGCCGTCTTCAGCCGGACGTTCGACGGTGACGAACTCGGCGAACTGCCCTCTCATCCGGTCGATCTGCTCGTCGATCTCCTCATCGGACGGAACCGGGCTCGGAATCTCGACACGAAGCCCGTCGTAGCCGGCGACTTCGATGACGGGACGGATCTCGACGACTGCGTCGAACGCGACGGCGCCTTCTTCCTGGCCGGCGGTGATCTCGATGTCGGGCGGGGCGATCACGTCGACGTCGTGGGCCACGACGGCCTGGGCGTAGTAGTCGGGCAGGGCCTCACGCAGGGCCTCTTCTCGGCCGACCCCGTGGCCGAACTGGGCCTCGAGGATCTGACGTGGGGCCTTTCCCGGCCGAAAGCCCGGCAGCCGGACTTCCTTGGCGATCCTCTTGAAGGCGGCGTCGAGCGCGCTGTCGAATTCGGCCTCGTCGACTTCGACCGACAACTTCACCTTGTTGTCGTCGAGAAGCTCGACGGTGCTGTTGATGTTCGCGCTGGTCATAGTCTTCCATCCATTGCGTCAAGCCTAACGGCGCGCCGCGCGGACGCCGCGAGCGCCGGTAGCCTTTCCCCACCCGCGGGTGTAGTTCAACGGCTAGAACTTCAGCCTTCCAAGCTGATGATGCGGGTTCGATTCCCGTCACCCGCTCCATCCCTGACCCGCAGGGTTGCCGGGTCGGGTTTGTCCAACCGTGCCGGCTCTTCGCGCGTCTATCGCGCGGCCGGGGTGAACAGTTCACCGAGGCGGTCGGCGATCTCGCGGTCGCGATGCCGGGCGGCGTGTTGATACCGGAGCGCGGCGCGAGGCGTGCTGTGGCCGAGGCGGGCCATCAACTCTCGAGTGGACGCACCGATCCACGCAGCCAAGGTGGCTCCGGTGTGGCGGAGATCGTGGAGCGTGATGTGGGTCATGGCAGTGACCCGCCGGGCGTCGGTCCACGCCAGCTGGAGAGCGGCCCTGTGGACCGACGAAGACCCATGCCTCGGCCGACTCGGCCGTGAACCGATCGACGTGCCGCGCGAGCGTCTCCATGATGTTGGCCGGGATGGCAACCGTGCGCCGACCCGCTTCGGTCTTGGGCCCCGTGACGATCCGGGTGCCGTCCTCGAGCTCGATCGCCTGCTGTTCGACGCGCACCGTCGCCTCGCCGAAGTCGAGGTGTCGGCGCTGAAGGCCGAGCAACTCCCCCACGCGGAGCCCACCGACCGCCGCCAGGAGCACGAGAGCCCGAAACCGGGGCTCGATGGCGTCGGCGAGGCGGAGCACTTCGGCAGGCTCCGCGAGTGGGCGCTCTGGCGATCGCTCGGTGCCCGCACCGCTGATGCAACACGGCGAACGGGCGATGAGGCCGTCGGCAATCGCGGTGTTGAGCATCGCCCGCAGGAGTCGGTACGCCTTGGCGGCCTGCAGAGCGCTCACCTCACGGGTGACCTGACCATGCCAATCCCGGACAGCCTCTGTCGTGATGCGATCGATCGGCACGGTCCCGAACGTTGGTGCGATCAGCTTGTCGAGCAGGCGCCGATACAGCTCGCGGGTCCGCGGGCGCAGGTCTCGAGTGGGCAACCACCGCTCCGCATGGTCGGTGAGGGCCACCGTTCCTGCCCTCATGTCGACGAGATCATTCAGGTCCTCTTGTGACTCCTGCCGGCGAGCCCAACGCTCGGCGTCGGCACGATGCCGGAACGTGCGGGTCAAGACGCCACCGTCGACTCGGAGCCGGACGTCGTAGCGGGCATCGCCACTCTGGATCGTGCGCTTGGAGATTGACGCCACCGACGGCCTCCCGGTTGGGGGAATCCGGTTCAGCGGTGCTGGGGAGACCGCCGGCGCTGAGTGGGTCGCAGACTCATCCACCGCCTGAACATCGAGCCGGTTGGGCGGGACGATCCGACCGATCTCACCGGAAGTGCAGCATCGTCGACACCGACGGGGCTCACGATTGTCGAGCGGCACGCGGCGCCGCTCTGGCCAGGTGGGCCCGTACCGAGCGGTTGGGTGAGCCCTCCTCTACGAGACCGCCGGCTCGAAATGGCCCTTGTTCGTCGCCCACCAGCGACGCCGGCAGTCGAAGCGTTCACTGCCACCCATTTCTTCCCACATCTTCACGAACCCCGGCTCTTCACGAACCCCGGCTCGCCGGCCTCGACCCGGCGCCGGACGAAGTCCCCGCCGAGCTCGATCGAGCGGTCGAGGACATGCAACAAGAGGAGTCGGTCGTCGAGTCCGAGCCCGTATGCATCGGCGACGACACGTAGGCGGCCCGACCGGTCCATGGCCGACCATCCACGCCTTTGGGCGTTGATGTCGTCGTCGATGGGTACGCACATGCGTGCGAATGATGCCAGGTCGAACACTCGTCGCCCGGGGGCGGCGAAGTCGAAGTCGAGCAGCGCCACCGCCTGGCCGTCTCTGGACACGACATTCTCGAGACAAACGTCGTTGTGGCACAGAACGGAGCCGCCGCGGGGGTCCGCCATCTCTTTGCTCCAGCTTCCGCTGCTCAGGGACCAGAACGAACCCAGCCAGGGCAACGCAGCCCGCGATCACAGCGGCCACGCATCCGCTGCGGCGCTGCACCGCCACGGTCGCCGCGGCGAAGAGTTCGTCGGCGTCGGTAAACGAACCGTCGGGGCGGGGCGTGTGCATGATGTGAGCAGACGACGAGGAGGCAGTGCGCGAGGGCGAGACGGACCCGGTCGAGCTGCCGTCGGCGCGGCATCCCCGGCCCCGCTTCGAGGCGTTGTTCGTCGAGGAGTACCCGAAGATGGTCGCACTCTCCGCCGCGGTGTCCGGCAGTCTCCTCCAGGCCGAGGACCTCGCCCAGGCCGCGATGTCACGCCTCGATCGCGAGTGGGACCATGTGCAAGGTCTCGATCGCCCCGGCGCGTGGCTCCGACGCGTGACCATCAACCTGGCTCTGTCCCATCGACGGCGCCTGGTGACCGAGGCTAGGGTGCGGCTCCGTCTCGTCGGGGCGCCGTCGACGATTCCGCCGAGTGGGGCCGAACACGAGCCGGTCTGGCGGGCGGTCGCGGCACTACCCGGCAAACAACGTGCCGCGATCGCGTTGCGGTATCTGGAGGACCGAAGCGTCGACGAGATCGCCGACATCCTCGGCATCGCCCCGGCCACCGCGCGGGTGCATCTGCACCGCGGGCACCGGGCGCTCCGGGAACACCTCGGCGACTTCGATCCGACCCCACCAACGCACGACGACAGGAGCAAGGAGAGGCCATGATGGACGACGGCACCGATCCGGTCATGAACGCGTTCGACGCGCTGCGCGACGACACCCGGAGGCTCGACGCGGCCGGGCCACTGCTCGCGCTCGGCGATCGGCGACGCCCCGCGGGCCGCCGCCCGCTGCTCGTCGGCGCGGTCGCGGTCGTGGCGTCGGTGATCGCGGGCATATTCGTTTTCGGGGGATCGAACGACGGAGATCTCCTCGTGGGACCCTCCGGCGAACCCGGGGTCGACGACGCACAGGTCGATCTGTCGGCGGCCGATCCCGCCTCCCTCGTCACGTCGTCGTGGACGCTCGTGTCCGGTACCGGTCCGGCCGGTGACGTGCCGATCGTCGATGGCTGGCCGATCACGCTCACCTTCGACACCACGCGGCTGGGCGGCGCCGCCGCGTGCAACGGCTACAGCGCGGACTACTCCCTCGACGGCTCACGACTCACGATCGACGCGCTCTCGACGACCCAGACGGCGTGCGACGGCGCGGTCACCGCGTCGGAGGCCGCGTTCCTCGCCGCGATCACCGACACCGACACCCTCGTTGCCCGCGGCGACGACCTCATCCTCGTGGGGCCGGCGACCGAGTTGCTCTTCCGCCCCGATCGTCCGGTTCCGACCGCCGAGTTGGTCGGCCCGCGGTGGCTCCTGGAGACGCTGGTGCAGGGCGACACGTCGTCCCCGGTCCGGGGGAATCCGGCCACACTCCTCCTCGACCCGGATATCGTCGCCGGGAGCGAGCCAATCATCAGCTTCCAAGCTGATGGAGCGGTGTCCGGGAATCTGTCGTGCAACAGCTTCCGCGCCGATGCCGCGTTCAACAACAATCGATTCGCCGTCGCCGCTCTCGTTCAGACCTACCGGAGCTGCGTCGAGCCGGGAGTGATGGATGCCGAACTGGCGTTCGGTACCGCCCTCTCCGGCGTGTCCGAGTTCGCGATCGAGTCCGAAGGTCACCAGCTCGTTCTCACCGGCGCGTCGACGGAGCTCGTGTTCGACATCAGCGACACGATCAGCATCGCGGATCTCCTCGACGCCGAGTTTCGCGGCAGCTTCTCGACGGAGAGGGTGACGGTGAGAGGCGTCGCGATCGACACCGGCGGCGGCTGGATCCTGTGTGGGCGGACCGACGAGAGTCGACTCTCCGGTTGCGGCGGACGTTGGGTCACCGTCACCAACTTCGACCCGACGATCGATCCGACCGGTCCGGGATCGTGGACGGGGGTGCTGACCAACGACGGTCGATTCGCGCTCTCCGGGCGCGACCCGCAGACCACGCCGACCGCCGCGCAACAGGCGATCGCCGATGCGTTCGCGGACATCTCGGTCGAGGGAACGACGGTCGACGTCGGGGACCTCCGACTCGCTGACCGTGTCCTGATCGGCCTGGGCGACCAGCTCAGCGAGGAACGCACACCCACCCAGCTCACCGACCCGGCCGGTTGGGTGCTGGCCCCGGAGTACTTCCGCGGCTACACCGGGCCGTTCTCCGCGCTCGATAGGCTCCGCAGAAGCGACGACGTCGACGTTCTCGTCGGACCCCACAACCATTGCGGGTCGCCTCCCCGACCGATCCCCGACGAGATCGAGTTCGCGACACACCTGAGCCTTCAGCCCACGGGCATCGACTCCTGCCTCCGGTGGTTCACCGTCGACCTGTTTCTCGACGCCACCGACGCCGTGGTCGCCGTCACCCTCGATCTCTCGGAGCCGTGAGCTGCGTCATCGAATCGGTGAGGCGGGAAGCACGCCGATCAACTCGCCGGTCGGTCGCGACACCGCGAGCACCGACACGTGGCGCGTCGCCATCCGCTCGCGTACCGCCACCGCTGGCTCGTCGGGCCGCACGGTCGTCGGACCGACCCGCATGATCTCGCCGATCGGCTGATCGTCGGGAGCGTCCACGAGCGTCGTTTCCCGGACGGTTCCGAGGATCACGTGGGCGTCGTTGACCACGATCACGAGGCCGTGGGCATCGGCCGCCACGACCGGGCGGACGTCACCGACCGTCGATTCGGGGCCCACGGTCGAGACGTCGGTCGACGTGTGGGCCAGCACCCGAGCGTCGAGATCGATCGTGCCGACCGTCGGTCGACCGCTGCCGATCCAGTAGGACTTCCCGTCGACGAAGTCGTGCACGGAGACCACACCGAGACGTTCGAGCTGCCACGCAGCCCGTTGACTCATGTCTCAAAGCGCGTCCCAGCAGTAGACGGCCACCGGGCACTCGGGGTCCACCTCGGCGACCCGCTCGGCGGTCAGGGTCTTGAGCGGCAGGTTGATCGCGCCGGGCAGGTGCTCCTCCTCGTACTCCCCCGCGGGGAGGACTTCGATGAGGAGCGCGCCGTCGGCGAGGAGCCGATCGAGTGTCGACAGGCTGATGTCGGTGGGCATGCCAGCACCGTAGACCTTGATCCTTGGTACAGGGTCAAGTGGTTCCGTTCGGCTGAGCTACAGGGCGACCTCGATGGTCGAGCGGGTGCCGTCGAGGACCTCGACGTCGATCCGAAGCAGGCTCGGCCAGGGGCAACAATCGCCCGGGCCGAGCGTGATCACCGCCGTAACCCCGAGCACCTCGGCCACGGGAGCGTGCGGGGCCGACTCGACGATGAGGGGCGACTCGACCCGAGGGCCCTGGTCGCCGTAGTCGATCGTCTCGATGCCCCAGTGGACGCGCCGGCCCTCGTACCGCGAGGGGCATACGGTGGAGAGCACCACCGCCCGCGCCGCACCGACCGTGTCGACACCGCCGGTCCCGAACTCGTCATCGACGTCGACGTCGACGACCGTGTCGATCTCGATCGACGCATCGAGCACCCGGGCGAACCCGTCGGCGTCGTCCTTGTAGAGGGTGCTGGCTCCGCACGCGGGTTCACGGCCGAGCGTGTCGCCCCGGTACCAGAAGCCCGGTTGCTCCCGAGCCCAGTACCCGTCGGACTCAAGCACCGGCACGAGCGGCGCATCGGTCTCGATCCCGGGCGCGGGGTCGGCCGACATGACGAAGAACGGATCGTTCGCGGTGTCGACCATCAAGACACCGTTCGACAGGAACTCCCCGGCGACGGGATAGGAGACCGAGTAGCGGAACCGTCCGTCGGGCGTTTCGCCGAGATCGACCGGTTCGGGCGGTGGCAGGGAGGTCGTGGACGCAACGGGGATGGTCACTGGGGCGGTCGTCGATGACGACCCCGCGGTGGCCGACGCGGGCGGACCCGTTGTCGTTGTCGTCGTCACCGTGTCGACATCGGCCGACGGCGACGACGCGCATCCGGCCGCGATCACCGCCAGCACGAGACTTGTCGCGATCGGACCACGCCGCACCCCGCCAGTGTTCCACACGTCGCACGACGCGAGCCTTGTGGTGATCTACGGTCGCGGAATGGGTGGGACGATCGCCGACGATGAAGATCCGATGATCGAGCTCACCGATGCCCAGCGGCAGCGCTACGACACCGACGGCTATCTGCTCCTCGAGTCGTTCGTCGACGCGTCCTGGCTCGAGCGACTCGACGCGGCCATGACCGAGCTCATCGAGGCATCTCGCACCGCCGCGTTCGACGACCACCGTTTCGACCGCGAACCCGACCACCGCCCCGACGCCCCACGGCTCCGCCGGATCAACTCGCCGGTGGACCTCCATCCGGTGTTCGAGGAGTTCATCCTCGACGGTCCGGCCACCGACCTCGCTGTCGAGCTGCTCGGTCCCGACGTTCGCTTCCACCACTCGAAACTCAACATCAAGTGGAGCGGCGGGGGCGAAGAGGTCAAGTGGCACCAGGACATCCAGTTCTGGCCCCACACCGACTTCTCCCCGTTGACGATCGGGGTCTACCTGGCCGATGTCGACGACGAGATGGGGCCGATGGGAGTCGTACCGGGAAGCCACCGCGGCGAGCTCTTCGACCTCACGACCTCCGACGGACGCTGGACGGGATCGATCCGCGACGACGCCATCGAACGGGCCGGGGTCGACGGGGCGGAGTTTCTTCGCGGACCGGCCGGCAGCGTGACCGTGCACAACTGTTGTGCCGTGCACGGCGCGGCCCCGAACCAGTCGCCGCGGATGCGGCCGCTGCTCCTGCAGACCTATTCACGGGCCGACTCGTATCCGCTCCTCGGGGTGGGGACCAACGGCAAGAGCGGCCGGCTGGCCCATCGAGTGGTGCGAGGCCACGCGCCCCGTCGCCTCGAGATCGACGGCCGTCGCATGCCGGCCGCGCCTGACTGGTTTCGCGGCGACTACACGTCGATCTTCGAACACCAACAGCGCGGCGACTGACGGCCGGTCAGCGGAGAAGAGCGGCTGCCTGTTCGATGTGGGGTCGAAGCGAGGCGGCATCGTCGTCGTCGCGTCCGGGGGTGGCGGCCATGACCGCGATGCCCACGATCAGTCGCGAGGCGGCGGCGTCACCGGCGATCTTCTCGACCGTCGCGCCGAGCACCGTCACCGAGACCCGCGCGGCGAACGGAATCATCGCCGCGGCCTCGCCCGGGTGATCGACGAGATAGTCGGCCGCGGCGCGGAACTTCTCGGCCGGTCCGGTCCGCGTCGCCGCGACCCGGATCATCCCGTCGATTCCGATGCCGCCGATCTCCGCCTCCAGCTTCGTCTTGTCGGGGCAGTGGCGGTAGAGCGTCGCTCGGCTCATCCCGGATCGACCAGCCAGCGCCTTCATGTCGATCGCGCCGCTCTCGGCGAGAGGAGGATTGGACATGACGATGCGGGCCGACGCGATATACCCGCTACCGTCCCTGCGAGCTCGAACGTCATCGAGTCGCACCTCGGCCGCCAGGACCCCTCCCGATGAGTTCCGATCTCGACATCACGTTGCGCACCATCGCCCGCGAGGGCGAGGCACTGCTCGCGGCAGCCGAGCGACGACCGGATGCGGCGGTGCGGGCGTGTCCGGGGTGGTCGACGACCGATCTGGCGATCCACATCACGAGCGTGCACCGCCGGGTCGCCCACTGGTGTGCGAACCGGCTGGCCGAACCGGCCCGCTGGCCCGACCACGAACCGCCCGACCCGTCGGTGCCGTGGGAGTGGTGCCGCGACGGTCTGGACCTCGTCGTCGCCGCGCTCGGCGGGATCGGCCCCGACGACGCCGTCTGGTCGTGGACCGATCGACGCGACGGCGGCTTCTACCACCGACGGATGCTCCACGAGACGGTGATCCATCACTGGGACGTACAGGACGCGATCGGGACGCCCGGCCACATCGATGCGGAGATCGCCACCGACGGCGTCAACGAGTTGACGGAGGTCGGCCTGCGGTATCGCGGCGACGGCACCAGCATCGAGTATCCCGACGGCGACGTGTTGCTCGAACGAAGCGACGGCACCGACCGGTGGCGGCTGCGGGCGATGGACGGCACCTTGCTGGTGGCCCGCAACGGAGACGCCGGGACCAGCGCCGACGCGACCGTGCACGGCCACGCCGAGGATCTGCTGTTGTACCTGTGGGGTCGCCGCGGTCATGTGACGGTGAACGGCGACACCGACGTCGCCGAAGCCTGGACCAGGGTCGCGCCCTAGTCGTCGGCCCGTGGGCTGGAGGTGTCGGGGTAGAGGTGTGACATCGAGCCGGGTTCGACTCGGCAACTCTCGATGTAGGCGTCGACGTCGATCTTCTTGAGCCGGATCACCCGGCCGAACTTGAACGCGGGGAGTTGTCCCTCGTTGATGAAGCGGTACAGCGTCCGGTTGGTGATCCCGAGGCGCTTGGCCGCCGCGGGTGTCGACAGCCACTCGAGGTCGTCGGATGCGGAGTCGTCGGGCATGGGGCGATTCTCGCGCGCTTTCCGTCACTTTGTGCTCATTCCGCCCCGAAACTCTCCCTGATCGCCGATCCCGGCGCATTTGCAAGGTTACCTCGCTTCTTCTAGGGTCCTGCGATGGCCGCGCACTCGACGAGCGAGACTCCGGCGTCCGCCGGGAATCGGCGGGCGTTCGCGGCCCGGCGTGGTCTGCCGACCGGACGGGCCGTGGTCGGGGCGTTGCTGATGACGATCGCCGCGGTCGGCTCGTTCTCGATCGCGACGGGCGCCGACCGCGGCCCCGACGCCGAGTATCTCGTGCTCGTCGACGACATCGAGCCCGGGGATCGCGTCGGCGCCGACGATGTCGAGTTCGCCCCCATGACCCTCGCATCCGACGTCGCGGCGAACGCCCTCACCTCCACGGTCGGGCTCGAGGGCGCGACGGCACTGCAGTTCCTGAGAGCCGGCAGCGTGCTGGACCGGCGCGACCTCAACGGGGCGAGCTTCGTCGCCGGAGCACCGGTCGTCGGGATGCACGAGCTGACCTTCCCGGTTTCGCGGGATCGGGCGCCGGCCGGGCTCCGCCGCGGCGACCGGGTGACCGTCCTCGCCTTCGACGAGCGTGCGTCCGTGCTCCGCACCGCCCTCGAGGATGCCCTCGTCCTGTCCTACGACGCCGAGGCCGCAGGAATCGGCCGATCCGACGAGGCCCGACTAACTCTCGCCCTTCCCGATGCCGAAGCGGTCGTGCGGGCCACGTTCTGGAGCTATCGCTCGCTGACGATCGTGCTCACCAGCCGAGCCCTCGACGACGAGTACCTCTCGCAGTACCGCGACACCGACCCACGATGACCGATGATCGTTGGGTCGTGTTGGGCCTTGCCCATCCGCGGGCCGGTTGGTTCGGCGAACTGTCCCGCTGGTCGACGACCGCGGCGATTCCGGTCGACTTCGTCAAGTGCGTCTCACCCGACGAGGTCCGGGCCCGCCTGACCGGCGGCCGGGCCTACTCGGCCCTGCTCGTCGGTTCCGATGTCGTGGGCCTCGACCGCGATCTGGTCGACCGGGTTCGCGAGAACGGCGCCGCCGTGATCGTGGTCGGTTCGATGGACGGCCGTGACTGGCAGGAGCTCGGAGTGGCCGCGGTCCTCCCCGCGATGACCGAACGGGGCGACCTCCTCACCGTGTTGCGAGAGCACGCGATGCCGGTCCCCCGCATCACTTCGGCTCTGTCCGACAACGACGCGGCCTCCGACGCGGACCCCGACCCGGGGGGTCACCTCATCGCGGTCGCGGGACCGGGCGGCACGGGCACATCCATCGTGGCGATGAGCCTCGCCCAGGCATTCGCCGACACGGGCACCGGGCCTTTCTCCGTCGTTCTCGCCGATCTCGCGCTCGATGCCGATCAGCACGTGCTCCACGACTGCCGCGAGGTCATGCCCGGGATTCAGGAGCTCGTCGAGGCCCACCGGACCGGGACTCTGCCAGTCGACCAGGTGCGTTCGCTCACGTTCGACGCCATCGACCGAGGCTACGACCTCCTGCTCGGGCTTCGCCGTCATCGCGACTGGACGGCCATCGGACCCCGGGCGTTCACTGCGGCGCTCGACGGGCTGCGACGCTCGTATCAGGTGGTGGTCGCCGACATCGAGTCCGACCTCGAGGGCGAGGCGCTGACCGGCTCGATCGACGTGGAGGACCGCAACGCGATGTCCCGCACCACCGCCACCCGGGCAGACCTGGTCGTGGTCGTCGGGAGTCCGTCGACGAAGGGGCTCCACGCCTTGAGCCGCACGATCCGCCAACTCGTCGAGGCCGATGTCGATCCCGCGGCGATCGTTCCCGTCTGCAACCGGAGCTCCCGGCGTCCCCGGCGACGGGCCGGCGTGGTCGCCGCTCTCGCCACCCTGGTCGGCGCCGACCCGGCCGCCCGGATCGGAAACCCGGTGTTCTTGTCCGAACGCAGCGACATCGAAGACTCGATTCGCGACGGGGCGCGGCTCCCGCCGGCCTTCGGTCGCCACCTGCACGACGAGGTGCGCCGGCGACTTGACGACCGGGTTGCGGTTCCCCCGGCGAGCGGGTCGTCCACCGAACCACACCCGGTGACTGCGGGATCTCTCGCCCACTGGACCGAAACGGCGGACTGAGCCTCTCCGGATTCAGTCGTGCCTACCTTGCAAGGTTACCTTGCCTTCGCTAGGTTGGCCTTCGTGCCCGCAACCGCCGCGACCCCACTCGCCGAGATCGAGGCCCGCGTCCAGCAACGAGCCAAGCGCGACGCCGTCGATCTCGACACCGCGGATTCGTCGGAGGTGCTCGCCCATCTGGTCGACGAGGAGGTCACGAGATGGAACGACGACCATCGAGACGGCACCCGCCCCTTCCCCATCGCCGATCCCCCACAGCTCGCGCAACGGGCACTGCGAAACCTCACCGGCTACGGCCCCCTGACGCCGCTGCTGGACGACGACGACGTTTGGGAGATCATGATCAACGCCCCGGACGCGGTCTTCGTCAAGCGGCACCGCGGCCCCTCGGGCTATCACGACGAGGTCTTCCACGACGACGCCCACGTCACCCGGATCCTCACGAAGATCCTCGACGACTCCACCAGCTCCCATCGCAAGCTCGATCCGGCCGAAGGGCTCCAGGACGCACAGCTCGACACCGGCGCCCGCCTCCACATCGTCCATGGTGACATCGCCCGCGGCGGTCACACCATCGTCAACATCCGCCGATTCACCGGCGTCACGTTCCACCGCCTCGACCAGCTCGTCGACAACGCGATGCTCACCGCCCCGGCCGCGGATTTCCTCCGCTCCTGCGTGCGCGCCAAACAGACCATCGTGTTCGCCGGTGCGCCCGGTTCCGGCAAGACCACCATGCTCAACTGTTGCGCAGCCGAGCTCGACCCCGGCCTTCGAGTCGTCACCGCCGAAGAGGTCTTCGAGGCCGACATCGCCGTTCCCAACGTCGCCGCGATGCAGACCCGGGCCGCCCGAAACGACCGGCCGGAGGTCGATCTCCGCCGCCTCGTCGCAGGGTTCTTGCGGATGGCCCCCGACATCGCCGTCGTCGGCGAGGTCAGGGACCGCGAAGCACTGCCGTTGCTGCTCACCTTGTCCTCCGGCGTGAAGGGATTCACCACCATCCACGCGGGTTCGGCCCGACAGGCCCTGACCCGGCTGAGGTTCATCTGCCAGCTCTCCGACACCGGCAACGAGCTCCCGATGACCGCCCTGAACCATCTGGTCTCCGAGGCGATCGACGTGATCGTGCACTGTGTCCGGTCCGATGACGGCCCCCGGGTCGGGTCGATCATCGCGGTCGAGGATCTCGCCACCACGGCCGGGAGCAGCCAGTTCACCACGACCGACGTCTTTCGCCGCGAGCCCGGTCGACTGTTGCATAGGACCCCGGAGATGCCCGTTCGACTCGGCTGGGCGTTCTCCGACGCTGGTCTCGACCTCGGCACCGTCCTCGACCCGGGCCGCGTTCAGGCGGCCCGATGATCCCCCTCCTGCTCGCCGCGCTCGGCGCGCTCGGCACCTTCTGGCTCTACTCGGCGACCATTGTCGGCTGGACCGGCTTCGGCTTCGGTCCCCGACTCAGGGCGGATCCTCGCTCCCGCGGGTTCGACCTCGACGCATGGTTGCGACAGGCCGGGCTCGACGATGTCGACCGCCGGGAGTTCGTGGCGGTCGTCGCCGCGCTGTTCGTGGTGGGGTTCCTCGCGTCGTACGGCGCGTTCGGAGGCATCGTCCCGGCAGCATCGGTCGGGATCTTCGCCGCGTCGTTTCCGATCGCCTCCTACCGTCGACGCCGTCACGATCGCCGCCAACGGGCGCAGGAGGCGTGGCCCCGGATGATCGAAGAGATCCGGATCCAGACCTCCTCGCTCGGCCGGTCGATTCCCCAGGCCCTCTTCAAAGTCGGCCGCCGTGGCCCCGACGAGCTCCGACCCGGGTTCGCCGCCGCCCAACGGGAGTGGCTGCTCACCACCGATCTCCGGGCGACCTTCGCCGTCCTGAAGGAACGGCTCGCGGATCCAACGGCCGATGTCGCGTGTGAGACGCTGCTCGTCGCCCACGAGCTCGGCGGATCGGATCTCGACCATCGGCTCGAGGCGCTCGCCGAGGACCGGCGCCACGACGTGCAGGGCCGCAAGGATGCGCGCAGCCGTCAGGCCGGGGCCCGCTTCGCCCGCGTCTTCGTGCTGTTGGTTCCGGGCGGAATGGCGCTCGCGGGAATGTCGATCGGCAACGGCCGAGCCGCGTACCGGACCGGGTCGGGCCAGGTCGTCGTGATGGTGGCGTTGGCGCTCGTTGCCGCCTGTTGGTGGTGGGCGGGTCGAATCATGCGACTGCCGGACCCGCAGCGAGTCTTCAAGGACTGACATGGGCCGATCTGTCGCCCTCGTCGGCCTCATCTCCTTCGCCGGACTCACCCTGATCCTCTCCGAGCTGCGCTGGTTTCGACGACCTCGTCTCTCCGACCGCCTCGCCCCGTATGCCCCCGGCGCGCCGACGACGACCCGACACGGCGTGTTGTCGGTCGCGTCGTTTCGCGACGTCGTCGCCCCGCTGTCGACCTCGGTCGGCGAACGGCTGGCGCGGCTCGTCGGCGTGAGCGAGGAGCTCGGAACCCGCCTCCACCGGATCCACTCCCCTCTCGACCCGGTGACGTTTCGGGTCCGCCAGGCCGGATGGGCCGGCGCGGGTCTCATGGCGGCCGCCTTGGCTTCGGCCGCGCTCGACCCTCCGGCCACGATCGCGATGTTCGCCGTGCTCGCGACCCCGATTCTCGTCTTTCTCGTTCTCGAGCAACGGATCGCGTCGGCGTCGGCGGCCTGGCAACGGCGGATCTTCCTCGAGCTCCCCGTCGTCGCCGAACAACTGGGGATGCTCACGTCCGCCGGCTGGTCACTGGGTGCGGCCCTCAACCGGATCTCGACGCGCGGCGCCGGTGCCTGCGCCGCCGACCTCCGCCGCGTCAGCCAGCGCATCCGCCATGGCCGAAGCGAAGTCGATGCGCTTCGTGAGTGGAGCGATCTCGCCGATGTCGACGCGCTCGCCCGCCTCGTGTCGGTCCTCGCGCTGAACCGCGACACCACCGATCTGGGCCGTCTCGTATCCGAGGAGGCGAGAACGATTCGGCGCGAAGCCAACCGCGAAACCATCGAACGCATCGAGAAAAGCACCCAACAGGTGTGGGTGCCGGTCACCGTCGCCGCGCTCGTGCCCGGCGTACTGCTCATGGGCGTGCCGTTCCTGGACGCGCTCGCCCTCTTCTCTTCGTCATGAGCCCGCCGCGCCCGCCGGCGGGCCTCGACGCAACTTTTCGTCACTCACAACCAGAGGAGCACATCATGAGCCGAGCCACCGTGTCGTGGACAGAGATCCAGATGGTCGTCAGCATCATCAATCGCCGGACCGGCCGCCTGGTCGGCGACCGTGGAGAGGGAGTGATCAGCACGGCGATCGCCGTCTTGATCGTGTCCTTCATCGGTGCCGCCATGTGGGTGGCGTTCAACAGCATCTGGGCCGACGCCGAAGCGAACATCTCCCGCGAAGTCGGCACGATCGGTGGAAGCGGACCGTGAGGGCCCGGCCCGAGCGTGGCGCCGGCACGATCGGGACCGCCACCGGACTCCTCGTCTTCATGTTGTTGATGTTCACGGCGGTGCAGATCCTCTTCAACCTGTATGCCACCTCGCTCGTCACCACCGCGGCGTACGACGCGGCCCGTGAGGTGGCCGGCTTTCGTTCGGTCGACGACCGCTGCGGGGCCACGACCGCGGCCGACACCGCGTTCGTCGAGCAACTCGGCGACTACGGTCGCGCCGGCTACGCCCGACTCGAGTGGGTTTGTGCCGATCCCGACACGGTGCGGGTGCGGGTGACCGCGTCGCACCCATCGGTTCTTCCTCGCCTCCTCGTCGGTCTCCTGTCGCTGTCCGAGCTCGACCGGACGATCGAGGTGAGAGTCGAGCGGCTTCGTTGAGCCCCGACCCACTCCCGTCTCACCGGCGCGCCCGTGGCGACCGGGGCCAGGTCGGTGGGATCGAGGTGTTGCCGTTCGGATTCCTCGTGTTCGTCGGCGCCACCCTGCTCTTCGTGAACGTGTGGGGGATCATCGACGCCAAGTTCGCGGTGACGGCGGCCGCCCGCGAAGCGGCACGGGCGTTCGTCGAAGCCGACACCGAAGCCGCCGCGGTGCAGGCCGCGCATCGACGGGGGACCGAGACCCTCCGCGCCTTCGGCCGCGACGGGGAACGGTCCTCGGTGGGTTCGCCGACCCTCGACGAGCCGTTCAGCCGGTGCGCCAGGGTGACGATCACCGTCACCTATCAGCTTCCCGCGTTGACCATCCCCTTCATCGGCGGGCTCGGATCGCTCGCCCCGGTCGAGGCGACCCACACCGAGATCGTCGACCCGTTCCGCAGCGGACTCGCCGGCGCGACGACATGCTGACGTCGATCACCCTGTCACCCCGCCCCGCCCGCGGAACGGTGCTCCTGCTGTTCCCGGCCGCGATCACGATCATGTTCGTGCTCGGCGCGATCGTCGTCGACGTCGCCCTCGCGCAGCTCCGAGCCCGAGAGCTCGAAGCCGTCGCCGCGTCGGCGGCCAACGATGCGCTCGCCGCGCTCGACATCGCCGCGCTCCGGGCCGGAGACGGCATCGTGATCGACGAGACCGAAGCCCGGGCCGACGTGGTCCGTTCGGTCGCCGCCGGTCCCCTGCCCGGTGCCCGCGTCACCGCTGTCGATGTCGGGCGAGACGTCGCCGGCCGAACCGTGATCACGGTGTCGCTTCGCCTCGACGTCGACCTGGTGATGGCCCCGAGCATCGGCGATCTCGGCCGTGTCACCCTGCGCCGAACCGAGCGGGCGGTGATCCTCGGATCCGCGCCGCCCTGACGAGGCCGTCTAGAAGTAGATGGTGTCCTTGGCCCGTTCGGCGACCTCATCGAGGTCGTCGGTCCACGCGCCGGTCGACAAGTACTTCCAGCCGCTGTCGGACACCAGGAACACGATCGTCGCCTTCTCCCCCTCGGGGAGCCGCTCGGCCGTACGCACCGCGCCGGCCAGCGCCGCACCGGCCGAGATGCCGCTGAAGATGCCGAGATCGGCGAGACGACGGGTCTATTCGATCGACTCGCGGGGACGGACGATGCGTTTGCCGTCGAGCAGGTCGCTCCCGCCCCACTTCTCGTAGATCGGCGGGATGTAGCCCTCATCGAGGTTGCGCAACCCCTCGACCTGCTCACCGACAGGCGGCTCGACGGCGAGGATCTTGATGGCGGGATTCTGTTCCTTCAGGTAGGAACCCACGCCCATCAAGGTGCCGCTCGTCCCGAGGCCGGCCACGAAATGGGTGATCTCGGGCACGTCGGCGAAGATCTCGGGACCGGTGGTGTCGTAGTGGGCCTGGGGGTTCGCCTCGTTGGCGTACTGATAGAGAAACACCCACTCGGGGTGCTCGTCGGCCAGTGCCTGCGCCCGCCGCACCGCGCCGTTGCTTCCCTCCGCCCCGGGAGAATCGATGATCTCGGCCCCGAACACCTCGAGCATCCGACGCCGCTCGATCGAGACGTTACCGGGGAGCACGATCTTGATCGGGTAGCCCCGCTCGCGGGCGATCATCGCCAACGCGATGCCGGTGTTTCCCGACGACGGCTCGATGATGGTCTTGCCCGGTCGCAGGGTACCGTCGGCCTCGGCGTCGAGCACCATCGCCCGGGCGATGCGGTCCTTGACAGATCCGCCCGGATTCTGTCCTTCCATCTTGGCGAGAATGCGCACATCGGGATTGGGGCCGAGCGCGCTGACATCGATGATCGGCGTGTTGCCGATCATGTCGAGAACGGAGCTGAGAACGGCCATGAGCGCTTCCCGGATTGAATCACGAGTGAATTGATCGGAATTGTAGTGCTTTTCGGCCCGACACCAAACCCCGGAGTTGCCTAGGGTCACGAGATGTCATCATCCGCGGGTTCCGCCGGCCGCCTCAGCATCCGCGAACGTATCGAGAGCGACCTCCGAATCGTCCAGGCCTTGGCCCGGATCGGACCGTCCGCGGCCAAGAACCGGGCCGGGTCCACCTCGACGGTCGCCGACCGGCTGGAAGAACGAGCCGACGCCCACCCCGAACGGGTCGCGATCATCGATGCCCACGACGACGGCCACCGCACCACCTACGGCGAGCTCGACGAACAGGCCAACCGGGTCGCCCACTGGGCTCTCGCCAACGACATCGGCCGAGGATCCGTCGTCGCGTTGCTCATGGGCAACCGGCCCGAGTTCGTGGCCACCTGGCTCGGCCTGGCCAAGGTCGGCGCAATCACCGCCCTGATCAACACCAACCTGACCGGCGAACCCCTGCGCCACTCGATCCGCATCTCCGACGCCGAACACCTCATCGTCGACCACGAGCTCGCCGCGGTGTGGACTGACGCCCGAGAAGACGACGGGCCCACCGAATGGACGACCGGACGCGACGACGACCCGCTCGATGTCTCCCTCGCCGAGCAATCGACGCAGCGCCCGGCCGGCGCCGTACGGGCGGGCCTGCACAATCGCGACCCGTTGTTCTTCATCTACACCAGCGGCACGACCGGGCTGCCCAAAGCGGCCCGGTTCAGCCACGGCAAGTTCCTCAACGTCGCCGCCGGTCTCAACGCCTTGATCAACATCCGCACCGACGACCGGATGTACATCACCTTGCCGCTCTACCACACCGCCGGCGGGGTCATGGCCCTCGGCGGACCGCTGCTCAACGGCTCCTCGGTCGTCCTCGCCCGCCGCTTCTCGGCCAGTCGGTTCTGGGACGACTGCACACGCCACGAGGCCACCACGTTCCAGTACATCGGCGAGCTCTGCCGCTACCTGGTCAACAGCCCGACCCATCCACTCGAACGGTCCCACCGACTCCGCGTGTGCATCGGCAACGGCCTTCGCCCCGACGTGTGGCCGACCTTCCAGGATCGTTTCGGGATTCCCCGGATCGTCGAGTTCTACGGCGCGACCGAAGGCACCACCTCACTTTTCAACCTCGACAATCGGGTCGGGGCCATCGGCCGTCTCCGACCCGGTGTGGCCAAACGGCTCGGCATCCACCTGGTCGAGTACGACATCGAGGCCGACGAGATCCGACGTGACGATCGAGGTCGCGTCATCGACGTGCCCCTCGGCACACCGGGCGAGGCGATCAGCCGGATCACCAACGTCACCCCGTTCGAGGGCTACTCCGACGAGGAGGCGACCGAACGCAAGATCCTGCGCGACGCGTTCAGCGACGGCGACGCCTACTTCCGCACCGGCGACCTTCTCCGCCAAGACGCCGACGGCTACTACTACTTCGTCGACCGGATCGGCGACACCTTCCGCTGGAAGGGCGAGAACGTGTCCACCGCCGAGGTCGCCCAAGTGCTCGGCGAATGCGCCGGCGTTCGCGATGCGAACGTCTACGGCGTCGAGATCCCCGGCGCCGACGGCCGGGCCGGAATGGCAACCCTTGTCGTCGACGACGACTTCGACATCGACGACGTCCGCGCCCATGTCATCGCGAACCTCGCGGCCTACGCCCGCCCCCTGTTCCTGCGAATCCAATCCGAGGTCGTGATCACCGCGACGTTCAAGCACCGCAAGGTCGAAGCCGTCGCCGAGGGCTTCGACCCGACGATGGACGACCCGCTCTGGTTCCTCGATCCGGCCGAGGCCCGCTATGTCCCGCTCGACGAGACGCTCCACCAGCGCATCGTCGACGGAGAGATCCGGTTCTAGCGAACCGTGTCGGTCCCACGTTCGGGCGCGAGGATCGTGACCGGCTCCTCGGCGATGTCGGCATCGAGGATTCGGAAGCTGCGAAGGGACGGATCGGGATGTTTCAACGACACGATGACGAACCGCCACGTGCCGAACGGATCGAAGCGGGCCGCGTCGGCCACGTCGGTCGGCGACGGATAGTTCGTCGTGTGGGTGTGTGAGTGCATCACACCGAGGAGCGCGAGCCCCGCATCGTCGGCTGTGCGTTCCACGTCCATCAGCTCCTGGGCGTCGAGCTCGTAGAGCCGGCTCGATTTCGCCGTGTTCGTCATCGGGAAGAAGCGATCGACCCGATCGGTGCCGAACACGCCGGCGAACAGGCCGCAGGCCTCGTCGGGCAGGCCGAGAATCGCGTGACCGACCATCTCGGCGTGGATCGATGCGGGAATCTCGAGCACGACGCGCCAGGGTAGCGCTCGAGAGGTGGCGTCGAGCCGCCGACCGGTACCGTGACGAGGATGGCGAAGTCACAAAAGCGGCGAGACATTCCGGCCGGGGCAACCGCGGTGGCCACCAACCGCGCCGCCCGTCGCGACTACGACATCCTCGACACGTTGGAGGTCGGCATCCAGCTTCGCGGCAGCGAGGTGAAATCGCTGCGCGAGAGCAAGGTGCAGCTCGCCGACGCCTTCGCGATCATCTACCAGAACGAGCTCTGGCTGGTCGGCCTCCACATCTCGGCCTACTCCCACTCGGCGGCCGCGTTCGCCCACGAACCCGACCGGCGCCGCAAGCTGCTCGCCCATCGCGCCGAGATCGAACGCTGGGCATCACGCGTCGATCGGGAGAAGCTCACCATCGTCCCGCTCTCCCTCTACTTCAAGGACGGTCGGGCCAAGCTCGAGATCGCCCTCGGCCGGGGCCGAAGCAGGGCCGACCGTCGCCACGAGATCGCCAAACGCGACGCCGAGCGCGAGACCCGACGAGCGGTTTCGCGGGCCCGCAGCGGCAAGTACTGAGCGCCGTTACCGGGCCCGACCGGCCGGGAACGACATCGGCATCACCCGTGGGCCCCGGACCTGCCCGCCGGCCCACTTCATCGCCTCACGGTCGCTGACGTGGAACTCGGGAATGCGTTCGAGCCACACCTGGAGCGCAGTGGTCATCTCGAGGCGGGCCAGGTTGGATCCCGCGCACCGGTGGATTCCCGAACCGAACGCGACGTGACGGTTGCGCTGCCGGTCGATGATGAACTCGTCCGGATCCTCGAAGTGCTCGGGATCGTGGTTGGCCGCCGGAAAGTTCATCAGTATCTTGTCGCCCGCCTTGATCTCGACACCCGCGTAGTTGACATCGACCTCGGCGATCCGAGCCATGGTAACCGGCGAGTAGTAGCGCAGGAACTCCTCCACCGCCGTCGGCAGGAGCTCGGGCTCGGCGACGAGCCGGCTCAGGTCGGACGGGTGGGTTCCGAGGTGCCACAGCGCCGCGCCGATCGAGCTCCAGGTCGTGTCGATTCCCGCCACCAGCAAGAGGTTGGAGATGCCGACGACGACCTCGGTGGTGATCTGCGCGTCGTCGCTGTCGATCTCCATGTGAATCAGTTCGGAGATCAGGTCGTCCTTGGGGTTCTCGATGCGGGCCTCCACCTCTGAGGTGAGGAACTCCCGAATCGATTCCCGGGCCGCCATCCGCTTCTCCGGGGAGAACAACGCGTCGCCGAGCACGGCATTGACCCAGCCGACGAAGGTGTCGGCCATCTCCGGATCGACACCCAGCATGTGGGCGATGACCCGCGGCGGAATCTGCTGGGCGTAGTCGACCGCGCCGTCGCATCGCCCGTCGGCGATGAAGCCGTCGATCAGGGAATGGCAGAGCTCCTCGGTGTAGCCCGTGTAGCGGGTGGCGACCGTCTTGGGCGCGAACGCCGGCAACAACATGCGCCGCGTCCATGTCTGGATCGGCGGATCGGCGGTGATCGGTGCCGCCGCGATCTGTTGTTCGTAGACGGACAGCTCCGGGAAGTCGGGCGGCGGCGGCATGACCAGCGGCTGGCGCGAGGACAACTCGGGCACCATCTTGGCCAGCTCCCGGATGTCGTCGAAGCGCGTCGGGTTCCATGAGCCACCGAGCCGCTCGGTGTGGGCGATCGGACAGCGCTCGCGCATCTCCTTCCAGATCGGAACCGGGTTCTCGATGTAGGCGGGATCGCTGATGTCGTAGTCGGTGGTCCAGTCCTCGACCGGGGTGTTCTGCGTCATCCCGCCAGATTATCCTGCCGACACCACCCTGATCGACAGGGCCCGGGGCCGCTCATGGGAACCGAGGTCACGCCGAAGCTGTACGATGAAGACAATCCCCCGCCGGTTCGGCGAGAGACGCTGCTTGACAATCGACACGCAGCACCCGGGGCTGATCGGTTTCGACGTCGGGACCAGGATGCAACGACGTGCGACCGGAGTTGCTCAGACTCCCTAAACGGGGCACACACAGAGACGCCGATACGGACGATCTCGCTCTCGCCGCCTGACCTCGTCAGTAGGTAGAGAGTCATCGCGACCAGCAATGGCACGCGGGGCCTGACCATCGCAGCCTGTCACCAGAAGCGGTGGTGGACCGTAGGGAAAGACCACTGACAGCCGGCAAAGACCGCTGACCCCGGGGAAAGACCCGGTGGATGAGCTTCGGCTCACCTGACCCGGCAGGGTGGCAGCCACAAGCCACACGCTCGGGAATGGTCGTAACGCGGCGTTCAACCACCTGACGGACGAGGGTTCGATTCCCTCCAGCTCCACGCCCACTCGCGCTGGGTTCGCCGCGCCCCACTGCCCTAGGCTCTCGGGGTGACGACGGTTCCCACGGACATCACGGTCGGCGACTACACGGTCTCCACCGAACCGCTGCGTGTCGATGTCGATGTCGTCCACCGGTACCTGAGCCACCAGTCCTACTGGGCCGCGGGTCGAAGCCGCGAGGTCGTCGCTCGCTCGATCGACAACAGCGCGTTGGTGGCCGGCGCCTACGACCCGGCCGGCGAGATGGTGGGGTTCGCCCGCATGGTCACCGACCGGGCGACCTTCGCGTGGCTCTGCGATGTGTTCGTGCTCGATCAACACACCGGGCACGGCCTCGGCGTCGCGCTGGTCGCCGCCCTCGTCGAGCACCCTGATGTGGTTGATGTCAAGCGACAACTCCTCGCCACGGGTGACGCCCACGAGCTCTATCGCCGCTTCGGCTACGCCGCGCTCGACGACCCGGCCCGGTGGATGGCCCGCCCGGGCACCACCAACTGATCACGGCGACGCGTCGCGCATCCGGGCCCGTCGCTCGTTCATCTCCTCCTCACTGAGTCGGCCCGACAGATACTCGACCGCCCAGTCCGGCAACGGCCACCGCTCGTTCCAGCGTTCGTCGTCGAGCCACACGACCTCGGCGCCGATCGACCCGTCCGCACGAAACTCGTAGCGCCGGTATCCGGGTGGCATGAGCCGAGAGGCCTCGAAGTCGATGCAGACGCCCGTCGATGGGCAAAAGAAGACCGGAACATCGGCGATCACTCCCTCGACGCCGGTGTGGACGTGGCCGGCGCCGATGGCCCGCAGCGGCGTCGCCGTCGATGTCGTCGTGTCGCACAGGGCCGTGATCTGCGCATCGAACTCGAGCTGGGTGAACATCCCCGGGGCCGCGGGCGGATGATGCAACCACAGCATCGCGTGGGCGGCCGCGCCCAGCTCGAGTTGCCGTCGGAGCCAGGCCAGCTCGTGGTCGTGGATTCCTCCCCGGGCGAGCTCCATCCTGTCGGGATGGTCGACCCATCCGTCGCTCGGGTCGAAGACGAGACCTCCGTCGTTGCTGTCACCGAACAAGAACAGCCACTCCCCGATCCGCAGCGAACGGACTGCCACGATTCCCGGCCGGGGCAGGTGGGCATGGAACGCGTCGGTGAAGTCGTGGTTGCCGGACAGGCAGAAGACCGGCACGTCGAGCGCCTCGAGCGCCGCGCCCGCCAACTCGTACTCCTCGGGTCTTCCCTCGTTCGCGATGTCGCCGGTGACGACGACGAGATCGGGGGGATCGTTGCGCACATCGGCCGCGATCGCCGCGAACGTCTCGGACGTGTCGCGCAGGCCGTATCCGCCCGGCGCGGTGCTGAAGTGGAGATCCGAGAGCTGCACGACACGAAGCGGAGCGGTCATGTCCTCGACGTTACCCGTCGGGTTCAGGGTGAACTGAGCCGGTAGACATCGACCCCGTCGACGATGATCGGGGGGTCATAGTTCTCCCGGATGAACGCCTCGAGCTCGGGGAACAGCGCGATCGGATAGTCGCCGTAGCCACGAAGCTCACTGGGCTGCGTGTCGATGATGAGCGCGGGAGGTTCGGTCTCGATCGACGCGAGAAGGTGCGGGTACCCCCGGTTCGGGGCGTCCCGAATCGTTTGCGGCCCGTTCTCGCGGGCCCCGGAACGTCCGGTCACGAAGTCCATGCTCACGAAGCCCGCGGCCGGAGCCCGCTCCGCCGTCCAGTAGACCTCCGGGAAGTTCCCCCAGATCAGCACCGTGTCGTCCTCGTCGGTGAGGTCGGCGACGGCGTTCGCCAGGGGTTTCGGGTCGGGCAGCGATCGTACGAGACCGGGCGCCCACGCCAACGCGAAGGCCGCGATCGCGGTGATACCGACGATGTTGCGGGCTCGCCGCTGCACCTCGTCGGCGCGCGTCCGCAACTCCGACGCGGCGAGCAGGGCCAGCGGCGGCACGACCTGCAACCAGTAGTGGCCATAGAAGCGAAACCCGGCAGCGACGGCGATCAGGCCCGTCGCCACCCACACCCAGAGGTCGAGGTCCCGCTCGATCGAGTCGCGACCGCCGGCCAGCGCGAAACGAACGGCGACGAAGTGCAGCGCCCCGAACAGCAACGCGGCGGACAGGCCCCGCACGACGATCGAGCTCAGCTGGGCCCCCCCGAGCACGAAACTACCGTTGCTGATGAACGTCCAGTAGTAGAAGTCGTCCCACCGCACCGCCGCGGCGACGACGAGGATGGGCAACACGCCGCCGACGAAGGCGATCGGGAGATGCCGGCGCCAGTTGCCGTACCGATGGATCGCGATCGCCGCGGGAATGACACCGATCGCCCACGTCTGGCGGGTCAGGGTGGCGATGGCCAGTGCGAGACCAGCGACGAACGCGGCGCGGTCGGTACCGCGGCGGGCCGCGACCATCGCCACCGCACCGAACGGGAGCGCGAAGTGGCCGTAGTTGGCAGCCTGGGCATCGACGGGCACCATGGCCAACGCGCCGGTGAGCATCAGGGCACCGCCCCACCACATGGCGACGCGGCCACCGTCTCGTCTCGCCTCCGCGGCGACCACGACGACCGCACCCAAAAGGAGAAGGCCGACCAGCACATGCAGCGGACGCAGATCCGTGTCGCCGGTCAGGCGGTGGGACCACTCGTAGATGAACGGCGCCAGCGGTGGTTTCCGATCGATGCCGTCGATGTACATCTCGCCACCCCGCCACAGTCCGATGCCCTGCGCGGAAACCGCGGCCTCGTCGGGGTCGAACAGCTGGCCGACGAAGCTGGGCAGCCGCAGCACGGCGACCGATCCGGCGAACACGGCCAACGGCGCCCACGGGCGAGCCAGCTTGTCCGAGAGAGCCGAATGCATCGGGACAGCGTAGGCCCCGTGTTCGCTGAGACAGGAACGCGCTCCCGGTCATGCTCTAGCCTCGGGCCATGACGAGCCAGTGGCGTCGAGCACGGGATCGGGAACCCGAGCGACGACCGGCGCTGCCGATCTGGCCCGTGTCGGTGTCGAACGGTGAGTTCCTCCCGGCACCACCGACGGCTCGCGACCGGGAGATCGTCCGTCGAGTCGTCGAGCGAATCGACATCGCGGCGGCCCGCACCGGTCTCGATCGTCGGCGTTTCCTGACTCGTTCCAGCGCGCTCGCCGCCACCCTCACCGTGCTCAACGGCTGTGCCTCGGGTGACGACGCCGGTCCCCCCGTGACCACGGCGAGCACCACGACCGCACCACCCACGACCTCGACCACGATCCCCGCCACCACGACGACGCTCGGCGAACCCGGCGGCGAGTTCGTCGTGCCCGAAGCCGAGGACGTCGAAGCGTGCGAGATCGAGCTCGGTGATCGGGGCGAGTTCATCTTCGACGTCCACACCCACCACGTCATGCCCGAGGGGGTGTGGCGGTACAACGCTTCACGCATCGAGATGATGCTGCGCCGGCTGGTGCCGGCGGGGTGCCGCGAGGCGGAGAAGCTCGAGTGTCTGAATCGCGTCGCGTACCTCACCAACATGTTCCTCGGCTCCGACACCACGATGGCGCTGCTCAGCGATGTGCCGAACTCCGGCCCGATCGACGCACCGCTGCCCTTCGATGCCAAGGTCGGCACCGCCGAGCTCATGGAGGCGCTCACCGTGGCCGGTCAGCGCCGGGTGATCCTCCACGACGTCATCGCGCCCAACTACGGCGACCTGGAGATGCGTCTCGACGACATGTCGCGCACCGCCGACACGGGCCGCGTCGCCGCGTTCAAGGTCTACACGGCCTGGGGGCCGGGTGGGCAGGGCTACTCACTGGCCGACCCGTCGATCGGGGTACCGGTCGTCGAACGCGCCCGCGACCTCGGCATCGACATCATCTGCGCCCACAAGGGCCTGCCCCTCCAGGAGTTCGATCGACGGTTCAACGGTCCCGAGGACATCTGCGAGATGGCGGCCCGCTTCCCCGACATGCGCTTCGTCGTCTTCCACGCGGCCTACGAGATCCAGACGACGGAGCGGGCCTACGATCCCGGCCGGGCCACCGTCGGTGTCAACTCCATGATCAACGCGATGGACGACTTCGGCATTCCCGCCAACGGCAACGTCTGGTGCGAGCTCGGCACGACCTGGCGGGAGGTGATGCGCGACCCGACCCAGGCCGCACACGTCATCGGCAAGCTGGTGTCGCGGATGGGCGAGGACCGCGTGATGTGGGGGACCGACGCGATCTGGTTGGGCTCACCGCAGGGCCAGATCGAATCGTTCCGGGCGTTCGAGATCACCACTGCGTTCCAGGAGCAGTACGGCTACGGCGCGCTCACCCCCGAAGTCAAGGCGAAGATCTTCGGGTTGAACGCGGCCGAGCTCTTCGGGGTCGACCCGGAGGCCCACACCTGCGCGATCGACACCGAGCTCCTGGCCGCGTCGAAGGGCGAGCTGCAGGTCCTCGTCGACGACGGGCTCGTGCCGAGCCCCTACGAACCCATCGGCTACATGACCCGGCGCGAGGTCCTCGCCTGGTGGCGTTCGATGAAGGAACCGTTCCTTCCGGTCTGATCGTCCCTCACGAATCACCGCCCACTCCAGAAGCGATCCCCGCACCACCGGCGAAGCCGTGCCGGCGGACTCGCTGCTCCACCGACCAGCCCGGTAACTTGTGAACGATCGCTCACTTCCTGGAGAAGAGATGTCCGACGCTGTGTCCACCGCCCCTGACAAAGACGAATTCCGCGCCCGTTGTCGGGCCTTTCTCGACGAACACGCCGTCGGGATGAACCTGGGGGGCGACGCCGATGCCGGCGGCACCCGCCGCCTCGAGGCCGGCCGGAAGTTCCAGGCCGCGCTCGCCGATGCCGGCCTCGCCGGACTGACCTATCCGTTGGAGTACGGCGGTCAGGGACTCGACAAGACCTACGAGAAGATCTGGCGCGAGGAATACGCCAACTACCCGAACATGACATTCGAGTTCACGATCTCCCACGGCATGTGCCTGCCGATGCTGGCCGAGTACGGGACCGACGAGCAAAAGGCGAAGTATCTCGCCGACAACATCCGCGGCGACAAGCTCTGGTGCCAGATGTTCTCCGAACCCGGCGCCGGCTCCGACGTCGCCAGCCTTCAGATGAAGGCCGAACGCGACGGCGACACCTGGGTCCTCAACGGCCAGAAGGTGTGGACCACGCTGGCCCACGTCAGCGACTACGGCGTCGTCATCGCCCGCACCGACCCGGAGGTGCCGAAACACGCCGGGATCTCCATGTTCGTCGTTCCCATGGACACGCCGGGGATCGAGGTTCGCCCCATTCATCAGATCGACGGCGGTCGCCACTTCAACGAGGTGTTCTTCACCGACGTCAGCATCCCGGCCGAGAACCTCCTCGGCGAGGTGAACAACGGCTGGAACATGGCCACCGCGATGTTGATGTACGAGCGCGTCGCCATCGGATCCGGTTCCACCAGCGGGATCCAACACGAACGGGCCGACGCCTTGATCGAGGAAGCGAAGAAGCGGGGCCTGATCGATGATCCGACCCTCCGCCAGAAGCTGATGCGCATCTACGCGATGGAGACCTGCCAATCCCTGGTGTCGATGCGCACGCGGGCCGAGATGCAGGCCGGCAAGACCCCGGGCCCCGGCGGGTCCATCGGCAAGCTCGCCGGCACGATGATCATGAACTACGTCCGCGACGTCTCGATGGAGATCGTCGGCGCCGGCGGCGTCGCCTGGGAGGGCGAGAGCGGTGGTGGCTGGGCCCGTGCCGCCCTCACCGGCCTGCAGGGCGGAATCGCCGGCGGCACCAACGAGATCCAAAAGAACATCATCGGTGATCGGGTTCTCGGTCTCCCCCGCGACATCAGCGTCGACAAAGGCGTGCCGTTCAAGGACCTGAAGGTCGGTACCCAGACGAGCTGAGCACCGTCAGCTCACGCAGGCCTTCACCGCGTCCGTCAGACCCTGGGTGCGAGGATCACCGACCAGCGAACCCGACATCTGGTTCATGACATAGCCATAGCCGATCCCCAGATCCGGATCAGCGAATCCGATCGACCCGCCGGCTCCGGCGTGCCCGAACGAGTTGGGTCCGCTGAGCGGAAGAATCCCATCCGGGCACATGAATCCCATTCCGAACTTGGTCTCCATGACCAGGCACCGGTCGCTTCCCGACGTGACGGCCGTGGTGGTCCGTTCCCGGGTGGCGTCGTCGAAGAGACGCACCCCGTCGACCTCGCCGATCGTCGCGGCGTACAACCGGGCCAACGACGCCGCGGTCGTGATGCCATTGGCGGCGGGGATCTCCGACGCGTGGACCTCCCGGGTGTTGAACACATTGTCGTCGCCGGTGAAGGAGAACGTGCCGTCGAGCGAAAGGGCTCGGCCACCGAGTGTGCCCGGCCCCATCACCGCGAGCATCATCTCGATGACTGCGGGATCATCGGGTACGGGAGAACCGAGCAACGGGGAAACCCGGGGTTCTTCCGCTTCGGGAAGCCCGATCCAGAAATCGAGATCAAGCGGACGGGCCACGTTCTCCTGGAACCAGTCGCCCAGCCGCTGACCGGTGATCCGGCGAACGACCTCGGCTACCAGCCAGCCATAGGTCAGCGCGTGGTAGCCGTGGCTCCCGTCGGGCTCCCACAGGGGGGCCTGGCCGGCCAGCGCCTCGACGATCGGGTCGACGCGCAGCACCTCTTCGAGCGAAGGCGGATCGTCGACGCTGATCAGCCCGCCCTGGTGACTCATCATCTGACCGACCGTGAGACCGCCCTTTCCTTCGGCCTCGAACTCCGGCCAGTACTGCGCCACCGGCGCGTCGTAGTCGAGTCGGCCGGCCTGATGCAGCATCGCCGCGGCGATCGCGACCGCGCCCTTCGTCGTGGAGAAGACCAGCTGCAACGTCGTCTCGTCGTAGGGCCGACCGGTGGAGCGATCGGCGACACCACCGGTGATGTCGACGACCGCCCGTCCGTCGACATAGAGGCAAAAGCCCGCCCCGACATCGCCGTGGTCGCGAAAGTTCGCAGCGAACGCATCGGCGATCGCACCGAATCCCTCGTCGACATCCCCTTTGATCTCAGTCATCTCACTCCCCTGGTGCAGACGGACACCCGCGACTCTCCCACATTCGGGGTCGAAGAATTCAACCCGACCCGTCGACCAGTTCGTCGGGGTGACGCTCGGCAACCATGCGGCGAAACCCCTCACGCCACTCGACCCGGGGCCGATAGCCGAGCGCCCGCAATCGGGAGACGTCGACGACGCCGGGGGGCGGCGCCGACGGGCAACGCTCGACGCGCGGCTCACGCCCGACCAGACGGCCGAGCTCTCGGCACCAGTCCTCGGCGGCGACCGGACATGGATCTCCCCAGTTGACCACCGCCGCGGGGATGTCCGCGGCATCGAGCAGGATCGGCAGGCCGGCCACCAGGTCGTCCTCGTGGATCAGGTTGAAGAGGTTCGGCGCGGTTGGATGCAGCGTGACGGGCTGATCGGTGAGGATCGCCTGGAGGTGATACCACGGGAGCCCACCGTGACCGCCGTAGGGAGTCGCCAGCCGGGCGATCGTCGTCGGGATTCCCCGGGAGTGGGCGAGGTAGCGGGCCATCGACTCACCGGCGATCTTGCTGATGCTGTAGGTCGGCATCAGCGCCGTGTTCGAATCGCCCAGGCCGTCGGACTCGAGATGGGGTTCGACGCCCGACGCGTAGACCCCCATCGACGAACAGTGCAGCATTCGCTCCAGCCGGGGCAGATGATCGACGAGATGCCCGAGGCCCTCCGCGTTGACGGCCAGCGCCTCGCCCCAGTCGCCCGAGAACGACACGGCGAAGTTGAGGAGGATGTCGACGTCGCGCGGAACCGCCGACAGATCGCCGGCCAGGTCACCCGTGACGCAATCCACGCCCAGCGCGGCGAGACGGGCGCGAGCCGACGGCGCACGGAATCGGGCAACGGCGACAACGTCGTGGGCCAGAGCCAACTCCCGGGCGATGACACCCGCGACCCGGCCCGTCGCGCCGGTGATGAGGATGCGTTTGCCGTCGAACTCGAACGTCATCGGGACAGCCACACCCTCATCTCGCCCGCGGGCCGCGCGGTCGGCCGTGGGACCGTCGCGGCCCCGCGCTCGCTGCCGGTTTCGAATCCTCGATGTCGACGCATCCGCCGCAGCTTTCCACAACGGCGGGAGAACGGCGATGCGCCGCCGGCCCGATCACTCGGAGCCGACGGCGCGTTCAACCTGGAGGGGTTGGTCTGTCCCTATCGGACGCCGCGCCCACGATGTGAGCGCTCGCGGCATCAGCCGATGGGCTCGATCGTCACGGTCAGATAGCCGGCGAGATCCAGGTCCACCGGCCGGATCTCGGAGTTCTCATCCGCGGCGCCGGTGTTCGGCGCGCCCTGACGGGGCGCCTGATCCGGTCCGGCGCCCAGTGCCTGCTCGGCCTCGGTGCCGGCGTCGTAGACGCCGAGGGCCGATGTGATGTCGCCCGACGCGGCCATCCCGTCGTCGAAGAGCGCGAAGTCCTTCAGCGCCACGAACCAGTCGTTCGACTGCACGAACATCGACGCGAGGTTCAGGTAGCCGCTCGACGCGGTGAACTCGAATGTGTAGCGGCTGCCGGGGAACGCCGGGCCCGCCTCGTCGCCGTCATCGGGGTTCGTGGCGGCACCTGCGTTCTCGTGACCGGCCGCTACGAGCTCGTCGACGAGACCGCCCGGACCGCCGTCCTCGGCCAGACCCTCGAGCCCCGGCGTCGCTGTGCTGCCGGCGACGACGAAGCTCGCCGGATCGTCACTCACGACCCAGGCGACCGGAGCGAAGGGAGTCGCGGTCCCCGTCGCTGGGCGGAGCGCATCGACGATCCCGGCCGGGCTGCCGTCTTCCGCGAGCATCTCGAAGCCGGCCGGCGCCGACTCGCCCGGCACGAAGAACGTGACCTCGTCGTCGTGGACCGCCCACGCGACCGGGGCGATCGGGCCGGGCACCGCGGCATCACCGCTTGTGTTCTCGACTCGGACAGTTGTCGAACCGTCGTCGTTGGGAGTCAACGTCACGCGGAGATAGTCCGTCGCGTCGAATCCGGTGACGGGTCGCAGCATCGTGTCGGGGTCGGCGTCGCCGGTGTCGGGTCCAGCCTGCCGAGGGGCCTGATCCGCACCCTCGCCCGGGGTCTGATCGGCTTCGGTGCCGGCATCCCACAGGCTGATCCGGTCGGTGACCTCTCCGGCGACGGGATTGCCGTCGGCATCGCTCAGGGGGAGCCCGTCGGGTCCCGGCGACCAGAACCAGTCGTTGCTCTGCACGAACATCGTCGCGAACGACAGGTTCTCGGCGGCCCGAGGGACCGTGAACTCGTAGCCGCTGCCGGGAACGGCCGGTCCGGGCTCGTCGGCGTCGAACGGGATCGCCTGGGCCCCGCTCGCCGCGATCTCGAAGTCTCCGGAGGTGTTGGTGATCGTCACCCGGAAGGTCTGGGGCTCATCCGTCATCATCTCGTCATCGGCCATCTCGTCATCGACCATCTCGTCGTCGGCCATCTCGTCGTCGACCATCTCGTCATCGGCCATCTCGTCATCGACCGCGATCGACTCATCGGATCCGGTCTGCGTGTCCGGCTCGTCGTTGCTGCATGCCGCGGCGAGCAGCGCGAGCGCCATCGCGCCCGCAACGACTCGGGGGGTTCGTCTCATGTCGTGGTCCTTCCGGGAATCGTGCCCGCGGCGTCTGCTGCGGGACGTACCGACAACGGCCGGCCCGGCGCGGTCGGTTCCCGGTCACATTTCACGGACCAATTCGCGGCCTCGGCGGGTTCGCGCCGGGTTGACCCGCGCCGACGGTCGGCGCCGGCGTCGCGACGGGTTACGTTCTCGGGGTGCGCGACGCCGACCACCGACAGGAGATGATCGAGGTCCTCGTCTCGCTCGGAGTCGACGAGAACGACGTCCCCGACTCGTTGGCCGACGCGGCGGCCATGGCCAGCGATGTCGTCTTGGCCCGGGGCGACACCCACAGTCTCCGCGACATCGCGCGCCGGATCGGAGCGCCACTCGACCAGGTCACCGACAACTTCCTACACCTCGGGAGCCAGGCATCGAGCCCCGACCCCGTGATCTTCAACGACGACGACGTCGCCCTCGCGGAGTTCCTGATCCGAGCGATCCAACAGATCCTCACCGAGGACGAGGGTCAGGAGATCCTCCACGTCGCCGGCACCGCGCTGAGCTCGATCGCCGAGGCGGCCGTCGCCGGTCATGTCCAGGGACCGGAGAGCCGCACCCGTGACCATGTCGAGAACGCGAAGCTCAACGCGACGATCGCGGAGCTCGGCCTCGAGCTCTCCCGTCACCTCACCGTCGCCTTTCGCCATCACCTCCGCCAGTCGTCATTGAGCAACCGCGCCGCCCAGAACCTCGAGAATCGGGCGCTGGCGACGCTGACCGTGGGCTTCCTCGATCTCGTGGGGTTCACATCGCTCAGCCAGGCGCTCTCCGTCGAGGATCTGGTCGGGCTGGTGAAGGGATTCGAGAGCCGGGCCCACGAGCTGGCCCACACCCACGGCGTTCGGATCGTGAAGCTCATCGGCGACGAGGTGATGATCGTCGCGGAGAAGCCGAGTGCCGCCGCGGAGTTCGTCGCGGGAATGATCGCGTCGTTCGAGGCCGACCGTGTCGTACCCCGGGGCGGTCTCGCCCACGGCGATCTCGTCAACGTCCACGGCGACTACTTCGGTCCGATCGTCAACCTCGCGGCCCGCCTCACCGACGCCGCCGTGCCCGGCGAGGTACTGGTCGACGACGCCGTCGCCGCCCAGGTCATGACCGAGCCGGCCGGCCGACGCATGCTCAAGGGCTTCGACGAACCGGTGCGGGTGCACACGCTCGCGACCCCCGGCGTCAACTCCGACGAATGATCGAGGCGGCCTTCGCGAAGAGGCTCAGCGTCGTCGCGTGGAGCAGGTCACCGAACGATGTCGGCGCCATGCCGGCAATCGCCCGGGCATGGGTTCCCTCCAAGATGATGCCGGTCTTGTAGCACGCGAGCACGCCGTACCAGTCGATCGCCGACAGGTCGCGGGCGCTGCCTTCGCCGTATCGCTGCACCATCTCGTCGATCCGAGGGAATCCCTCCCATGGTGCCACCGACACGGCGGTCGGTGCCTCGCCGGCTTCGGGCCAAAACGCCATGATCAGTCCGAGGTCGATCAGGGGATCACCGATCGTGGCCAGTTCCCAGTCGACGACCGCGGCCAGCTCCGGACTTTCGTGACGGTACATGACGTTGCCGAGGTGAAAGTCGCCGTGGATGATGCCGGGCACGAACGAAGAGGGTCGATTCCGTTCGAGCCACTCGCCGACCTCGTCGAGATGCACGATGTCGGGCTTCCAGCCGCCGCCGAGCTCACCGTACGAATCGAGCTGGGCCCGCCACCGGGGAACCTGACGCTCGAGATAGCCATCGGGCTTTCCGAAATCACCGAGACCGACCTCGACATGATCGACTCGGCCAAGCGCGGCCGCGGCGTCCGCCAGCTCGAGTCCCATCGCTCGACGGACCCGTGGATCTCCCGCGTGCAGAGCCGGGAGACCGGTTGTCGGCGTGAACCCGTCGACCGACTCCATGAGATAGAACGCCGCGCCGAGGACAGCCACGTCGGGCTCGGCCGCGACGAGGCGGGGGTGAGGGACATCGCTTCCCGTCAGCGCGGCCAACACCCGCGCCTCGCGGCGCATCGTCTCATCGCTGTTCTTCCGCTTGTGCTCGGGCGGTCGGCGCAGCACATAGGTGCGACCGTCGCGGATGAAGCGAAGCAGGAGGTTCTGGGTCCCGCCGGCAAGCGGTGTCGGCGCGGTCAGCGGACCTGCGCCGAGACCCCGCTCGTCCATCCACACCCGGAGCGCCTCGATGTCGACCACACCGGGGTCGACCGGGTTCTCTCTCGACGGGTCGGGCATCGCCCGCTCAGACCGGCAGGTCGCCGGTCGCGCGCCGGGTCGTCCCGTGATCCTTGTACGCCGCGATGGTCCGCTGGGCGATGCGGAACTGGTGGACCTCATCGGCACCATCGGCGAACCGGGCCCAGCGGGCCTGCTGGTACATGTGGGCGAGCGGCGTGTCCGTCGAGTAGCCGAGCGCGCCATGCACCTGGATCGAGCGATCGATGATGCGGTTCAGCGCGTTCGCCACGAAGTGTTTGGTCATCGACACCTCCGACTTGAAGTCCTCCTGGGCGTCGATCTTCGATGCGGCATGGAGCACCATCAGCTTGCTCTGGTACAGCTCCATCGCGGAATCGGCGATCATCCACTGGATCCCCTGCTTCTCGGCGAGGATCGAGCCGTGGCTGAACCGCTCGAGGGAACGGGCCACCATCATGTCGAGCGCCGTCTCGGCCTGGGCGATCCATCGCATGCAATGGGCGAGCCGAGCCGGGCCGAGCCGGTACTGCCCCAACATGTGGCCTTGTCCACGCCCACCGAGCATCTGGCGTTCGTGGACTCGCAGGTCCTCGATCAGGATCTCGCTGTGACCGGTCGACCCGTGCATCGTCTCGATCTGGCGGACCTCGTTCCATCCCTCGTGCGGGAGATCGATGATGAACGCGGTGTTCGCCGCCTGCGGAAGCTCCGGATCGTCCTCGGTGCGCACGATCAGGATCGCGAAGTTCGCGCGATGGGCGTTGGAGATGAACCACTTGTGGCCGTTGAGGACCCACTCCTCGCCGTCCTGGTAGCCGCTCGTCTGGATCAGGGTCGGGTCCGACCCGGCCACCTCCGGTTCGGTCATCGCAAAGCACGACCAGACCTTTCCCTCGCACAGCGGGCGGAGGTACTTCTCGGCCTGTTCCGGGGTTGCCCAGTGCAACAGGGTGTGCATGTTGCCCTCGTCGGGCGCCTGGCAGTTGAGGACCCAGGGCCCGTAATACGACTTGGCCGCCTCCGCCTGCACCATCGCGAGCTCGACATGACCGAGCCCCATGCCACCCCACTCCTCGGGCATGTGGGGGAGCCAGAGACCCGCGGCAGCGGCCTTCTTTCGCATGTCGATGAGCATCTCGACGCGATCCCGGCCCTCCAGCGGTTCGTTGTCGCCCGCGCCCTCGATCGCGGCTTCCCCCGGCTTGACCACCTCGTTGATGAAGGTGCGCACGCGGTCGCGGATTGCCTCGAGCTCGGGACTCAGGGTGAAGTCGATGGCCATGGCTGCTCCTCGGTGATGGTCGGGCCGAGGTTAGCGAGCGTTCACATGTCGAGCACGCCGGGACCGCGGCTCACGGACGACCGGCACCGGGGGCCTTCGCCGAAATCGACGCCGGTGTGGACCGTGGTCGAGGCCGGCACCGTCATCGACACATCGCCGCGATGTCGGAGAGGTGGTCGGGGTCCGTCGTCGTGGGGACCAGATAGACCTCGTCGCAGCCGGCCGCGTCCAACCGGGCCAACCCCTCGGCGATCCGGTCGGGGCCGGCCGCGGTGCACATCGAGGCCATCAGCTCGGCCCCCTCGGCCCCGAAGACCCCGAGGTAACGGAGGGCGTAGTCGTGCAGCACCGCCTCGGCGTCGGACTCCAGCGAATACCAGAAGCTGGTGCTCAGCCGCGGCCGTTCGGTCCGCCCCGCCGCCTCCCAGGCGTCGCGAATCGCGCCGAACGTCGTCGCATGATCGTCCGTGTCGGGCGCCAGGGTGAATCCCATGTTGCCGTCGGCCCAACGGGCTGCCCGAGCGGTCGACTTCGGCCCCATCGCGCCGGCGAACACCGGCGGGCCCCCCGACTGAACCGGCGCGGGACCGACGGGCGGTGCGTCATCGTCGGCGTCACCGCCGGTCCACAGTCGCCGCAGCTCGTCGACCTGCCCGTCGAGGGTCTGGTGCCGGCGGCGAAACGGCCGCTCGGCGGCCCGATAGTCCTGGGCACGACCGCCGACGCCAACCACGACCTCGAGCCGTCCGCCGGACAGCACGTCGAGCGTCGACAACTTCTTCGCCATCAACGCCACGGGATGCATCGGCAGGATCACCAGAGTGGGAGTGATCCGCACCCGATCGGTGCGGGCCGCGGCGTACGCCAGCGTCGTGTGCATCTCCAGATTGTCGAAGGTGATCCGCTCACCGACCGCGAGGCTGCGAAACGGACCCTCGTCGATCGCCGCGCACCACTCGTCGACGAGGGCCCGGTCCAGACCGGAACGCATGGTCGGCAGGGTCATCGAGAGGTCCATGGGACCGGTTGCTAGCGCACGGACTCGTCAGGTGTCGAGATAGCGGGTGACGGCCACCATCGAGCCGATGCCCGACACGACGACCGCGATTCCGAGCACGAGCAGGCTCGTCGACAGGTATTCGCTGTCGGAGACCCGGAACCCCTGCATCAACTCGAGCGCGTCCCGGTCGCCGAGCCCCTCGATCACCCGCGTGTTCAGGAAGTAGAGGCCGACCCAGGCACCGAGCGCACCCAACACCGCTTGTGACAGGCCCTCGAGCATGAACGGAATGCGGATGAACCAGTTGGTCGCCCCGACCACCTTCATGATCTCGATCTCCGCGCCACGGCTGCGGATGGCGCTGACGACGTTGGTGAGGATGAGCAGCGTGGCGGCGAGCAACAAGATCACCGAACCGATCAGGAACACCTGGCTGATCTCATCGGCTTGTTGCTGGATGCTCCGGATCGTCTCGTCGGCCGAGACGACGTCACGCACTCCCGGTCGACCCTCGAACTGGGAGACCAGCTCCTGTACGACATCGGCGTCGGGATCCGACGGCACGACCCGGTACGACGGAGGCAGGACATCGGGCGTCACCACCTCGATCATCTCGGGCGTGTCGGCGAACAGCTCCTTGAACTCCTCGAACGTGGCGTTCTGATCGATGTAGGTCGAGCGTTCGACACCGGGGTTGTCGTCGAGGCCGGCCCGGATCGCCGCGTCCTGTTCGGGCGTGGCGTCGGGATTCATCCACACGACGAACTCGATGCCCCCCTCCCAGCGCGCGGTGGCGTTGTCGACGGCGTAGTTGAAGAGGAAAAAACCGCCGAACAGCCACAACGACACCCCGATGGTGATGATCGTCGCGAACGACAACATGAAGTTGCGGTAGAGGTTCTGACCGGTTTCCCGAAGGGCGTAGATGGGGCTGATTGCCATGGTGCGCCCTACTCGTAGACGCCGCGGGCCTGATCGCGCACGATCACACCCCGGTCGAGTTCGATCACACGACGACGCATCGTGTCGACGATGCCCCGGTCGTGGGTGGCCATCACCACAGTGGTGCCGGTGCGATTGATGCGGTCGAGCAGCTTCATGATGCCAACGGAGGTCTGCGGGTCGAGGTTGCCCGTCGGCTCGTCGGCCAAGAGGATCAACGGCCGATTGACGAACGCCCGCGCGATCGACACTCGCTGCTGCTCACCACCCGAGAGCTCGTTCGGATAGTTGTCGATCTTGTCGGCCAAACCGACGAGCTCGAGGATCGCCGGCACCTGCTTGCGGATCACATGTCGGGGCTTGCCGATCACCTCGAGGGCGAAGGCGACGTTCTCGGCGACCGTCTTCTTCGGAAGGAGCTTGAAGTCCTGGAATATGTAGCCGATGTTGCGACGCAGGTACGGAACCTTCCACGCGCCCAGACTGCTGATGTCCTTTCCGGCCACGAAGATCGTCCCGTGCTCGGGACTCTCCTCGCGGTTCAGCAGACGGATGAACGTCGACTTGCCCGAGCCGGACTGGCCCACGAGAAAGACGAACTCGCCTTTCGCGATGTCGACGGTGGCGTCGCGAACGGCGACGACATCACCCTTGAAGACCTTGGTGACGTTCTCGAGTTTGATCATGCCGATCCTGTGGAGAAGCGGGTCGCCCGATCCAAGAAGCTATCAGCGCGAACCTCCGAATCAGCGGCATGGGCCCGTCGTTCGGTCGAGTTCACGAGTCGTCGAACCGTGCCCTCGACCAGCGAAGCCACGCCTCCATGAACGGTTCGACCTCGCCGCCGAGCACCTGCTCGACCTGGGCGGTCTCGTACTCGGTCCGGAGATCCTTGACCATCTGGTAGGGCTGCATGACATAGCTGCGAATCTGACTGCCGAACCCGACGTTTTGCTGCTCGCCGGTGATCCCCGCGATCTCGTCCCGTTGCTTCTTGCGTTCGAGATCGAGCAGCTTGGCGGCCATCATCTTCATCGCACGATCCTTGTTCTGATGCTGGCTGCGCTCGTTTTGACAGCTCGTCACGAGCCCGGTCGGGAGGTGGGTGATGCGCACGGCCGAGTCGGTGACGTTCACATGCTGGCCGCCGGCACCCGACGAACGGTAGGTGTCGATGCGAAGATCCTTCTCGTCGATCTCGATCTCCTCGGAGACCTCCTCGAAGAAGGGGGCGACCTGCACCGCCGAGAAGGCGGTCTGCCGCTTGCCCTCGTTGTTGAACGGTGAGATGCGGACCAGCCGGTGCACACCGTGCTCGGCCTGCATCAGGCCGTACGCGTGTCGGCCCTTGAGAATGAACTCGACATTGTTCAGCCCCGCCTCGGTTCCTTCCGACACCGCGGTGACCTCGATCGTGAACCCTCGCCGGTCGGCCCAGCGGTTGTACATCCGCATCAGCATCTCGGCCCAGTCCTGGGCGTCGGTGCCGCCTTCGCCCGACTTGATCTGAGAGACCGCATCTCCCTCGTCGAACTCGCCGGTGAACAGTGAGCGCATCTCCAACTCGTCGAGTCGGGCCCCGAGGCCCGCGATCACCTCGGCGATCTCCGACTCGAGCGACTCGTCGCCTTCCTCGCGGGCCATCTCGTGAAGCGTCTCGGCATCGTCCAACTCGGTGCACAGCACCTCGTAGAGCTCCAGGTCCTCGGTGACCGACGCCAACTCCGACGTGACCTTGCGCGCGACGTCTTGGTCGTCCCAGAGATCCGGGCGTGACGCCTCGGTCTCCAACTGAGGCCGACGGGCCTCGAGCTCTTCGATCCGCAGATAGCCGGCCGCCTCCTCGAGACGACCGCGGATCGCGGCGAGTTGATCGGTGAAGTCCTGCATTGACCTGGCGTTTCGCGGTTCGCGCCGAGGCTACCCGGCCGCGCCGGGTCGGCCGTGACAGACCTTGTACTTCTTTCCGCTCCCGCACGGACACGGTTCGTTGCGGCCGACCTTCTCCAGTTCGCTCTTCACCACCGGGGTTCGCGACGCCGTCTGGTTGGGTTGAACGACGGGCGGCGCCCCGGCGTCGGGAATCGCCGACGCCGCGGTCCCCGCGCCGGCGTCCTGCTTTTGTTCGGTGACCCCGGCCAGCTGTTGCCCGTCGTCGGCCGACTCGGTCTTCACCGCGACCTGGACGTGCATCACGTACTTGACGAAATCGCGGGCGATGCCGGTCATCATCATGCCGAACATGTCGAAGCCCTCGCGTTGCCACTCGGTGGCGGGATCCCGCTGGCCCATCGCCCGCAGGTGAATGCCCTCGCGGAGCAGATCCATCTCCTTGAGGTGCTCGCGCCAACGCTGATCGATGATCCGCAACATCACCTGCCGCTCGACCTGGCGCATGACCTCCTCACCGAGCTCCTTCTCCCGAGCCTCGTAGATCTGCACCGCCTCGGCGTAGAGCATGTCCTCGAGCTCGTCGATCGAGCGGGCCGTACCGAGGTCGTCGACGCTGACCTCCCCGGGCCACAGCGTGGCCACCTCCGTCGCGAGCCCTTCGAGATCCCATTCCTCGAAGATCTCCGAGACGCAATAGGTGCCCACCGCCGCCTCGATGGCGTCTTCGAGATACTCGAGCGCTTCCTCCCGCAGGTCGGCACCGTCGAGGATCTGGCCGCGGCGCTTGTAGATCACCTTGCGCTGCTCGTTCATCACCTCGTCGTATTTGAGAACGTTCTTGCGGGTCTCGGCGTTGCGGGCCTCGACGGTGTTTTGGGCCCGCTCGATCGCCTTCGTGACCATCTTCGCCTCGATCGGGACGTCGTCGGGGAGCGCGCGATCCATCACCCAGTTCATGGCGCCGGTGGCGAACAGCCGCATCAGCTCGTCTTCGAGGGACAAGTAGAACCGGCTCGCCCCGGGATCCCCCTGACGTCCCGCACGACCACGAAGCTGATTGTCGATCCGACGGCTCTCGTGACGCTCCGTTCCGAGAACGTAGAGACCCCCGAGCTCCAACACCTTCTGCTTCTCGGCCTCGGTGATCCGCCGATGGAACTCGAGCCGTTCCTCGTAGCGGGCCCGGCCCTCTTCACTGTCGAGATCGAGACCTTCGGCCCGCACATCGCGCTCGGCGAGCCCCTCGGGGTTGCCCCCGAGAAGGATGTCGACACCTCGGCCGGCCATGTTCGTCGCCACCGTGATCGAGCCCAACCGGCCGGCCTGGGCGACGACCTCCGCCTCCCGGGTGTGCTGCTTCGCGTTGAGGACCTCGTGGGGAATGCCCTGCTTCTCGAGCTCACGGGAGAGCTTCTCGGACTTCGCGACGGAAACCGTGCCGACGAGCACCGGCTGACCGGTGGCGTGCTTTTCGGCCAGATCCTGGACACAGGCCGCGAACTTGGCGTCCTCGGTCTTGTAGATCAGATCGCCGTCGTCGATCCGGGCGAGCGGACGATGGGTCGGCACCGGGATCACATGGAGGCCGTAGGTGCTGACGAACTCCGACGCCTCGGTCTCCGCGGTACCGGTCATTCCCGCCAGCCGCTCGTAGAGCCGGTAGTAGTTCTGCAACGTGATGGTGGCCAGCGTCTGGTTCTCTTCCTTGATCGACACGCCCTCCTTGGCCTCCACCGCCTGGTGGAGCCCGTCGGACCAACGACGACCCTCGAGCACCCGGCCGGTGAACTCGTCGACGATCTTCACCGCACCGTTCTCGATGATGTAGTCCTTGTCGCGGCGGTAGAGCTCCTTGGCCCGCAACGACGCCTGGAGTTGATGGACGAGGTTGGCGGAGACCTGGTCGTAGAGGTTCTCGATGCCGAGCGCCCGCTCGACCGCGTGAATGCCCTCCTCGAGCGGGGCAACCGTTCGCTTCTCCTCGTCGACCTCGTAGTGCACGTCGCGGCGGAGGCCCCGGGCGATCGAGGCGAACTTCACGTAGAGCTGCGCCGCATCCGCGACCCGACCGGAGATGATCAGCGGAGTTCGGGCCTCGTCGATGAGGATCGAGTCGATCTCGTCGACGATGCAGTAGTGGTGACCCCGCTGAACCTGCTTGTCGCGCGACATCGCCATGTTGTCGCGCAGATAGTCGAATCCGAACTCGTTGTTCGTCCCGTAGGTGATGTGACGGGCGTACTGCTCGCGCTTGAACGCGGCGTCGCGATTGCCCGGCACGATCAAACCGACATCGAGCCCCAACCAGTTGTAGAGCTGCCCCATCCACTCCGCGTCGCGGGTGGCCAGATAGTCGTTGACCGTGACGACATGGACGCCCCGGCCCGTGATCCCGGTGAGATAGATCGGCAGGGTCGAGGTGAGGGTCTTGCCCTCGCCGGTCTTCATCTCGGCCACCCACCCGAGATGCAGGGCGGCGCCGCCCACCAGCTGCACGTCGTAGTGCCGTTGACCGAACACCCGACTCGCGGCCTCGCGGACGACGGCGAACGACTCGATCAACAGATCGTCGGGTTCCTCGCCCCGATCGAGCCGTCCACGAAACTCGTCGGTCTTTCCCTTCAGCTCGTCGTCGCTCAAAGCCTGCATCTCCGGCTCGAGCGCGTTGATGTCGGGGACCAGCGCCTGGATGGCTTTCAGCTTGCGGCCCTCGCCACTACGGAGGACTCGATCGAAGACACTCATGACCGCGCAACTCTACCGAGCGCTTTCGCCCATCAGGGGTCGACGAGCCGGCTGCGCACCGCATAGAGAACCGCCTCGGTGCGCGAGGCCAGCTGGAGCTTCTCCAGGATGTTTCGCACATGATTGCGCACGGCATGCGCCGACATCCCGGTCGTGGACGCGATCGCCGCGTCGTCGGCGCCGTCGGCCATCGCCTGCAGCACATCGATCTCACGGGTCGTCAGCAACGCCGGGGCGGCCTCGACACGCGGTTCGGCGTCGAGCCGACGGGCCATCGCCGCGAACTCCGCCAACAGACGACCGGCCAACTCGGGTGACACGAAGCAGTGACCGCGGGCAACTCGTCGCGCCGAGTCGCTGATCTCGGCGATCGACGTCTCCTTGAGCAGGTACCCGGCCGCGCCCGCCTTCACCGCGTCGAGCAGGTCATCGGTCTCGTCCGACACCGACAGCATCAGGACCCGGGCGGTCGGCGTCGCCTCCATCAGCCGCCGAGTCGCCTCGATGCCCCCGATGCCGGGCATGTGCACGTCCATCAAGATGACATCCGGGGCCAACGACACCGCCTGCTCGACCGCCTCCTCACCACTCGCGGCCTCGGCGACGACCTCGAGATCGTCCGACTCCTCCAACTCCATCACCAACCCGCGTCGGTACAAGGCGTGGTCGTCAGCCACGAGCACACGGAGATCCTCGAGCGGGACGGGCATCCGTTCCTGTCGGCCGCGAAGGCGGCCGCTGAAGGGGCCGCTCAGTCGGCCTCGTCGATCAGCCCGACATCACCGTCGTCGCGGCGGTAGACGACCGCGCTTCGGCTGGTCTCCTTGTTGATGAAGAAGAAGAAGCCATGTCCGAGCTCCTCCATCTTCTCGACCGCCTCGATCGGATCGAGAGGACCGAGATGGAACCGCTTCGTCTTCACGATCTGCGGCATCACGTCGTCGTCGGCGTCGGCATCGACGTCGACCGCCAGCACCTCGCCGTCGGACGACGTACGAATCGTCGCACCGTCGCCGTGTTGGCGGCGCTGAATCTTCGTGCGGAGCTTGCGGATCTGCCGCTCCAGCTTCGCCTCGGCCAGATCGATCGCCGTGAACGGATCGGGCGCGTGGACCTTGCAACGCAGATGATGTCCGTTCCCGCGCAGATGAACCTCGCAGAACTCCTTCTCGGCGATTCGAGGATTCTGCGCCTCGTCGAAATGAACGCCCGCAAAATCGAGACCCTCGAGGTACCGGTCGAGTTGCCCGATCTTCTCGTAGATCACCTCCTCCAGTCTCGGCGTGATGACCACATGCCGTGCGCTGATGGAGACGTCCATTCCTAACCTCCGATTGTGTGCGTTGACCGTCGATCGTAGACGCCACGGGCACGCCGCGCGGCAGCGGACACCGGCTGCGCGCTCGTCGCCACGAGACCCGAGACCGACCCCGCGCCGCGACGCCGCAACAGCGCACCGGCCGCCCGAAGCGTCGAACCCGTCGTCGTGACGTCGTCGACCACCAGCACCGTCGGCCCCCACCGCAGACGACGACCGACCGGAGAGAACGAAGGACCCCGCCGTCGACCCTCGAGATCGCGAGCCGTCTGCGCGACATCGTCGACCCGAACCAGGAGCCGCCGCACCGGAATCCGCCGACGACGGCCGATCGCGCGGGCCAACAACTCCCCCTGATCGAACCCCCGCCGACGGCGCCGGGCCGGCGACGCCGGAACCCACGTGATCAGATCGACCCCCCGGCCGACATGAACCGCCATCGCCTCGGCCAACTCGGTCACCACCGAGGTCGCCCGGCCGTACTTCAACTCACGAACCAACTCCGCCGGACGGCCCGAATGGGACCACACCGCGCGCACATCGACCCGTTCGTCATCCACGATCCGAGACTACGACGCAACTGTGACACCCGATCCGGCGAGGACGCCCCCCTCACACCTCGGCGAGGACGCCGATGTCCCGGGCCTCGACATGGCCGGCCTCGTACATCCACAGGAACGTGTCGCGGAAGGTCTCCACCAACGGACGGAACTCGACCCCCGTCGCCGCGACCGTCGGCGAGTCGTCCCCCGCCACCGAATGGAACAGATAGTCGTAGCCGTCGCTGGGCATCACGATGTCCCGACCGAACCGACGGGTCACGTCGCCCAGCCGGCCCCACAACCACATCACCGGCTGCGGCGTCGGCAGCTTCTTCGCCCTCCGACCGATCGCCTCGCTGATCGTCGCGAGATGCTCCGCCGCCGTCACGTAGGTCCCCATGGCGAGATGGCGACGAGGCCCCTGCCCCGGAACCATCGACGCCGAGATGATCGCCGCGAGATCCCGCACATCGACGTAACTCCCGCTGATGTTCCTCGCCGTCGGAAATCCCTTCGACAACCAGAGCGCGACAGCCGAGAGGTTGATCGACTCCGTCCAGTCGTCGGGCCCGAGAATGCCCGACGGGTAGACGATGACTACCGGCTTGCCGTCGTCTTGATGACGTCGGGCCACGAGATCGCACGCAGCCTTCGAACGACCGTAGGCCTCGTCGTTCCCGACCACCGGATGATCGGCGGTGACCGGATCGGTGCGGAACGGGAACAGCGCCGAGACCGACGACACGTGCACGATCGGGTCACACCCCTCAGCCAACGCCGCATCGAACACGTTCGAGGCGCCGGCCAGGTTCGTCGCGTCGACTTCGGCTTCCATCGTCGGATCGAGGGCGACCACCGCGGCGGAATGGAGCACCGCGTCGCAGCCCCGCACCGCCGCGACCACCGAATCGGAATCGGTGATGTCGCCCTTCACGACATCGAGGCGGCCGTCGTCGACCCCCATCTTCGCCATGAGCGGCGCGACCTTGGCGGGAGTGCGTGCCAGCAACCGCAGATCGTGGCCGTCGGCCAGCAGTCTCCTCACCGAATGACTCCCGAGGAACCCCGTTCCCCCGGTCACCAGCACCCTCATCGGCCGTCTCCGGGTGCGAGCATCAACTCGATGAGGTGGGACCGTCGACCCGGCGTGGACTTCGACTCGATGTCCGCGTGTCGTTCGCGGATCAAGTCGTCGGCGAGCCCATCGGTGAAGAGCCAGAACCGGTTCTCCCGGATCGCGAGCAGGACCATCTCCGCGACGACGTCGGGCGACAACTGGGCCGCGTAGGCGTCGGCGATCGCCGAGCCGCTCCCGGCCAACGACGGCGCCTCGACCCGCGGTTCCGGCGCCGCCCCCGCCCGACGGTGGGGTTCGGGTCGGTTCCGGTCGCTCGAGATGATGTTCGTCGCGACGAATCCGGGGCACAGGCACGTCACCCCCACCCCGGTGTCGCCCTCGATCATCTCCTGTTGGAGCGTCTCGGTGAAGGCCGACACCGCATGTTTCGACGTGTTGTAGGCCCCCATGCCGGTGGAGGCCAGGTGACCGGCGATCGACGCGGTGTTGACGATGTGGCCGCGACCCCTCTCCAGCATCGCCGGGAGGAACGCCTTCACCCCGTGGATCACTCCCCAGAGGTTCACCCCGAGCGTCCATTCCCACTCCGCGAGGTCGACCGCCCCGATCGCTCCCCCACCGGCGACGCCGGCGTTGTTCATGACGATGTCGGCCGGGCCGAACTGCGCGACGACCCGGTCCCGTAGCGCCTCCACCGAAGCCCACGACGCGACATCGCACACGATGCCGACCGCCTCACTCCCCGCCGCGGCGATCGCCGACACCGCCTCATCGAGCGGCGGTTGCTCGATGTCGGCCGCGACGACCCGGACCCCCTCGGCGGCGAGCGCCGTGGCAACCGCTCTCCCGATGCCGCTGGCCGCGCCGGTCACGACCGCGACCGTCCCCCTCAGCTCACGCACACGCGCTCCTCTCCCGGTCAACGACCCTGGAACTTCGGGGGACGCTTCTCGATGAACGACCGCAGACCCTCCTGGAAGTCGTCCGTCGAAGCCAGGGCCGACTGGGTCGCCGAGAACGCGGCCCGGGCCGCCTCGTGCCCCTCCAGGACGTACCGCCACGACGACGCCTTCGTCGCCTGAACCGCCTTCGGGGCTCCTTCACAGATCAGCCGGGCCAACTCGAGCGCCCGGTCGTACTCACGGCCCACCTCGACGACCTCCTGCACGAGCCCGATCCGGTGGGCCTCCGCTGCGGTGAACTCGTCGCTCGTCAAGAGGTGGTACATCGCGTTGCCCCATCCGCCCCGCTCGACGAAACGGATCGTCGCGCCGCCCGTCGCGTGGATGCCCCGCAGCGGCTCGTGTTGGCGGAAACGACAGTCGTCGGCCGCCACCGCGATGTCACCCCCGAGCATCAGCTCGATCCCGACCGTGTAGGTGATGCCCTTCACCGCGTAGACGACGGGCTTGCGGCAGGTTCGACCGAGCGACGTGGGGTCGACCAGCCCGACACGATCCATCGACCGCTCCCCTGCCTGCATCCGTTCCTGAAAGCGGGGCAGGTCGAGTCCGGCGGTGAAGTGAGGCCCGGCGGCATGAACGACCCCACACCACAGGTCCTCGTCCTCGTCGAGCCGGGTGAAGGCATCGACGAGGCCATCCATCATCTCCGGCGTGAAGCCGTTGAGCTTGGCCGGGCGATCGATCTCCATCGTGAGGATGTGATCGTCGACGATGCCGACGTTGATCGCGCCGAGCGCGGGATCGGTCATCTCCCGTCGTTCCCGGGCTCGACATCGGCATAGACCGGAGGCCGCTTCTCGAAGAACGCCCGGACCGACTCGACCTGGTTCGGTGTCCCGATGAGGGCCGCGATCTCCTCGCGTTCGGCCGCGAAGCCCCGGTCGTGGTCCTCCGCGGCCGCCTGGTTGATCAGCCGCTTCCCGGCACGGATCGCGTGTGGGCTCTTCGCGGCGATCGCCGCGGCGAGCGCCATCGCCTCCGCGTGGGGGTCGTCGGCCATGTGCGTCGCCAGACCGATCCGGACGGCCTCCTCCCCGTGGACCTCGCGGCCGGTCCACAACAGCTCCTTGGCCCGGTCGGCGCCGACCAGACCGGGAAGCAGTTGGGTGATGGTCATGTCGGGGCTCAACCCCCAGCGGATCTCCAGCACCGACAGCCGCACCTCGGGGTGCACGAAGCGGATGTCCGCCCCGACCGCGAGCTGGCAACCGGCGCCGAACGCCACACCGTGGACCGCCGCGATCACCGGAACCTCCAGCTCGTGCCAACCCCAGACGGCCTGCTGCCCGCGATGGGTCACATGGCGACGTCCCTGCTCGAGCCGACCGATTCCATCGGTGGCGGCCTCCTCCCCGTCGGTGGCGCCGGCCATCGCCTGAAAGCCGGAGAAGTCCAACCCGGCGCAAAACGACGGCCCGTTGCCGGACAGAACCACTGCCCGCACCGACGGCTCCACCGACAGCGAGTCGGCGGCTTCGACGAGCGCGGTGAACATCGCTCCGTCCATCGCGTTCATCTTCTCGCCGCGGTTCAGACGGACATCGGCGACACCGTCTTCGATCTCGATCACGACCCGTTCGCTCACGACACGACTCCCGGTGCGAGGGCCACGAGGACCTCCTCGTCGATCGCCGCCTGACCTTCCCGCGGGTGCAGCGGGTGGACACACACGTGGGTGGCGCCCGCTTCGGCGTGCTCGGCCAGCCTCGCCTCGATCGCGTCGGCGTCGCCCCACGCGATCAGGCCGTCGACCAGCTTCTCGCTGAGACCGTCGATGTCGTCGTCGGTGAACCCCATCTTCAGCCAGGCGTTTCGGTAGCCGGGGGCCCGGGAGTAGAACCTGAGCACCTTGGCGCCGGTTGTGCGGGCGAGCGCGGCGTCGTCGGTCAACATCACCTTCTGCTCGACGAACAACCCGGCGTCCGGGCCGATCACCGATCGGGCCATGGCCGTGTGCTCGGGTGTCGTGTTGTAGGGGTGGGCTCCCGCAGTTCGTTCGGCGGCCAGCTCGAGCATCTTGGGACCGAGGGCGGCCAACACCCTCGGCACCGGCTCCGGCGGCGGCACCGACGTGTAGAGCGCCCGGTCCATCGCATCGAGATAGGACCGCAGGAACGACAGGGGCTTGTCGTACTCGATGCCGCGGACCTTGTTGACGATCGCCGGGCTGGACACGCCGAGGCCCAGCAGCATCCGGCCCCCGGTTTGCTCCGCGACGGTGTTGGCCCCCTGGACCATGACGCCGGGGTGACGGTTGTAGATGTTCGCGATTCCCGTGGCGAGGGTCAGTGACGACGTCGCCGCGCCGATCGCCGCGAGCTGGGCGAACGGGTCGCGACCGAAGGTCTCACCGACCCACAGGGTCGAGTAGCCCAGTCGTTCGATCTGTCGGCCACAGGCCTGCACCTCCGAACCGGTCAGCCCCTCCGGCGCGAACCACACTCCCCGATCACATGAGTCCATGCGCGCACCGTAGTCCTCGCGCCTCGCCCACCAGAACCCGTGGACGGATGTCGGGTGCCGGTCGCCCGTCGACCGGCACCCGCCGGCCGCCGATCAGTAGCGGTAGTGATCGGGCTTGTAGGGGCCGTCGACCGGGACGCCGAGATAGTCGGCCTGCTCCTGGGTCATCTTCGTGAGCTTCACGCCGAGCGCGTCGAGGTGGAGTCGTGCGACCTCCTCGTCGAGCTCCTTCGGGAGGACGTGCACGCCCAGCTCGATCGTGTCGGCGTTGGCGTGGAGCTGCATCTGGGCCAACACCTGATTGGTGAACGAACAGCTCATGACGAAGCTCGGGTGGCCGGTGGCGTTGCCCAGGTTGAGGAGACGTCCCTCGCTCAAGATGATCACCGAATGACCGTCGGGGAAGACGTACTCGTCGACCTGCGGCTTGATGTTGACCCGCTGCACATCGGACATGGCGTTGAGGCCGGCCATGTCGAGCTCGTTGTCGAAGTGGCCGATGTTGCCGACGATCGCCTGATGCTTCATCTTCGCCATGTGGCCCGCGAGGATGATGTCCTTGTTGCCGGTCGTGGTGATGAAGATGTCGCCGACGTCGACGACGGCTTCGAGCGTGTTGACCTCGAACCCGCTCATGGCGGCCTGGAGGGCGCAGATCGGATCGACTTCGGTGACGATCACCCGCGCACCCTGGCCGGCGAGCGATTCCGCGCAGCCCTTGCCGACGTCACCGAACCCGCAGACGACGGCGACCTTGCCACCGATCATCACGTCGGTGGCCCGGTTGATTCCGTCGATGAGGCTGTGGCGGACGCCGTACAGGTTGTCGAACTTCGACTTCGTGACCGAGTCGTTGACGTTGATCGCCGGGAGCAGCAGCTCGCCGGATTCCATCATCTGGTAGAGGCGGTGCACGCCGGTGGTGGTCTCCTCCGACACGCCGCGGATGGCCGGGGCGACCCGTGTGAAGAACCCGGGATCCCGACGGGCGATGTCGCGCAGGCGGTCCATGAAGACCCCCTCTTCTTCCGACGCGTCCTCGTCGGTCTCCGGAATCGCACCGGCCTTCTCGAACTCGAGACCCTTGTGGAGAAGCATCGTCGCGTCGCCGCCGTCGTCGAGGATCAGGTTGGGACCGCCACCGTCGGACCAGCGAAAGAGCTGCTCGGTTGCCCACCAGTACTCCTCCAACGTCTCGCCCTTCCAGGCGAACACCGGCGTGCCCGACGGATTGTCGACGGTTCCGTTCGGGCCGACGGCGACGGCCGCGGCCGCGTGGTCCTGGGTGGAGAAGATGTTGCAACTCACCCATCGCAGGTCGGCGCCGAGGGCCGCGAGGGTCTCGATCAGCACCGCGGTCTGGACGGTCATGTGCAACGACCCGGCGATTCGGGCGCCGGCGAGCGGTCGCTCGTCGGCGTATTTGGCCCGCAGGGACATGAGGCCGGGCATCTCGTGCTCGGCAAGGCGGATCTCCTTGCGGCCGAACTCGGCCTCGTTCAGATCCGCGACCTTGTAATCATCAGTTGTCAGTGCCACCGGGGCGCTCCTCGTTCGATTTCGGAAAGGAGCGGGCCGGGGTCGGCTGACACCATCTCGGAACAGCCCGCGCGACGAAGTGTACGGCGTCGCGGCGTCGACCCGCCGGGATCGTCGGTCAGCGCGCCGCGCCGGGAGACGCCCGGAAGATCGTCGCGTGGCCGACGAGCTCCGCCGGTTCGTCGACGGCCGGGATCCACGCGGCCGCACCCCGATCGAGGAGGTGACGGCCGCACTCCGCCCGACCCGACGTGCACAACACGATCGCGGGGCCGGGTCCGAGGATCTGCCGGCCGCGGACCTCGATGCGTTCGAGCGCGAACTCCGGCACGGGGGCCGAGTAGCCGGCGACCCCGTCGACGACCGGGGGCCGCTGGATTCGCGGCTCGACCGGGACCGGGTCGACCACGTCGAGAAGCGCGGGGACATCGACATGTTTCGAGGTGAGCCCGCCGCGCAGGACGTTGTCGCTGTTGGCCATGACCTCCACGCCGGTCCCCCGGAGGTAGGCATGGATGTTTCCCGCCCCGAGGAAGAGCGCGTCTCCGGGGTGCAACGTGACGAGGTTGAGAAGCAGGGCGGTGACCACCCCCGCGTCACCCGGGTACCGGCGACCCAGCACGCCGGCCATTCGTCGCTCCGCTGCGAAGGGCCCCGGGCTATCTGCCTCGCAGGCCGCGATCACGGGTTCGCTCAGCGCCGCCGCGTCCGCCTCGTCGAGGGTCAGCAGCCAGCCGAGCAGACGCCGGAGACCCGCGGGACTCGGATCCTCCCGCAACATCGCGCCGACGGTGTCGAGCGCGGGGGCACCGACCGATGCCAGCACCTCGAGGGTGACCGCCGGATCGCGGAAACCGCAGAGCGCATCGAACTCGGTGAGGGCACAGATCAGCTCTGGTTTCGGGCGCGGATCGCGAAACGACCGGGTGGGTGAGTCGATCGGTACTCCCGCCGCCTCCTCGCGGGCGAACCCGGCCTCGGCCTGACGGGCCGAAGGGTGGGCCTGCAGCGACAGCGGCTCGGCGGCCGCGAGCACCTTCAACAGGAAGGGCAGCGACCCGAAACGACGGCCGACCTCGGCGCCGAGCGTCGCGACCGGGTCGGCGGCGATCAGCCGATCGAGCGGCACCCGGTCGCCGCCGACCAGGGCCGGGGCGCTCGGATGGGCGCCGAACCAGGCCTCGGCGACGGGACGGCCGGTCGCGGGGCGGCCGAGCAGGTCGGGGATCGAGGTCGTCGAACCCCAGTCGTAGTCGCGCAGGGCACCCTCGATGAGCTGCACGGTCTCAGTCGTCGGTTCGTCGCACCAGGGCCGCGGCGACGGCATCGGCCAAAAGAACGAGGTCGAGGAGTTGGGCGAGCGGCCCGTCGCCCTCGGCGACGAAGGTGTGGATGTCGTCGAACGCGTCGTCGAGCAGGGCCACCCCACCGTCGAGACCCTCGGGCTCGAAGTCGTGGCGAAGCACGATCAACACGACGCCGTCGCGGGTGGCCTCGGACAGCCGCACCCCCGTCGCGACATCGGCCGGTCCGGTCGGGAGTCGGCGGCGGACCGCGGCGACCCCGCCGACCCGGTCGATCTCCTGGACCCACCGCCGGGCCGCGTGCTTGCCGACCGCGCCGGCACCGGTGACCAGAGCGACACGGCCGGGCAGCACCGCGGCAAGTTCGTCGACACGGGAGAGGTCATGGTCGAGGGCGGCGTGGCGGGCCTCGAGCTGTGTCGCGACACCGGAGATCGCCCGGCTCATCCCGGCGGCGAGCCCGAGCCGTTCGAGCAGCACCAGGACCGGCACGATCGACACGCCGAGACCGGCCGCCGGTCCGGCTTCGGCGTCGACGGGGACCACCGTCACTCCCCACTCGACGCAAGCTGCCCGGAGGGGACCGCCGGAGGTGACCGCGACGAGGCGGGCACCCGCCTCCCGGGCCTCGTGGGCCGCGGCGAGCATCGCCGCCTCTTCGCCCGACGGCGACAGCAGGATCGCCAACGTCGACTCGTCGACCCAGGCCGGGCAGCGGGCGCCGGTGGCGATGATCGGCACGGACCCGCGCAGTTCCCCCAGCGTCTCGATGACATCGGCGGCGACCCGTCCACCGCCCACGCCCAGAACCGCGACCGCCGCGAGACCCTCCCGGTCGGGCAGGTCATCGGTGTCGGCCGCGGCCACCGCGGCGTCGCGCACCTGATCGGGCAGGTGCCGCAGCGCCTCGAGCAGTTCCTCGGCAGACATGGCGGTGGCTCAGACCTCGAAGGTCGGGGTGATTCCGTCGGCCTCCGCCTTGGCGAGCAGCCTCGCGTGCTCCTCGTCGTCGACATCGTCGGCCTCGTCGGGAAGCATCACCGGGATGTCGCCTTCGTGGATCGAGTAGCGCTTCTGCAGGCGCGGGTTGTAGAGCGAGTCCTCGTCGCGGAAGTAGAGCAACGGACCCTTGTCGATCGGGCAGGCGAGAATCTCGAGAAGGCGGATGTCGAGAGCCATGGGACGTCCTCGTTGCTGGGCGATGGTCGGGTGGGTGTTGACAACAGTCAACCAGGTACGGGCGACGATGGGGTCAGGCGAAGTGGGCCCGGACCTCCTCGACGCGGCGTTCGACCTCCTCGGCCGTGGCCGCTTCGAGGTTGAGCCGCAGCAACGGTTCGGTGTTGGACGGGCGCAGATTGAACCACCAGTCGCCGAAGTCGACGGTGAGACCGTCCATCCGGTCCTGTTCGGCGTCGCCGTACGCGGCCGCGACCCGGTCGATGACCGCGTCGGCATCGTCGACGGTGGTGTTGATCTCCCCGGAGGCGGCGTAGCGGTCGAGGGTGGAGACCAGGTCGGCGAGGCCGGCCGGATGGTTGCCGAGCGCTTCGAGCACGACCAGGGCGGCGATCAGGCCGCTGTCGGCCCGATAGTTGTCGCGAAAGTAGTAGTGGCCGGAGTGCTCTCCTCCGAACACGGCGCCGGTGTCGGCCATGACCTGCTTGATGTAGGAGTGGCCGACCCGGGTTCGCACCGCGACCCCACCGTTCTCGGTGATCACCTCGGGAACCGTCTTCGAACAGATCAGGTTGTGGATCACCGTCGCGCCGGGCTCGCGTTGGAGGATCGAGCGGGCGACGAGGGCGGTGGTGAGCGAGCCGGAGATCGCCCGAGCGGTCTCGTCGACGAGAAACACCCGGTCGGCGTCGCCATCGAAGGCCAAGCCGATGTCGGCACCGGTGGCCAGAACACGATCCATGAGGTCCCTCTGGTTCTCGGGCTGGATCGGGTCGGCCGGATGGTTCGGGAAGGTTCCGTCGAGCTCGGGATACAGGTGGTCGAGCTCGAACGGCAACGCGGCCATGACGGCCGGGAGCACCAGCCCGCCCATTCCGTTGGCGGTGTCGGCGACGACCCGCAGGGGTTTCAGCGAACCGAGATCGACGAAGGAGTGCACGTGGGCGACGTAGCCGTCGAGCATGTCGCGAGTGGTTCTCGTGCCGACCGAACCGCTCGGGTCCGGGCCGGCCCTGGCCATCTCCTTGATGGCGTCGAGGCCGCTGTCGGCACCGATCGGGGCCGCCTTCGCGAGGCACATCTTGATCCCGTTGTAGCCGGCCGGATTGTGCGACGCGGTGAAGACCGCGCCGGGCATCTCGAGCGCGCCGGAGGCGTAGTACATCATGTCGGTCGCACACAGGCCGACATCGACGACATCGATGCCGTGGGCGAGGGCCCCGTCGCCGAACGCCTCGACGAACTCCTCACCGTCGGGTCGCATGTCGCGTCCGACGACGATGGACGATTCGCCCTGGGCGGCAACGAAACGGGCGAAGGCGCCGCCGATCGCCCGGGCGCCGTCGACGTCGAGTTGGTCGGGCACGGTCCCCCGGACGTCGTAGGCCTTGAAGATCGCGTCGAAGTCGGTCGTCACGCCTCGAATCTACTTTCTGATGGTGGTCGGGCCGTCGGATGCTCAGTCCGCGGCTCCGTCGGGATCCACATCGCCGGCCGGCACCACATCGTCGTCGAGCGCGGGATAGCCGCCGCGGCTCGCGATCCGGCGGATGCGCAGGATGTCGCGGCCCACGCCGATGCCGTCACGAATCGCCCGGACCGTCGACGTGTCGCTGTTCACGACCTCGACCGGCACTTCCTTCAGCGAGAACCCGTATCGCTCCACGAGGTGGAGGATCTCGATGTCGAACGCGAACCCGTCGATCCTCCCGGAACCGAGCAGCACCCGCGCCACGTCGGACCGGAACGCCTTGCATCCACACTGGGTGTCGCGATAGTTGCCGAGCAACATGATGTTGGTGGCCATGTTCACCAGTCGGCTCCCGAACGACCGAAGCGCCGACGTCCCGACCAGGGTCTCGGACTCGTTGTCGTGGCGGTTTCCGATGACCACGTCCCAGCCGGCCTCCACCGCTTCGAGCATCGGGAGGATCTGACGCGGGGCGTAGGCCAGGTCGGCGTCGGTGAACGCGACGGTCCGTCCGCCGGCGGCGGCGACACCGGTTCGAACGGCTGCTCCCTTCCCGCGGTTCTCCGGCTGCACGACCACCCGGTCGGCGCCGGCTTCGCGGGCCGTCGCGGCGGTGGCATCGGTCGATCCGTCGTCGACGACCACGATCTCGAGGTCGCCGGCGGCGTCGAGCTCGCCCAGTTCGCGGCGGATGGCCGCCACTGTCGCGGCGATGCGGGCTTCTTCGTGAAAAGCGGGCACGACGACCGACAAGCGCACCCGGCCCGGCGAAGGGGGGCGCGAGACGGCCATGTCCTGTTCACGGCGCACCGCCCGGAACAAGACGAGACGATGGGCGGCCGCCCGCAGCGTCGCCGCGGCGACGAGGGCGGGGATCTTGGCGGCCAGCGGTGAGACACCGCCGAGCGACACGAAGATCGCGAGGTCGACCGTGCCGGCGACGAGCGCGACCGCGGCGAAGACCGGTGGCTGCCGTATCCAGCGATCCAGGGTGTCGCCCCTCAGGGTCACCCGGCCGTGCAACGACAGTGAGATGACCGCGGCGGCCGCGAGGGCGAAGACGTCGGCCGGGGCACGGGGAAGACCCCACTCGACGAGCCCGACCGCCAACCCGATGTCGACCGCGGTGGCGACCGCGCCGACGATCGCGAAGCGCCCGGGGGCCGGCCCTCTCCCACCGGTCGACGAGCGGGTCGAGTCGTTCACCGGACCGGATCGTCGTCGACCGTGTCCGTCTGCTCGTCCGCGTTGATCACGTCGGCCAGCAGCTCGGCGGGGCGGATCACGCTCGATCGGTAGATCATCGTCTCGATCAGGATCGGAAGCGACACGAAGAACAAGACGATCAGCGCGACCACGGCCGGGCCGAGCACGACGATCGACGCCCACGGTTTGTCGCCTCCGGGGACGAGCCCGGCGCTCCACGTCTTCGCGCCCGCGTAGAGCATCGCCGACCAGCCGAACGCCAACAGCGCGCTCCCGAGCGCGAGCAGGCCCTTGCGGTGCCGGGACTCCACCTCCTCGCTGATCTCGGCGACCGCGGCCGCGCCGACGACCCCGGCTCTCACATCGTCGAGCAGCGTGTCGCGGGCCGGAAGCGCGGGACCCGGATCTCCGAAGTCCCACAGGCGGCCACGAAGCGACGCCACCGGGACCCGGACGGACAGGAACGCGGCGACGACTCCGAGCAGGGTCAGCGCGGTCGCCACCAGCTCGATGTTGGATCGGCTGTAGGTGAGCTCGACGTCGGTGGCGGTCGGTACGACGACCATGAGGTTGGGCGCGACCCGGTAGGGACCGTCGGCGCCGGAGACCTCCCAGTTCGGGAAGTAGCTCGTTCTGACGAGCACGGGGGAACCGATCCGGTCGACCTCGAAGGAGATGGACGCGACGTCGACCACGACATCGCTGACCTGGGCCGGGTCGACGTCGACTGGTTCGAGCCACTCCGGCGCCAGTTCGGCGAGGCGACGCATCACCTCGACCCGGTCGCCCGACTCGACTGCGGCGGCGTAGGCGGGTTCGGTCGCGAGGAGGTCGTCGAGCGACGACCGCGGCCAGCTCGCCGGGCCGTCGGCGGCGACCAACTGCGTGTCGGGGCCGGCCTCCCACCACGCGACGGTCGGGACGAGCCACTCCTCGCCGCCCGCGTCGACCCCTTCGACCACGACCGGCTGCCGGTCGAGGCCTTCGACGACGGATTGGCCGTCGACCATGAAGATGACCCAGGGGCCGCTCGTCGCGATCTCGGTGAGCCCCGCCTGGGCGCGGGCCTGGGTGATGGCCTGGTCGGTGGCGGCCATGTAGTAGCGCACCCCGAGGGTACGGAGTCCGTCGATGCCCTTCTCGACCGACAGCGGCGAGTAGGGCATGTCGCGCATGGCCCGGGACGGGCCGGCGGAGAGCTCGGATTGCAGCAGGAAGTGGTAGGGGGTCGTGGCCGACGCCTCGAAGTAGAGCCCCTCCATCGAGCCGATGCAGCCGTCGGTCCAGTGGGGCAGCAGCATCGGGGCCATCGGCGTGCCGTAGCCGCCCAGACGGTCGCCGTCGTACTCCCACAACGACTGTCCGCACCCGAACGTCTGCCCGACGCGATCCATGGTCGCGACCAGGTTGCGGTACTCCTCGGCGGTGGCCCGCTGCTCGTAGCCGGTGTAGTTGTAGCGCATCCAGCCCGGCCCGAGGTTGAGCTCCTGGGTTCCCTGGTTGCCGAGCCAATCCCAGTCGAGGCCGTATTCGGTGACGCCGTCGTCGACATAGAGCGAACCGAACGGGAGGGAACGCAGCGGGAACGCCAACACGGTCAGGATCACGACCGTCGCGAAGATCGCCGGGATGCCGGCGGTCCAGGTCGGTTGCCGCAGCCGGATCTGGTCGGGCGTGCGCAGGAAGTCGGCCACCAGTCGGGCCGTTTCCGCGATGGCGATCCCGGCCAGCAGATAGATCGACAGGTAGTAGAACGGCAGGATCCGCACGTTCCACAGGCGGGTCTCGGGCAGCAGGAAGAACGCGACCGCGAACATCCCGGCGACGAGGGTCAGCGCCATCCCCAACCGCACCCGCCGGATGCCGCTGATGATCGCGCCGACGACCGCCGCCACGACGAAGACCTGCAGCGGGAGCTCGTTGACCAGGAACTCGTGGCCGCCGAAGTTGCCGCTGCGACTCCACAGCGCGGCGACATAGTCACGCTCCTTGCCCCAGCCCATGTCGTTCAGGTACTTCACGTTCCAGGCGAACGGCAGCACCCAGAACGCGGCGAGGAGACCGCCGAGCGGTGCCGCGACCGCCAACCACGAGATCTCTCGTCGGCCGGGACGGACCGCCACGAGGGCGACGGTCGCCACGATCGCGAAGAACGCGGCGAACAAGTGGGTCAGCCCGGCGAGCGCCAGCAGGCCACCGGCGAGCGCCCGGTGCCGCCTGGTGCGCAGGCCCCGGGCCGCAACCCCGACATAGAGCACCGCGACCGACAGGCCGATCGAATAGGCGAACTCGCCGGCCATCGTCGACATCACGTTGCCGCCGTAGATGTTGTACGAGCGGTCGAAGAGGAACGGCAGGGTCATGACCGACATGAGCGCCGGCCCCGGATAGGCGAGCCCGCCGAGACGTCCGGCGGCGTAGGCCGCGACCGGCAGGGTCACGATTCCCGAGATCGCCACGAGCTTCATGGCCACCCCGTAGGGAACCGGGACGATCAGGATCGTCGCGACGACGGCTCCCGCCGTGATCAGGCCCCGCCACCGTCCCTGATCACGGGCCAGGCGATGGACGAGGGATCCGACGGCGAAGGGAAGCACGATGCCGGCGATCGCGAGGTCCATCGACGCGTCGTTGTAGGTGAAGGGTTCGACCGGGGACCAGGGGAGGATCCGGCCGGGGTCGAGGAGACGTCCGTCGTAGCGCCACGACATCGCCACGCTCAAGGCGGCGGCACCGACCATGGCTGCCCGGCCCACGCTCGCGTCCTTGCGCAGCCGTCGGGCGATCTCGCCGGCGGCGAGGACGAGGCCGACCAGCGAGTAGAAGTCGGCGTCGACCTGCAGCGGTCCGAGGTCGAAACCGATCCCCACGTTGACCATGACGATCGCCAGCGACGGGAGCACCATGTAGAACGTGAACGCCGGGAACCCGGCGTACCAGTCGGGCGACCAGCCGGTGAGTCGGAAGTTCGGCAGCAACTCGTCGCGAAGGAATGCCGGCGACCAGACGTGGGCGCCCATGTCGCCGCCGGTCGGAGTCGTGTCGAGGAACCAGGTCCACGGCGACATCGTCCACACCACGAAGATCGTGGCGGCGGCGACGATGCCACCGGTGATGACGGCGCGGCGATCGCGACGGGCCGGGGCATCCGTCTCGTCGCTGGTCGGTTCGGTCCGCGCGGCACTGGGCAGGGTCATGGCGTCACCATCGTGCCACCCGGCCACCGGCTGGCGGTGACGGGTCGTCGCCGTCGGTCAGGGGCGATACCGGACCCGGGGTGGGTCGAGCTGACCGAGATCGTGGATGACACCTTCGAGGTTCGTGAGCCGTCCGTCGACCTGCCACCATCGCCGGTCGCACTTGGCGCAGCTGCACAACACCCGCTCGCCTGCACCCACGTTGATCGTGATCGTCACCAGAGGTGCCCCGCAGCCGGGGCATTCCGTGCTCGCCATCTGTCTCTTTCCCCACGTCGTTTGTCGCCACTCCTTCGGCGCAGAGAGTGGGAATCTGAGGCAAAGACCCGAGAAATACCACGTAGCGTGGTGAACGGGACCGCACTCAGTAGATCTCTCGGAGGAGCAGCACCACCGTGGTGGCGTTGAAACCGGCATGGATCCAGATCGCGGTGCCGAGACGACCGGTGCGTTGCAGCCCGAGCGCCGAGATCGCACCGATCAGGAACAGGCCGGGGAACTGCAACAGCTGGAAATGGGTGCTCGCGAAGATCGCGGACGACGCGACGACCGCCGCGACCGGGCCGAACCGTCGATCGGCCCACATGCCCGCGAAACCACGAAAGAGAACCCCACGGAAAAGGATCTCCTCGGCGAGCGGTGCGCCGATGATGGTGAGCACGACCAGGGCCACGACACCGATCGGCGATGTCGCACCGGCGATCAGATCTCTCGCCGGCCCCTCCAGATCGGCATCGTCGAGCAGGCGAAGGATCGGCCAGTAGACCGCCGGCAACACCACCGCCTGGGTCACGACACCGATCAGCAACCCCACCGGCACATCGATCGGGGCCATTCCCCATCCGAGGTCGCGGCGCCAGTGGAGGCCCCGGCTCCGCCCCGCCAACCAGGGGACGCCGACGAAACCGGCCCACAGCGGAAGGTTCAACAAGGTCGAGACGACCAGCGGAACCCGATTGTGGTCGAGTGGCGCCCCGATCCCCCACTGTCCGACGACCCGACCGAAATCGCTGCCGTTGGCCGAGGGCACGTCGAAGTCCCAGCCACCCGCCGCGATCACCGCGGCGCCGACGAAGGTGGAGACGATGAAACCGATGCCGAGGGAGACGATCGCGAGCATGGCCCGCCATCCCGGCGCCGGGCCGTGACCCGGTGCGGCGACTCGCTCATCCATCAGGACGCGGCGCTCATCGGGCCGGGCCTCGGCTAGCCGGCGTAGCGCAGCTGGTGCACCGGTCCGACCGAGCGTCGATCACGCAGCTCCCAGCCCCTCGGCGCGTTGGTCCGGTCGCCGTGGTGGCCGCACAGGTCGTGGTTGGCCGGCGAATCCTCGGCCCGGAGATCGTCGAGCCAGACCGTTCGCTGGGCATACACGTACGACAGGGTCGCAGTGGCGGGACGGCCACAACCGGGACGGGCACAACGACGATTCACGAATGGCACCGTACCGTCCGATGGAGTGCGAGTCGGGGATCACTGCGACCGTTCCCGCCCCTCACAGGTCTACCCTCTAACCATGGCGTCAAATCCTCCTCCGCCCCCTCCCCCGCCGCCCCGCGGCGACGACAAGTCGACGCGGGCGCTGCGCCAGGACGGGAGCGGCTGGTCCCGCTACGCCGTGTGGATCCTCATCGGATCCGTGTTGGCCATTTAGCTGGTCACCGCCCTGCTCCCCAGCGAGAGCCGCGAGTCGGTCGACTACTCCGACTTCCTCGAACGGGTCAACCGGGGGGAGGTCGTCGAGGCGGTCTACGACAACACCGATGGTGGCATCGAGTTCTCCACCGCGACCACCGAGTTCCGCACCGTCGGCCCGACCCCACTTCCCGACGACGACGTCGCCAACATCAGTGCCCAGACGACGCTGGAGTTCAAGACGCCCCGGCCGGGCTTTCTCACCTCGATGCTCCCTCTGCTGCTGCCGGTCGGTCTGCTGATCCTCTTCTTCGTCTGGATGCAGCGCCGGGCCCAGGGCCAGATGGGCAACATCATGTCGATCGGGAGAAGCAAGGCGAAGACCTACTCCACCGAACGACCGGGCACGACCTTCGACGACGTCGCCGGGTACGAAGGGGTCAAACGGGAGATCACCGAGGTCGTCGACTTCCTCAAGCATCCCGATCGCTTCGCCGAGATCGGCGCCCGGATCCCGAAGGGTGTTCTGCTCGTGGGCCCCCCCGGCACCGGCAAGACCCTCATCGCGAAGGCGGTCGCCGGAGAGGCCGGCGTGCCGTTCCTGTCCGTCACCGGCTCCGATTTCATGGAGATGTTCGTCGGTGTGGGCGCCAGCCGGGTGCGCGACCTTTTCGATTCGGCCCGCAAGATGGGAAAGGCGATCATCTTCATCGACGAGATCGATTCCATCGGCCGAAAGCGCGGCGCCGGGCTCGGCGGCGGCCACGACGAGCGCGAACAGACGCTCAACCAGATGCTGGCGGAGATGGACGGTTTCGAGGCGACCGAGGGCATCGTCATGATGGCGGCCACCAACCGGCCCGACATCCTCGATCCGGCCCTGTTGCGTCCCGGCCGATTCGACCGACAGGTCATCGTGCCGCTCCCCGAGCTGGAGGATCGCAAGAAGATCCTCGCGGTGCACCTGAAGGGAAAGCGCTCGGCCGACGATGTCGACATCAACGTCATCGCCCGCGGCGCCCCCGGCATGAGCGGCGCCGACCTCGCGAACCTCGTCAACGAAGCCGCCCTGTTCGCGGTCCGTCGGGGCAGCGACGTCATCGCCGCCACCGACTTCGACGCCGCCCGCGACCGCGTGCTGCTCGGCATCGAACGGAAGTCGATGGTGCGCACCCAGGCCGACCTCGAACGAACCGCCTACCACGAGGCGGGCCACGCCCTGTGCGCGGCCGTGCAGGAAAACCATGACCCGGTCCACAAGGTGTCCATCATCGCGACCGGGATGGCCCTCGGCGTCACGATGACCCTTCCCGCCGAGGACCGCCACACGATGGACAAGGCCGAGGCCCAGGCCCGCATGATCATGGCGATGGGCGGCCGGGTCGCCGAGTCGCTGGTCTTCAACGAGTACTCCTCCGGCGCGGCGAACGATCTGCAGCAGGCGACCACCATCGCCCGGCGGATGGTGACCGAGTGGGGGATGAGCGAGGCCGTCGGCCCCATGTCGCTGGCCGACAACGGCCCGGTGTTCCTCGGCGAGGACATGATGCAGACCAAGGCGTACTCCCCCGCGACCGCCAAGCTCGTCGACGACGAGATCCGTCGAATCCTGGTGGAGATGGAGGACCGCTGTCGTGATCTCCTCACCGAGTACCGGCACGGCCTCGATCTCGTTGCCCGTGCGCTGCTCGAACACGAGACGATCTCCGGCGCGGAGGTCTCCCGCTTGATCGACGTCTCGCGCTCCGGTCCGATCGCCGAGTCCGACGCCACACCCGCCGAAGTCCCAGGCCTCGAAGACGCCTGATCATGGACCGGGTGCTCCTGGTTCTCGGAGGACTGGCCATCGCCGGGGCTGTCGCCGCGCTCCTCGGTCGTCGACCCGACGCGCCGGCGGTGAACACCACCCACGTTCCTCGTCAACTCGACCGCGCCGACTTCACCCGGCCCGACGCGCCGTGGCTCGTCGCCGTCTTCACCTCGGCGACGTGCCACTCGTGCGCCGCCGTTTGGGACCGCGCCCGCCAACTCGAGAGCGATCAGGTCGCGGTGGCCGAGGTCGAGGTCGGGCGGGATGCGACGCTCCACGAGCGGTACCGGATCGATGCCGTCCCGACCCTCGTCATCAGTGACGCGGCCGGTGTCGTTCGGCGGGCGTTTCTCGGAACCGTGTCGGCGCCGGATCTGGGTGCCGCGATCGACGACGTGCGACGGACCGGGTCGTCGGCCGCCGAAACGGCAGCCGACGAGGGCGACCACGGCATCTGAGGCGGCGCCGACCGTCAGTCGACCAGCGCGGTCGGAGGGTCGGCCATGATCGCCATCGCCAGTCCGTGGACCGAGACATCGGCGAACTCCCGTCCGACCACCACCGGCGACGTCGACTCGATGATCGCGATCGGTCGGTCGCCGCCGAGCTCCGCCGCGGTGATGACCGACCGGTGACCGGCACCGATCTCTACCTCGGCGATCTGTTCGAGCCCGCCGTCGACCACCACCGAGACGGTCGCGGTCGCGATCGTCGATGACGACGGGTTGAAGATCACGACCGATCCGTCGTCGGACTCCGCCGGCGCGATCCACCTCGTCGACGCGGCGTCGGAGCCGACCATGGCCGAGAGATTCGAGACAGGTCCGTCACCGAAGGGCAGTTCGCTCTCGACCATCACCGCGACCGGTTGCCCCCCGAGAGACCGGGCGACCATCGACAGCACGCCGACCCCTTCCAGCCTGCTCTCGTCGGCGATCGCCACCGCCACGCCCCGACCGGGGCGCACCGTCAGCTGGATCGGGTCGAACTCGAGCTCGCCGTCGGCGATGATCTCCAGATCGACCTCGGCCGTCTCGGTCGTGGACGGGTTCACGACCGTGACGACGTCGTCTCGCGTGCCCCGCCGCACCGTGGGGAGATACCAGATCGGTGCCGCGTCGGCGCTGGCCGGGGTGACCGCGAGGCCGTGCCGCTGCTCGTTCTCGACGATCTGGAGCCGGGACACGGCCACGCTTCCGGTCACCACGTCGATGATCGCGCTCACCCGCGACGCGACGGTCACCTCTTCGGTGATGTCGATCGCGACGACCCGACGGGCCGGGACCACCACGCCCGAGCGCGAATCGATGCCGACATCGGAGTCGAAACGAATGTCGAGCACCGCGTCGTCGAGGAAGGGGTTGAGGACGAGCAACATCATCTCCTCGCCGAGCTCCCGCTTCCGGGTCGCGCCGGACGCCGCGAGCCACGTGGTCGCCGTGCGGGTGTGGCAGGGCGCTCGATCCGAACCGCGGGCGGCATCTTCGGCGTTGACCTCACCGACATATGTCTGCTCGACGACGACATCGGCCGAGTCGACCTCGACCACGGCACCGAGCCACGCGGAGTCGGGCACGAGATCGGCGAGGCGGACCAGTCGGCGTTCGCCCGCGTCGAGGAGCTCCTCGACCGACCGGGGTTCGGCGCCGGTGCCGCTGCGCACCCCGGTGACGATCGCGGTGGCCGGCTCCGACCCGGCGTTGATCAACTCGAGCGCGACCTCGGCGACACCACCGGGCGCGGACCCTCCCGGGCAGAACCAGACACCACCGCCGCCGGTGAAAGGGACGGACCCGGCGAGCTCGACCGGGACGTCGGCGGACGGGCGATCGCGGCGATCCGCGACGAAGCCCCCGACCAGCGCCGCGACGACGACGGCGACGACCAACAGCCGGGCGGGTCTCACCGGCGGACCCCGATGCGACGACGAAGGACGGTGCTGAACGCGACGGCGAACCCGGCGAGTTGGATCACCATCGCGCCCTGGCGCCACAGGGGTGTGTCGTAGCTCAGCACCGCCTGGCCGGCCCGGTCCGGGAGGAACGCGGTCGCCCATTCGAGGCTCCGCCGCCGCCCGGTGCGCTCCCCGTCGACCACGAGACGCCAACGGGTGTCATGGGTCTGGGCCAGGTACATCTCCGTGCCCTCCGGGAGCAGTCCGGTGAGTCGGTCGCCGCGACCGGCGAGAACACCGACCGTGCCGGTCAGGGGGTTCCGGGCGAGATCGGCGATCGTGGCGCGACCGTCGTCGAATCCCTCGGTCGCCGCGGCCCGCACGCTGGTCCACTCGGTGTTGACGTAGATGTCCATCGCGGTGTTGACCCCGACCAGCCGTCGGAGATCGAGTTGCCGTCCGAGCGCATCGGAGATGCTCGGCGGCACGGCCCGACCCTCGGCGCTGAACGGCGCCGGCGCCAGCCGGTCGAGTACGACCACATAACGGATCGCGAGACCGCCGAGCGTGCGGCCGAGCCGCATCGTCTCGCCGTCGAGCGCGCTCGCCATGGTGTCGGTCACCAACGCGGCAGCGCCCTCGTCGGCCGCCACTCCCCGGTCGGTCAGAATCGGCAGGCCGTCGAAGGTCAGACTCCACGCCAGCGAGTCGTTGAGCACCCGGCCCCCGCCGGGCACATCGGCGGGAGCACCGATCCACAGCACCCGGAAGCTCCCGTCGACGTCGGGGTCGGCGAACGGCACGACCCGGGTGAAGTCGCCGCGGGGCATGCCCCAGCGACCGCTCTCCATCAGGGAGAGGGTCGGGAGGGCGGCGAGGAACGAGGCCACCAGCGCCAGTGGGAGCAGCGCCTGACGCCAACCGAAGCCCGCCCGCCGCATGTCGTGTTCGGCAACCGACACCGCGGCGCCGGCGATGAGGGCGACGGCCGCCCCGGCCGGGGCGAGGATCAGCGCCGGGTCCGGGAGGCCGAACGGAAACACGCCCCACGCCATGCCCCACGCCACCCCCCACGAGACGAGGGCCACCATCCAACCACGGGCCGCCAGGCCGAAACGCCACGACCGTCCGACGAGCAACGGCAAGGCGAGCGGGACGACGAGGAGCAGCGACAACGCGCCCAGCGACCGAGGCCCGACCGCGAACCCGACGATGTCGACGAGACGGAGATCGGACGCCGCCCCGCTGCGCCCGTCGGCAAACGGCGCCCAGGTGAACCCGACGGCGACCTGATCGAGAAGTTGTGGCAGCACCAGGGGTGCGACGACGCCGGCGCCGATGACCAACACGGCGAGCAGGCGCAGGGTGCCGTCGGGTCGACCGGTGAGAAGGGCGGCGACGAGCAGGCCCACGACCATCGGCACGAGGAGCACGATGACTGCCGGTTCGAAGACCGCGGCCGTTCCGAGCGACAGTCCGAGCCCCGCTCCCGCCGACCAGATTCCCCGCCACGGTCCGGTCGTCGAACGAAACGGCGACGCGGCCTGACCGTGCAGCAAGGCGGCCAGCAGCCACGGTGCGACCGCGTAGGCGTAGAGCCCGGCGATCGAGGCCGAGGCCACCGCTGCCCACGGCAGCGGCACGATCGTGTAGGCGAGCAGGGCGCCGATCTGCGCGCGCCGCGACCCCGTCACCGAGAGCATGCGCCATGCCCCGACCAGTCCCGCCACGATCGGCGCGGTCACCCACAGGAGCCGAACGAAGCCGAGGGAGCCCCCGAGCAGCCACGCGAGGCTTCCGAGCACGACGGGCGCCGACATTCCGACCCCGGGACTCCCGAGATCCCGGTGGCGCCATCCGCTCCACCACTCGCCGACGAGGGCCCCCGAAGAATCGCCGAAACCGAGGAAATCGCCGACTGCCGGGATTCCGTCGGTGATCAGGGCCCGGCTCCCGAACAACACGAACAGCCCGACGACCGCCACGACCACGGCGGAGATCCTGGCGGTGCCGGTGCGGGCGAACGAGCTGCGCTCCCGGGTGTCGCGCCGTCCGATCTGGCCCCGTACGAAGGCGTTGATCCGCACACTCCCCGTCTCCTGCATGGCGCGGACGTCGGCGTGACGGGCCCGAACGAGTGGTCGGAGCTGCCGGCGGCGGGCTCGGATCTCCGGGAGGCGACGGAGGTTCCACGTCCACGCGGCGACGATGTCTCGCACATGGGTCATCCGTCCGGTGACCAGCGCGACGGACGCCTCTCCCGCCGCCAGCACGAGCATCAGCGGAATGGTCACCAGCAGCGACAACCTGCTCCCGGTGACGGCGACAGTACGGAGCTGGTGCCGGGCCCGACTGCGACGGATGTCGTCGACCCCGGTCCGCTCGACCAGCCGCTCCTTGTGCCGCACCCGGGCATCCGGGACGACCATCACCCGGGCGCCGACCAGGTGGGCCCGCCAACAGAAGTCGATCTCCTCGCCCCGTCGCGTGATGCCGGGATCGAAACCGCCGAGGGCACGGAACAGGCTCGTGCGGACCAGCAGACATGCCGACGGCAACGCGAACACGTCGCGCACCGCGTCGAACTGCTCCTGATCGAGCTCGCCGACGTCGACCACGTCGGCGGCCACGCCGAATCGGTCGACGGTGTAGGCGACGTGTTGCAACTGCTCGGGGCGGTCCCAGTCGACCAGCTTCGGACCCGTGACACCGGCGTTCGACCGCAACGACTCGACGACGAGGAGTCGGACCGCGTCGGGCGCGAGGGCGATGTCGTCGTGACAGATCAACAGGTAGGCGGGGTCGACGTCGGTGTCGAGGATCGCGTCGGCCGCGGCGGCGAACCCCTCGGTGTCGCCGGCATCGAGAACCGACGCCTTGGGAAGCACGGCGTGGACCCGCGCCCCGAGCATCGGATCGCCGGCGGAATCGATCACCACGACGGCCAATCTGGTGTAGTCCTGGGTCGCGAGGCTCTCGAGCGTCTCGTCGAACCAGTCGCCGGGATCGTGGGCCACGACCACGGCGAGCACCGAGGGAGTCGCGTCGCGAGACGAGGTGTCGAGTTGGTCGGCCACGATCGTGCGAGGCTATCGCCCGTGGAGCGCGGGACGGGACCATCACCGAACCCGGCCGCGGTGGTTGAGACGCGCACCCCCGGGCCGTAGAGTCATCGCCGATGCCCGGCCTCCCGGCGCCTTGCGCGCACCTCGCTCCGACCGGCACGGGTTGACCGATGCGAGCCCTCGTCACCGGTGCCAATGGCTTCGTCGGTCTCCATCTCACCGCTCACCTCGAGGCCTGCGGCGACGATGTGATCAGGTCGGCCGTCGACATCACCGACCGGTCCCGTCTGGCCGCCCACGTGGCCGATTCCCACCCCGACGTCATCTACCACCTCGCGGCGCGAGCCGATGTGGGCGCGTCGTGGCAGACCCCGATCCAGACGCTCCGGGTCAACGTCGAGGGCACGCTCAACGTGCTCGACGCGGCGGTCGCCGCCGATGTCGAGCGGGTGCTCGCGGTCACCAGCGCCGACATCTACGGCCCGGTGGGCGAGGAGGATCTGCCGCTCACCGAGACCCAACCGGTCCGGCCGGTGAGTCCCTATGGTGCCAGCAAGGCGGCCGCCGACGTCATGTGTGTCACCGCCGGGCTCGCCCATGGGCTCGACGTGATCCGGGCCCGGAGCTTCAACCACCTCGGACCGGGCCAGAGCGACAAGTTCGTCGCGTCGGCCATCGCGAGCCGGATCGTGCACAACGAGATCCACGGTGGCACCTCGGTCAGGATCGGCAACCTCGATGCCCGACGCGACGTCACCGACGTTCGCGACGTCGCCCGCGCCTACCGGCTCCTCATAACCGACGGCATGCCCGGTGAGGTGTACCACGTGTGTTCCGGGCGTGACCGTTCGGTGCGCGAGCTCGCGGATGCCCTCATCTCGATGGCCGGCCACGAGATGACCCTCGAGCCCGACCCCGCTCTGTTCCGACCGGTCGACCTGAAGATACTCCGCGGCGACAACTCGAAGATCCGGGCGGCCACCGGCTGGCAACCCGTGGTCGACATCGACACCACCCTCCGAGACCTCCTCGACTTCTGGCGCGCCCATCCCGACGGCGCCGAACCCCCTCAGATCGACTGACAAGGATCATTGTGGCCAAGCGCGCACTCATCACCGGCATCACCGGCCAGGACGGCTCCTACCTCGCCGAACTTCTCCTCGAGAAGGGCTACGAGGTGATCGGCATGGTCCGCCGCTCCAGCACCGTCAACTTCGAACGCATCGCCCACATCCAGGACAAGGTCCGGCTCGTTCCGGGTGACCTCCTCGACGAGGTCTCGATGATCGAGATCCTCCGGACCTATCGGCCGGCCGAGGTCTACAACCTCGCCGCGCAATCCTTCGTGCAGACATCCTTCGGCCAGCCGGTGCTGACCGGGGAGACCACCGCGCTGGGCGTGACCCGCATCCTCGACGCCATCCGCCTCGTCGACCCGGAGATCCGCTTCTACCAGGCCAGCTCCTCGGAGATGTTCGGCAAGGTGAAAGAGGTTCCCCAGGTCGAGTCGACACCGTTTCACCCGCGCAGTCCCTATGGCGTCGCCAAGGTCTACGGCCACTGGATCACCGTCAACTATCGCGAGTCGTACGGTCTCCACGGCACGTCCGGCATCCTGTTCAACCACGAGAGCCCGCGGCGGGGCATGGAGTTCGTGACCCGCAAGATCACCCACACGGTCGCCCAGATCAAGCTCGGCACGGTCGACGAGTTGCGGCTCGGCAATCTCGATGCGAAACGCGATTGGGGGTTCGCGGCCGACTATGTCGACGCGATGTGGCGGATGCTCCAACGAGACGAACCGGACGACTACGTGATCTGCACCGGTGTCACCCATTCCGTTCGCGAGTTCTGCGAGCTCGCGTTCGACCATGTGGGCCTCGACTGGGAGAAGCATGTCGTCGTCGACGAGACCTTCATGCGGCCCGCGGAAGTCGACCTTCTCGTGGGGGACGGGACGAAGGCGGCGCAGGATCTCGACTGGACGCCCCAGACCTCCTTCCCCGATCTGGTTCATCTCATGGTCGACGCCGACATCGCACTCCTCGAAGGTCGCCTGCGCGGCCTCGCCTGATGCACACGGTGCTCGCCGGTGGTGTCGGCGCCGCCCGCTACCTGCTCGGCGCGCTGGAGGCGTTCGACCCGGCCGAGGTGACCGCCGTCGTCAATGTCGGCGACGACATCACGCTTCACGGCCTCTCGATCTCACCCGACCTCGACACCTGCACCTACACCCTGGCCGGGGCCATCGATCCCGAGCGGGGCTGGGGGCTCGTCGACGAGTCCTGGCAGGCGATGGCCGAGCTCGGCCGCTACGGCGGAGAGAGCTGGTTCAGCCTGGGTGACCGCGACATCGGGACCCATCTCTACCGGACCCACCGGCTGGGGCAGGGGGCCACCCTCACCGAGGTCACCGCCGAGATCACCGCGGCGTGGGGTCTGCGGTGCCGGCTCCTGCCCGTGACCGATGACCGCATCGAGACCCGGCTCACCCTGGTCGACGGCGGCGAGATCGGATTCCAGGAGTACTTCGTCCGGCTCCGACACGACGTCGAGGTCTCGTCGGTTCGTTTCGTGGGAGCCGGGGAGGCCGTCGCCACCGATGCCGCGCTCGCGGCGATCACCGAGGCCGACACCGTCGTGATCGCGCCCAGCAATCCGGTGGTGTCGATCGGTCCACTCCTGGCGGTGGGCGGGGTCGACGACGCGATCCGGGCCCGTCGGGAACGAAACGTGGCGGTCTCACCGATCATCGGCGGCAAGGCCCTCAAGGGCCCCGCCGATCGGCTGCTGCGCGAGCTCGGCGAGGAGTCGTCGGTGCTGGGAGTGGCCCGCCGCTACCGTGACCTCGCGGCCACGCTGGTGATCGACGACATCGACCGCGATCTGAGCGACGAGATCGAGGCGATCGGCATGCGGGTGATCGCCATGCCGACGATCATGTCCGAACCGGGCGTCGCGGCCGCCCTCGCCCGGGCCTGTCACGCCGCCGGAGGTTCCCGATGACGTCTCTGGAGATCGTTCCGCTCACCGGAATCGGTGAGGTCCGCCCCGGCGACGACCTCGCCGATCTCATCATCGCGTCGCCGACCGTCGTGGAGTCGGGTGACTGCCTGGTCGTCACGCAAAAGGTGGTCTCGAAGGCGGAGAACCGGCTCGTCGACATCGACCCCGACGATCCGTTGTCCCACAAGCCACTGGTCGAACGCGAATCGGTTCGCGTCCTTCGGCGCCGCGGCGAGCTGGTCATCTCCGAGACGATCCACGGCTTCGTCTGCGCCAACGCCGGTGTCGATCTGTCCAACGTCGAACGGGGCCAGGCGGCCCTGCTCCCGGTCGACAGCGACCGGTCGGCCCGCGGCATCAGGGACCGGCTGGCGGCCCGGGCCGGCCTCGACGTCGCCGTCATCGTCAGCGACACGTTCGGTCGGCCCTGGCGTCGCGGCGTGACCGATGTCGCCATCGGTTGTGCCGGCATCGCCGCGATCGTCGATCTCCGCGGCACAACCGACTCTCTGGGACGGGAGTTGATGGTCACCGAGGTCGCCGCGGTCGACGAGATCGCCGCGGCCGCCGACTTGGTCATGGGAAAGGCCGACGGGATCGCGGTGGCGATCGTGCGCGGCCTTCCCGAGGCGTGGTTTCGTGCGAGCAGCGTCGTCGACGAGATCGTTCGCTCCCCGGCCGAGGACCTCTTCCGCTGAACCGGGGCGACTCTTGACGTGATCAGGCGAACCCGTCGGGATTGCGGGACTGCCAACGCCAGTGGTCGCGCAACATCTCGTCGAGATCCCGGGAGGGGCGCCAACCGAGGATCTCGGCGGCTTTGTCGGTGGCGGCCCAGGTCTTCGCGATGTCTCCGGGCCGGCGATCGACGACCTCATGGGGGATCGCCGTCCCGACCGCGGCGCCGGCCGCGGCGATGACCTCGAGCACGCTGCTGCCCACCCCGGTCCCGACATTGATCGGGACCGCGCCGCGGAGCCCACCGGCGAGCGCGTCGAGCGCGGCCACGTGGGCTTCGGCGAGGTCCATCACGTGGATGTAGTCCCGTATCCCGGTGCCGTCGGGTGTCGGGTAGTCGTCGCCGAAGACCCGGACCTTGTCGTGGCGGCCGACGGCGACCTGCATCACGAACGGCACCAGGTTGTTGGGGATTCCGTTGGGATCCTCACCGATCGTGCCCGACGGATGGGCGCCCACGGGGTTGAAGTAGCGCAACAGCACGACATCGAGCGGGTGGGCGGCCGCCACGTCGGCGAGGATCTGTTCGCTCATGTACTTCGTCCACCCGTAGGGGTTGGTCGCCCCGGTCGGGGACGCCTCGGTCACGGGAACCTCGTCGGGCTGGCCGTAGACGGTGCACGACGACGAGAAGACGAGGCGCGACACGCCGGCGTCGACCATCGCCTCGACGAGCCCGATGGTCGATCCCAGATTGTTGCCGTAGTAGCGAATCGGCTGTTCGACCGATTCGCCGACCGCCTTGAACGCAGCGAAATGGATCACCTCGTCGATCGGATGATCGGCGAACACCCGCCGGAGGGATTCGGCGTCGAGAAGGTCGGCTTCGACGAAGACGAGATCGTCGGTGGTCAAGCGGCGCAGCGCGGCGACGGCCTTCGGCGAGGAGTTCGACAGGTTGTCGACGATGACCACGTCGCGGCCGACCTCGTGCAACGCGACGACGGTGTGGGAACCGATGTAGCCGGCGCCACCGGTGACGAGCGTGGCCATCAGCCGCCCTCCGGGACTCGGGCCCCGACCAGTTCGGCCGCGGCCCCGATCGTGACACCGTCGCCCACGATCGTCAGGGCGGACAGGCGGGCCTGCGGACCGACGACTGCGTCGGATCCGACGATCGAGCCCTCGATCCTCGCCGACCCGGAGATCACTGCGCCCGGCCCGATCACCGAGTCGCGCACGACCGCTTCCGCGGCGACGGACGCGCCGGCCATCACGACCGATCGGTCGACGATGGCGTGATCGGAGATCGTCGCCTCGCCCGACACGCCGGAGGCCTTGTCGCCCCGCACCCCGTCGAGAAGATCCAACTGGATCTGGAGATAGGTACCGGGAGTGCCGGCGTCGACCCAGTAGGCCTCGGACTTCACCGCCCAGAGCCGACCGTCCGCCACGAGCGCGGGAAACGTCTCTCGTTCCATCGACACTCGTCGCCCCGGCTCGATACGAGCGAGGACGGTCGGTTCGAACACATAGGTGCCCGCGTTGATCCAGTTCGTCGGCGCGCTCTGCCGCGGCGGTTTCTCGACGAATCCGAGGACCCGGCCGGCGGCATCGGTGGGCACGACGCCGAAACGGGAGGGATCCTCGACCGGCGTGAGAGCGATCGTTCCCTCCGCGCCGACTTCGTGGTGACGGTTCCAGACCGCCGAGACGTCGAGATCGGTGAAGACGTCGCCGTTGACCACGATGAACGTCTCGTCGATCCCCGCCGCCTCGGCGGCGAACCGAACGGCACCCGCGGTGTCCAGTGGTTCCGGTTCGACCGCGTAACGCAGCGCGACGCCGGCGCACACGGCGTCGGGATAGGCCGCCCGGAACACGTCCTCCTTGTAGCCGAGTGACAGTGTGACCTCGTCGACGCCGTGGCGGGCAAGACTGCCGATGACATGCTCGAGCATCGGCTTGTCGATCACGGGCAGCATCTGCTTCGGCGTGGTCAGGGTCAACGGCCGGAGCCGTGTCCCGAACCCCCCGACCAGTACGACGGCCTTCATGTCACCTCTCGAACGTATTGGTGGCGAGATCGCGGGTCAACCGCGACGCGTTGGTTTAGCCGTCTTCGTGCGGACTGTCACCACCGGACATGTCGGCGCCGGGAAGCGTGGTGGGCGAAAGATCGAGACCGCCATCGCCGACCGGCCCCAGGCCTGTATTGGTCGACACGGCGTCGATCGCAGCCTGGCTGGGCGGTGGAGGGGCCTCACCAACCGGAACCCGGGCGAAGGTGAAGCCCTGGGCATTCGCCAAGAACCGGATCGAGCCGAAGTTGTCGGTGATGATGTCGCCGATGATCGCGGGTCCCCCTGGAGCGAAGATGTCCCACCGGGCAGCAGCAATCTCGCTCGGCTCGCCGTCGCAGCCCTCGCTCGCCTCGATCATGCCAAAGTCGGGAGTGCTAATCGCCGATGTCGTCACCGCCGCCCCGGCCGCCTCGAGCCAGACGTCGAACCGGGCATTCTCACCGCTTTCGGCGCTGTTCGACGGCTCTATGTGCGCGAGGCTGTCGCTGTGGGTGTGGATCCCGCTCGGGGTCTGCTCACCGACCAGCGCGGGAAGCAGGGTCCCACAATCGTAGAACTCCACGGCGTTGTGCCAGTGATCGCCGGTGAAAGGCGCGACTGCCTCGTCACGGGTGCTCCGCGCCGCGAGAACCAGACCGATCCCGAGGATGACGAGCACGCCGACGAGCAACGGAAACCCTCGTTCCCGCTTCTCGCCGGTTCCGCGTGACGCGGCCGCGGCTCGGGCCGCACGTTGGACCTTTTTGGACGAACTTGCCTTACCCACGAGCGACCACGCTAGCGCTCGGGACCC
>JAJRXC010000024.1 GCA_024276495.1 Actinomycetes bacterium
GACCGGGTGCTGGAGATCGGCTGCGGTGTCGATGCGCTGGCGCCGGGTCTGGCGGCGCGTGGCGTCGACGTCGTGGGGATCGACATCTCACCGGTCGCGGTGGCGACCGCCGGTGAAGCGGCGGCGCGCGACGGCCTCGACGGGGTCGAGTTTCGTGTGATGAACGCCGAGATGCTCGACTTCGAGCCGGGCTCGTTCGATGGGGTGGTGGGTACTGCGGTCCTGCACCATCTCGATGTGGCCCGCGCCTACGCGGAGATGGCCCGGGTGCTGACACCGCAGGGTCGGGCGGTCTTCATCGAACCGCTGGGGCACAACCCTTTGATCAACTCGTACCGCCGGCGCACCCCGGAGGCTCGCACGGAATACGAACATCCCCTCCGCTGCGAGGACTTCGCCCTCGGCGGCCGGTTCTTCGCAGAGGTCGACGTGCGCACCCACCACCTGCTCGCGATCTTGTCGAGCCCGATCGCCGGGCGTCCCGGCGGCCGGCTCCTCCACTCGGCGCTGTCCCGTGTCGACCGGGCCCTGTTGCGCCGTGTCCCCCGTCTGCGCTGGCACGCCTGGATCGCGGGGGCGGAGCTGCGCAATCCGGTATGAGACGGCTTCCGGCGGCGTTGTTGCCGATCGGGATCGCGGCGATCGTCGGTGGACTCGGCCTCGTCCACTCCCGGATCGCCGTTCCGTCGTACACGTTCGGCGGAGCCCGGCTCTCGTGGTCGGTCGGTTTCGCCGCGATGCTGTGGCTCGCCGCCTACGCGGTCGGGCTCCCGGACGTGCCGCGGCTGCGCCGCCAGGTCGTCGCCGCGTCGGTCGCCGCGTCGATGTTGGGGACGCTCGCGATCGCGTTCGCCCAGACCGTCGTCGGCGCACCCCTCCTTCCCCGAATGGTCGTGTTCGGGACCGTCGTCGCGAGCTCCGGATGGTTCCTGGTCGTCGCGAAGCTGTCGCGCTGGAGCCGGAGAGTCGTCGACGAGCGTGACCGGGTCGTGGTCGTCGGTGAAGCCGAGAGCGTCGCCCAGCTCCGGGCGGAGCTCGACACCGCCCGCAGCCGGCCGGTGCTGGTCGCCACCGCCGACCCGGCCGAGATGACTCCCTCGCCGGTCTCGCCGGCGCCGCTGGTCGGCACCGCTGACGACGCGGGGGCGACGGTCATCGTGCTCGACCGCACCGCCCAGATGAACCAGGGAATCGTCGACCAGGCCGCGCTGCTCCACGAGAGCGGGATTCGGGTGCGAACCCTGTCGTTGTTCTACGAGCAGTGGTTGGACCGCCTTCCGGTCAGCGAGCTCGAGCGGGTCTCGCTCATGTTCGACATCGGTGAGCTCCACCGCCAGCGCTACGCCCGCCGCAAGCGCATCCTCGATGTGACGGTGGCGCTGGCCGGACTGCCGCTTCTCGTCGCGCTCGTCCCGATCGTCTGGCTCGGCAATCGGGCGGGGAACCGGGGTGCGTTGCTGTTTCGTCAGCCGCGAGTGGGAAAGGGGGGACGGGAGTTCGACATCTTGAAGTTCCGCACGATGAGCGGACCGTGCTTCGGTGCGGGGGAGTGGACCGACGACGATGATCCTCGGATCACCCGCTTCGGGCGCGTCCTGCGGCGCACCCATGTCGACGAGCTGCCGCAATTGGTCAACATCTTGCGCGGCGAGGTCTCGGTCGTGGGGCCGCGCCCCGAGCAGCCGCACTATGTGCGGGAGTTGGCCGCCAAGCTTCCGTACTACGACCTGCGGCACCTCGTTCAGCCCGGGCTCACCGGCTGGGCGCAGGTCAACCAGGGGTATGCGGCGTCCGACGCCGACGCGCTCGAGAAGTTGCAGTACGAGTTCTGGTATCTCCGCCACCAGTCGCTCGCGATGGATCTGCGAATCCTGTTCCGGACCGTGCGCTCGGTGGTCAGGGGGCGGGGCCGATGACGTCGTCGACCGTCGTCTACGTCTCCTACGGGACCGATCGCCTGGATCTCTCGTGGATTCCCGACGACACCACCGTCGTCGTGGTCCACAACGACGACCGGCTGGCGGACTCGGCGTGCGCCCACGACGGCGTGATCCACATCCGGCCCGACCGCAACGTCGGCTTCGGGGCCGGCATCAACCTCGCCTTGCCGGTGGTACGGACCCGTCGGGTGATCCTCTGCAATCCCGACACCCGGCTCGACGCGACCCACTTCGCCGCTCTCGACGACGCCGACGACGAGACGATCGTGGCTGTTCCGCTGGTCGAGCCCAACGGCGTCCCGAACGCGATCGTCAACCCCTACTGGAACGCGCCGGCGTTTCTCGCCACCGCGTGGCGACTGGGCCGCTGGGCACCCCGCGGGGGACGACGGCTCCGGCTGGTCGCTCCGCTGCTGGGTCGGTGGGGTCGCGCCCACGGCGAGGCGTTGACGTTGACGCCCGGAGAATGGCCGATCGCGCACCGGTGGCTGAGCGCCGCGGTCGTCTCGATGCCGGTCGACGCGCTCCGGTCGGTCGGGGGCTTCGATGAGTCGTACTTCCTCTACTTCGAGGACGCGGACCTGCACCAGCGCCTCACCCGGGCGATGCCCGACCTGCGGGTTCGGCTCGCCGACCTGCCGCCGGGTCGCCACGAGGTCGGAGGTTGCGCCCGCGGCCGGAACGAGGCCCGGGTCGCGGCCCGGCATCGGCGCCGCAGCGCCCGCACGTACGCCGCCCGACAGCCGGGTGTGGCGTGGCGCCTCGCGGAGGCGCTCCTGTCGGTGGGTCCGCGATGAGCGCGCTCCGAGCAGTCGTCGTTCGCCCGGGTCGCTCGTCGTACGGCGAGATCCGCCGGACGCAGACGTGGCTTCGCCTGTTTCGGGCTGCCGGTGGCGAAGCCGACGATCTGGGTTTTCTCGCCCGCGGCTCGTTGGGGCCGTCGGTACGGGATCCGTGGCGACTCGCCCGGTCGAGCATCGTGCCCGAGGCGATCGTGTGGAACGGGCCGCGGCTCGCGGAGAGGATCCGACGGCTCGAACCCGATGTGGTCGTCATGCAAACCGCCCGTTCCTATCGGCCAGAGCTCTGCGATGGACCCTGGGTGCCGATCCTCGACCTGGTCGATCGTTTGAGCGCCAGCTATCACCAACGCGCCGCGCTCGCGTCGAACGGGGCGAAGCGGGCCGTCCTGAACCGTCTGGCCGCGGCCCACGGACGTTTCGAGGAATCTGCACGTGAGCGGGTGGAGAACATCGTCGCGGCGGGCTGGGGCGATTCGGCGCACCTCGGCGCGACGTGGGTGCCGAACCTGGTCGATCCGACCGAACGGCCCCGCCCGGTGAGCGGCAAGCCCTACGACGCGGTCTTCTTCGGATCTCTCGGCTACGCGCCCAATGTGGAAGCGTTGCGCTGGTTGGCCCGGGGTCGGCCGACCGATGCCGATCTGCGGGTGCTGGTCGCAGGCCACGCACCGACCGACGAGGTCCGATCCCTGTGCCGTGATCGTGGCTGGAAGCTGGTCGAGGACTATCCGTCCAACGAGTGGCTCTCCCGGCAGGCGACCATCTCCTTGGCCCCGTTGCGGTCCACGGCGGGCATCCAGAACAAGGTGCTCGAGGCGGCCGCGTTGGGGCTGCCGCAGGTTGTTGCGCCGCCCGCGCTGGCCGGGTTGGCCGACGGGTTCCCCGCGGTCGTCGCCGAGACACCCGAGGAGTTCGTCGCCCGGGCGAGGAGCCTCGTGGACAACATCGCGAGCCGGACTCAGCTCGCCGACGACGCCTGGGCCTACGCCCATGAGCACTACACCGTCGATTCCTGGCTCCCGACCCTGTGGCAGCTGGTGAACCCTTCCGAGGATGTCGCACCCGCATGGGTCACGTCCGGCTCGAATCGGCCGATGCAGACAGGGACGGACCTCGGAGGGGACGACATGAAGAGAGACGGATCGTGAGATTCTTCGGACCGCGGCGAATCCGGGTCGCGATCGAACAGCGTCGCTTCCAGCTCCGCGCCCGGCGGGAGTTGGAGGCCGAGCAGTTCGTCAGCACACTTCTCGATCGGCGTCCGGAGCTGTCGGGCCCCGGTCGCCTCGCGCCCTTCGAACAGCGGGTCTTCTCGCAAAACGGCGAGGACGGTGTCATCGCGGAGATCTTTCGACGGATCGGCACCACCAATCAGGCGTTCGTCGAGTTCGGCTGTGGGAACGGCATCGAGAACAACACCTTGTACCTGCTCCATCGGGACTGGACCGGTTTGTGGATCGACGGCGACCGCCGGCTGATCGACACGATCCGTGGTTCGCACCGGCATCTGCTCGAGCGCGGAGCGTTGCGCGTGGTCGCGTCGCTGGTCACCGCCGAGAACATCGAATCGATCTTCGCGGCCAACGATGTCGCAGCCGAGCCCGATCTGTTGTCGATCGACATCGATGGCAACGACTACTGGGTGTGGCAGGCGATCGAGACGTACCGCCCGCGGGTGGTGGTCGTCGAGTACAACGCGTTGTGGCCCGCCGATGCCCGCTGGGTGCAGGCCTACGCGCCGCGGCAGGCCTGGGACGGCACGTCACACCACGGGGCGAGCCTGGCCTCCCTGGCCGCCCTCGGAGAGAAGAAGGGCTATCGGCTCGTGCACTGCACGCTGGCCGGTGTCAACGCGTTCTTCGTGCGAGACGACCTGGCCGCGGATCACTTCGCCGCGGATGCGTCGCCGGAAGCCCACTATCAGCCGGCCCGGTACCATCTCGCGTCAGTGGTCGCCCGGCCGCGGGGCCTGGGCGACTTCGAAACGGTCTGACGTGCTCCGCCGGGTCGTCTCCTCGCCGGGAGGGTGGGTCGTCTCTCGCGTGCTGGCCCAGGCGCTCGAGTTCGGCGGCTGGGTGCTGCTCGCCCGTCGGCTGGGCACCGGTGGAGTCGGGGTGCTCGCGGTCGCGTCGATCGTGGCCCGGATGCTCGGCCTCGTCGGTGATTGGGGCGCCGCGTTTCGCGGCCCCCGCGACGTCGTCATGGCGGGGCGCGATTCGGATCTTGTGCGGGCGCTGGTGTGGCGGCGCCAGGTCGTCAGCTCGGCTCTCGCCACCGCGATGGCGCTGGCCGTGGTCGTCGGCGGTGAGCCGGCCGTTCTGCCGATCGTTCTCACCGTCGTGGCCCGAGGTGGCGGACGCGACTGGATCGCCCTCGGTGAGTCGCGGCGGGTCGCGGCGGCCCTCCCCCTGCTGATCCAGGGTGCGGTGATCGTCGCGGCGGCCTCCTTCGCCTCGTCGATCGCGGCCGGTGCGCTCGCGATCGGGGCGGGGCAACTCGCCGGCCTCGCGGCGAGCGTGCGGCTCAACCCGGTCCGGAGCGGTCGCACCCTTCGGCGGGTCGCGGTCGACAGCTGGTACCTGGTCGCCGGTCTCGCCGATCAGGTCCTGGTCTCCTCGGACACCGTCCTGATCGTGATCATCCAGACATCGGTGGAGGCCGGTGTCTACAACTCGGTGTATCGCTTCCCGTTGGCCTGGTTGACCATCGTGGGGCTCTGCACCGCCGCGGCCGTGCCGATGGTGGCCGACGCGGTCGCGAGCCGGCGGCTCGCGCCGGGCGTCGCTCATCGACGGGCCGATCTGACCGCACTGCTCGGCGCGCTCGTCACGATCCCGGTGGGGGCCGTCTCTCTCCTGCTCGTCGTCCCGGTCTTCGGTGCCGACTTCGGGTCGGGTCGTGGTGCGCTGCTGGTGTTGTTCATCGCGGCCGGTGTCACCACCGCGTCGGCTCCCTACCGGGTCCTCTACACCGCGTTCGCGTCGGATCGACGCGTCGCGATCGCGACGTCCGGCGCCGCGGGCCTGAATGTCCTCGCCAATCTGGCGGTGATCGGGCGGTGGGGGATCGAAGGCGCGGCGACGACGACGCTCCTGAGCCAGATCGCGATGTTCGCGTTCTTCGCCGTCTGGTCACGTCGGGCCCGACACCCGCGCCGTGCGGTCCCGTCGTTGGCGATCAGCGGTTGAGCGACCGCGACGCGACGAGGTCGCGCAGCGCGTCGCGGTAGATCGCGGTGCCGACATCCCAGTGGAAGCGTTCGAGGGTTCGTCGACGCAGTTCCCGAGAGTCGATCGCGAACCGCCCGTCGAGGATTTCGTCGAGCCCCGCGGCGAGCGCCGGTGCGGATCGGGCGGTGAGGATTCCCGTCCGCCCGTCTTCGATGGTCTCCCGATAGCCGCCCTCGCAGACGGCGACGACCGGTGTGCCGCAGGCGAGCGCTTCGAGGGCGGTGAGGCCGAGCGGTTCGACCCGCCCGGTGAGCACGAGCGCCCGGGCCCGCCGATACCGCTCGACGAGCTCGGCATCGGTGAGGTCGCGTTCCAGGACGAGTTCTACGCCGAGTCGGCGGGCCCGCTGTCGGAGCGCGTCGGCGGTGCAGTGATCGGCCCGATTGTGGACGATGCGAAGCCGGGGACGGCGGGCCACATCGAGTTCGCCGATCGCATCAACGGCCAGTTCGTGGTGTTTCGTCGGGTCGAGGGAGCCGACTGCGAGGATCTCGTTCTCGCGGTCGGTGCCGTCGGCCGGTGTGAACGTGTGCTCGTCGACGCCGAGCGGAACGACGGTCGCGTCGCGGCCGTAGGCCCGCCAGATGTACTCGGCGGAGTGATGAGAGTTGCAAAACAGGAGATCGGCGGCCCGAGTGCCGGCGATGTCGAGTCGCCGGGCAAACGTCTCGACCGGCGAGGTGAGGAGCCCGGCGGCCCGTCCGCGGGCCGTTGACGGAGTGCGAAGGGCGAACTCGAAGCTCCGACGACGCGGTTCCTGGACGAAGTAGGCCGTGGGTCGGGAGACGTGGCGGGCGATCGTCGGCGCGTGGGTGAATCGTTGGTGGTGCACCACGACGGCGGCGATCTCGGGCCGCTGTTCGATCTCGGCGGCGATCTGTCGTTCGGCCGCGAGGACCGACGGAACGGTGATCGCCCACCGGGCGAGTTGCGACGCGCCGCCGGCTCGGGCGGTGACGGTCCGGACCTCGTCGACGACGTCGGCGAGCGGTGCCCGTGCGACACCGTGGAACGGGTCACGCGCCCCGAGCTCGACCGTGTAGAGGACGTAGCGGAAATCCAGGGCCGTCCGGCGAACCAGCTCGTACATCGCCCGATCGGCGCCGCCGGGCGGCAGATGGTGGTAGAGCGCGATCGTGGGCCGTTCATCGGCCGCCGCGTCTCCGGCGGGCGGCGACCGGGGCGCGCTCGCCTCACGCTCGGGTTGTGTTCGCAACATGGCCGGTTCCTATCGGAGCGATCGGCGGCCTTGTGAGCGAGGGCGGGGTTTCGTGGCCGTAGTCTCGTACACGATGGTGCAACGTCCACCGGCGGGATCGGTTCCCGAAACCCCCGGTTCCTACCAGTTCAAGGATGCCGAAGGTCGTGTGATCTATGTCGGCAAGGCGAAGAACCTGCGGGCGCGCCTGTCGAACTACTTCCAGAACCCACGCAACCTCCATCGTCGCACCCGCCAGATGGTCGAGACCGCGGCGTCGGTCGAATGGATCCAGGTCGCCAACGAGGTCGACGCGTTGATGCTCGAGTACTCGTTGATCCAGCGGCACAAGCCCCGATTCAACGTCCGCTACACCGACGACAAGTCGTATCCGTTTCTCTGCCTGACGACCGCCGACGAGTGGCCCCGGGCGATGGTCATGCGGGGGAAGCGCAAGAAGGGCAACCGCTACTTCGGCCCCTACGGTCAGGCCTACGCGATTCGCGACACGCTCGACCTGCTGCTGCGCACCTTTCCGATCCGGACCTGCACCGACGGCAAGTTCCGCCGCCACGAGAAGCTCGGCAAACCCTGCCTGTTGTTCCACATCGAGAAGTGCGCGGGCCCGTGTGTCGGCGAGGTCGACAAGGCCGAGTACGACGCGATGGTCGAGGAGCTGGCGTCGTTCCTCGCGGGCGACACCGAGGAGATCGTCGCGAAGCTCGACGCTCAGATGCGCACGGCGTCCGAGGATCTCGAGTTCGAGCTGGCCGCGCACCTCCGCGACCGGCTCGCGGCGGTGAAGAAGGCGGCCGAGAAACGCCAGATGGTCGTCGAGGGCAACGAGGACGTCGACGTGATCGGGATGTTCGACGACGAGTTGGAAGCCGCGGTCCAGGTCTTCTACGTCCGCAAGGGACGCGTGATGGGCCGGCGCGGCTTCGTGGTCGACAAGGCGGAGGATCTCGACCGCGGTGAGCTCGTCAGTCGGATACTGGAACGGCTCTACTTCGACGACAACCCGATGGGATCACCGAAGGAGGTGTTGGTGCCCGACCTCCCGAGCGACCCGCCGCTCTACGAGGAGTGGCTGAGCGCGGCTCGCGAGTCGCGGGTCCGGATCCGGGTGCCCAAGCGGGGCGACAAGCGGGCGTTGCAGGCAACCGTCACTCAGAACGCCCAGGATGCGTTCAACCGGCACCGGCTCAAGCGCACCAACGACCACAACAGCCGGGCCCGGGCGCTCAACGAGCTGCAGGAGCATCTCGACCTGCCCGTCGCCCCGCTGCGAATCGAGTGCTACGACATGAGCCACATCCAGGGAAGCGACTATGTCGGTTCGATGGTGGTGATGGAGGACGGTCTGCCCAAGAAGTCCGACTATCGGCGCTTCAAGATCCAATCGGTTCCCGGCAACGACGACTTCGCGGCGATGGGGGAGGTGCTGACCCGCCGATTCACCGCGTACCTGTCGGAGCGGGAGGTTCCGGTGGAGCAACGTGAGGGGCGCTTCTCCTACCCGCCGCAGCTGCTGGTCGTCGACGGCGGAAAGGGCCAGCTGGGGGTCGCGGTGCGGGTCCTCGACGAGCTCGGCCTCGCTGATGAGATCCCTGTCGTCTCCCTGGCGAAGCAGTTCGAGGAGGTCTTCGTTCCCGGCCGAAGCGCATCGATCCGTCTGCCCCGCCAGTCCGAGGCGCTCTACCTGCTCCAGCGGATACGCGACGAGAGCCACCGCTTCGCGATCACCTTTCACCGCCAGCTGCGGGACAAACGCATGACCCGGTCGGCGCTCGACGGCATCGCCGGGCTCGGTCCGGCCCGAAAGAAGCGGCTGGCGAAGGAGCTCGGCGGGGTCAACGCCGTCAAGCGGGCCACCCTGGAGGACCTCAAGAAACTGCCCTGGCTGCCCGACGAGGTAGCAGAGAACGTTTTTCGCACGCTGCACCGCGTCGAGGTGTCCGGGCGCCGTCCACCACCCGCAGGGACGGGCGACTAGTTTCAGGGGTTGTCGCGGGTTCGAGGAGTCAGCCATGAACGACACACCGAGCAGCGAAGCGCCCGACGGCGTTCTCCGGCCCTTCGAGGCCCGCGAGGTCCCGCCGCTCCCGCCGATCGAACCGTCGAAGGTGATACCGGATCCGCCCCCGTCGGAGGCTTCGGCGGTCACGGAGGCAGGGCCGGCGCCGACCACCGAGACGGTCGAGGCCTCCGAGCAGCCGGCCGTCCCGCCGCCACCTCCCGCGCTCGACGACATCTGGGCCCCGGAGACGACGGCGGTCGACCCGGCGGCGCCGACGATCGAGCAGCCTGCGATCGACCCGAGCGTCGCACCGGAGCCCGAGCCGGTCGGCGAGGCGCCGGCGCCCGACGAGGCCGCGGTGGTCGAGGAGAGCGGCGATTCCGACGGCGGCGAGCCGCCGGTGGCGACACCCGACGCGCCCCCCGACGCGCTCGCGCCGATGATCGAAGCGCCGGCCAACGAGACGATCACCATGAACCGCACCGCCTTTCTCACCGGCCTCGGTGTCCTGGTCCTGGCGGTCGTGGCGCTCGCGTTCCTCTGGCGGTCGGCCGACAGCGACGGCGATTCCCTGACCGTCGCCCGGGAGGTTCCGACGAGCGCGCCGGTCGGCGACGGTCCCGGCGACCCCACACCGCCCACGGCGCCCGGCGTCGACACGGCAGCGACCGACGCGGAGATCGCCGACCTCAACTCCGCCCTCGCGCTGACCCAGGCCGAAGTGGCTGGTCTGCAGTCCGAGGTCGACGAGCTCCGGAGCCGACCGGCCCCGGCCCTTCCCGGCGAGCGGCTGCGACGGATCGTGGTCAGCGCCGACGCGAAGTTCGTCAGCGCGCAACCGGAGTCCATCGCCGTCGTCGGCGCGTTCGGTGGCGTGACCCTCATCAACCCCGCGACCAACCAGGTCGTGGCCAACAGCAATGTCGCGAACGCCGCGACCCGGGTGCTGCGCACGCCGACGTCGGTGTGGCTCACCAACTACGCCGACAACCAGATACTGCAGATCGACCCGGGCACCAACACGGTTGCGACCGTCATTCCGTTCCCCGGCCCCGACGGGATCGACAAGGACGGTGGCACCCTCATCGTGGCGTCGTTCGACGGCGGGTTCGTGGCCCGCGTCGATCCGGGGTCCGGCGAGGTCGTGCAGCGGGTCGATGTCGGCGGGAGCCCCACGGCGATCCTGTCGAGCCCCGACCACGGGCTGTGGGCCACCGTGTTCGACACCGGAGAGTTGGTGCAGATCGATCGCGACAGCTTCGAGATCACCCAGCGGGTCCTCGTTGGTGCCGGCCCGGTCGGAATCGGACTCGACGCCACCCACCTGTGGGTCGCGAACAACGACGAGGGCACCATCGCCAAGGTCGATCCTTCGACCGGCGAGGTCGTCATGACGGTCGTCGTCGGCGCAGAGCCGACCGAGCTCGTCTCCGTCGAGGGCTCGGTGTGGGTCACGGTGACCGGCGACGGAAACCTCGTCCAGGTCGATGCGGCCAGCGGTGAGATCATCACTCGCACCCCGCTCGGCGGGGCCAGCGCCGGTGGCGGGCCCACCGGCATCGCGGTGGGCAGCGGCGCGATCTGGGTCGCGATGCAAGGTGAGCAGTCCGTGGTGAGGATCGACCTCTGAGCCGACGCGCGCCGAGGTCGATGTTTCCCGGCATCATGACCGGGTGACCGAACCGAGATGGGACGAACACGCCGACTGGTGGCAACGGGAGTTCACCGACGGGGTCGATCCCGAGTACGTCGAACAGATCATCCCGTTGGCGCTCGCCCACCTGACCGGCTTCGACCGTGTGCTCGACATCGGGACGGGTGAAGGCCAGATCGCGAGAGCGCTCGCGGCACGTGGGGCCGACGTCGTCGGACTCGATCCGACCGGCTCGCAGGTGGAGGTGGCGGTCGCCCGGGCGGGCGGGCCGAGCTACGGGCGGGCGGGATCCGACGGGTTGCCGATCGCGACCGGCTCCGTCGACGGGGTCGTCGTGTGCCTCGTGTTCGAACACGTCGACGCGCTCGACGAGTCGCTGGCCGAGGTCGCCCGGGTGCTTCGACCCGGCGGACGCTTCGTGCTGTTCCTCAACCATCCGCTGCTCCAGACGCCCGACAGCGGGATGATCATCGATCACATGATCGAACCACCCGAGACCTATTGGCGCATCGGTGCGTACCTGCGGGAGGCGGTCACCGTCGAGGAGGTGAAAAAGGGGGTGTTCGTCCGGTTCGTGCATCGCCCTCTCCATCGATATCTCAACGGGATGATCCGGGCCGGGATCGATCTCGTGGAGATCCTCGAGCCGGCGCCACCGCCGGGCTTCCTGACGAAGGCGCCGGAGTACGAGGCCGATGTCGTGTCGACCACGCCGCGTCTGCTGGGCATCGTCGGCGACCGTCGTTCGTCGCCGCGGTGAGCCCGGGGTCGGGCGACTCGGGTCGTCGCACTACGCTCGGGGTGACGTGAGTGAGCTCGTTGTGATCGCGGGAATGTCGGGCGCCGGGCGCACCGTCGCGGCCGACAATCTCGAGGATCTCGGCTGGTTCGTCATGGACAACCTTCCGCCGGCGCTGATTCCGAAGGTCGCGGAGCTCGCCGACGGGTCGTCGAAGGCCGGCGACCGGCTTGCCCTGGTCGTCGGCTCGGGTCGGTACCACGAGGAGATGGCGCCGCTGGTCGGCGTGTTGCGATCGAAGTTCAGCCGGGTCGAGCTCGTCTTTCTCGACGCGTCCACGGAGGTCCTGGTGCGCCGCTACAAGGAGACGCGGCGGGTTCACCCGTTCGCCGCGGCCGAGTCGGGCACGCTCGACGAGGTCGTCGAGGCCGAACGGGTCGCGCTCGAACCGCTCCGGGCCGAGGCCTATCTCGTGATCGACACGACGGATCTCAACGTGCACCAGCTCCGGGATCGCATGGTGGACGCGTTCAGCGACGCCGGAGCCGGCCACTCGATGCAGACGACGGTCACGTCGTTCGGCTACAAGCACGGCCTTCCGCTCGACGTCGACATGGTTTTCGACTGTCGTTTCCTCCCCAACCCGCATTGGGTCGAGGAGCTCCGTCCGCTCACCGGCCTCGACGAGCCGGTCGCGGCCTATGTGCTCGAACAGCCGGTCACCGGCGCCTTCTTGGCCCGACTCGAACGGCTCCTCGCCCTGATCCTTCCGTTCTTCGTGCAGGAGGGAAAGTCGTACCTCACGATCGCCTTCGGGTGTACCGGCGGCCGTCACCGCTCCGTGGCCATCGCGGAGCGCATGGCGGAGGTGCTCGGCCAACTCGGCCACGCCCCGGCAGTGATTCATCGCGACGTCTCCAAATGAGCGCCCCTCGAATCGTTGCCATCGGCGGTGGCCACGGCTTGGCGACATCGCTCGACGGCCTGCGTGATGTCGCCGGTCAGTTGACGGCGGTGGTGTCGGTTGCCGACGACGGCGGGTCGAGCGGGCGGCTCCGACGCGAGCTCGGCATCATCGCGCCGGGCGACATGCGCCGATGTCTCGCCGCGCTGACCCCGCCCGGCCTCGTCCGGGCGGCGCTCGACCATCGTTTCGTCGACGGTGGCCTGAGCGGGCACCCGGCCGGAAACCTGTTGCTCGCCGCGCTGCTCCAGAACACCGACGATCCGGTGGAGGCGATGGATGCGGCCGTGGAGATGGTCGGCGCCCGTGGCCGGATCCTGCCCGCCTCCCGGGTTCGTGTCGACCTTCTGGCCGACACCGCCCGTGGTGTCGTCCGCGGCCAGGTGGCGATCTCGAAGAGCCGCGACATCGAGCGGGTGCATCTGTCACCGGCCGACCCGCCGGTGCCTCCCGAGGTGCTGGCCGCGATCGGCCGCGCCGACGTCGTCGTCATCGGCCCGGGTTCGCTGTACACCTCGGTGCTGGCGGCCGCCTCTCCGGGTGTGTGCCGGGCGATCGACGCGTCGGCCGCCCTGGTGGTCTTCGTCGCCAACCTCGGGCCGGAGGCGGGCGAGACGGAGAACTACTCGCTCGGCGAGCATGTCACCGCGGTGCGGACCCATGGCCTCGACCCCGATGTCGTCCTGGCAGACGAGTCGCTGCCCGTTCCTCCGGAGCTCAGCAGCGTCGTGGTCGGGCGACGGCTTCGGGTCGAGGGGGGCCTGGTCCACGAGCCGGGCCTGCTGGCCGGCGCGGTCTCCGAGTTGGTGACCGGCGTTCGCACCTGATCGGCTGGACCCGCCGGGGAAAACATGGGCGTGATTACCCGGGCCCAAGCGTCGCTTTCCGGGCCCAGGTGTGCTTCCATCAGGCGTGGTCGAAGGACCGAGAACTCAACCAGGGGGGACCCCACCATGACCGTACGTGTCGGCATCAATGGCTTCGGCCGCATCGGCCGCAACTTCTTCCGGGCTGCGAAGGCCCAGGGAGCCGACATCGACTTCGTCGCCGTCAACGATCTCGGGTCGCGCGAGACGATGGCGCATCTGCTGGCCAACGACTCCGTCCACGGCAGCTTCGGCGGCCGGATTCGGGCGACGGCGAAGGGCATAAACGTCGACGGCGACGTGTTGCAGGTGCTGTCGGAACGAAACCCGGCCGATCTGCCGTGGGGCGACCTCGGCGTCGATGTCGTCATCGAGTCGACCGGATTCTTCACCAAGAAGGAAGCAGCCGCAGCCCACCGCAAGGCCGGAGCGCCGAAGGTCATCATCTCGGCGCCGTCGGGCGACTGCGACGCGACCTTCGTCGTCGGTGTCAACGACCACACCTACAACCCGGCGCGGCATCACGTCATCTCCAACGCGTCGTGCACGACGAATTGCTTCGTGCCGATGATCAAGGTCCTCGACGACGCCTTCGGTGTCACCCAGGGTCTCATGACGACGACCCACGGCTACACCGGCGACCAGGCGCTTGTCGATGGTCCCCACAACGATCTCCGTCGGGCTCGGGCCGCGGCGATCAACATCGTGCCGACCTCCACCGGCGCGGCCCGGGCGACCGGGCTCGTGATGAAGAAGATGCAGGGCAGGCTCGACGGGACCTCGCTGCGGGTGCCGATTCCCGACGGGTCGATCACCGACTTCACCGGCATCCTCAAGAAGGAGGTCACCGTGGAGCAGATCAACGCGGCGTTCAAGAAGGCCGCGTCGTCGGGCCCGCTGCGCAAGGTGCTCGTCTACTCGGAGGACCCGCTCGTGTCGTCCGACATCGTCGGATCTCCGGCGAGCTGCACCTTCGACGCCGGACTCACGATGGCCCAGGGTTCACTGGTCAAGATCTTCGGTTGGTACGACAACGAGATGGGCTACTCGAATCGCCTCGTCGATCTCGCCTTGATCGTCGGGAAGAAGAAGGCGCCGGCCCGCCGCAAGAAGGCCGTCGCCAAGGCCGTGCCGAAGCGTCCGGCGGCAAAGGCCAAGAAGAAGACCAACGCCGCGAAGAAGCGGTGAGACCCGTCCCTTCGCTCGAGGACCTGGGCGACCTCGACGGCAAGTCGGTGCTGCTCCGGGCCGACTTCAACGTTCCGATCGTCGACGGGGAGATCACCGACGACCTCCGCATCCGGGCGGCCCTTCCCACCATCCGGTGGTTGCTCGGTCGTGGCGCGTCGGTGACCGCGTGCACCCACCTCGGCCGGCCGAGGGGAACACCGGATCCGCAGTTCTCGGTCGAACCGGTTCGGCGCCGGCTCAAGGAGCTCGTTCCGGAGGTCGAGCTTCTCGACAACCTCCGGTTCGATCCGGGGGAGACGGCCAACGATCCGGCGTTCGTGGCCCGGCTCGTCGATGGCCACGACGCCTATGTCAACGACGCTTTCGGTGCGTCGCATCGGGCCCACGCGTCGATCGTGGGCCCGCCCCGGCATCTGCCCGCGGCGGCGGGTCGGCTGTTGGCCCGGGAGGTCGAGGTGCTGGGCGGTCTTCGCGACAATCCGCGGCGGCCGTTCGTGGCGGTCATGGGCGGGTCGAAGGTGAGCGACAAGCTGGCGGTGATCGAGGCGTTGCTGGCCGGCGTCGATTCGCTCATCGTCGGGGGCGGGATGTGTTTCACGTTTCTGCGCGCGCAGGGCCATTCGGTCGGATCGTCGCTGTGCGAGGACGACATGGTCGACACCTGTGCCCGATTGCTCGCGCAGCCCAAACCGATTCACCTGCCCTACGACATCACCGCGCTCGGGCCCGGCGGCAAACTGTTCGACCCCGCGGCCGGGGGAGAGGTACGCCAGATGGGCGTCGACCTTCCCGACGGCTGGATGGGCGTCGACATCGGCCCGGGCAGCGCCGCCCGGTTCGGCGACGTGATCCATGAGGCGGGAACGGTTCTGTGGAACGGGCCCATGGGCGTCTTCGAGGATTCGCGGTTCGCCGGGGGCACCGGCGCGGTCGCCCAGGCGATGGCGGACACCAGGGCGTTCACCGTGGTGGGTGGCGGCGACAGCGCGGCGGCGGCGAAGCAGTTCGGCGTCGAAAAGGACATGGATCACGTCTCCACCGGTGGGGGTGCGTCACTCGAGTTGATCGAGAAGGGCGACCTGCCCGGGCTGGAGGCCTTACGAGGAGCGAACGACAATGCCTGAGGCCCGTACTCCGCTGATCAGCGGCAACTGGAAGATGAACCACAACCACTTCGAGGCGATCCAGACGATCCAGAAGCTGGCCTATGCCCTCAACCCGGAGGACTACGACCATGTCGATGTGTCGGTGCATCCTCCGTTCACGGATCTGCGGTCGGTGCAGACGGTGCTCCAAGCCGACGACGTGCCGATCTCCTTGGGGGCCCAGAACGTGCACCAGGAGAAGAGTGGCGCGTTCACCGGCGAGATCTCCGCGCCGATGCTGCAGAAGCTCGATGTCAGCTATGTGATCGTCGGCCATTCCGAGCGGCGGGAGTTGTTCGGCGAAACCGACGAGCTGGTCAACGCCAAGGCCCTCGCGGTCCTCGCGGAGCAGATGACACCGATCGTGTGCGTCGGCGAGACGCTCGAAGAGCGTCGGGCCGGCCGCGCGGAGGGCAAGGTCGCGTCGCAGGTGGCCGGGTCGTTGGCCGGGCTGGCTCCCGACGTCGTCGGCGGCCTGGTGTTGGCCTACGAGCCGATCTGGGCGATCGGCACCGGAGAGACCGCGTCGTCCGAGGATGCCCAGCAGATGTGTGCCCACATTCGTCGTCTCGTCGGCGAGCAGTGGGGGGCCGACGCCGCGGCCGGTGTGCGCATCCAATACGGCGGCTCGGTGAAGCCGGCCAACGCCCCGGAGTTGATGGCCGAGCCTGACATCGATGGTGCGTTGGTGGGCGGCGCGAGTCTCGATCCCGATGATTTCGCCCGGATCGTCAACTTCCGCCTGTACCAGACCTGAGGTTCGGCCTGGGTTCGTCAGCGGCGGAAACGGCGTTTCTGGCTGTCGGAGTGGGTGGTTCGCACCCAGGGCTGGGCGGTGGGTGGCTCGGTGTCGTGGGCCGCGGGTGTGGGTGTTTCCGGGGGCGGGCCGAGATGCCGATGACCGGGTGCGTGTCCGTCGCCTGCCTCTGGGATGGGCGGCGTCGCTCGTTGCTCGCCGCCGAAGGCCGCGAGGATGCTTCGAACGGCGAGCCGGAACCGGTTGACGAGCCTCATGGGCTGATCGTCGGTGTTCGCGGCCGTCTCCGCCAGGGACCTTCGGCTCTGTGTGGCGACCCACGATCTTGTGGCGGAGCGGGCCCATGTGGTGGGTCGGATCGCTCGCGTCCGCGACGCTGTTACGCTTTCTTCCGTGATTTGGATCGTCGCTCCTCTGCAGATTGCCTCGGCTCTCACCCTGATCTTTCTGGTGCTGTTGCACAGCGGCAAGGGCGGCGGGCTGTCCGACATGTTCGGTGGCGGTGCCGGCGCCGCCGCGGCGGGATCCACGGTGGTCGAGCGCAACCTCGACCGCATCACGGTCATCGCGGCGGTCATCTTCGGGTTCACCTCCGTCGCGTTCGCGTTGATTTTCTGAGTTGGCGCACCCGGTGTCACGGGAAGCCTGAATCGGCGCCGATTGCGGCCGATGGGTCGGGGTGCGTCGCCTTGTTCTGATCCTGCTCGTCTTTTCGACGTTCGCGGCCGCGTGTGGCGCGGACCGTCCGACGTTCGAGGACAGCGCCGCTCGCGAGGTGGATCCCGACGCTGGCGACGCGGCGTCGACGGTTGTGGCCGATGACGACCCCGAACCGGAGTCGCAAACCTTTCGACTGGCGATTCCGGGCGGTTTGTCGTTGGATCCGGCCGCGGCCGGGCCGGCGTCGTTGAGCGCCCGGGTCGTGTCGGGGCTTCTCTACGAGGGTCTGACCCGATTGAACGACGAAGGGGGCGTGGAGGCAGGCCTCGCCGAGCGATGGTTCATCAGCGATGACCGGCTCACCTGGACGTTCGTTCTCCCTCAGGGGCTCACCGACGGTACCGGCGTGCCCTTCACC
>JAJRXC010000025.1 GCA_024276495.1 Actinomycetes bacterium
CGTATCGTCGGCTTCACCGACCAGTTCCGACAGGGGATCACGATGAGCCAACCAGCCGACTCCACGATGACCGAAGCAGTGGATCTCTACCGCGAGGTGCACAAGGGCCTGCGCCTCGCCCTGTTCGAGCTCGTCGGCGCCGCGGGCGCGCTCGACGGGGGTGACCGTGACGGGGCCGCCGAGTTCGGTCGCCTCTTCGCCGATGTCGACAGGATGCTGCAGACCCACCACGCCCACGAGGACGGCGCCGAGCTCGCGGCGCTGATCGCGAACCACGCCGCCGATATCGAGCCGGCCATCCGCGCCGCCCACGACCGCTCCGAGCGTCAGCTCACCGCGCTGCGCTCACTGGTCGCCGATCATGTCGGCGGGGTCGACCGCGGCCACGAGATCTACGACGCGGTGACCGCCTTCACCGCCGGATACCTCGACCACATGGGGGTCGAGGTATCCGAGGTCATGCCCCGACTCCAGGCTGCTGCGTCGGTCGAGGAGCTGATGGCGATCACGATGGCGATCCGGACAGCGGTGCCGCCGCCCGACATGTGCGTGTTCCTGCGCTACATGCTGCCGGCGATGACCCCCGACGAGCGGACCGCCACGCTCGGAGGAATGAAAGCCGGGGCCCCGCCCGAGATCTTCGACCTCTTCTGGGCCGTCGCCGAATCGAGCCTCACCCTATCGGCGCTGGCCGTCGTCGCCGACCGTCTCGCGGCTTGAGGCGACGATCATGAGAATCGGCTACACGCTTCCCCAGGTCGGGCCGCTCGGCGGCCCCGATGAGATCATCGCCGCGACCCGACAAGCCGACGAGCTCGGCTACGACGCGGTCTGGGTCAACGACCGGGTGCTCTGGCCGACCGCACCCCAGGCGCCGTTCCCGGCGGGCGACGGCTCCCTGTCACCGATGTGGCGACGGAACCTCGACGCGATCGACACGCTCACCTTCGCGGCGGCGCACAGCACCAGGCTCCGCCTCGGCACCGCGGTGCTCATCCTCCCGATCTACGACCCGGTGCTGCTCGCACGCCGCCTCACCACCGTCGACATCCTCTCCAAAGGCCGCCTCGTCGCCGGATTCGGTCTCGGCTGGTCGCCCGACGAGTACCAGGTCACGGGCACACCGTGGGCGGGCAAGGCCGAACGGATGGAAGACGCCCTCGACGTCATCGACAAGATCTGGGCGGGTGGAACGGTCGCCCACGAAAGTGCCTTCACGTCGATGCCCGAAGCGGTGTTCGAGGCCGTCCCCGTGCAACGACCCCGTCCCCCGATCTATCTCGCGGCCTACTCGGAGGCCGGTCTCGCTCGCATCGCGAAGCGGGCCGACGGATGGACACCGGCGGGAATCCCGATCCCGGTCATGGGACAGATGTTCCAGGGGATCGGGGCGATGGCCGAATCCGGCGGGCGTGACCCGTCCGACATCGGCCTGATCGTGCGGGCGAACTGCAGCATCGTCGGCGAGCTGCCCAACGACGACGAGCGGCAACCGTTCGCCGGCAGCGTCGCTCAGATCGTCGATGACGCCCGCCGTTGCGCGGAGATCGGCGCCGACGAGGTCTTCATCGACGTCCAGTACTCACCGGGACTCGACAGCTTCGACGCCTACCTCGACTACATGCACCAGTTCGCCGAGCTCACCTGCTGAGTCCGGGCTCGTCGCCGTCGCCGTCGTCGTCGAGTGGTCACCCCACCGGGACCGGATCGAGGGTGAGAGGTTGGGGAACACGGCCGGGCGCGGCGGCGCGCAACAAGGTGATCCCCACACCGGCGACGCCGCGCAGCAGCCCCGCGTTCTGATGGGTGCTGTCCTTTTCGAACTCCCAGCGAAGCGGTCGGTCGAGCAGGACGGCCAGGTGCGCGCTCTCGGGGCCGAGCACATCGGCTTGGGCCGCGCGTCCGCAGCAGAGACGATCGACTCGCCCGTCGCCGCCGGCCGCGATCCGGCGCCCGCGCTCGACCGCGTGGACGGCCGTCTCGATCCCCGTGACCGCCGCGATCCGTTCTCGGGCCATCACGAACCCCGCGGCGCCCCAACACCAGCCGCGATCGGGTTGACGGTCGACCGCGTCGAGGCGGGCGGGGATGCCGTCGCGGCGATCGACCCGATCGTTCTCGGCCGCGATCATCTCCTCGATCCACGCGAGCAGCCGGGGATCCCCGGTCGCGTCGAAGACCCGGGCCATGCACAGCTGGATCCCGGTGACACCGTGGGCGACCCCGATCCGAGACGCCTCGATCCGGGCCCGACGATCGCCGGTGGCGGCGTCCCGCCACTCGTCTTCGGCCCGCCGGGCGTAGGAGGTCGCCAGGGCGACGAGTGACTCGTCGCCGGTCATCGTCGCCACCGCCCCGAGGGCGCCGGCGATGCCGGGGAGGCCGAACAGCACGTCGAGAGGTTTGGCATCCGCATCCTCGGGGCCGGGGAGCGACCGCAACAGCTGCACCCCACGCCCGACGATCGAGGGATCGTCGAGCAACGCGCCGGCGACGGCCAGCGCGTACCCCCGCCCGCTTCGGCCGTGGTACAGCGACGTGTCGTGCATCGGCGGGCTGCCGCAAAGCGATCGCCGGGCCAGGTCGGCCCAGCGGGGCTCGCCGGTCTCACGGGCCAGCGCGGCCAGGAAGATCGCCACGCCCGCGTTGCCGCCGCACAGCCCGTCGTCGGTCAGCATCGGCGCGACGATCTGGCCCGGAATGTCGACATCGAGCCAGCACAGTCCGCCGAAGTCGTCGCCGACGGCGTGGCGCTCGAGATGCGCCGCGATGGCGCGGCACTGGTCGATCGGCGAGAGCGGCTGCGATGCCGCGACCGCTGCCCTCGCGCTCTCGTCCGGCCGAGGCGCAGCCGACCCGGCGTTTCGGCGGGCGAGCTCCAGGCGCATGTCGAGCAGGATCCGGGCCAGTTCGCCCTGCAGACGCCGTCGATCGGGTGTGCGGTCATCTCGTCGTCGGGAGATCGTCGTGGTTCCGGGCTCGTCGACGAGCTCGGGGATCTCGTGTGATCCGAGCGAGCCGGTGGTGTCGTTCCAGTCGACCACGAAGAGGGGAATGTCGTGGGCTTCGAGCGTCTCCCGCTCCTTCGTCGCCGCGCCGAGCCGCCAGCCGGTGGCATCGTCGGCGGTCGCGGCGGCCGCCACCCGCTCCAGCTCGATCGAGTACCGCAACCCGTCGGAGAGCGCCGACACGGTCAACGTACGATCGAGCAGCCCGGAGTAGAAGCTGGTGTCCTGCACCAGGACACGGACGGTGACCGGCCGGGACCAGTCAGCGCCGAGGCCGTGGCGGGCGATCACCGATTCGGTGTGGGCCAACCCGTCGAGCACCGCGTCGACGTCGAGCATCAGGGCCGGTTCGTCGAAGTGCCGTCGGTGCCGACTGCGGTCGAGGGTGATCGAGTCGGTTCCCAGATCGCTCCACACGTACGATGTCGCCTCGTCCGCCTCGCCGGTCACCTGAACGCCCGTCAGGCCACTCATGTCGCGGCCCTCGCGGGCAAACCGTCGACTGTTGACCAGCAGGTCGCTCGTGATTATCGAACGGTCGAGCAGTGACTGGCCGGGGTACGCGGCATCGGGATCGACCCGGTCGTTGGGCCGCGCCGTCGCGAGACATTCGAGATCGACGAGAACCGGTCGGTCGGCGACGGGCAGGAGGTTCTCGTCGTGGAGATCGGTGATCGCCAGCGCCCGGGCGACCGCGAGGAGCGATCCGGCCCGTCGGCTGTAGATGGTCATCGCTTCGTGGTCGGGAGGGGACGATTCGACCCAACCCATCCATCCGTGGTCGATCCGGTCGATCACCGGCGGGACCGGATCGAAATCGAGCCCCCCGTGGCGCCGCAGATGCCGCCCCGTCGCCGCGACGGTCGCCTCCGCGGCGACCGAACGCGGCTTGTACACGACCCGTCGTCCGGCTTCGGTGGTGACGATCACCACCTGGCGTCCCCCGTTGTGCGGGTCACCGGCCAACTGGAGCCTTGTGATCGGGCTGTCGTCCCCGTCGAGCAACTCCGCCCGAACCGTCACCTCGTCGGTCGCGAGATGCCGGAAGAAGCTCGCCATCGCGTCGACCCACAGCGAGACGCCGTGCGCGGCGAGCCGGCCCCAGACCGGGACGCGGTCGAACAACGCGCCGTATCCGCCACGACGCTGCTCGACGATCCACGGCCGGTAGCCCGACCCCGACGTCTTGTACAGGTCGAGGATCGCCGGCTCTCCGCAGCGACGAAGCCGCATCCGGATCCCGCCCTCGAGCGAAGGGCGCAGCCGGTCGATGGCGACATCGACCAGATCGTCGAGATGGTCGACGGCCTCGTCGACCCACGGTTGCAGCAGCGCCGCGAACGGGACCCGATCGTCGAGCCCCCAGTCGATCGTGTCGAGCCCGAGTCGGGCCCGCGTCGCCACCCGGTCGGCGACCTCGACCCACCCGGGCCGCTCGGACCGTCGCGTCGCGACCATGAGCGGGGCGAGGTTACCCCGCTCGATTCCCAGCGAGTCGAGGCGACGAGCGAAACGCGCCCGGTCGCCCGAAGCGCAGTTTCTCGCCCATCGACGTTCGAGGTCGGTGACGTCGAGATCATCGATCTCCACGTCACCGAACCCGAACCCTTCCCCGGCGAGTCGTTCGCCGAGGAACGCCGCCCGGTCGAACCAGCGAACGTCGCCGACGGATGCTGTCGATGCCATTCGGGCCGTGTCGCGGATCACCTCGTGATCAGAGGTAACAGCACTTGGTGCCACGGTGGCCGTCGTTGGTGCAACGTCCACCCTCGGTCCGCTTCTTGAAGCCGGTGTCGCCGCCGATCTCACCGACGCCGATGTCGAAGCTGCCGATGAATCCCGAGATCGACATCGGTTCGTTCGCGAAGCCGCTCACCTCGTCGAGCTCGATCGCGTCGGGGGCGATGACGAAGTGCAAGTCGTTGCCGGTCTCGATGTGGACCGTGGTGGACACCTGACTCAAGTCGATCTCACCGTCATCCCCGATCAATTCGGCGATGATCGGCTTGATGACCGAGTCAGGATCGTTCTCGAGCTGCTCTTGCAGGCTCGGATCGGTCGCGAGCTGGGCCCCCAGCCGGATTGGGACCGCTTCCTTCACGGTGACTGTGTCTTCTGCCATGTCCTACAACTCTCCTTGTGATGACGTGTCTCACAAGACGACCGGACGATGGGAGGGTTACACGTTGTTGCGCGCCGCGTCGCGCGTGGTTCAGTGCCCGCCGCCGGTCGCGCGCGTGAGGCTGCGCTGGGTCACGGTCAAGCCCTCCAACAGCGTGCGGTACAGCGGGAGTCGGGCCGGTGCGCAGCAGCCGACCTGGAGCCAGCCGATCTGGGCACCGGCGTCTTCGATGTGGGCGAGTGTCTCGTCGGCGCCGTGTTGGTCGTCGCCGACCCGATCGAGCCCGGCTCGGGTGGCCGCCAGGGTCTCCGCGAGGGCGGCCATGCGGGGGCTGCGCTCGGGACGACAACACAGCGAATCGAGCTCTTCGAGGGCGGCGTCGCAGTCGTCGAGCGCGGCGTAGGCGGGCTTCAGCTTGTCGGTGGTGGTCATCAGCTGGAACCTACCCGAGGTTGTCAGAGGAGAGGCAGGTGGCGGCCCTCATTCGGCGTCGTCGAAGTCGTCCGAGTCGGTCGCATCCTCGGCCGCGACCGACTCGCGAAGAACCTCGGGTTGATCTTCGGTCGGCCGCGCATCGTCGATGCCCATCCCGGAGGCGCCGATGACATTGATCGTGGCGCCCCGACCATCGGCGGCGGAATCGAGCGCGGTCGCGAGCGTCGACAGCGCCGCCTCGCGGCCGACGAACGGCGGTGGGCTCATCGGAGCAGAGGGGCGGTCTCGATGCGTTCGATGATGACATGGATCATCGCCGCCGGTCGGCCGGGACCCGGTCGTGCCGCGCTCGGGCATCGGGACCGGCGCCTGGTGAGCGGTCGACGAGGCGCGACTACGCTGCGGCGCTGAAGAAGTCGACCCCGAGGAGTCCAGCATGTCCGAGACACTGCTCGAGCGATCGGCCCGCTTCATCGATGAGGGCATCGACGAAGGGAAGGCATCGAAGAACCCGACGGATGGTTCGTTCCACGAGATCGCCGACGGCATCGGACTGGTGTGTGGGTTCTCCCACATCCTCTCGGTGCACACCGACGACGGTCATGTGCTGTTCGACACGTCGATGGAGGAGTACAGCACGATCGGCGTCGATGCGCTCGAGGGTTGGCGGCCGGGCCACTTCGACACGATCGTCTACACCCACGGCCACTTCGACCATGTGAGCGGCACCGATGCCTTCGTGGCTGCCAACGAGAGACAGGGCACCGCGGCCCCCCGGGTGATCGGTCACGAGAAGGTCACGGACCGCTTCGATCGCTACAAGCTCACCGACGGCTACAACACCGTCATCAACCAGCGCCAGTTCGGCTGGGGCGGCAGCTTCTACCGCGACTGGGTCCGCCCCGACACGACCTACACGGACCGTCTCGAGCTGAGCGTCGGAGGAACCGACATCGTCCTCAACCACGATCGGGGCGAGACCGACGACCACACGTGGGCGTGGGTACCCGAGCACCGGGCGATCTTCGCGGGCGATCTGCTCCGGTGGCTCTTCCCGAATGCCGGCAACCCGCAGAAGGTCCAGCGCTACGCGGCGGACTGGGCCGGCGCCCTGCGGTCGATGGCCGCGCTCGAACCCGACCTGATCCTCGGCGCCCACGGACTCCCGATCGGGGGCGGGACCCGGATCGCAACGGTGCTCGACGACACCGCCACCGCCCTCGAGGGCCTGCAACGTGACACCCTCGCGATGATGAACGACGGCGCCAGGCTCGACGAGATCATCCACGCCGTACGGGTCCCGCAGTCGTTGCTCGACAAGCCCTACCTCACGCCGATCTACGACGAGCCCGAGTTCGTCGTCCGCAACATCTGGCGGCTCTACGGCGGGTGGTACGACGGCAACCCGGCCAATCTGAAGCCCGCACCCGAACTGGCCGTCGCTCGGGAGCTCGCCGCCTTGTCCGGCGGTGCCGGTCGACTCGCCGAGCGGGCGGCGGAGCTCTCCGACGCCGGCGACCATCGCCTTGCCTGCCACCTCGCGGAATGGGCCGCGCTCGCGGCGCCCGATGATGCCGAGGTTCACGGCCACCGGTCGCACGTCTACGAGAACCGGCGCACGTCGGAGCTGTCGCTCATGGCCCGCAACATCTATCGCGATGCCAAGAACCAGTCCGATTCGAAGACGGGAGACACCCCATGACCGACCAGGATGCCCTCACGCCGAAGTCCGCCACCGCCGCGACCCGGGCTCGTCTCTCCGCGGTCGTGGTGAACTTCGACGACGAAACGGACTTCGCCGCCGCCCGCCGCGGCCTCGTTGCCCAGCACCCGACCGGCCGGATCGAAGAGGACGGCCGAAAGGTCTGGGACGTCGCCGAGAGCGATTTCATCCGAGACCGGGAGAGTCCGCCCGACACGGTCCATCCGGGTCTCTGGCGCCAGGCCCGACTCAACGCGATCCACGGGCTGTTCGAGGTGGCCGACGGTGTGTGGCAGGCCCGCGGCTACGACATCAGCAACATCACGTTCATGGCGACCGACTCGGGCTGGCTCGTCATCGATCCGTTGACCACCGAGGCGACCGCCGCGGCCTGCCTGGAGCTCGCCAACTCGACGCTCGGTGAACGGCCCGTGGTGGCGATCATCTACACCCACAGCCATGTGGACCACTACGCCGGCGTGAAAGGCGTGACCTCCGAGGAGGCGGTCGCGGCCGGCGACGTTCGCATCATCGCCCCCGACGGGTTCATGCAGGAGGCGGTCGGCGAGAACGTCACCGCCGGTCCGATCATGCAACGTCGCGCGTTGTACCAATTCGGTCCGTTCCTCCCGCCCGGTCCCCGTGGCCATGTCGACTGTGGTCTCGGCATGGCGATGCCGCTAGGGCGCGGCGGTTTGATCGCGCCCACCGAGACGATCCATGAGACCGGTGAAGAGCTCGACGTCGACGGGGTTCGGATCATCTTCCAGAACACCCCCGAGGCCGAGGCCCCGGCCGAGATGAACTTCTTCTTCCCCGACCGGCGGCTGCTGTGCATGGCGGAGAACTGCACCCACACACTGCACAACCTCTACCCGATTCGTGGTGCGCAGATCCGCGACGCGATCGCCTGGAGCAAGTACATCCAGGAGGCGCTGATCATGTGGGGCGACCGGACCGACACGATGTTCGCCAGCCACCACTGGCCCCGCTTCGGTGGCGACGACGTGCGCGAGTTCCTCGCGCTGCAACGTGACGTCTACCGGTGGATGCACGACCAGACGTTGCGGCTCGCCAACCAGGGGTACACCCCCGACGAGATCTCCGAACAGCTCGAGATGCCCGGTGCCTTCTCCTCGCAATCCCATGTCCAGGGGTACTACGGAACCGTCTCGCACAACGTCCGCTCCGTCTACGCCCGCTACCTCGGGTGGTACGACGGCAACCCATCGCACCTGCACCCCTTGCCGCCCGTACAGGCCGGCGAACGCTACGTCGAGATGATGGGTGGAGCCGACAGCGTGATCACCAAGGCCCGTGAGTACTTCGACCGTGGCGAGTACCGATGGGTCGCCGAGGTTCTCAACCATGTCGTGTTCTCGGATCCCGAGAATCAGGAGGCCCGCCGCCTCTCGGCCGACGCCATGGAACAACTCGGCTACCAGACGCAATCGGCGACCTGGCGAAACGCGTACCTCTCCGGCGCCTCGGAGCTCCGGCACGGCTCGCTGAACCTGGGTCGGGCGATGCCGCATCGCACCGCCGACGCCATGGATGCCGAACAGGTCATCGAGATGATGGGCATCCGCTTCGATCCCACCCGGTTCCGGGCCGCGGCCACGATGATCGTTCGCTTCGCCGACCTCGGTGAAACGCACCTGATCGGGGTCAGCCACAGTGCCATCCACCATCAGGACGACCCGGGCGAGTCCTCGGTCGAATCCGCCGATGTCGTGGTTGAGCTCACGAAACCGACCCTGATCGACCTCACCTACAACGCCGATCATTTCGATGTCCGCGTGGAGTCGGGAGATCTGTCGGTGGAGGCGGGCGACGGATCGGTGTTCGCCGAGTTCCTCGACGCGCTCGACGTGTTCACGACGCCACGCCTGATCGAACCCCAGCTCCCGCCGGGACCGGGAGACACACGTCGGCGACCCTGACCGCCTGCTGGGCGAGCGACGAGACACCGATCCCGCGGTACGCCCAGCCGGCCAGGTGCAGACCGGTCTGCCCGGCCGCCTCCAGCCGATCGAGCCACTCGGGATGGCCGAGCCGGTACTGCGGGATGCCCGGCGACTGGCGGACCACCCGGGTCCACGACGGCTGGATCGCGATCCCGAGGATCCGTCCGGCTTCCTCGACCGCGAGCTCCACCAGCTCGGCATCGGTGCGGGTCAACACCGCCGGGTCGGCGCCACCCCCGAAGATCGACTTGAGCAGTCGATGCCGGCTCGGAGCCCGATCGGGCGCGTACGACGACTCGAAGAGCAGCCCGAGCGTGTGGACATCGGCGTCGGGGCCGACAAGGGCGCCGAAACCCGTCGGCGCAGGCACATCGGCCGATCGTCCCCCGAGCCCGACGACGGCAACCGGTGCCGCGGTGGCCTCCGACAACACGGCAGCCAACGGCGAGGGCACGAGGCGGGCGGCCGCGGCGGGGGCCACGGCGACCACGACCGATGGTGCCCGCAGCTCCTGTGGCCCGGCGACGATCCACTGCCGGTCGTCGCGGCGCACCGATGTGACCGGCCACTCGGGCCGGAAGTCGTCGCCGAGGTGGCCGGCCAGCTCGACGGCGAGGCCGGTCATCCCGAACGGTGCGATGTGCACGCCCGCCCGGGGGGTTCCCTTCGGCCGGGCCCGCATCCGGGCGATGCCGCCCCTGACCAGGCTGCCGGCGTCGTGCTCGAGGGCGACGAGGGCCGGGAACGCGGCCCGGGCCGACAACACCTCGGGGTCGCCGGCGAAGACGCCGTGGGCCATGAGCGTCGCGCCGAGGCGGCCGACCTCGTCGCCGAGTCGACGGCGGAGGAACCCGGCGAGCGACTCGTCGGGGCCGTCGGGGCGGGGCCCGACCCAGGGTTCGCACGCGAGGCGCAGCTTGCCGCTCGCCGAGACGAGTCCGGTGGCGACGGCGCGGGGGCCGGCCAGTTCGAACAGCCGTCCTCGGTCGTAGACGTAGCGACGACGGGCGGCGGCCGCGGCGGGTACGACCGTCGCCCCGGCCGACTCGAGAATCGGTGTCAACTGCGGATGGGGCAACAGGAGCGAACCGGCCGCGGGTTCGAGAACGAAGCCGGCTTCGCGGACCGTCGCGGCGACCCCGCCCGGCCCCGCTGCCGCCTCAAGGACGAGCACGTGCCCACCGCGCCGCTTGATCTCGCAGCCGGCCAGGAGCCCGCCCAGACCACCACCGATCACGATCACGTCGGGTTGCGTCTTCACAGGTGAGCCTCCGTGATGTCGGCCAGCATCGGCCCGACGACCGGGTCGTCGTCGAAGCAGCGAGATCGATGGAACTGCCGGACGCCGGCTCGGGCCGCGGTGGCCGCCAGCGCGATGTCGAGCTCGTGGGTCGTCTCGATGTGTTCGGAGACGAACGAGATCGGCACGACCCCGAGCCACGTGCGACCCGATCGGGCCGCGGCGGCGACGACATCGGTGACGTCGGGGCCGATCCACCTCACCGGCCCGGCCCGCGACTGAAAGGCGATCACGTGATCGATCGGTTGCGAGAGGCGGGCCACGACTCCGGCCACGGATGCCTCGATCTCCTCGGGATACGGGTCGCCCCGATCCACGACCCGCAGAGGCAGCCCGTGGGCCGAGAACACCAACAGGGCCCGGTCCCGGTCGACGGCGGCAAGCTCGGTGAGCATCTCCTCGACGAGACCCGCCTGGGCGTCGAGATAGCGGGGATGGTCGCACCAGGACCGGATGACCGTGATCGGTGCGTCGAGCCCGCGCGCGTGGGCGACCCGGCGCAGCTCGGCCTCGGACGAGCCGGTCGTGGCGGACGAGAACTGCGCGAAGAGCGGCAACATCACGACTCGCTCGACGTTCGCGTCGACGAGCACCTCGACCGCGTGGGCGGTGTCGGGTCGGCCGTGTCGCTGGGCGACCGCGACGATCACGTCGTGGCCTCTGGCGATCAGCTCGCGTTCGAGCGCGGCGGCCTGCACCCGCGTGGTCGCGGCGAGAGGAGAACCCCCGCCGATCGCGGCGTAGTTGGCCCGCGAGCGGGGCGCCCGGGCCCGGGCGATCGACCAGCTGAGCGCGGCGCGGGTCCGGGAACCGCCCGGGAGGGGAACGAGATGCGGATCGGCGAAGATCGAGCGGATGAACGGCTCGACATCGTCGAGGGTCTCGGGGCCCCCGAGCTGCGCGACGACGATCCCGACCGGCGACACGAGATCACACCGTTCGCGAGTAGGTCTGTTCGCCGGCCGTGGTCGCCCGCAGGCGGGTGTCGAACACCATGGCGACGTTTCGGATGAACGGCCGCCCGAGAGCCGTCGCCTCGATCCGCTCGTCGGTCATCGTCACGAATCCCGTCTCGATCAGGCCGCCCGGCGAGTCGAGCTCGGTGATCTCCGCCGCGAAGTGCTCGGTCAGGTCGACACCGAATCGCTCGTCGAGCTCGTCGGCCCGGACCCGGCCGTTGCACATCAGCTCGGTGATGACGAAGCGGCGCAGTCGGTCCTCCTCGTCGAGGGCCACGCCGCGTTCGACCGGGAGCTCCCCCCGGTCGACGCTGTCGTAGTACGAGGCGAGGCGGCGGTGGTTCTGGGCGTAGGCGGCACCGATGTCACTGATGGCCGATGTGCCCAGACCGACGATCTCCGTGCCCCGCTTCGTCGTGTAGCCCATGAAGTTCCGCGACAACGTGCCGTCGTCGTAGGCCATGGACAGCTCGTCGTCGGGCCGGGCGAAGTGGTCCAAACCGATCTGGCGGTAACCGGACGCCGCGAGCTTCGAGATCGCGAGCGACAAAAGGGCGAACTTCATGTCCCGGTCGGGGAGCAGGCCGGCATCGATTCGTCGCTGGTGGGGCCGCATCCAGGGAACGAGGGCAAACGAGTAGACGGCGAGACGATCCGGCCGCAGACCGATCACCGAGTCGAGGGAACGAGCGAACGACGTCTCGTCCTGACCGGGGAGACCGTAGATGAGGTCGATGTTGATCGACGAGTAGCCGAGCCGCCGCGCGGTGTCGTGGAGCCGGGCGGTCTGGTCCCAGGTCTGTTGTCGACCGATGAGCTCCTGCACGCGGTCGTCGACGTCCTGCACGCCCATCGAGATTCGGTTGAACCCGATGTCGCGCAACACGGTCAGGTGTTCGTCGGTCGTGACCCGGGGGTCGACCTCGAGGGCCACTTCGGCGCCCGGGGCCAGCACGAACTCCGACAGCAGATCGTGGTGCAGTCGGGCCAACGTGGCGGGGGAATGGTGCGTCGGGGTGCCGCCGCCCCAGTGGTACTGCTGCAGCACCCGTCGCTCGCCGAGGTGAGCGGCCACGAGCCGGGCCTCGGCCGTCAACCGGCGCAGGTAGGCCTCGGCGACGCGCTCGGTCCCGGTCACCACGACGTGACATGCACAAAACGAGCAGCGATGGGCGCAAAACGGCAGGTGAACGTAGAGCGACAGCGGATCGTCGGGGTGGCCGGCGGCGTCTCGGAGCCGGGCCGCGTGATCGCCCGGCCCGAACCCCTCGTGGAACTCGACGGCGGTCGGGTACGACGTGTAGCGCGGCCCGGGGCGGTCATGGCGGGCCAGCAGCTCGGCCGTCATCTCTCCCGCACCGACATCTGTCATCGGTTCGATCGTACGAATGTGGTGTCGGCCGGACTCGGGTCTTACGTCCCCTTCGAGTCGGCGATCCCCGCCCGGTCAGCTGTCCTCGGCCTCTTCGCTGATCTCACTGCGGGGACCGTCGGCCCACCAGACGTCGACTCGGGAGCGATGATCCTCGGAGCGGAACTCGACCTTCCATCCGGGTGACTCCGGTTCGATCTTCACCGAGAAGCCGGGGTTCGGCACCGCCAGCTGCACCGTGACCGCGGCGGCGGAGAAGTCGACCACCGCGGTTCCCCCCTGCAGGTTGAACGTCTGGGTGAACGTGGGTGGCACCGTGGTGGTCGTCGTGGGAGTCGTCGTGGTCGGCGACGGTGCGGTGGTGGTGGTCGGCACCGTGGGCTGGGTCGTCGGAATCGTCGGTGTCGTCACCGGCGGCGGAGGGGTCGAGGGACTCTGCGCGGTCGGCGACGCGGTGGTGACGGTCGTCGTCGGCACCGTCGACACGGTGCTCTGGGCATCGAGCGGCTCGGCGGCCGGCGCGCCAGCGTCGACGGCGGCGTTCGACGGGGGCTCGGCGACGGCAGCCGGCCCCGCATCGACCGACGCGGGGTGAGGGTCGGTGGACAGAACCGCGGCCGGTGCGGGATTGACGATCTCGTCGTCGACCACCGACACGCCGGCCCAGGCCACGGCGACCGCGGCGCTGCTGGCGATCAGCCAGAGAGCGAGGAATCCGATGCGGGTGAACATGGCTCCAGTGTGGCGAACCGCACCTGGTCGTGATTGAAACGGACCCTAAATAGTCCCTAAACCGGGTGCGGCCCTCACACCGTCACCTACGGTCGCGTCATGGCATCAGTATTCGTCGTCGAGGACGATCTTCAGATTCGAGAGCTGGCAGTGCGGGCCCTGGCCGACGCCGGTCACGTCGTTCGGGCCGAGGCCACCGCCATGGCGGCGCTCCAGGGGATCGTCGACACGGCCCCCGACGTCGTCGTGATGGACCTCGGCCTGCCCGACGTCGACGGCAGCGACCTGCTGCGGATGGTTCGGGCCGTGTCCGATGTGCCGGTGATCATCGCGACCGCCCGTGACGAGGAGGCGGAGATCGTGCGGCTGCTCGATGCGGGCGCCGACGAGTACGTCGTCAAGCCGTACTCGGGCGCCGAGCTCGAGGCCCGGGTGCGGGCCCTGCTGCGGCGAGTCGACGCGAAGGGAGCGGCGCGCACCGTGACGGTCGGTGGGCTCCGGATCGATCTGCGGGGCCGAACCGTGGAGCTCGACGGGGAAACGCTCCAGTGCAATCGCAAGGAGTTCGATCTCCTCGCCTATCTCGCCGCCCACGTCGGCACGGTCGTCACGAGAGAGGAGCTGTTCGCCGAAGTGTGGCGGGAGCCCTACGGCGGCGCCGACAAGACCATCGATGTGCATCTGTCGTGGCTGCGGCGCAAACTCGGTGAGACCGCGGCGGAGCCCCGCTACATCCACACGGTGCGCGGAGTGGGTGTGAAGCTGGTCGACCCGTCGTGAGACGACGGCTGGTGCTCGTGTTCGTCGCCGTGTCGACGCTCGTTGCGCTGGCCTTCGTCGTCCCCCTCGGATTCCTGGTCCGTCGAACCGCCGAGGACCGATCGATCGATGTCGCCCGAGCCGACGCGGCCGCGGTCGTCCCCGCCCTCGTCGCCGACGGAACCCGGGCCCAGATCGAGACGGCGGTCGCCGCGACCCGAGCCGGCCGCGACGGACGGATGACGGTGATGACCTCGCAGGGCTGGGTCATCGGACCGGCCATCGATCGCACGCCGCGGGTGCAGGCCGCCCTCGACGCCGGGATCTCCGACATCGGCGAGACCGCCGGCGGGATCGAAGTGGTGGCCGCGGTCGCGAGCGGGCCCGGGAACCTGTCCGCCGTACGGGTCTTCGTGCCCGACGCCGAACGGCGAAAGGGCCAATGGAGGGCATGGGGCGCCCTCGCCGCTGTGGGCGTGACCCTCGTCGCGATCTCGGTCGTCGTCGCCGATCGGCTCAGTCGCAGCGTCGTACAGCCGACCCAACGGCTCGCGTCGGCGGCCCGCCGGCTCGGCGGTGGCGAGCTCGAGACCAAGGTCGACCCGGAAGGTCCGGAGGAGTTGGTCGAGTTGGCCGGCGCGTTCAACCTCCTGGGCACCCAGGTCTCCTCGATGCTGGAACGCGAACGGGAGCTGGTGGCCGAGCTGTCCCACCGGCTGCGAACGCCGTTGACGAAGCTCCGGATGCGGGTGGACCAGGTCGACGACTCCGACCTGGCCGACCAGCTTCGTGACGACCTCGATGACGTGACCGGTGTGGTCAACGACCTGATCAGAGAAGCGCGGGGCGCGGCCGACTCGACCCAGGGGTGCGATCTCGGGCAGGTCGTGACGGAACGAGCAGAGTTCTGGAGCGTCCTGGCGGAGGACCAACGACGACCGTGGCGCTTCGATGCCGGGCGCGGCCCGGTCCGAGTCGACGTCTCGGCCTCCGAGCTCGGGGCCGCCGTCGACGTGCTGCTCGAGAACGCCTTCTCCCACACCCCGGAGGGAGCACCGCTGTTGGTGGGATTCCGAGCCGATCGCGAGCGCGCCGTCGTCTGGGTCGGTGATGGCGGCGACGGCTTCGATCGCTCGGCGGTGGAGCGGGGTGCGTCCGGTTCCGGCTCGACCGGGCTGGGCCTCGACATCGCCCGCCGCCTGGCCGAGCACGCGGGCGGCGAGCTCGACATCGGGACCAGTGAGCTCGGAGGGGCCCTGATCACGATCTCCCTGCCGCGGCGCGACGATGGCAGCGGGAAGGTTTAGGAAAGCGATAACCGACCCGCGAGGAGCATTTATGGCGTCGCGGTTCACGATGTGGATGACGACCCCGATCCACCGAGATCGAGAACCGCTGATCCCGCCTGACGCGGTTTTCGTGGCGGCCGGGGACGACTCCACCCCGCCAGGAGTCGTCCCCGGTCGTCCTCGTTCCGGCGACGGGAAGAGTCGACGATCCGGCGCGGTTTCCCCTCTCGTGCGACGCCTCACGATCCTGATGCTGGTGTTGTCGAGTTGCGCCGCCGGTCCCTCTCCAGTCGATGGCGGCGCGGGCGAGCCCGCATCGACCCCGGCGCGCGAGGAGATCCGTGTGCCGTTGTCGCTGTACGTCGTACGAGACGGTGGTGACGCGACCTCCGGGCTGTCCTCGGCGCGCACGACCGAGGAGGCCAGGGTCATCGCCGACGACATCGGTGCGATCTGGGCCGCGGCCGACATCGTCTTCGATCCGATCCGTGTGCACGAGATCGATGTCCCGTCCGACGTGTTGCGGGCCATCTCGGAGTCGCTCGATGCGGAGCCGTTCTTCGCTCAGGTCGGACGAACCTTCGAGGTTCCCGATCCGGGCGTCGTGACCGGATTCCTGGTGCGTGTCGCCGGCGGGGTGAACGGTTTCGCGCCGACCGGAGGCCGGGTCTTCTTCGTCGTCGACGAGCCGACGGTGCACGACGAACGCGTGTCGAGCCACGAGCTCGGTCACATCTTCGGCCTTCGTCACGCCTTCGACGACCCCGGGCGGCTGATGTTCTCCGGAACGAACGGGACCTCGTTGAGCGCCGAGGAACAAGTCGTCGCCCGCTACGGGCTGGAGGGGTTGCGCGTCGGAGGCTGACCACGCCCGGTCGAGAGCCGGGTGGTCCCGTCTCGCCTCGCGTTCGGAGTCGACGGTAGGTTGCCGCGATGCACATCGTGATCGCCGCCGACGGATCGGTCGTGCTCGAAAAGGCTGACGAGTTCACCGCGTTCTCGGTGCGCGCCACCGACCCGTCGGCGCCGGCGGTTCTCGCCGCGCTCGGCGATCGGGCCGGATCGGCCATCGAGGACGACCACGTCCACGTGTCCGTCTCGGCGATCCGCACCCTCGCCGGCTCGGCGGCCGATGATGCCTGGGAAGCCGGTTTCTCGGCGATGTGCGACCATGCCCGGTCACGCGGATGGGCCGACGATGACGGGCGCATGATCAAGGCCCACATCGAGTTGCACGAACAGTGAAAGAGTGACCGTCATGGATTTGCGCGCCTGGATCATCTCCGATCTCGTCTCCTTGCAGACCCGGCTGGCCGGGGGAGTGCTGGAACAGATCCCGCACGAACGACGGGCCGAGCGGCTCGACGAGGGCGGCGTGGTCCCCACCTACGCGTTGTGGCACATGTCGCGTCATCACGACGTCGCGGTGAACAAGATGATTCGCGGCGTCGACGAGGTCATCGACTCGTGGGCCGACCGGGTCGGTGTCGGCGACGACCTGTGGCGGGGGCTGGCCGAGGCCCAGGACCACGAGCTCGTCGACGTTCTCGATCCCGAAGCCGTCGACGGCTACGTGGCCGCGGTCATCGAGGAGACGGCCCGGTGGGTCGAGACCGCGGACCTGTCGGTGCTCGAGGAGGTTCCCGACAGCACCGCGGCCCTCGCCTCGCTCGGGACGCCGGAGGACCGGTTCGGATGGCTCTACGCGATGTGGGCCGACAAGCCCGGATCGTTCTTCCTGCAATGGGAGGCGATCGGCCACGGCTACAACCATCTCGGTGAGCTGATCTCGATTCGCAATCGCATGGGGCTCAGCCCGTTCTGATGAACGCCGCCGATGTCATCGTCGTCGGCGGGGGCCACAACGGCCTGATCTGCGCGGCGTATCTCGCCCGCCACGGCATCGACACCCTCCTGTTGGAGTCGCGTGCCGATGTCGGTGGTTGCGCGTCGACGGTGTCGGATCTCGGGGCCCGCTTCAACATCTGCAACTGCGATCACACGATGATCCGGGCGATGCCGGTCATCGACGAGCTCGAGCTCGAGGATCACGGACTGCGCTACCTCGAGGCCGAGGCGAGCTTTCTCTACCAGTTCTACGACGGCGCCGAACCGTGGAGTCACTTCCACGACGTCGACCGCACCGTGGACGCCCTCGCCCTGACCTACCCGACGCAGGTCGACGGCTACCGCCGCTACCTCCGCGATGCCCTGCCGGTCGCCGAGCTGGCCATCGAGATGGCCCGGACGCCGCCGACGACCGGTCGTCTTCTCCGGCGGGTCGCGGCGCGACAGGCGCGGGGCGCGGCCCGCCTGCTCGACTGGAGCCGCCGCTCCATGACCGCGGTGCTGGCGCAGTACTTCGACGACTGGCACGTGACGATGCCGGCGGTGAGCACCGGTCCGACCGTGTGGGGCGTGCATCCCGACACTCCCGGCACCGGCCTCGCCGCCGCGGCCTACGCGACGAGGCACCTGATCAAGACCGGCCGTCCGGCCGGTGGCAGCGGGGCCCTCACCGATGCCGTGCGAGCGAGCTTCGAAGCCGCCGGTGGCACCGTGCGATGCGGGGCCCACGTGCGGGAGCTGGTGGTCGACGACGGCGTCGTCGTCGGCGTGACCCTGGCGGACGAGACGACCCTGCGGGCGCCGGTCGTGGTCGCGGCCTGCGATCCGGCCCGGGTGTTCATCGACTGGATCGACGACGCACCGCCGGCGGCCCGGCGCCTCGCCCGACGGGCCCGCTCCCGACCCGACCAGTTCGGCTACGAGTCGAAGGTGGATGCGGTGTTGACGCAGCGGCCGCGATTTCGTGCGGCCGACCGCATCGCCGGGCACCAACTCGGTCTCGACCAACTCGAGCCGTCGTTGATCGTGTCTCCCGGCCCCGACCAGCTACGCCAGGCCCACGCCCGTCTGGGCGAGGGCCTGGTCGCCGACCAGCCGACGATCATCTCGAACGTCCCGTCGGTGCTCGACCCGTCGATGCAGCCCGACACCGATCGTCACGTGCTCAGCCTGGAGGTCCTCTACACGCCCTACAACCATCCCGGTGGTTGGCCGGATTCGACCGAACCCCGTCGCTGGCTCGAGCTCTGGGCGGAGTTCGTCGAGCCCGGGGCCCTCGACACGATCGAGTCGTGGCGGGTGATGACGCCCGACCGGTACGAAGCGGAGTTCTTCATGCATCGAGGCCACACGCCGTCCTACGCGGCGACGCCGCTGGCCACCCTCGTCGGTCGGGACCGGGCTCACACCCGCTACCGCACGCCGATCGCCGGCCTCTACCTCTGTGGCGCCGGGACGTTCCCCGGCGCCGGGGTGTTCGGGGCATCCGGACGAAACGCGGCGGCGGTCGTTCGTCGGGATCTCTCCGAACCCCTCGGCCGGGTGTTGGGGCGGGTGCGACGCACCGTCGTCACGAAACGCACCCGACGTTCCGTCGTAGGATCTCGACCATGACCGGTCTGCTCCACAACGCCCGCCTCGCTGACGGTCGCGTCGTCGACATAGCGATCGCCGACGGCCGGATCTCCGCCGTCGGTCCGGCCGGCGCGTCGGTTCGCGACGGTGTCGAAGTCGATGATCTCGGCGGCTGGCTCCTCCTTCCCGCGTTGGGGGAACCCCACGCCCATCTCGACAAGGCCCTGACCGCCGAGCTCGTGCCCAACCCGGCCGGCGACCTCCTCGGGGCCATCGACGCGTGGATCGCCGCGGCCGCGGCCGGGACGTTCGCCCACGACGACACCGTCGATCGCGCCGTCCAGGCGATGGATCTGCTCGTCGCCCACGGCGTCACCGCGGTACGCAGCCACGCCAACGTCTCCGAGCACACCGGCGCCGCGAGCGTGGTGGCCCTGCGCGAAGCGGCCGACCGGTTCGAAGGGGTTCTCGACGTGCAGATCGTCGCGCTGACGTCCGTGCCCATCACCGGTGCGGACGGCGCCGGGAACCGGGCCGCGCTCGACGCCGCGGTCGAGGCCGGGGTCGACCTGATCGGCGGATGCCCCCATCTCGACCCCGACGGCGACCGTCTCATCGCCGACGCGCTGGCGCTCGCCGCCGACGCAGGTCTCGGTGTCGACCTCCATGTCGACGAGATGCTCGACCCGGCGGTGTTGACCCTGCGCGAGCTCGCCCGCCAGGTGATGACCACCGGCTTCGAGGGTTCGGTCACCGCCAGCCACTGTGTGACCCTCGGCATGCAGACCCCCGAGGTCCAGGCTGCGGTCGCGGCCGAGGTCGCCGAGGCCGGCATCTCGATCTTCCCCCTTCCCCAGACCAACCTCTTTCTCCAGGGCCGTGAGGTCGCGACCGCGACACCCCGTGGGCTCACGGCGGTGCGGGCCCTTCAGGACGCGGGTGTGCTCGTCGCCGCCGGTGCCGACAACGTCCAGGATCCGTTCAACCTCGTGGGCCGCAGCGATCCGCTGGAGACCGCGGCGTTGATGGTGATGGCCGGCCACCAGTCACCCGAGACCGCCTACGACATGGTGAGCAACAACGTGCGAGCGGCGATGGGCCTACCACCGGTGAACTTCGAGATCGGCGACCCCGCCGACTTCCTGGCGATCGACGCACCGTCGATTCGGGGAGCCATCGCCGACGCGCCGATGTCCCGTCGGGTGTACCGGGCCGGCCGCGTCACCGCGGTGAGCGAGCAACGCACGGTCGTGCACCGGGAGGCCACGTCATGAGCCGACGGCTCGAGGATCTCAGCGGCCCCGAGGTCGGTGAACGGATCACCGACTCCTCGATCATCGTGTTGCCGATCGGCGCGGTCGAACAGCACGGCCCCCACCTGCCGTTGGCCGTCGATCACGTCATCGCCCACGAGGCCGCGGCGGCCCTCGTCGCCGAGTACGGCGACGCCCACGATCTCTGGCTGCTTCCGACCCTGTCCATCTCGAAGTCCAACGAACACGCATGGTCCCCGGGCACCCTGTGGCTCTCGGCCACCACGATGTTGTCGGTCCTCGACGACATCGCCCGGTCGATCGCGACGACCGCGGCCCGACGGCTCGTGTTCCTCAACGGCCACGGCGGCAACTCGGCGCTGCTGAACGTCGCGTGCCGGGAGATCCGCCTCGACCACGGCCTGAAGACCTTTCTCGTGCACCCGTTCGTACCAGCCGACCACGGCGGTGAGTCGCCCGAGGCGGAGCTGGGCATGGGCATCCACGGGGGCCACCAGGAGACATCGGTCTTCTTGCATCTGCGACCCGATCTGGTGCATCTCGAAAAAGCCGACCGGGCGGTGCCCGCCGCGTTGGCCGACAACGCCCACGTCAAGTTCGGCGGCCTCACCTCCTTCGGATGGTTGTCAGACGACTTCTTCCCCGAGGGCCACATCGGCGACCCCACGACGGCCAACGCCGCGGAGGGAAAGGAACTGTTCGAGACCGCGGTTCGTCTCCTCGGCGAGCAGATGGCCGAGATCGCCACCTTCGACTTCGGACGCTGACGATCCGGTGACCGGTCTCGCCTGGGGAGTGTGGTTCGAGCCGACCCAACCGGTGGCCCGGCTGGTGGAGCTCGCCCGGCTGGCCGAGGAGCTCGGCGCCACGTCGTGCTTCGTCGCCGACGAGGGCACGGAACGAGACGTCTACGTGGCACTGACCGCGATCGTGTCGGCCACCGGGCTCACGGTCGCCCCCGCGATCACGAACCCGTTCTCGCGTCACCCGGTCACGACCGCCGCCGCGATCGCGACCCTCGCCGAGCTCGCACCGGGCCGGGTCATCCACGGCGTCGGTGTCGGCGGCAGTCGGGTCCTGGACCCGATCGGCGCCGATCCGGCCAGGCCCTACACCGCGCTGGCCGAGCTGCTCGAGCACAACCGTCGACTGCTCGGCGGTGAATCGATCGGCCCCGCCCGGCTCGCCTGGTTCGACGGCGACGTCCCGATCGGCGTAGCCGGTCGCGGCCCGCGGGTCCAACGGTTGGCGGCGGAGAAGGCCGATTGGGTCATCCTGTCGGCCAAGTCGATGACGGAACTGCCGGGGGTCGCCGACGAGGTTCGCTCCCGTGGGGCCGCGAAGATCGCGTGGTCGGCCTATCTCGCCTACTCCGATGTCGAGCGGCGACGGGTGCTGCGCCACTTCTCCTACATGGCGGTCGACGCACCACCCGAGATCCGGGAAGCCGTCGGCCTCGACGACACGACGACGGCCGAGGTGCGAACCCACATGCTCGCCGGTCGAATGGAGGAGGCCGCCGCGCTGCTCCCCGATGCGATGGTCGACCTCTACGCGGTGGCCGGGTCCCCCGAGGAGATCGCGGTGGCGATCGCCGGTTGTCGGGCACACTTCGACCTGTTCGTCCTGCCCATGAACGACGAGGCGACGAGCGAGGACCACATTCGCGAGAGCGCCCGAATCCTCCAGTCGATCTGAGCGGTCGCACGGGTGCCGCAGAGCCGGGCGGTCTATGTCGGAATGGCGGCATACGCCGGGAAGTCCGGATCGACGATCGTGTGGATGCCGAGACCCATCGCGACCCGGTTGACATAGTTGAGGTGTGCGCACTGCGAGTTGGCATCGAGGATGTCGAGATCGTCGAACCCGGCCGCTCGGAGCCGGTCGACGTCGTCCTCGGTGATCGAGCCGGGGTCGCGGGTCAGCTTGGCCGCGTAGCGCACCACCGCGGCGTCGGCCGGTGGAAGGTCGACGGCGTCGGGATCGGCCGCGAGGGCCGCGATCTGCTCGTCGTCCAGCCCGGTCTCCCGGAGCTTGATCGTCACCTGGCTCATGCAGTAGCCGGTGCGGTTGATCGCCGATGTCACGAAGCTGATGAGGTTGCGCTGGTGCGCAGTGAGGCGCGACGGGCACTTCTCGCTGGCGGCGTAGAGATCGAGGCGAGCACCGACGATCGGCGGGTGGAGAGATCCGGCCATCGTCATCTCCGTCGGTTCACCCAGGGCCCGGGCCTGACGGTCATAGTGTTGGCGGAGGGCGTCGTCGGCGTCGTCGTAGGCAATCGTGGAGATCCACATGCACGGTCCTTTCGGGTTTCTCTCATGAACGGATTCCGAGGGTTCGGCCTGTCGCTGTCGAACGAGGACCCCGTCGCGGTCACGCTAGCGCTCGTTGCCGAGGCCGAACGGCTCGGTTACGACGAGGTGTCGTTGCCCGAGAGCCGGCTGTTCCGATCGGTGACGTCGGTCGCCGCCGGGGCACTCGTCGCCACCGAGCGAATCGTCGTACGGATCGGGATCGCCAACCCGGTCTTTCGCAACCCGGTCGTCTTGGCCCTCGAGGCGGCGACGCTCGCCGATCTCGGCCCCGGGCGCCTCCGCTTCGGAGTGGGTGCGGCCGACTGGACCGTTCGCGCCCTCGGCATGGAACCCGAGGGATGGCTCCCGTTCACCAACACGGTGGAGGCGATCACCGCGATCCGCCGGCTCACCGCCGGCGAGACGCTGGGGTTCGTACCCGACACCTTCGACGCGTCCGCCGACCTGCGCCTCGATCTGCCCACCGTCCCGGTTCCGGTCGACGTCGGCGCGGTCAACCGTCGGATGATGGAGGCGAGCGGGGAGCACGCCGACGGGGTGCAACTCGGGGCGATCACCAGCGTGGGCTACACCCGATGGGCGACGGCCCGGCTGGCCGAGGGGGCCCGGCGCGCCGGTCGCACCGTCGACGAGCTCCTGGTCAGCGCCAACGTCCTCACCAGCGTCGACCGGGATCGCCGGGCGGCCCGCGCCGCGGTCCGCCCGGTCCTCGCCTACTACCTGGCGCGGGTCGAAGGCGTCGTCGTCACCGAGTCGGGCGCCGACCCCGCCGCCGTCGAGGCGGTCCGCGCCGCGGTTTCCGAGCACGGCGTCGAGGCGGGCGCGGCGGCGATCTCCGAGGAGCTCATCGACGTCTTCGCCGCGGCGGGCACCGTCGACGACGTTGTCGCCGCCCTGGCACCGTTCGCCGACGCCGGCCTCGACCTCCCGCTCGTGTGGTACACGTTCGGCCCGGACCAGGCCGAGTCGATCCGGGTGCTGGCCGAGCAGGTCCGCCCGGCGGTCGTCACCCGACGAGACGACGCGCGGTGAGTCTCGCCGGCCGAGCCGCGATCGTCACCGGCGCGGCCCGGGGAATCGGGCTCACACTGGCGCGCCGACTCGTCGACCGGGGGATGCGGGTCACCCTGCTCGACCGGGACCCGGCGGTTCAGGCGCGCGCCGAGTCGCTCGGGTCCCTCGCCCGGGGCCGGGTCGTCGATCTGCGCGACATCGACGAGACCCGCGCCGTCGCCGAGGCCACCATCGAGGAGATGGACGGGCTCTGGCTGCTCGTCAACAACGCCGGAGTCTTCGAGAAGACCCCGCTGCTCGAGATCGACCCCTCGGCCTGGGACTCGATGATGGAGATCAACGTCCGCTCGATGGTGCTGCTGATCCAAGCGGCCGCTCCCTCGATGATCGCCGGCGACGGCGGACGCATCGTGAACCAGGCGTCGATGGCCGCGAAGCTGGGTACACCGGGAGAGGCGCACTACGCGGCGTCGAAAGCGGCGGTCGTCGCGCTGAGCCGCATCGCCGCCCACGAGTTCGGACCCCACCAGATCACCGTCAACAGCGTCTGCCCGGGCTACGTGCTCACCGAGATGGGCGCCGACACCCGCGACCCGCGCCAGATCGCCGAATGGACCGCGACCTCGCCGCTCGGGCGACTGGCCACCCCCGACGACATCGCCGCGGCCGTCGAGTTTCTCGCCTCCGACGAAGCCGGCTACATCACCGGCGAGTCGCTCAACGTGAGTGGCGGAGCCTGCACCTGGTAGATCATCGCCGGCCGGAAGCGACTAGAAACAAAGGATGCAACTGGACGGAAAGACGGCCCTTGTCACCGGGGGCGCGAAACGGGTCGGACGGGTGATCTCGCTGACACTGGCCGAGGCCGGGGCCAACGTGGTGATCAACTACAACAACTCCGCCGAGGAGGCGGAGGCGACCGCGGCGGAGGTCGAGGCGTTCGGCGTCGGGGCCCTCCCCGTCGCCGCCGACGTCGGCGACCCCGTCGCCGTGGAGGCGATGGTCGACGCCGCGATCACCCGCTTCGGCGGGATCGACGTGCTCGTCAACAACGCCTCCACATTCCATGCCGATCCGTTTCCGACGACCGATCTCACCGTGTGGAACCAGGCGATCAGCACCCTCGTCAACGGACCGTTCAACTGCACGAACCTCGTCGCTCCCTCGATGCTCGAACGAGGTGGCGGCGCCATCGTCAGCGTCAGCGACCTCTCGGCGTTCGAGGCTTGGCCCGGCTACATCGGCCACGCGGTGGGCAAGTCGGCGATCCTCGCGATGACCCGCCAGTTCGCGCTCGAGCTCGCCCCGACGGTCCGGGCCAACGCGGTCGTCTTCGGGCCCGCCCTGCGCCCCCACGACTACGACGACGACCGCTACCAGCGCACCGCCGACAAGACGCTCCTCGACCGTTGGGGCACCCCCGAGGAGATGGCCCACGCGGTGAAGTACCTGATCGAAGCCGACTACGTCACCGGCGAGTACCTCGTGATCGACGGTGGGCAGCGCTTCGGTCACCGCAAGGCCGAGGCGGGCTGAGCTTGACGAAGTTCGGTGTCCACATCGTGCCGTTGATGCCGGCCGATGCCGTCGTCGAGCTCGGCATCGAGGCCGAGCGCATCGGCTACGACTACTGCCTTGTGGCCGACGAGGGATTCCATCCCGACGTCTACGCCTGCATGGGCGCCATCGCCCGCGAGACCGACACGATGCGCATCGGCCCCGCCACGAACGGGTACACCCGTCACCCTGCCGTCACCGCCGCGGCAGTCGCCACGATCGACGAGCTCTCCGGCGGGCGGGCGTTCGTGACGTTGCTGGCCGGTGGCTCGATGGTGTTGTCCCCGATGGGAATCCCCCGCGAGCGTCCGTATCGGGTGGTGCGGGACACCATCGAGGTCCTTCGGGCCCTCTGGTCCGGTGAGGTCGTCGATTGGGAAGGCGAACAGCATTCGTTGCGGGGCGCGCAGCTCGGCAACGGGGCCCGCGACATCCCGATCTGGATCACCAGTCGCGGGCCGCTGTTGTTGCGCCTCGCCGGTCGAGTGGCCGACGGGGCGCTGCTCACGGTCAAGCCCGACCTCGACGCCGCGTTGACGATCGTCGACGAAGCCGCGGCCGGCGCGGGCGGTCGTCGGCCCGAACGGATCTATCTCGGTCGCATCGCCTACACCCCGGAGATGGTCGACGAGCAGCGTCGCACCATCGGCTACGTCCTCATGGACTCCCCCGAACGGGTGCTGCGGTCGCTCGGGCTCGACGACGACGAACGAGCCGCGGTCGTTCGTGCCGCGATCGACCACGACCCCGAGGGGCTCTCCGGCGTGATCACCGACGACCTCCTCCACGACTACCAGATCAACGGAACACCCGAGGAATGCTCGGCGGGGGTCGCGGCGCTGGTGGCGACGCACAGACTCGATACAGTGCTGGTCGACGTGTTGTCGCACGATCTCGACGAGAACCTCGCGCTGCTGCACGACACCTACCAGATCCTCTCGGATAGTCAGCCCCGATAGTGGCGGGCGCGCCGACCGCACCGATGGAGCATCAACC
>JAJRXC010000026.1 GCA_024276495.1 Actinomycetes bacterium
GAACTCACCCGACACCGCATCGAAACTCACAATGTCCTCATCAGCCACCAACCCCAACCCCGGCAACGACACATCCGCCGTCAACGAGAACACCGTCAAATCAGTCGACGGAACCGGCGGTGGTGGGAGCACCGGGAGGCCGGCCAGCGCATCGAGCCGTCCGTTGCCGTACGCCTCGTCGGGGCCGGGCGGTCCGAGATCGATCGCACCCGAGATCAGCGCGGTCTCGAGCTCGGCAACCGTCAGCGTCGGATCGGCGCTGCGCAACAACGCCGCGGCACCCGACACCTGTGGCGCCGCGAACGAGGTGCCGCTGCGGACCGAGTAGCCACCCCCGAGCGCCGCGGTCCTGACCGACACACCCGGAGCGACCATCGCCGGAAAGCCGGTCGTCGGGGCGCAGGCGTTCGGCCCCCGGGAGCTGGACGAGGCGATGACATCGGTCCCGTCCACCGAGCCGACCGAGAATGCCGACGGATTGTTGCCGGGACTCAGGCTGGTCCCCGTCGCCGGACCGCCGTTTCCCGCCGCGAACACCGGCAAGATGTCGGCGGCCCGAAGGGCTTGAAGGTCCAACTCGAACTCGAGATTGCACCCCGCGCTCGTGAACGTCCAGGAGTTGTTGACGATGTCCGGGGCGTCGTCGGTCAGAGGATCGCCATCCGGATCCAGCACCCATTGCAACGCCTCGTGGACCTTCGAGACCGTGCTCTGACCCTGAAGATCGAAGATCTTGGCCGCGATGAAAGTCGCGCCCGGCGCGATCCCGATTGCGGTACCGCCGGCATCACCACCAACCGCCAGGGACATGACCCCGGTTCCGTGCCCTTCGGGATCGAACGGGACGACCGGACTGTCGCCATAGGGGTCGAACCAACTGTTCGTGCCTCCCCGCCACTTCCCGGCGAGGTCCGGATGGGTGATGTCGACGCCGGTGTCGAGCGTGGCGATCACGACACCTTCTCCGGTGAACCCCTGGTCCCAGACTGCCGGCGCGTTCGCGGTGGCGATGTTCGGCTCCGCCGGGGCGAGCAGATCTGTCGCCGCGAGGGTGATCGGCTCGTCGAGCTCCACTCGGAGAACGCCCGGTTGTGACGCGATCTCACCGAGCGCGCTTCGCCGGGCGGTCACGACGAACCCGCTGAAGATCCACAGTGGCGTGTATGAGATCACCTTTCCTTCGGTCATCATCAACCGAAGCTTCCAGCGCAGCGGCGTCTGCGTTGTGTCGGCATGGTCCTGAAGCGACTCGGCCGCCTGCTCGGGTGGCTGTCCATCGCCGATTCGGGCATCGAGGATCTCGGCCTGGTCCTTCATCGTGACGATCACGGTGACGATCTCGTCCGCGGCCGCGCCGGCCGTCGGCACCGCGAAGACCGCTGATGCCAGGACGCTCACACAGATGAACAGCGCGGTTCCCCACCCGAAGCGTCCGACGGGAGAACCGAGACCTTTCGAGATTCTCATGCCGTGGGTCAGATGCGGTCGATGGCGTTGAGGTCGGTGCCGCCGGGTAGGACGAGGCTGCCGTCGAAGAGCATCGAGAAGCTGGTGCATGATGTGGCCGTCCCGGTGGTCGGGCCGACACATGAGAAGATGTCTTCGTCTTTGCCGGTCA
>JAJRXC010000027.1 GCA_024276495.1 Actinomycetes bacterium
CGTCCGCGGGTCGGCCGAGAGGTTGGTCAGGCGCAGCGCGTCCTCGATCACGTCGCCGGGCTGGAGGTCGTAGGCGAAGAAGGGTCGTTCGCCGACGTCGTCGACCACCGGTGTGACGCTGAAGTCGCCTCTCTGGGCCGCGGCGGTCGTCGGGGCGGCGAGTACGCCGAGCGCGGCGACCACCAGCGCTGCCAGAAGCCGAGCCGGGGACCGGCGAGGCGCGATGCCCGAGCCGTCGACCACCAAGATCAGACCGCGACGATCGTCAATGTGGCCTGGTAGGTCCCCGCCGCGATGCTCGAGGGAACGTCGAGCAACAACGCGGCGTCCGCGACCCATCCGCCGCCTCCACCCCCCGGTGCGGCGGAGCAGAGCGTGGCGGCCACCGTCGGGTCCAATGTCGCGGGGGGACCCGCGACGACGTCGGCCGGGTTGGCGGTGGAACCGGTCGCGGGTGCGCATGTGGGAAGCCACGCCAGGTTCCCGGCGGGGATCACGCGGTTGGCCGACGGATTCAACGGGTCGGGTTCGGCGATGTCGGTCCAGTCGGTCGCGGTGGCGGTGACCGCCCAACCCGAGAGCGTGCCTCTCGAGTCGGTCAGCGAAACCGTCTGGATCATGCCGGTCGACTGTTGGACCAGACCGTCGGCGAGGGTGACAGGGCTCATCGAGATGAGACCGCCGGTCTGGGTGAGGGTGAGGGCGCTGCCGTCGACCGTGAGTTGTCCGACCTGCGATTCGATCGTGAAGCCGAAGCCGGCGGACGCGCCTTCCGAGGTGGGAGCGTCGTCCTCGGTCACGACGATGCTGACCGTGGCGGGGGAGAGCACAAGGATCGATCCGGTGAGCGCACCGCTGGCGTCGACGACACCCACGCCGACGTCGGATGTCGGGTTCACACCATCAGACCCGGTCACGGTGACCGCCTGAAGTGGATCGAAATCGGTGCCGGTGATGTTCACCGCGGTCGAGGCCCCACCACTCGTCGGGTCGATCGTGATCGACCGGGTGCCCAGCACCCGTATCGGGGCCAGCGCCCGTACGCCGTTGCTCGTCTGGGTGATCTTCAACGACCGCAGCCCGGTGGTGTTGAGGGCTGTGACGGGGACCGTTCCGCTCATCACCCCGCCGGCGTCGACGGTGAGGCCTGCGGTCGAGCTCGAGGCGTCGCAGACGAGCTCGTCGGCGCCGTCGCAGAGGGCGACGGCGAGACCGGAGGCGGGGTCCCAGCCGGTTCCGGAGACGACGAGGTCGTTGCCGGCGCGAGCGGCCAGCGCACCGACCGCTTGACCGGTGATCGAGGTGATCGTGAGCGTCGGGGCGGGAACGACGTTGAACGAGGCGAGGCCGGAGAACGAGAGCCCGTCCTGCACCAGGTAGCGACACGGGTCAGCGGACGGAACACATGTCGCAAGCGCGGAGCCGATGCCGTCCGACGCGAGGACGGTCGGGGTGAGTGGGTCGCCGTCGTTGTCGAAATCGAACTGCCCCAGACCGTCGCGTGTCACGACCGGTGTGCTGAGCGCGCCGGCCGTGGCGTTCGCCGAGACGACGAACGTCGCCGATCGGGCATCACCGCCGTCGCAGTGCAGTGCCGGGTCGAAAGCTGCGCCCAACGGCACGCCGCCGCTGTCGGCATTGCCGCAGAGCGCGATCGTGAGGGCACCGGTGTAGGTGCCGGTCTCGTTGCTGAAGTCGCCGTCGTCGATCCATGCGGCCGCTTCGGCTGCGGAGGGGAGGTTCTCGGCCGTGATCGTCAGCGTCATTCCGGCAACGACACTGCTCGAGGGCGCGAGCGCGATGCCGGGGCCCAGCCCGTCGACCGGTCCCGAGACGTCGACCGGCGTGGCGGCGGCGAACGCCGGAGCGGTGGTGAGGACACCGACGAGGGCGGCGACGACAAGGATTCCGACCCGGGTGTGGGCCCGGCGCGCGGCGTTCATGGTCGAGCGGGCCGACGATTGCCGGTTCTTGCTGCTGCTGTGCACATCTCGCGAGTTTCGCCCTTCATCGTCGACCATGTCGGTCGCTCGCCGCTCTCCCAGTTTCTCACTCTTAGTGGTCGACTCGACCACATGTCAAGTTCACGGCGGCGCCCCGGTCGTCTTCACCGCGGCAGACTCGAGCCCGAAGGCGCCGAGGACGGCATCGGCCATCTCGAGGTCGAGGGCACGCCGCTCATCGGGTTCGAGCGGGGCCCGGTCGGCGACACGACCCGCGGCCGTCGCGGCCAGGTCGAGGACGAGGGTCCGGAACGCGTCGTCGTCGATCGAGTCGTCCCGTTGCCGGAACGCCTCGTCGAAGACCGCGCTCAGCTCTTCACCGATGATGATCTCGAGCTCGCCGGTGTCCGCGTCGCCGGTGTCCGCGTCACCGGTGTCGGCGCTGCTGGTGTCCGCGTCACTGGTGTCGGCGTCACCGGTATCCGGCTCGCCGTGGTGTTGAACGGCGTCGACGGTCTCGTCCATCTCGACCGGTTCTTCGCGAGGCGCCGGTTCGTCCCACGCCGCATCGACATCGATCGGCTCTTCCTCGCGCAGGTCGATGACGGCCAACTCCTCGGGAGTCCGGGGCGGCGCCGGCACCTCGGGTGCCGCCACGACGACCGGTCGGAGCGCTGCGTCACGTTCCTCGAGCCTGGCGCGAACCCGATTCCGGATCGCCAAGAGCCCGACCTGTACGAGAATCAGGACGGGGATGAGGAGCAGAAGCCAGGGAATCTGACTCGTCTCGGCCCGGAACTCGATCGGGGTGTCGAACCCCGGAATCGAACCGACGACGGCATACGTCCCGATGGCCATGACGGGAAGCTCGAGAGGGACACGAACGGTCACGGACTCTCCCGGTTCGATTCGATCGATCTCGGGCGCCGCGACGAAGCCGGTCGGATCGGCGCCCTTGCCGAGACCGAGCACGATCGACGGGTTGTTCACCGGTACGGCGCCGGTGTTGACGATGGTGAGCACGAACGTGCGTTGTGGTGGCGCCCCGAACAGCGCCGTCCACGGCCCGGAACCCTCGATGCGCGCCTCGCTGATGTTGAGCCGTCGCTCGGGAAGGACGATCCCGGCGGGCTCATCGTCGCTCACCGCGGCACCGCGCAGCTCGAACTCGAGAGACTCGACGAGACCCGACGACTGGCTCGTCACCAGGAACACACACGGGCACGGGACCGGGGGATTGCCGATGAGCATCACCGCGGCGAAGGTGCCGGCGGTGTTCACCCCGGCCTGAACGGTGGTGATCTGATCGCAGTCACTCGTGCCGTTGAGGCCCAGATTGCCGCAGGTCTGGACCTGCACGATCGAGTTCGGGGGCCAGTTGGTGCCGCTGACGATGACCCGTTCGCCAAAGCCGGCGCCGGCGAGGTTCGACTCGAGTGTCGGTTCCGGGGCGTCGTCTTGGGCGATCGCAGCCGCCGAGGACAGCAGCACGGTCGCGGCTGCGACGGCGAGGAGAAGCGCGATTCGGCGCGTGATCATGATGTTGCCTCCACGTGTTCGCGCGGCCCGGCGCCGGGACCGGCGGCGGGGTCGTCACCGGATGTCTCTTCCGGTTCGTTGTCGCGGGGATGGCGACGAACCCACAACCATGCGGCGAAGAGCACGATGGCGAGCAGGATGAGGATGACCGAGGGCCACGGAATCGGGTAGAAGGTCCGCGATCGGCTCGTCGACACCTCGCGGGCGACGGCCGACACCTCCGCGGACAGGGGCTCCCACGCGTTCAGGCCCGTCACGACTTCGGTCACGACGATCACGCCGCCGGGCAGGACGTCGGGAAACGTTCGAGGCTCGAGCGTCGCCACCGTGCGGCCGAAGAGTCCCTTGATCTTGACCTGGATGTCCTCGGACAGACGGATGTTGCCGGTGTTGGAGACGGTGTAGCGGATCGTCGCCGTGCCCTCGGTCAACGGATTGATCGCCCGACCATGCTCGATGGTGATGTCGTCGACCCGAATCGACGGTTCAAGCGGACCGGCCACCCGTACATAGATCCGGGAGCCGACCCGGTTGCGAACCGTGATGGTGAGCGGGTTGTCGGAGTCGGGTTCGCCGACCGAGCCCTCGGGATCGGAGGCGACGATCACCGCGGCGTGGTCGCCCGGCTCGGCATCGACCGGGATCTCGATCTGGAACGGAACAGTGGCGCCTTCGCGGGGACCAAGGGTGATCTGGTCGACCGGAAGCGTGACCCACGTGCCGGCCCCTGTCGGGGTCTGGTCCTCCCGAAGCGGCGCGAAACCCCCGCCGCCCGGGATCGTGATGCCGTCGGACGGATAGAGAAGGAGCGTCAGCTCGTTGTCGCTGAAGTTCTTGATGTCGACGCTGTCCTGGAAGATCTGGCCGGGTTGCAACGAGTAGACGAACCACGGTCGTTGCCCCGTGCCCTCGGGAGCGGTCGGCTCCACCGAGAAAACGTCGTTCGCCGCCGAGGTGGCCGGCCCCGCCCCCTGGGTGACGAGGAGCAGCGCGAGTGTGGTCACGACCATCACGAACCGGAGGCCGCGGGTCAACGTGTTGGGCATCGCTTCGGTTGCTCCTTGTCGACGTCGACGACGATCGAGTGGATAACGGATGGGAGACGCAAGAGGGGGCGCCGCACGAGTGCGACACCCCCTCCAGCAGTACCGCGCCGGTTACGACAGCGTCAAGAGAATGGCGCCGTTGTAGGCACCCGCTCCTGCGCTGGCCGGAACCCCGAGGAACAGGTCAGCGTCACAGGCGAAGGTTCCGCCCGAGACGTTGGCTGCCGCGGAGCACAGCTCGCTGGTGTTGAGACCACCGAGCGCCGGGTTGCCTTCGTAGCCGCCGATGCCGTCGGCGTTGCCGGTGGCGATCAGCTCGGCCAGCCACGCCGTGGCGTCGGCCGCGGAAGCCGGGCCGGCGGTGACCGCCGCGACATCACCGGGGATGACCGCGTGGGCGACGGACGCAGTCGGCGCCCAGCCCAGGTTGTCGCCGGGGATGCAGAGGCGATCCGGTGCGTTCGGAGCCACACCGGCCAACGCCGAGCCGGCGAAGCCGCCACAGCTGTAGACGGCAGGTGTCGGTCCGGGACCATCCGCATCGAACGTCGGCGCGCCGGGCGAGCCGAAGTCGGTTGCGTAGCCGGAGACGGTCCACCCGGCGGCATCACCACGTGCGTTGAGCACGGTGAGGTCGTTGAGAGAACCGGTGGCCACCTGCGGTGTGCCGTCCAACGTGATGTCGCTGAGCGCCACGAACTGACCCGTCTGCTCCAATGTCAGGGTTGCCCCGATGACATTGAAGGTGACGATCTGCGTCAACGTACACGGGCCTGTGGTCGCATCACAGAGGTTGCCCAACACGCTGATCGTGACGATCGCCTCGATGCTCGGTCCGAGACCGGCGGTGTCGTTGACCGTGAAGCCGAACGAGTCGGATCCACCCACCGGCAACGTGGTGTTGGTGTACGTCGCCAAACCGCTGGCATCAACGGTCACTGTGCCGTCGGTTGGAGCAGTGAGGGCGTTGATGCCGTCACCGACTGCGAACGTCGTCACATCCATGTCGTTGTTCTGGTCAGAACACAACGCAGCCAAATCGATTGGAACCGACTGGCCACCTCCCACGGAGGTGGAGCTGTTGTTGCAGACCGGGGGCGCCGGCGGGGCGATCACGGTGACGGTGTCGAACGCGGTCGCGGCCGCAGGCGTGAAGCCGGTGCAGTCGACGAGCGGATCAGCGACACAGCCGGCCGGGGTCGATGTGCCGACCTGGCAGGTGAAGGTGACGTTGATCAGACCGCCGGCCACGGAGGCGATGATCACGCCGCCGCCGTCGGCAATCTCGATGTCGCCGCCGGTCGGGGTCCAGGTGGTGTCGGGAAGCGGGACCGAGATCGCGAGATCCGTGCCCGTCTCGTCGCCCGTACCTGGAGTTCCGTCCGGATCGGTGATGGTCGTCTGACCGAGCAGCGCGATCGGCGCCGTGGTGATGGAGCCCTCCACGGTGTTCGATGCGGTGATCGTCGCCTCGAGTGTGCCTGGGATGTTGTTCACACCGGTGGTGAGAAGGCCCAGGTTGTACCCGGCGACGAGCACGGCCGCGTCGAAGAACGCGTCGTAGGTCGCGCCGGTGACGGTCACCGTGTCGACACCCAGCGTGGCCGGGTTCGGTGCGCCGACACCGTTGGTGGTGATGGCGACGTCGGTGAACGTACCGGTCGCGCTGTTCTGACAGGCGTTGGTGTTCACTGCCGTGCCTGCGGATGCCGGCGAGGTCGCTGCGCCTACGGCGAGGATCCCGGCGACAATGCCGATGGTGGCAACGACGCTCATGCGTCGTCTCAATGATCTCGTTACGTGTACTCCTACTTCGTAAGTGGTTCAGACAACCGACGCGATCGCGTCGATCGTGGAGCGCCGGCATGTCAGCGCGGAAGCCGAATGATCCCCTTCGACCGGAGCGGTCGGCCACACTGTGCGCATGGCCGGCAGCGCCGATTGACCACGAACTGTGGTCGGAATCACTCTGCCGTGTACCTACCACCTCCCCCTCCACGCGCATCGCGTTGTTCCTACGGGGGATACCCAGCATTGTTCGCCCGACTCCCCCAAGTGCGGTGCAGCGACCGAAGTCGCGCGTGAGTGTTCTAGGTCACACGGCCCAGTCGTGTCAAGAACATCGCGTCGCGTCGACCCCCGGAGCTACCACCGCGTACGGCGGTCTGCAGTTCCGTATTGCGGCCGCGCTCCGTGGTCAGTTAGGGTTCCGCCGTAGACTCAGCTCATCCGGGGGGAATCGAGCAATGCAAAGAATCACCAACCGTCGACGTATCCGTATCGCCGTCATGGCGACCGTCCTGATGGTCGCACCGTTCGCGTTCACGGTCAGCAGCGCCAGTGCGGGGTCGCAGACGACGACGAATGCGTGTCAGAACAGTGCGACGGGGACGTTCACTGATATCGAGTTGACGATGAGTGGGGTGGGGGCGCCGAATCCGGTTGGTTCGGGTGGTTCGGTGACGTTGTCGTCGACGAC
>JAJRXC010000028.1 GCA_024276495.1 Actinomycetes bacterium
GAGTGGTAACGTTGCCCATCGAAAGCCCTCCGGAACTGGTCCGTTTGATGTTTGTGTAGGAACTCACATCTTCCCAGGTCGGAGGGCTTTTCGCGAGCCTTCCCAGACTCAGCTACGAAAGATCCGGGCTAAAGATGACAAAGGCCCGGAAACCGCTGGTTTCCGGGCCTTTTGAGTGGTGGCGGGGGCAGGATTTGAACCTGCGACCTTCGGGTTATAGGCCCGACGAGCTAACTCTCGTTCCCGATTTCTTGCGCCAATCTGTCCCAATCGCAGAATTCGGCGGGCCACAGGTGTACATGAAAAACAGAAAACCCAACCCACACACAAGACATCAGTCTGGGCTCGGTCTCCCGCTCATCAGCCCGCGGGTCGCAGCGAGGCGCCTCGGCATCTCGACGCGGCAGGTCCGCCGGCTTGTGGCGCATCGACGGATACCCCACTGCGACATCTGCGACAAGATCAGGTTCAGCAGCGACGAGATCCAGGCCTGGCTCGACGAGCGAACCGCGAGGTCCGCAGAGTCCAGACGCCGAGATCAATCGTGACCGGCCGTCGTCCGGCAGCTCTGGCATTTGAGAGCCTGGCCAATGATTGCCCCATTTCGAAGACGTCACGAGGACGGGCCACGCTCACTCTTCCCGAAGCCGCCCACGTTCTTGGGATCTCGCGGTCGACCGCATACGAGCTTGCCCGGACCGGAAAGCTCCCGGTGCTCCGTCTGGGCCGCCGACTCGTCATCCCGACGGACGCGCTCGACAGGCTGCTGGAAAGTGCCGGCCGAACGGACTGACTGGAACCACATGCCCGTCGCTCAACTGCGCCGCGGGGCCTCGGGCCATGGCAGCGCACCCGGGATCAGCCCAGGTTGTCGAGGACGTCAGCGGCCTCTCGATCGCGAGCCGGCACCCATGCGGCATATCTGTCGAGTGTCATCGCTGGGCGAGCGTGGCGAAGCCGTCCTGCGACGGTTCGCACGTCCACGCCCGCTGACAGCATCTGGGTGGCAGCGAAGTGGCGCAGATGGCGAAGCTGGATATGACCGAGCCCCACCTCGTCACGGACACGCGCGAACCGGGCAGTCATCGTGTCGGGATACACCGGACGAACGCCGCCGACGTCCTGTGACCAGATGAACGCCGTCGCCGCGAGTTGCACCCCCGCCGACGAGGCGGCTTCCTCTCGAAGCGCCCAGAGATCACCGAGAACGTCCGCAACCTGTCCGCTGATGGCCGTCTGTCCTGCGACGCCCGTCTTGGTCTGACGAACTGAAGCTCCGCCCCCGGCGCCCTTCACCACCGACCGCGAGATAGTGACGACACGTTCAGTCAGATCGACATCACACCATCGCAGGGCGCAGACCTCGGCCCGCCTTGCTCCGGTGTTCGCCGCGACGATCAAGAACGAGTACAACTCGGGCTCGCCCTGCGCCGCTCGGAGGATCAAAGCGACCTCTTCAGGCGTTGGGGCGGTCGGCTCCTGGCGACCGATCGACGGCGCACGCGCGGTTGCGGCCGGGGACGCGGCGATGAGCTCGCGGCGGACGGCCGCCTTGAACGCGACTGACGCGACGGTGTGGACTTTCTGAACACGCGCCGCCGACAGCCCATTGTCAATCAACGTCCGGTAGAGGGACTCCAGGTGGTGACCCCGCACCTCATGAAGCGCCATCTCACCGATTTCCGGCTTGAGATACAGCTCAACCGACGACCGCCAGGCCGAAGCGGTCGTCGGCGAGATCGTCACTCGCTTCGCCGCCCACCACTCGTCGAGCCAAGCCGAGACCGACAACAACTCGCTCGTATCCTCCTCCGACCCTGCGACCTCGACCTCGGCTACGAGATCCCGACAGACCCGTTCCGCGTCGCGCCTCGATCCCCGAACAGTCCGCGACCGATACCGCTTCTTGCCGGACTCCGCGTCGCGGCCGAGATACACACGTACCTCCCACACACCACGGTCACGTCTGCGAACCGAACCCTTCACGGACTCGATGTTACGCGAATTCTGCCGGGGATGGGATGGCGGGATGGGATGCGACCGCCAGGCACCGATACCGTCTCTGCAGAAAACCTGCCTTGACCTGGGCTTTCTATTGGAGCGGACGACCGGGTTCGAACCGGCGACCTCAACCTTGGCAAGGTTGCGCTCTACCAACTGAGCTACGTCCGCAACGGCCTGCAACTGTATCGTCTCGCCCGCCGATCATGCACCGTCACCGCATCAACCCCCGACTCGGGCGCGGACACCGGCGGCAACCTCCTGCGCCAGTGCCCGGTCACCGATCCTGTCGATCACCAGATCGTGGCCGTCTCGGCTGAAGACCAACGCAGCGTGCCGCTCGTCCTGCCAGCCCTGCACCGTCAACCCCGGCTCGAAGCCGACGGGCAACACATCGGGTTCCCACTCGCGGGCGTTGACGACCAGAAGCCGACGATCGGTGAGGGCCACCGCACCCGGCGCGCCACGGAAACGGCACTGGGCGACGACCGATACCATCTCGCCCTCTTCGAGCGAACGGGCAAGAACCATGAACGCCGCATGTCCGGCCTTGCGAGCACCACCGGACAGACGCCCGACTGCGGCCCCCAATCCGGCCGGATCGGTCAACCCGGGCCCGGACGCGGCGTCGGGCATCGCTTCGGCCGCCGGTGTCGGGGCAGCGGCCGGGGCCACGACCGGAGGCGGCTCCGGCGCCGCGGGAGGCTCCGCGGGCACGGCGGGGGCCGGTGCGGGCGCCGGTGGCGGCTCCACGGCGGGGGCGGCCGCGTCGACCGGAGACGGCGGCGGTTGCACCGGCGACGGTGGCGGCGGCGCAGCCGTAGGAGGTGGAGGGGCCGCGGCGGCCGGCGGCTCCGCGACCGGCGGCGGAGCTGGAGCCGCGGGCGGCGGTGCGGGCGCCACGGCGGGCGGGGGTGCGGGCGCCACGGCGGGCGGAGGTGGCGGCGCGGGAACGGGCGGGGGTGCTGGCGCGGCGGCGGAAGGATCGCTCGGCGGAGCCGGCGGCTCGGGAGCCGGAGGCGGGGGTGGCGGAGGGGCCGGCGGTGACACACCGGACACGCCGGGAACCGGCGGTGGGGTGATCTCGACGCCGGCGATGGGCGGCGGATCACCCGCCGGCAGATCGCCGATCCCGGGAGCCGGTGGCGACGGCGACGCGGGCGGTGGTGGCGGCGGCGGGGGTGGCGGCGGGGCCGGCGGTGGCGGTGGCGGCGGCACGTCGTCGGCATCGAATTCGTCAGACACTCGATTGCTCCTCGGTCGACATGGTCCGAATGTAGATCAACCGCGGCCGCCGCACAGCGACTCAGTCGTCCGCGGGTCGCAGATCGATCGTCAACGTCAGGATCCCGTCGACGAGTGACGCCTCGGCGTCGCCGATCATGGCGTAGTCCTGGTAGTCGTTCTGCGCCTGATCGAGGAAACGTTGCCGCTCGTCGCCGCCGACCGGCGGCAGGTTGCGCTTCTTCACAGAAGCCGCCCGGTCGCGGAAACGGGAGATCATCGCGTCGACATCGAATGCATCAGCCATGGGATGATGATATCGGCCCGAGCCGACAGGAGCCTCAGCCGTCGTCGGCGGGAGCCGTCGTCGCGGTCGCTCGACGAGTTGCGACCCGCAGGCGCCGAGAAGGGCTGGTGTGCCACACGAACACGAGCAGACCCGCGGTCATGGCGATCGCGACGACGACCAGCTCACGACGGATTCTTCGCACGACGGCGCTGGTGTCCTCGTCGAGCACGACCTGGATCTCGGGTTGTGCCTCCTGCCCGTCGTCGATGACGGTGACCGCGGGATCGTCGCTCGGCTCCGGCTGCTCCTGCGCGGCAGCGGGGGCGGCCAGAGAGAGACTCACCGCCGCGACCAGCGCCGCCGAGGCCACCTTCATCCAACCCACGACAAGGGACCGTATCGGCTTCACGACTGATGTCGCGGGCACCAGTAGGTCGTGCGGCCTCCGACATCCTCGCGGCAGAGCTCCTCGCCGTCCTTCGGGCACCGCCCGCCCCGCACACGAGCGGGTTGCAGATCGCCACAATGACTGCCGCCGCGGCGACCCAGGACCACGATCGTGCGCCGCATCGCCCGATGCAGCCGGGCCACCTCCTCGGAGGCGAGCGACCCGGCCGGCCGGTTCGGATCGATGCCGGCCCGCCACAAGGTCTCGTCCGTCAACAGATTGCCGAGCCCCGCCAACTTCGACTGGTCCATCAGCCGTGCCTTCACCGGCGCCGACGACGCCGCGAGGATCCGGCGAAACGGCGCCAGCGTCACGGTTCCGGCGTCGGGACCCAGCACCGACTCGTCGGGGTCGAGCTCAACCCCGCCGAGTCGACGGGGGTCACGAATCACCAGCTCTCCCCCACCACGAAAGGTCAGTCCGAAACGATCCCATGCCGAATCGTCGCGGTCGCTCGAGTACTCGAGCCGGTCGATCGAAGCACCACCGTCGATCAGCAGTCGACCGGTCATCCCGAACCGGAGCCCCAGCACCGGCCCGTCCGTGTCGAGCAGCAACAACTTGCCGATTCGACGGGTTCCCGTGATCTGCCGACCGGGCAGAACCGACCGCAACTCCTCCGTCGTCGTCGCCCGCTTCGCATACCAGTCGTCGGGCGCCGACACGGAGCCGATCCGCCGACCCACCACGGCGTCGGCCGCGAGCCGGTACGTCTCTATCTCGAGGAGCTCGGGCATGTCACGCGAACGAGTCGAGCGCCCGACGAAGATCGCGTTCGAGATCGTCGACATGTTCGAGGCCACACGACATCCGAACCGTGCCCTCGCCGATTCCGGCCGCGTCGAGCTCCTCGGGGAGCAGCCCGACGTGCGTCGTCGACGCAGGGTGGGTCAACAAGGTCTCGGGCCCGCCGAGCGACGTCGCGAGCTGGGCGAGCTCGACACTGTCCACCAGATGCCGACCCGCAGCCCGTCCGGCAACGAGATCGAAGGTGACGAGCCCGCCCGGCAACGCCATCTGTCGCTCGGCCAGGTCGAACTGGGGATGGGAACGAAGGCCGGGATGGAAGACCCGGGCGACACCCGGATGCGACTCGAGCATCTCGGCGAGGGCACACGCCGTCTCGCTCTGCTGGCGAAGCCGCACCGCCAGGGTGCGGATGCCGCGGATCCCGTTGAGCGCATCGAACGGCGACGCGACCGCACCGTGGAGGATCGCGAACCCGCGAATCCACGCAAGGAGCTCCTCGCTTCCCGACACGACGCCGAGCATGGCGTCGTTGTGACCGGCGATCGCCTTGGTCGCCGAATGGATCACCAGGTCGACGCCGTACTCCAGGGGCCGCTGGATCAGCGGCGGCGCGAACGTCCCGTCGACCACCGTCATCGGACCCTTGATGGCCCCGAACCGTTCGAGGTCGACGAGGGCCAGCTTCGGGTTGGCCGGCGTCTCCGCGAAGCACAGAACGGTACGGCCGGGCACGACCGCGGCCTCCCAGGCGTCGGGATCGGTGCCATCAACGAACGTCACGTCGATCCCGAACCGGGGACACACCGACTGGAACAGGAGTTGGGTGTGGGAGTAGAGCTGCGTCTGAGCGACGATGTGATCGCCCGACGAACACAACCCGAGGATCACCGCGCTCACCGCACCCATCCCCGACGCGAAGGCCCGCGAGTCCTCGGCTCCCTCGAGATCCGCCATCGCGTTCTGGAAATCGGCGACGGTCGGGTTGCTGTGGCGTCCGTAGAACTTCGGCGCCGTGAGGTCGGTCGCGAGCCGCTGCGCCTCCTCGACACCACCGGCGACAAAGGTGCTGCTCGCCCACAGAACCGGCGCCAACGCGGTGTCGTTGTGCATCCGCCCCGCCCGGATCGCGGTCGTCTGGGGGTCGTGGTCGGTGGTCATGCGGATTCCTCGGCGTCGGAGACGGTGCGGGCGATGAGCGGACCCAGATGGAGCGATTCGAGGAGGAAGCCGTCGTGGCCCTGCGGGCTGTCGATCACGTGGTACTCGCAGGTCCCTCCGGCCGCCCTCACCCCTCCGTCGATCTCGGCCTGCTGATACGGCGGATACAAGGTGTCGGAGGTGATCGACGCGGTCAGCACCGGCATCGAGAGCCGGGCGAGCGCGGCCGCCACCCCGCCGCGGCCGCGGCCGATGTCGTGGAGATCCATCGCCTTGCTGAGCACGAGGAACGAGTTCGCGTCGAAGCGGCGCACCAGCTTCTGGCCGTGGTGATCGAGATACGACTCCACCTCGTAGCGACCCCAATGGTCGAACTCTTCACGCTGGTTGTGGTGGGAACGCCCGAAGCGTTCGTCGAACACCTCGGTCGTGCGATAGGTGATCTGCGAGATCTCCCGAGCCAACGCGAGCCCGGCCCACGGCCCCTCACCCGGCGCCGCGTCGTAGTAGTCGCCGCCGCGCCACCGCGGGTCGTGGGCGATCGCGAGACGCTGCACCGCGCTCCAGCCGATCTGTTGCGGGCTCGCCGCCGCGCAGGTGGCGATCGGGATCAGGGTGCGGAGCCGATCCGGAAACATCGCCCCCCACTCGAGAACCTGCATCCCGCCCATCGAACCGCCGACCACGGCCAGCCAACGATCGATGCCGAGGCGATCGGCGAGGCGACGCTGGGCCCGGACGATGTCTCGGATCGTCACCTGCGGGAACGAGCTGCCGTAGCGCCGGTCGGTACCGGGAACGACGCTTGCCGGACCGGTGCTCCCCTGGCAGCCACCGAGGACGTTCGCGCACACGACATGCCAGCGATCGGTGTCGAGTGCTCTCCCCGGACCGATGAGATCGTTCCACCAACCATCGCCGAGATGGCCAGGGCCGATCGACCCGGCCGCATGGGAGTCGCCGGTCAGAGCGTGGCAGACGAGCACCGCGTTCGAACGGTCGGCGTTGAGCTCTCCCCACGACTCGTACGCCATCACGACCTCGTCGATCCGTCCGCCGCCTTCGAGCGCGAACGGTCGACCATCGGTGACCGTCACGAACCGGCGGTGACCGACAGGATCGCCGGGCTGCCACGCTCCGGACGCGGGAAGGTCGGTGGGGAACCGACGGTGAGGTTCGAACCCGAGTGGGTCACGCTCGGTTGGGTGCACGGATACCTCGAGGAGATCTTCCCGGAGCCCAGTGGTGATGGCGAACCATCAGACACTTTGTTGCGATGACCGAGGCCATCACCACATCCCCGCCGAAACGGGTGGGCACCTTGGGTGTCCTTCCCAGGTTGCCGGGTTCGGCTCGCTCCATCGGGGAGCCAGCTCCCCGACATCGTTCACCGAACCGCTCTGAATGTTGACGAGCACCCTATCGGCGGGGAAGTCGCAGTTCCCACCAATTCAAGATGTCGACCCGATCGGCCATGCCGTACGCGGCCAGCGAGAGCCGCCCGATCTCCACCAACTGCTTACGTTCGACGGTCGGCCCGAGCGCGTCGACGGCGGCCGCCGCGGTGTCCCAACTCGTCCCCTCGGCCGGAAGAGGCAGGCCGGCGACCGTCGCCGCGGAAACCCGCATGGCGTCGCGGGAAAGGGCAGATCCCGCCGCCTCCCCGAGCAGGACGAGGGCGGCGACCGGCGACGTGAGGGCGACGGCGAGGTGGGCCAACGAGGGCGAATCCGATGCGGGTTCGACCGACACCACCGGGGTACCCGGCACCATCACCCCGGCGCGGTCGATCACCACCTCGATGATCTTCGTCTGGCTCGCCAACAACAGCTTGGGTCGCAACCGGGCCGAGATCCATTCGCGAATCTCCGGCGCGACCGATCCGGGGTCGACACTCGGATGGCGCCAGCGCTGCTGATCGAACCGGCACGGCGCGACACCCCATCGACACTCCAGCGGGTCGATCAGCCCCGACGTGATCAAGGGGTGCGGGGCCGACTCGTCCTCCTCGACCGCCCCTCGGAGCCCGTAGAAGTGGTCGCGAAAGCCGGCGGTGACCGTGGCGACCTCACCGACCGTGCGGCCCGCGACCGGTTCGTCGGATCCGAGCCGGGGCGTCGACGCGTCGAGCAACAGCGGCGCCCAGCTCGAAGAATCGGGCGGCGGCGCATCGGCGAGGGCCACCGCCGGCACTCCCCGACTGCGGCGGACCGGGCCCGGCTGCGCACCCTTGCGCACGAGAACCGCGACGGTGTCGACGGCCGCATCGAACTGTCGGTCACCGTCGATCCACACGCCGATCAGTGGCGCCTGAGCCTCGAGTCGGGCCCGCACCGGTCGCGCGTCGCGCGCGGAGCAAAACGAGCTCGGTTGCACGAGGGCGACCACTCCCCCGTCGGCGACCCGGTCGACCGCCGCCAACAGGAACGCTGCCGCATCGTCGACATAGCCGCCGACGTCGGGCCAGCGGCGGCGCAGTTCCGCGCGTCGATCCTCGCCGCGGGTCGTGTCGTCACGAAGCTGCGAGAGGAACGGCGGGTTGCCGATCACCACATCGGGCCGGCGGTCGTGACCCCGAGCCGAGAGTCCGTCGGCGACCCGGATCGATCCGGGCGGCAACTCGGCGCCGTCGGCCCACAGACGCAGCGCCGCGCGGGTCACGGCGACCGCCAACGGGTCGATGTCGGATCCGACGACCCGCCCCACACGATCGGCCCGGCGCCCCTCCAGCCGCTCGCACGCGGCCAGCAGGAACACACCACCGCCGACGGCCGGGTCTTCGATGACCGTCGCCGTGTCGAACCGGTGATCCGCCGCGACAAGATCGACCAGGGTCCGCGCCATCTCCGGAGTGGTGTGGTGCACGCCCCCTCGGCGACGGGCCGCGTGAGCCGACAACGCCTCCCGCAGAAATCCCGGAAGCCACGGTCCTGCGTCACCCAGGAGGGCCTCCGGCGCGTCGACCGCCACGACCGCCGGGGTCGGCGCCACCGGCGCCTCGGCGGGCCCCAGCGCGACCGGCACACCGCGGACGGCCGCGACGCGCTGCACGACGGCGGCGAGCGCGCCGGCCGGTCCGTCGGTTGCCGCGTCGACCCAACGCTCGATCAGCGCGACGATCTGCGGATCAGTCGGAGACGGGGTCCCAGCCGGCGAGATCGTTGAGTCGTTCATCGTTGGAGAACATCTCGGTGATCGAGCGTTGGGTCGACGCGGCAACCGACGGACCGGCCGGCGCGCTCGCCGCCGTCGTGCAGCGCGTCGCGGCCGTCCGCGGTGTGCCGGTCGCGCTGGGGCCCGCCGAGGCGCCGGTGGCGCCGACCCC
>JAJRXC010000029.1 GCA_024276495.1 Actinomycetes bacterium
GGAGCGCCGCCAACACCTCATCGGCGGTCAACCCCGTCGCCCCCGCCACCAACTCCACCAGCGGCCCCACCTCACCGGCCGCGCCACCCTGCGCGTCGACCAACGGATCCGCCATGTTCGTGATGTTGTCGACGATGCCGATGCCCACCCGGTCTCCGGCCACTCGCTCCTCGGTGAACGCGGGCCGGGCACCGTCGAGCACGTTCTGACCGGCGTCGAGCCTCGGGAACAGCTCGAGACCCCAGACGACGGCCAGGATCACCGCGCCGGCCACAACCACCACGAACCATGCAAACGTGTTCGAGTTCCTGGTCGATCTGCTCACCATCTCAGTTCTTTCGGGTCGCGGGTGGCTATGTCTCGGTCACCGTCGAAAGCGCGTAGTTGACCAGCGTCTCGTTGAGCTCGACCCCGTGGGCCTTGCTCGCATGCGCGGCGACCTTCTCGACGAGCTCTTCGGCCGTCTCTGCCCGTGTGACCGACTTACAGTCGGTGACGCCGACGTGTACTCAACGAAATTCGAGTGTCATCCCGTGCTCCTTCGGATCTTCAGGCGACCGACTCGTCGGACCGGCTCACATCGGCCACGAGGCCTTCGAGTGCGTCCGCGACGGCGCCGAGATTGGCGTTGATGTTGCCGGTCAGCTCGTTGATCGGCTTCGTTTGATGGGCGATGGCCCTCACGCCGAACGTGATCTTGCCCAGTTGATCGTTGGCATGGCGCAAGATGAAGATGATCCGGACGAGATAGCCGACGAGGGCGAGCACCGCGATTGCCACGAGGACGAGGGTGACGATCGCGACGGCAGACATGTTTCTCCGATCAGACCAGTCGACGCAGGGCAGTCACGTAGCGCACCGCCTCGCCGGTGACCTTCGCGACCTTCGCGTCGGTGTCGACCAGTTTCGAGACAGGGACCAGGTTCTCGGTGAGGAGCACCCCGTGTTCGAGGATGTCGTCGCTGTAGGCCTGGATCTCCAGGCCGGGCCGCACGACCCGGTTCGCGAGCAGGATGACCAGCGGGATGACGATCACCAGACCCACGAGGTTCGCCAACCACCACAGCCACATTGAACAACACCCCCTCGGCGTCTACGCTCGTGTTCCACGCTCGCAGAGCGGTCGTGCAAGACGTTTCGACTTCGCAACACCGTAGTCCATGTGCTAGATGTTGTCGACACCTAGTCTCTCCGGCTGGGTTGGCGGCAACGCACCCGACCAGCGAGGGCCCAGATGAAAATCGGAGTAGTCGGCAAGGGCGGGGTGGGCAAAACGACGATCTCGTCGATGGTTTGTGCCTCCTACGCCAGGCGTGGACGCCGGGTGATCGCGGTCGACACGGACTCCAACCCGAATCTGGGGATCTCGCTCGGCCTGAGCGTCGAACAGACCGAGGCCCTCCAGGTCCTACCGAGATCCGTGATCGTCGGAGAACGAGGCGACCTCACGGTGGATGAGCTGATCGACGACTATGGCGCGCCCACCCCGCTCGGCCCGACGGTGATGTCGGCGCTGCGGGTCACCGAGGCCGCAGCCGGGTGCACCTGCGGTGGTCACGCGACGGTGCGAAGCCTCCTCGGCGAAGCCATGGAGCAACACGCCGACATCACCCTCATCGACATGGAAGCCGGGATCGAACACCTCAGCCGATCCGGGGGCACGCTGGCCCACGCCGACGTCTTGTTGATGGTGATGGAGGCGACGGTGAAATCGGTGATCACGGCCGCCCGGACGATCGCGCTGGCCGACGAGCTCGGAATCCCGCACTGCGTCGGCGTCGGGAACAAGGCCCGCCTCCCCGAGGACCGGGCCGTGTTCGAGCAACTGTGCGAGGAGTACGAGGTTCCTCTGCTCGCGATCGTCCCGCACGATGCCGGCGTCGTCGATGCCGACCGGGGCGGTCACGCGCTGTCCCCCGATGCCGGCGGCCCGGCCTGGGCCGAGATCGACCGACTCCTCGACCACGTCGATCAGCTGCTGGGTTCGAACGCTCCGGCGTAGAACCCGATGAGTACCGGAGCCGAAGGTGTGACCGCGCCGATCGACATCGTCATCGTGGACAAGAGTCCGCTGGTCACCGAGGGTCTGCGTGCCTTTTTCCGGGCGGACGGGCGAATCGGGGAGATCGCCGTCGCGGCCGGTGTCGACGAGTTCTTCGCCATCTCCACGAAGCGGGCCTTCGATGTCGCCGTGACCGGCTGGGTGCTCGGGGCCGACTCCGGGAGCCGGATACTCGAAGCGGTGGCCGATCGCGACGACGGCCCGCGAGTGGTCGTCTACACGGGCGCCCCCGCGGCCAACATTCCCCACACCGTGATGGCCTTGGGGGGCGCGGCGTTCTGTTCGAAGACCGAACCGCCGGCCCGCCTCATCGAGATCGTCGTCGAGGTGGCTCGCGGGCAGATGGTGTTCCCGTTTCTCGAGGTACGTCGATGGAGAAGTGATCGGCTGAGCACGCTGACCCCACGGGAGATGGCCTTCGTCGCCGCGCTCGCCGACGGGCACAGCAACAAGTCGCTGGCGGCCGAGTTCGGGGTCACGGTCAACACCGTCAAGTTCCATCTCCGCAATGCCTACGCCAAGCTCGATGCCCGCAACCGGGCCCAGGCGGTCGCCGTTTTCCTCCAGTCAGAGGGTGGGTGACGTGACGGCACCGGCCTGATCTCGGGCCGCGGCGATCGCAGCCTGACCGAGGCTGACTCCCCCGTCGTTCGGGGGAACCCGTCGATGACGCAACACCCGAAATCCGTGCACGTCGAGCCCGGTGACGACACTTGTCGTCAGCACTCGGTTCATGAACACCCCACCGGAGAGCGCGACCGTCGACGGACCTCCGCCCTCCCGGATCCGAACGCACGCCGCGATCACCGTGCCGGCGACGCCGGCGTGGAAACGGGCCGCGATTCGTCGGACCCCGATCCCGGCGCGGAGATCGGCGAGCGCGGCGGCGAAGAGCTCACCGCCCCGGATCGAGAACGTCTCGTAGCCGTCGAACGACGCCGCGTAGGCGCCCCGTTCGTGCGAGTCGACCATCTGCTCGAGCTCGACGGCGGCCTGGCCCTCGTAGTTGACCGTGTCGCGGACACCGAGCAGCGCGGCAACGGCGTCGAAGAGCCGGCCGGCACTCGAGGTGGTCGGCCCGGCGAGCGCCGACCGGGACAACGCGACGATGTCGGCCCATCGCGGTTGTCGGCGGATCAGATCGACATCGGTGGCCTCGGCCTCTCCGGCCGCGATGAGGTAGGCGGCCGCCATCCGCCAGGGCTCACGCATCGCGGCGTCACCACCCAGCAGCGGCCGCGGCTCGAAAGAGGCGACTCGCTCGAAGTCGACGAGATCCGCCACCAGGAACTCGCCGCCCCACAAGGTGTGGTCCGAGCCGTAGCCGAGCCCGTCGAACGCCACACCGATCACCGGTTCGTGATGTTCGTTGTCGACCATGCATGCCGCGATGTGGGCGTGATGATGTTGAACCGGGACGAGATCGACGCCTCGCAACCGCTGGGCGAAAGCCGTGGACAGGTAGTCCGGGTGCAGGTCGTGGGCGACGAGCCGCGGCGTCATGCGGAAGAGCCGCTCGAAGTGTTCGACGGCGTCGAGGTAGGAGTCGTGTGTCTCGATGTTCTTCAGGTCGCCGATGTGGTGCGACACCACCGCACGATCACCGTGTGCGACGGTGATCGTGTTCTTGAGCTCGGCCCCGCAGGCGAGAATCGGCCGCCGGGCCTCGACGGGCAGCCGGATCGCCGTCGGCACGTACCCCCGCGAGCGGCGCAGCATCATCGGCTCGCCGGCAACGACCCGGACGACCGAATCGTCGGTGCGGGTGCGAATCGGCCGATCGTGGACCAAGAACGCGTCCGCGATTCCCGACAACCGGTCAAGGGCCTCGTCGTCTCGGAACGCGATCGGTTCGTCGCTGACGTTGGCGCTGGTGAGAACGATCGGTTCGCCCGTCGCCGCCATGATCAGTGTGTGAAGAGGTGTGTACGGCAGCATCACGCCCAGTTCGCCGGTGTGAGGGGCGACCGCCGACGCGAGACCGCTGTCGACGCGTCGGGGCATGACGACGATGGGTCGGGCGGCGTCGCGAAGCAGCGCCTTCGCGACGCCGTCGACGGCACACAGCGCGCTCGCCCCGTCCAGGTCGGGAACCATCACGGCGAAGGGCTTGTCGTCTCGCCGCTTGCGGGTCCGCAGCGCCCCCACGGCCTCGTCGGACCGTGCCCGGGCGGCGAGGTGGTACCCGCCGAGGCCCTTCATGGCGACGATCTTGTCCGCGAGGAGAAGTGCGGCGGCCCCACCGACGGGATCCGAACCGAGGGACCGGCCGGCCCGGTCGACCAACGAGAGCGTCGGCCCACAGGCCGGACAACAGATGGGCTGGGCGTGGAAACGTCGATCGGAGGGATCGGAGTACTCGGCCCGACACGCCGGACACATCTCGAATGACGACATCGTCGTGCGGGCCCGGTCGTAGGGCACGTTTTCGACGATCGTGAATCGAGGACCACAATTCGTGCAGTTGGTGAAGGCGTAGCCGAAACGACGCCCATCGGGATCCGCGATCTCCGCGAGGCATTCGGGGCAGGTCGCGGCGTCGGGGGTCACCCGCACCGGCTCGCGGCCGCCGCGCTCGCTCGCGACGATCTCGAAGCCCGAACGCCCGACGGGTTCGATGTCGACGGTTTCGATCGTCTGGACGACCGCGAGCGCCGGGGTTTCCCGATCGAGCGCGACGCGGAGCTCGTCGAGTCGCTCCCGCGGGCCCTCGACCTCGATGACGACCGCCGCGCCGACGTTCCTGACCCAGCCGCCGAGGCCCAGCCGAGTCGCGACCCCGTGCACGAACGGGCGGAACCCCACGCCCTGCACCGTTCCACGAACGGTCAGCGATCGAGCCTGGATCGACCGAGGCGGACCGGTGGTCACGAGCCGGATCGATCAGCGACAACGGAGGTCATGCACGGCAGTCTGCCGCGACCCATCACGGGACGTGCCGACAAGTGCCCGCGGGTCCGCCGCGCCCGAAGCCGGACGCGCGGAGTCTCGACGAACCTCGACGCGGCCGATCGACGGCTACTGCGTGTCCCACCAGATGATGACGCGCTCGGTCGGAAACGATGTCGTCTTGGCAAACTCCGCGACTTCCGGTTCGCGGTCGGCCGGTAGGCAGAGCTGTCTCGTCCAGAACGCGGCCGCGACCGGCGCCGCCCGCTCCGCGTCTCGTTCGGTCGCACGTGACTCCTCCACCTGCACCTCGAAACCAGCGTGCTCCAACACCTCGGCGGCCAGGAACGCGGTCGGCCCGGATGGCCTGTCGATGCCCCAGAAGTGTTTCCACATCGACGCCCGATTCGTCTGCGGATGGTCCGCCGTGATCTCGAAGACCACACGTCGCCGCGCATGGGAGTGCGCCGCGCCGGCGAACGCCGCCAGGTCGGACACGTTGTAGAGCACGTTGTTCGACACGACGACGTCTGCGATCGGCACACTCCCGGCGATCTCCGGCCATGATCCGGTCACCGTCTCGCAGGGAATGCCTCGTTCCGCGGCCGTGGACGCGAAGGCGGCGGTCATGTCCGCTTGGCGGTCCGTGCCGATCAGAGCGGTTGCCGGTGGTACCAGCGCAAAGCCGGCTGCTCCACCACCGCAGCCCACGTCGAGGACGGTCCCGCCCCCGCCGAGGGCTTCCGCAGCCCGCTCACCCGATCGCGACAACGGAAACTTCCCGGCCGGAGGCGCGGCGAACATCTCAGAGGGGAAGACGAACGGCCGCTGCGGGGCTGACGCAAGGATGTGGGCCGGGACCTCCCAGCCGGCCAGCTCCGACGCCCACTGCTTCGCAGCGTCGGTCATGATCCGAGGTAGATGAACTCGGCTTCGTCGTTGGCGACCTCGAGCATGATGTCTGCGAGCTTACGAAGCCTGCCACCGACCGATGCGACCATGTCGTCTGAAACCGCACGGGCTTCGGTACAACCCGGTCAAAACGTGAAATCTCCCGGCCCGCCCTTCGCAGCCTTCATTCTCGCGCGGATGTCGTTGCCCACCTCGTTGTCGGGGAAGACATCCGGGTTGGCGGCCAACACGGCCGGCCCGGCCAGACGGATCTCGGTCTTGATCCCCTTCTCTTCGGCCGCCGCGGCAAAGCGGTAGGCCGTGATGAACGGTTTCAGGTTCTCGTTCGGGTCGGCGTTGGTGAAGAAGATGAGCTTTTTCAAGGTGTTCCCTTTTGTTGATCGACGGTTTGTCGAGTGACGGCTGCGAGCAGCGCCTTGGTTGCCGGATGTGCCGGATCGCCGATGATCGTCTCGCCGGGACCCATCTCGACGATCCGCCCCGCATCCATGACGGCGATGGTGTCGCCCACGTATCGGGCCATGGCCAAGTCGTGGGTGATGTACAAGATGGCGGTGTTGTTGGCCTCCTGCAAGCGGGACAGTAGTTCGATCATGACCCCACGCAGCGACGCGTCGAGCATCGACGTCGGTTCATCCGCGACGACGAGCTCCGGTTTGGCGACCAGCGCCCGAGCAAGGGCAACTCGTTGACGTTGACCGCCCGACAGCGCATCGGGGTACCGCCTCCCGAGCTCGATCGGCAACCCGACCTCCACGAGCGCGCCGTTCACGAGCTCCGCGCGCGCCGATGCCGGCACGCGTTCGATCGCCAGCGACTCACCGACGAGTCGTTCGACGGTCATTCCCGGATGCAGCGACTGATACGGGTTCTGGAAGATCATGTGAACTCGTCGGCGCAGCTTGCGGAGCTCTCGGCGTGAAACGGTGCTCAGATCCTGCCCGTCGACCGACACCGTGCCCGTTGTCGGAGCAACGAGGCCGAGTGCCACTTTCGCGACCGTCGACTTTCCGGCACCACTCCGGCCCACGAGCGCCAACCGCTCCCCCCGATTCATGGAGAACGAGACATCGGCAGTGGCCACGACCGGGGGTTTTCGCCGGCTTCGAAATGTCACGCCGACGTCCTTCATCTCGAGCACGGGCGTCATGTGACCACCAGATGACAAGCCACCGGAAACTGCTCGGGAACCGTCTCTTCGCAGACATCCACCATTTTCGGACACCGCGGAGCGAATCGGCAGCCGGACTCGACCTGGGAAAGGTCCGGCGGATCCCCCGGGATCGGGACCGGTGGCCGACGCGGGCCGAGAACCGGCGGAAAAGCGTTCAGCAACAGTTCCGTGTAGGGATGCCCGGGCGAGCGCAGTATCTCGGCCGCGTCACCCATTTCGACGATGCGCCCCGCATACATGATCGCGAGATCATCGGCGATTCCTCCCACCATCCGCAGATCATGAGAGATGATGAGGATGTCCATGTCGAGCTCGGTTCGCAAACGGTCGAGCAGGTCGAGAAGCTCGCGCTGGGTCACCACGTCCAACCCGGTGGTCGGCTCGTCGGCGATGAGGAGCTCAGGCTGGTTGGCGATCGCCATGGCGATGACAACCCGTTGGCGCATCCCGCCGCTGAGCTCATGCGGGTAGGCGTCGTGTCGATCGACCGGGATGCCGACACGCGACAAGAGCTCTGACGCACGCTTCTTTCCGTCCGCGTGGGTCATCAGCGCCGACTCCGCGACCTGGCGACGAATCGTCACGATCGGATCGAGCAGGCTCATGGCGGCTTGAGGAACAACCGCGAATCTGCGACCCCGCAGCTTCGTCAGCCCAACACGTCCGAGCCGCCTCAGATCCGTGTCGCCGAGCACCACCTCGCCCTCGACGATTCGGCCTGGCGGCCCGAGCAACCCCGCCACCGCCATCGCCATCGTCGACTTGCCGCTTCCCGATTCCCCGACGATGCCGAGAATCCGGCTCTTCCGAGTGCGAAGATGCACCGACGTCACCGCGAGTACGGGCGGCTCCGTCTCGTAGTGAACCGACAGATCTCGCACAACCAGCGATTCGCCCTCGCCCGCGGGTGCGGCCGGATGCGGCGGCAGCGTGCGTCGCATCCCTCGTCGGTAGCCATATCCCGTGAGCCGCGGGTCGGCCCACTCTTCGGCCGCGTAGCCGACGAACGCGAAGCCGACGATCAGGATCGTCAGCGCAAAGCCGGGTGGCAGGATCCACCACTTCCACGCGTCGGTGAGAATCACGCTCGAGTTGTTGGCGAAGAAGAGCGTTGCTCCCCACGACACGCTGCCGGGGTCGCCGAGACCGAGGAAGGCGATGCCGGACTGCACGATCACGGCAACCGCCGCGGCCCGTACGAACTGCGACGACAGCAATGGCGTCAAGCGGGGCAGGACGTGTCGACCGAGGATCCGCCACAGGCTCGCCCCCATCGCCTCGGCCGCCACCACGTGCTCGAACTCCTTCACTTTCAGGACCTGGCCTCGCAACAAGCGCGCCGGGCGCGCCCACAGCACCCCCGCGATGAGCGCGATCGTCACCGAGAGTCCCCGTCCGAAGTAGGTCACCAACACCAGCACCAGCACGAGGAATGGCATCGACAACACCAGATCGACGATCCGCATGAGCACGGCATCGATAGTTCCGCCGCGATAGCCGGCCACGAGCGCGACGCCGGTGCCGAGCGCGGTCGCGATCACCGCGGCGATGAGTCCGACGCTCAGCGAGACCCGCGCGCCGAACAGCAGCTGCGACCAGAGGTCCCGCCCGAGATCGTCGGTTCCGAGGGGATGATTCGCCGACGGTTCCTCGAAGGGGAGACCGGTCGTCTCAGTGGGCGGATGCTCGGCGAGCATCGGAGCGAACACCGCGGCGAGCAGCACCAGGGCAATGAAGACGCCACCGATCGACGCGACGACCTTGGTGGATCGTGCCATCAGCCGATGTCCTTCACGCGCGGATCGAGGCGCGGATAGAGCAGGTCATTGAGGAAGTTGGCCCCGATCGCGATCAGGGCGAGAAGGAGGAACACGCCCTGGAGCACGGGATAGTCCCTCGCCAGGACGCTGTCGAACGCCAACGAGCCGAGACCCGGGTACGAGAAAACGGTTTCGACGACGGTGGCGGCGCCGACCAGCGTGCTGAATCCCAACAGCACGGCGGTCGAGACGGGCAGGAGCGCGTTGCGTTGCGCGTGCCGACGAACGGCGCGATCGTTCAACCCCTTCGCCCGGGCCATGAACACGTAGTCCTCGCCCAACTCCGACACCAGCGCTGAGCGACTCGCCACGAATATCGAGCCGGCACCGGCAAGGACCAGGGTCGAGGCGGGCAGCACGAGACGGCGGGCCACATCGGTGACCCGAGCCCAGCCGCTGATGTCCGCGGCCGCCACCGCGCCGTAGACCGGAAACCAGTCCAGTTTCACCGAGAACGTCAACAAGAGCATGAGCCCGACGAAGAAAGCCGGGAGGGCGTCGACGGCGAGGACGCCGGACAACAAGACGATGTCGCGTTTGGTGCCGCGCCGCCAGCCGGCGGCGAACCCGAGTAGCACACCAACGACCGTCGATGCCGCCACCGCCACGCCGACCAGCAGGACCGACCATCCCAGCCGTCCCACGACAACGTCTCGTACCGGTTGACCCGTGCGGATCGACACGCCGAGATCCCCGCTCGTCAGATTCTTGATGTAGGTCACGAACTGTTCGGTGTTGGATCCGTCCAGGTCGTAGCTCGCCAAGATGGCCTCGCGCTGTTCGGGCGTCACGAGCGGGGACGACTCCGGCGGCATCAGGTAGTCGATGGGGTCACCGGCGGCCAGCCTCGGCAGTACGAAGTTCAAAAGCAGCGCCGCGAGAACGACCAGACCGTACTGAAGCGCCAGTCGACGAACCCGCCTCACAGCCTGGTCAGCCGCGGCGGCGGGTCCGTGTCCTGGAGCATCAGCGAGGCGAAGAAGCTAGTCCTGCACCGTGCCGGCGCGGGCGTTCTTGCGGCGGACGAAGAACGCGCCCCCCGCCAACACCACGGCAGCACCGGCAACCGCGAGCAGCAGTCCCGAGTTGCCGTCGTCGCTGCTCGTCTCGGCATCGGCCGGCGCATCTTCGGTAGTCGGCGCATCGTCGGTGGTCGGCGCATCCTCGGTGGCCGACGCTTCCTCAGTGGCTGGCGCATCCTCTGTGTCGGCTGCCTCATCCGCGACTGGCGGGTCTTCTGCGGCCCGAGCCGCATCGACATAACTCGCGATGAACGACTTCTTGTTGAACACGCCGTGGCCCGGGTCCGACACCCAACCGTCGTACGCCGCCGGCCGGTAGGCCCACCGGCCATCCGGGTAGAACAGGGTGACCGCCGGCATCAGCTCGGCGAGCTTCTCCTGCACTGCGACATTGCCCACCGCGACGCGCTCCTCGGCGCTCAGCTCGGTGGCGGCGACCGCCAGCGCATCGAACTCGGGGTCGGCCAGCCCGCTGAAGAACCCACCAACCCCGATGTCGCCGGGAGAATGGAAGAAGAACAGCAACGCGTCCGGATCAGCATGTGCGTGGGCCTCGAAGGTGTTGATGAACATGTCGATGTTCGGCGGACCATCGGGACCCGGGCGGCGGAGGGACGAGATCGCGGCCGGGTCCAACGACTCAACCGTCACGGCCACTCCGATCGCCGCGACCTGCTCGGCGACCAGCTCACCCGATCGAATCTGCGGCGGAGCGAACGAATTGACATAGAGCGTCCACTCGAGACGGTCGCCGTCGGGACTGACTCGGACACCGTCATCACCCATCGTGTAGCCCGCATCGTCGAGCATCGTGTTGGCAGCCGCGACATCGAAGACGTGACCGCCCGTCGGATGGGCCCAAGCGGAATCGGGATGGGTCCATGTGTCGTTGCCCGGGCGGGCCAACCCGCCCTCGACCAGGTTCACGAACACATCCAGATCGAGCGACATGCTGATGGCGCGTCGCACAGTGGCGTCGTTGAGAATCGGCCGGCGCGTGTTGAACATCAGATACACGGACTGGAGACGACTTCCCTCGATGATCTCCAGGTCCGGGTTGTCCCTCATGCCGTCGATGAGGTTGCTGGGAACGTTTCGTGTCACGAAATCGAGCTCGCCCGACTCCAAACCGGCCCACGCGGCCTGCGCGTTGCGCACCACCGGCATGATGAGCTCGTCGACCGTCACGTCGCCGAGGAAATAGTCTTCATTGGCGACCAGGCGGTACGAGGTGTCAGGAACGTACTCGACCATTTCGAACGGACCGGTGCCGATCGGCAATTCGGTGGCGTAGGTCAACGGTTCGTCGATCTGGGACCAGATGTGCTCCGGCAGGATCGGAAGGTCACCACCGGGCAGAAACTTGAAGGTCGGAATCGGATCCTCGAAGTTGAGCACCACCGTGAAGTCGTCAACCACTTCGGCCGAAACGAAGGTCGGGTAGTCGGTCACGTGGTGTCCGTATCGCGAAGGCCCGCCCAGATCGGAGATGAACTGAAACGTGAAGGCGACATCGTCCGCGGTGAACGCCTCGCCGTCATGCCACTTGACACCTTCGCGCAGCGTGATCGTCCACGTGCGAGCGTCGTCAGACGACTCGGCGCCCGTCGCGAGAAAGCCCTCAGGGGATTCCGAGGCCTGTGACCAGAACAAGGTGTCGTAGACGAGGTTCGTGAGATCGTGGGTCAGGGGCTGCGCCATCGGGCGAATGAGCGGGTTGAAGTTCTTCTCAGCCGCGTGCAGACCGATGGTCAAGCTGACGGTCTCGTCTTCTTGCGCGCTGACCGACACTGTGCCGGCCAGCAGGACGAAGAGAACGGCAAACAGAGCAGTCGTGCGTGATTTCATTCGGCGGACCGTAACAGTCCGACGATCGCTGTCTAAGGGCAATGTGCATCTAGTGGTCCGTCACCGCTTCTTGTCGGCGTCGAGATCGCGAACGAGGGTCGCCAAGTCGACGGCCAGATGATCGGGAGCCGGCGCCACCGGGAGGTCGGCCTCACCGGTCACTCCGCTCAACACCAACGCGAACTCGAAGCCGAGGGTCGCGGCGAACGCCCCGTCGGTGTCGGCCCGGTCGCCGACCACGATCCCGTGGGTGCCGTACCGTTCGTGGATGTAGGTCGCGAGCGGTTGATGCGGTTTGCCGGCGAAGGTGGCGTCGACTCCCCCGGCGGTCGCCACCGCCGAGACCAGTGATCCGCAGCCGGGCAGCAGCGTCGTGGCCGAGGGCAGCGTCGCGTCGGAGTTGGTTCCGATGAGCCGGGCGCCGCCGTGGATCGCCTGGACCGCCCGGGTCAACATGTCGAAATCGAACTCCGGTGTCCACCCGACGACCACCACGTCGACGGGACCCTCGTCCCGCGGGATCGCACCTCGCGCCGAGACGGCCTCCCTGACGCCGGCGCCGCCGCAGACGAGCACGGTCTCGCCCGGTTCGACGAGCGTGCCGGCGGCCATCGCCGAGCTGACGACCGCGTCGGTCGCGTCGATCGAGTGGCGCGCCAGCTTCGCTTCGTTGCCGTGTCGGGTGAGCGACGAGTTGTTCGTTGCGAACACGACGGTTCTTCCCGCGTTCTGCAACGTGCGCACGGCGTCGGCGGCCCCTTCGATCGGTGACTCCCCGAGCCAGATCACGCCGTCGAGGTCGATCACCCACACCGACGACTCGTCGATCGACGCCATCATCGGTCGAACAGGAGGGTGAGGAAGTCGGGGTTCTCCAACAACGAGCCGGGCCCGCCATCGGTTCCCGCCCAATCGAACTCCGCCACGATCAGGTCGGCCGCGCCGAAGTCGTCGTCGCGGTTGTAGAGGCTCGGGACCGCGACGCACGCCAGTCCTGCGGCCTTCGCCGACTCGACGCCGTTGACGGAGTCTTCGATCGCGATCCCCCGGGCCGGCCCCGGCATCAGCTTCTCCAGTTTCTCCATGGCGAGAAGGTAGGCCTCCGGCGACGGTTTGAGCGTCGTGACGTCGTCACCGGCGACGACGACGCACAACCGGTCACGGGCGCGGCGACCGATCAGGTGGGTCACGAGCGGTTCGACCCAGGCTCGCCGGCCCGTGGTGACGATTCCCGTGGGCACACCGGCGCGTTGCAGCCCATGGACGAGATCGTGTACGCCGGGCCGGGCATCGATCTTCCCGGATCGCACGATGTCGACGAAGAGGTTCGTCTTCACCGCGTGCAACTCGGCGGCAAGTGCGTCGGCATCGTCGCCCGGCATCGACTCGTGCGTCACGAGATGGTGCCGGAGCCGCTGGCGTCCCCCGGCGACCCGGAGAAGTCGCCCGTAGCCCGCCGCATCCCATCTGATGTCGAGTCCCCGGGCGGCAAACGCTGCGTTGAACGCGACGCGATGACCGTCCCGCTCGGTCTCGGCGAGCGTGCCGTCGACATCGAACAGAACCGCCCCGGGGGGTGGCGACCTCGTGTCCCGGTTCATGTGTCATACCTCCCCATCGAGGAATCGTACCCCAGAGTTAGCTTATGAGTTTATGGATTTCAATCGATTTGTATCGACATAACCGCTCCCGTACCGTCGGGACAGGTCACATCGACCGAAGTTCCGGCAGCCGTGGAGGGCCCGTTCCATGACCGATGAAGAAGCAGGTGGACAGTACAAGTCCGGCGTCATGGAGTACGCCAAGATGGGCTACTGGGAGCCCGACTACGAACCCGCGGAGACCGACGTCATCTCGGTGTTTCGAATCACCCCCCAGACCGGCGTCGACCCCAAGGAGGCGGCAGCCGCCGTCGCCGGGGAGTCGTCGACCGCGACATGGACCGTCGTGTGGACCGACCGCCTCACCAACAGTGACAAGTACCGAGCCAAGGCGTACAAGATCGAGCCCGTACCCGGCCGAGACGACCAGTGGTTCGCCTGGATCGCGTACGACCTCGACCTGTTCGAGCCCGGCTCGATCGCGAACCTCACCGCCTCGATCATCGGCAACGTCTTCGGGTTCAAACCGCTGAAGGCGCTCCGACTCGAGGACATGCGCATCCCGGTCGCCTACCTCAAGACGTTCCCGGGACCCCCGGCCGGGATCGTCGTCGAACGCGAGCGACTCGACAAGTTCGGTCGCCCGCTCCTCGGCGCGACGGTGAAGCCGAAGCTCGGCCTCTCGGGGCGCAACTACGGACGGGTGGTCTACGAAGCGCTCAAGGGTGGTCTCGACTTCACCAAGGACGACGAGAACATCAACTCCCAACCCTTCATGCACTGGCGATACCGGTACCTGTACGGCATGGAAGCCGTCAATCGCGCCGAAGCGGCCACGGGCGAGGTGAAGGGCCACTACTTCAACGTCACCGCGGCGACCATGGAGGAGATGTACGAACGAGCCGAGTTCGCCAAGGATCTCGGTTCGGTTATCGTGATGATCGATCTGGTCATCGGCTACACGGCGATCCAGTCGATGCAGCGATGGTGCCGGGCCAACGACACCATCCTTCATCTCCACCGCGCCGGACACTCGACCTACACCCGCCAAAAGGACCACGGCGTCAGCTTCCGGGTGATCTCGAAGTGGATGCGCATGGCCGGCGTCGACCACATCCACGCCGGCACCGTGGTCGGCAAGCTCGAGGGCGATCCGAAGACGACCGCCGGGATCTACGACACGCTGCGCGAGCCGTTCGTTCCGCAGAACCTCGAACACGGCATCTTCTTCGATCAACCGTGGGCTTCGCTCGGCGGCGTCATGCCGGTCGCATCGGGAGGAATCCACGCCGGACAGATGCACCAGCTGCTCCACTATCTCGGAGAGGACACGATCCTGCAGTTCGGTGGCGGAACCATCGGACATCCCTACGGCATCGAGGCCGGCGCAACCGCAAACCGGGTGGCCCTCGAGGCGATGGTGCTCGCCCGAAACGAGGGCCGCGACATCTGGAACGAGGGCCCCGACATCCTCGGGGACGCGGCCAAGTGGTGCGCGCCGCTCGCCCAGGCCCTCGACACCTGGGGCGATGTCACCTTCGACTACACCTCGACCGACACGCCCGACTTCGTCCCGACCCCGACCGTCAGCTAGGAGCCGACATGCGACTCACCCAAGGAGCCTTCTCCTTCCTTCCGGATCTGACCGATGAGCAGATCACCGCCCAGCTGCAGTACTGCCTGGACAACGGATGGGCGGTCAACATCGAGTACACCAACGATCCCCACCCTCGAAACACCTACTGGGAGATGTGGGGCGCACCGATGTTCGACCTCTCGGTCGCCGCCGCGGCGATGCTCGAGCTCGACAAGTGCCGCAAGGCGTACGGCGACCGCTACATCCGGATCTGCGCGTTCGACAACAGCGGAGGATGGGAGAGCCTTCGAACCTCCTTCATCGTCAATCGACCGGCGCGAGAGCCGGGCTTCGCCCTGAACCGTGAAAGCGGGACCGGCCGCTCGATTGGCTACCAACTCCACTCCTACGCGACCGACGCGCCGGAGGACCAGCGCTACTCATGACCGAGGCGCCCGACCATCCGGCCCCTGCCGACGCGCCGGAGCCCGAGGCTCCGGCGCCCGACGTCGACGCGATGGTGGACCTGCGACGCGAGCTGGTGGAATCGGGTGTCCAGGAGCTCCTGACCGAGCTCGACGATGCCCTGATCGGGCTCGCCCCGGTGAAGACCCGCATCGCGGAGACCGCGTCGCTGCTGCTCGTCGACCGGGTCCGAACCCGGCTGGGGCTCGTCAGCGAACCGCCGACCCTGCACATGAGCTTCACCGGCAACCCGGGGACCGGCAAGACCACCGTCGCCCTCCGCATGGCCGAGATCCTCCATCGCCTCGGATATCTCCGCACGGCGAAGGTGGTCAGCGTCACCCGTGACGACCTCGTCGGCGAGTTCATCGGACACACCGCGCCCAAGACCAAAGAAGTGCTCAAGCGGGCGATGGGCGGGGTGCTCTTCATCGACGAGGCCTACTACCTGCATCGTCCGGAGAACGAGCGCGACTACGGCCGGGAGTCGATCGAGATCCTTCTCCAGGTGATGGAGGACAAACGCAGCGAGCTCGTCGTCATCCTCGCCGGCTACGAAGAAGAGATGGCGCGCTTCTTCGCGTCCAATCCCGGTTTCCGGTCGCGCATCGCTCACCACATCGACTTCCCCGACTACTCCGACGCCGAACTGCTCGCGATCGCGGCGCTCATGCTCGACGAGCGGGGCTACCGCTTGTCCGACGACGCGCGGGAGGCACTCGAGGAGTACATCGCCTTGCGGCGTGCGCAACCCTTGTTCGCGAATGCCCGGTCGATCCGCAACGCGCTCGACCGGGCGATTCTGCGCCACGCGAACCGACAGGTCGCCCGGGACGAACCGGTGTCGGTCGCGGACCTCATGACCCTCGAGGCGATCGACATCCGGACCAGCCGCGTGTTCGAGATCGCCGACCCGCAAGGGTCGGCATCCGAGGGGGAGGCGAGATGACCCCCGCTCCCCCGATCGGAACGTTGCTGGCCGAAGTGACCGCAGCGGCGGCCGCCGCCGCGATTCCCCACGCCGGTGCCGGGGAGAAGGAGGAGGCCGACCAGGCCGCGGTCGACGCGATGCGCGACCGGCTGATGTCGGCGGAGATCGATGCCACGATCGTCATCGGCGAGGGGGAAAAGGACGAGGCCCCGATGCTGGCGGCCGGAGAGCGCCTCGGCCGCGGGGGTTTCGCGCTCGACATCGCGGTGGACCCGGTGGAGGGAACCAGCCTTCTCGCGGAGGACCGCGACGGCGCCCTGGCGATCATCGGCGCCGCACCGGCGGGCGCCATGTTCGATCCCGGTCCCGCGTTCTACATGGACAAGCTCGTGGTGGGCCCGAATTGTGCCGGCCACGTCGACCTCGATACCCCGCTGGAGGAGACGATCCGGATCATCGCCCGTCGCGAAGGGATCAGAACCGACGAGGTCTGTGTCGCACTGCTCTACCGCCCGCGAAATGCCGACTACCTGTCGGCCATCCGACGAGCCGGCGCGAAGTGCCTCCTGTTGGACCACGGCGATGTCGGCCCGGCCCTGCTGGCCGCCCTCGACGAGCCGGCCGTTCACGCGGTCGTGGGCATCGGCGGGACTCCCGAGGGAGTGGCCGTCGCCTGCGCGCTGCGCGGCCTCGGCGCCGAGATCCAGGGTCGCCTGGCGCCACAGCTCCCCGAGGAACGAGACGAGGTGCGGGAGTTCTTCGATGACCCGGCGGCGCTGCTGACCGGGGAGGACCTGGTCGCTCCGGGCCCCGCCTGGTTCGCGGTGAGCGGGATCACCGGAGGCGGGGGATTCCACCGGGTCGAGGCCGACGGCGACGGCTGGAGGACGAGAAGCCTCGCGATCTCCCATGACGGGACCGGCCACTCGGAGTGGCTCGATCTCCGCGTCGTTCCGGCTGAACGACCGTCGCGCGTTCGATAGCGGTCGCCCGGCGCGGCGCCGCCTACCGGTGGTCCGAGAGCATGGCGATGAACGCCGACGCCGGGGCCGACGGTGGGCGGGTCGACAACCAGACGATGTGCCACTGTCGCACCATCGGGAAGTGTGGCGCACGCAGCTCGATCACCTCACCTCGAGCGATGAACCGCTCCGCCGCGATCTCCGGCATCACCGCGAGTCCCAGGCCTTCCCCGACCGCGGCCAGGACCGCCATGTTCGAGCCGAGCACCATCGTGCGCTGCAGCTCTAGGCCCTCGGCCGCGAACATCTGCTCGATCGCGGCGCGGGTTCCCGATCCCTGCTCCCGCATCAGGAACGGGTGCGCGGCGATCTCGTCGAGCGTCGGCGCCGTTCCGGCGAGGGCATGGGTCGGCCCGCACAAGAGGAGCAAGCGGTTCTCGCCGAACACCTGGGCTTCGGCACCGAGTCCGGCCGGCGGCCGGCCCATGATCGCCAGATCCGCCGCTCCCTCCCGGAGGGCATCGGTCGCGTCGGCACGATTCGCGACCATGAGGGTGATGTCGACCTCAGGGCACGCTTCGAGGAAGGCCCGCAGCACCCGAGGCACGACATACTCCCCGGCGGTCGGAACGGCGACGACCGAGAGCCGGCCCTTCGGTTGCTCGGCGAGGTCGGCGACCGACTGGGCGGCCTCGTCGATGAGTCCGAGGATTCGCCGCGTGTAGTCCCAGTAGACCTCGCCGGCCGGTGTCAGGGCGCGTGCCCTTCCCCGCCCCGAGAAGAGCCGGGCGTCGAGGCTCTTCTCGAGAGCACGGATCGTGTCGGAGACCGACGGTTGGGAGACATAGAGCTTCGCTGCTGCCTGGGTGACGCTTCCGTCGTTTCTCACGACCTCGGCGAAGACCTCCAGTTGACGGATCGTGATCATCGTCTACCTCTCCTCCCCCGGGGGATTGGACCAGTATGTCATCGGTTGGACATGATGTCATGTTAGATAAGGTTCGATTTGAGCCGATACTCCATGACTCGTAGGGTGAGCCCACTACCGAGGGGGCGATCCGTTCATGGACCTGCAGACACTCACAGACACCACCGCGGCACTGGTGGAACAGGGTCGGGGAATCCTGGCGATCGACGAGAGCACACCCACCTGCAACAAGCGATTCGACGCACTGGGCATCCCCACGACCGAGGAGAACCGCCGGACGTATCGCGAGCTTCTCGTCTCCGGAGAAGGCCTGTCGGACCACATCGGGGGCGCGATCCTCTTCGACGAGACGATCCGTCAGACAACCGGCGACGGTGAAGCGTTTCCGGACTTCATGGCCTCCCGCGGGATCGTTCCGGGCATCAAGGTCGACACCGGAGCGAAGCCACTGGCCGGCCATCCCGGAGAGCTGGTCACCGAGGGGCTCGACGGCCTTCGTGACCGACTCGACGAGTATCGCGAGATGGGCGCGCGCTTCGCCAAGTGGCGAGCGGTGATCACCATCGGCGACGAAACCCCCACCCGGGCCTGCACCGAGGCCAACGCCCACGCGTTGGCCCGTTACGCGGCGCTCTGCCAGGAGGCCGGGATCGTCCCCATCGTGGAGCCCGAAGTGCTCATGGACGGTGCCCATGGCATCGACCGGTGCCACGAGGTCACCGCGACGACGCTGGCGACGGTCTTCGAACAACTCCACACCCAAGACGTCCGGCTCGAGGGCATCGTCTTGAAGCCGAACATGGTGATCTCCGGCCTTCTCCACGAAGACCGCGCCGGGCCGGACGAGGTCGCCGAACGGACCCTCGCGTGTCTGCGCGACTGCGTGCCGGCCGCCGTCGGCGGGATCGCGTTCTTGTCCGGGGGCCAAGACGACGTGGAAGCGACCGAACATCTCGACCTGATGCATCGCCTCGACGGCGACCTTCCCTGGCCCCTGACGTTCTCGTACGGCCGGGCGTTGCAGCGATCCGCCCTCCGGATCTGGCAGGGTCGCCCCGACAACGTGGACGACGCACGGAACGCTCTCCTCGAACGGGCCCGCCTCAACAGCCTGGCAGCCCGGGGTCGCTACCACGCCGACGCGGAACAGCCGGTCTGATGTCCGCCCGAACCGCTCTCCTGTACCCGCCGACGAAGCGGTAGGAACCAACATGTCGAAGAAGCATCCGATCGTCGCGGTCACCGGATCGTCCGGCGCGGGAACGACGACGGTCAAGGTCGCGTTCGACCACATCTTCACTCGCGAGGGCATCAGCTCGGTCTTCGTCGAAGGCGACGCCTTCCACCGTTACGACCGCGAGGGGATGAAGGCGGCCGTGGCCGCGGCCGACGCCGAGGGCACGACGCTCAGCCACTTCGGACCCGTTGGCAACGTGCTCGACAAGCTCGAGGAGCTGTTCGTGGAATACGGCGAGTCGGGCACCGGCCGGACCCGGCACTACATCCACAACGAGATCGAGGCCAAGCAGTACAACGGCGCACCCGGCACGTTCACCGAGTGGGAAGACATCGAACGGGGAACCGATCTGTTGTTCTACGAGGGTCTCCACGGCGGTGCCGTCGTCGACGACGTCGACATCGCCCGCCAGGTCGACCTCCTGATCGGTGTCGTGCCGATCGTCAACCTCGAGTGGATCCAGAAGATCCATCGCGACAGCTCCACCCGGGGCTACGACAGCAAGGACGTGACCAGAACGATCCTGCGGCGCATGTCCGACTATGTGCACTACATCACGCCGCAGTTCAGTCTCACCGACATCAACTTTCAGCGGGTGCCGACCGTCGACACCTCGAATCCATTCGTTGCCCGCGATGTGCCGACCCTCGACGAGAGCTTCATCGTCATCAGGTTCCGGGAACCGTCGAAGTTCGACGTCGACTTCCCCTATCTCCTCGCGATGCTCCACGGCTCGTTCATGTCACGGCGCAACACGATCGTCGTCCCCGGTGGGAAATGGGGAGTCGCGATGGAGATCGTGCTCACTCCCATCATCAAGAACCTGATCGCCTGACATGACCCCAATCGACGACCTTCGTCCCATGGCCGATGCCATCCGGATGCTGTCGGTCGACGCCGTGCAGGCCGCGAGCTCGGGCCACCCGGGGATGCCGATGGGGATGGCCGATGTGGCCACCGTCTTGTTCGACCGGTTCCTCTCCTTCGACCCGTCGTGTCCGGACTGGCCGGACCGGGACCGTCTGGTGCTCTCCGCCGGCCACGGCTCGATGCTGCTGTACGCCGCGCTCTGGTTGTCCGGGTACGACGGCGTCGAGCTCGACCACCTCCGCTCGTTTCGTCAACTCGGCAGTCCCGCCGCGGGCCATCCCGAACACGGCCACCTGCCCGGAATCGAGACCACGACCGGGCCACTCGGACAGGGGATCGCCAACGGTGTGGGGATGGCCATCGCCGAACGACGATTGCGCGAGACCTTCGGCGCGGAGGTCTGCGACCATCGAACCTTCGTCCTCGCCGGTGACGGATGCCTCATGGAGGGCATCAGCCAGGAGGCGATCAGCCTGGCCGGTCATCTGGGCCTCGACCGCGTGATCGTGCTTTTCGACGACAACCACATCTCGATCGACGGCCCGACCGAGCTCGCGGTGTCGGACGATCAACTCGCGCGATTCGCCGCGAGCAACTGGCACACGTTGGCCGTCGACGGTCACGATCCGCTCGCAATCGAAGCCGCGATCGAGGCGGCGATCGCGGCCGACCGCCCGTCCATCGTCGCCTGCCGCACGACGATCGGCTTCGGGTCGCCGAACCGGGCGGGAACCTCGGGCGTCCATGGCGCGGCGCTCGGGGAGGACGAGGTGGCCGCGACCCGCCGGCAGCTCGGCTGGACCGCCCCTCCCTTCGAGATTCCCGCACCGATTCTCGACCGGTGGCGGCGCTGCGGAGACTCGGGCCGCGCCGCGCGAGACGAGTGGGAGGCCAGGGTCGCCGCCCTCCCCGAACCCACCGGCGGGGAGTTCTCCGACCGTCTCGCCGGCGTCGAACCGACCGGCGTGCGCGGCACCCTGCGCGAGCTCCGACGCGCCGTCGCCGAGGACGCGTCGACCCAGGCAACCCGCAAATCCAGTGAGCAGGTGCTGGCGGCGATCACACCCGAGCACCCGGCCCTGCTCGGCGGCTCCGCCGATCTCAGCGGGTCCAACCTGACGATGACGCCCGCCCACCGGCCGGTCCGGGCCGGTGACTTCACGGGGAACTATCTGCACTACGGCGTTCGGGAACACGCGATGGCCGCGGCGATGAACGGGATCGCCCTGCACGGTGGCCACCTCCCCTACGGCGGCACCTTCCTGGTGTTCGCCGACTACAGCCGACCGTCGCTGCGCCTCGCCGCGATCATGGGGCTCGACGTCATTCATGTGATGACCCACGACTCGATCGGGCTGGGCGAAGACGGGACGACGCACCAACCGGTCGAACAGCTCGCATCGCTCCGGGTCATCCCGGGACTGCGGGTGATCCGCCCGGCCGACGCGGTCGAGACCGTCGAGGCCTGGGAGGTGGCGCTCACGCGCGACTCGACGCCGACGGTGCTGTGCTTGTCCCGCCAGGGGTTGCCGATGCTCCGAGGCGACACCGGCGTCGACGATCCGAACCGTGTGGCCGAAGGCGCCTATGTGCTTCGGGAACCCACCGGCGAGCGCGAGGTGACCCTCCTGGCCTCCGGCTCGGAGGTCAGCATCGCGATCGCGGCTGCAGCGCTTCTCGACGCCGAGGGATTCGCCGTGGCGGTGGTGTCGATGCCGTGCTGGGAGCTCTTTGCCCGACAATCGGCCCCGCAGCAGGCCGCGGTGCTGGGTGACGCGCCCCGAGTCGGCGTCGAAGCCGCCGTCATCGGGACCTGGCACCGATGGCTGGCCCCCGGGGATCGCTTCGTCGGCATGGAGGGGTTCGGAGAATCGGGGCCCGGCCCAGAGCTCTACGATCACTTCGGCATCACCCCGGCCGCGGTGGCCGCTGAGGCGCGCGCCGCGATGGAGCACCGACGACATCAGGTCACGCGATGACGACACGGATCGCTCCCTCCATCCTCTCGGCCGACTTCGCCCGGCTCGGCGACGAGGTTCGTGCCGTCGACGAGGCCGGCGCCGACTGGATCCACGTCGACGTCATGGACGGCCATTTCGTCCCCAACCTGACGATCGGCCCACTCGTCGTCGAAGCGCTGCGGCCCCACACGGAGAAGCCGCTCGACGTGCACCTCATGATCGATCCGGTCGACCCGTACCTCGAGGCGTTCGCCGCGGCCGGCGCCGACGTCATCACCGTTCACGCCGAGGCGTGCGCCCATCTCGACCGAACCCTCGATGCGATTCGGGCGCTGGGGAAACGAGCCGGCGTCGCTCTGAACCCGGCGACGCCGCCCGGCGTCCTTGAGTACGTGCTCGACCGCCTCGACCTGATCCTCGTGATGTCGGTCAACCCGGGATTCGGTGGACAGCGGTTCATCGACGCGGCCCTCGAGAAGATCGAGGCCGTGCGGGCCATGATCGACGGGCGACGAATCGACATCGAGGTCGACGGCGGAGTCGGACCCGCGAACGCCGCCGCGGTCGTCGGAGCCGGCGCCGATGTGCTCGTCGCGGGCTCCGCGGTGTTCCGCGACGGCACCTACCGCGACAACATCCGCTCCATTCGCGAGGCCGGCGACTCGACACCTCTCGATGGCTGACCGCGCGCGGCCGGTGATCCTGGGGATCGTCGGTGACTCCGCGGTCGGCAAGACGACACTGTCCAACGGAATCGCCGAGATCCTCGGACCCGAGCGGGTCACCGTCATCCGCATCGACGACTACCACCGGCTCGATCGCGCCGAACGGGCGGCGAGCGAGCACACCGCGCTCGACCCGGCCGCGAATCATCTCGACATCATGGAGCAGCACCTCCGCCTGCTCCGGGAGGGCCGGCCGATCCTCAAACCCGTGTACAACCACACGACGGGAACCCTCGATCGTCCCGAGTACGTCGTCCCGACCGACTTCGTGATCGCGGAAGGACTTCTCGGCTATCGGACCGGTCCACTGCGGTCCTGCTACGACGTGAAGGTGTTCCTCGAGCCGGAAGAGGACCTTCGGGTTCTCTGGAAGATCCGGCGCGACACCGCCTTGCGGGGGTACGACCGCGAGGAAGTGATCGAGCAGCTGCGGGCCCGGGTCCACGACCGCGCCGCGCACGTCATGCCCCAGCGGGCGTTCGCGGACATCGTGATCCAGTTCCACCGGCCCCCCGGGGTGCAGGATCCGACCGGGCCACTCGACGTCCGCCATTCGCTTCGACCCACCCTGCCCCATCCGGACTTCTCGCCGCTGCTTGACGACGAGACCTCCCAGGATCTCCGGCTCGGCCTGGCGCGGGACTTCGACAGCAAACCGGTCGACGTGCTCGACATCGACGGCCACATCTCCGACGAGCGAACCCGTCGGGTCGAGGAGCTCATGTGGCGGCTCCTCCCCGACGAGCGACACGAGCGGGTCGGCCTGGGCGAGTACTTCGACGGTACCCGCATGCGTGTCAGCAACGCGTTGGCGCTCACCCAGCGGCTCGTCGCGTTCCACATGATCAGGGCCCGACTGGATTGCGATGTCACCTGACGCCGTGGACGAGGGCGGCCGTCGAATTCCCGGCCGCGCCCATCGGGTTCTCCACACGTTGCCGGACCGGACCCTCGACGACTATCTCGGTCGCGGCGGTGGCCGCGGCTATCTCGCGGCCCAGGCTCTCGAACCCGACGAGATCATCGACATCGTCCTGGAGTCGGGAATCCGAGGGAGAGGCGGGGCCGGATTCCCGGCGGGAAGAAAGTGGCGCACGGTGGCGGGAAACGCGCGGGGCCACGGGCCGGCGACGGTTGTCGTCAACGGTGCCGAGGGCGAACCCGGGACGTTCAAGGACAGGTCGATTCTCCGCGCCAGTCCGTACATCGTGATCGAAGGAGCCTTGATCGCGGCCCGCGCCATCGGAGCCGACCTGATCGTGGTCGCGCTGAAGGAGAGCTTTCGTGCGGAGGTCGGCCGAGTTCGCGACGCGATCGAGGAGATCACGGAGGCCGGGTACGGCGACACGATCGACTGGCTCGTGTTCGAGGGTCCCGACGAGTACCTCTTCGGAGAGGAGTCGGCGTTGCTCGAGACGATCGACGGCCGCTTCCCCTTTCCTCGAATCGTGCCGACCTTCCGACGCGGCGTCGACACCGCGCACGCCGACGAGGGGTGGCCACCTCCGGCGTTGGTGAACAACGTCGAGACGATCTCGAACATCGGCCGAATCCTCGCCCGGGGCGCGGACTGGTTCCGCTCGATGGGGACCGCCGATTCGCCCGGCACCGTCGTCTGCACGGTCACCGGGCACACCCGCCGTCACGGCGTCGCGGAGTTTCGCATGGGAACGCCGTTGTCCGATGTCATCGAGCTCATCGGTGGGGGCCCGAGCGAGGGAGCGATCAAGGCCGTGCTGCCCGGCGTGGCCAATCCCGTCATTCCCGGAGACGCGATCGACGTGCCGGTCAGCTACGAGGGGTTCAGCGCGATCGGAAGCGGCATCGGGTCCGCTGGCTTCATCGTCTTCGACGAGACGGTCGACATGGTCGCCGTTGCCGCCGGGGTCTCACGATTCCTGACCGTCGAGTCCTGTGGACAGTGCACTCCGTGCAAGTTCGACGGCATCACGTTGACCGAGCTCCTCACCAAGCTGTGCCGGTCGCAGGCGACCAAGCAGGACCTCGAGACGATCCGTCACCGAGCCGGCACGGTCTCGTTCGGCGCACGCTGCTACCTGGGAACGCAGCAGGAGGTCGTGCTCAAGAGCCTTCTCGAGCATTTCGGCCACGAGTTCGAAGCTCACGTCGCGGGCCGCGCGGCGCCGGTCCCGCCGGTCCTCATCGCCGAGTTGACCGACATTCGCGGTGATCTCGCGGTGCTCGACGAGCGCCACCTCGAGAAGCAGCCGGACTGGACGTTCAACCCGCGGTGGTCGAACTCCGTACCGGTGGAGCTGCTCTCCGGTGTCCAGCCGCCGTGGCACGCCCGCGGACTCCACCAATGAGGCCGACTCGGGTGGGGGTCGGTGGCGACCTCCGCATCGGCCGTCACCTGCACCGGACCCTGGCCGCGTCGGACCTCGGCATCGTCGTGGTCCCGATGCGCCGCGGGACGCAGGGGGATCACCACCCGTACGCCGAGGCGGGCCTCGACATCGTCGTGGAATGTGCGGCAACCGGGGTCGCCCGCGCGGTGTCGGTTCGTCACCTCGAGGCGGGAGCACGACATGTCGTCGTCTGTGCTCCGGAGGGCGAAGCCGACACGACGATCATCTTCGGTGTGAACGACAACGAGCTCGACCCCGCGATCCACCGGATCGTGTCCACCGCGTCGGCCGGCGCCCAGTGCTTCGCACCGATGGTGAAGGTGCTCGACGATTTCTTCGGTGTTCGGAACGGGCTCGTCGCCCGGCCCGAGGATTCCCGGACGTCGCTCGGGGCCCGGGCTCCCGCCGTTCGAAGGGACGCGGCGACGGTCGGAATCGTCCTGTCGACCGAGACGGGCAGCCGAGCAGCGGCGATCGTCGGCCAGTCGATTCGCGGTGAGCCCGGCGTGGTCATCGAGACAGGGTCGCCGGCGACCACCGCGACGACCGAGTTCACCGCCGTGCTCGAGTGCGAACCGTCCGTCGACGAGGTGAACGCGGCCTTCGCCGATGCCTCGGCGGGTCGACTCGCCGGGCTGTTGGCCTTCGCCGACGCGCCGGTCGAGCCCGACGTGGTCCTGGCGTCGTCGGCTTCGTGCGTCTTCGACGCCGCCGCGACGATGACCCTCGGCTCGATGGTGAAGGTCACGGCCCGGCACAACTTCTCGAGAGGGCCTTCGTGCCGGCTGGTCGACCTCGTCCGGATCCTCCGCGATGTCATCGACGCCGATCAGCGGTCGTTCCACACCTCGGAGGCGAAACGCCACACTTCCTCGGAGGCGTCGACGAGCGTCGTCGCCGGCCCGAGAATCCCCTCCCGGCCGGTGGTGACGCCGGGCCAACCGTGACCGACGCCGGCCAGCCGGAGGTGTTCGACCCGCCCCCCGTCGGCGCAGCCCGGCCAGGCCAACCGAACGAAGGACTGGTCGCCGTTCGCCCCCGTTTCGACCTCATCGGGGGTCGGGTCGCAGCCGTTCGCGTCGGCCCACGCCGCGAGCCCGTCACCGACCGGTTCGTGGAACACGGTGCGGTCCGTGCCGGGAAAGGGTGGACCTTCGCCTCCGTCGTAGCGCGCCCGCGGATCGTCGACGCTGTGGATGTGAAGGATGGCGACCACCTCGGTCGGCGAGAAGTCGTCGAGCGCCATCGCTCCGGCGACCGGCACCGCGACGCGCACGAGATCGCTTGCTTCCGCGGCGATCCGGTAGGCCATGATCGCTCCGTTGGAGTGGCCGGTCACCGCGATCTTGTCCGGGTCGATCTCGACCCGGCCGACCAGGTCCGCCACGACCGCGCGGATGAACCCGACATCGTCGACGTTGTTTCGCTGGGCTGGACCACAGCAGTTGGATCCGGCGTTCCAGGTGTGGAGCAGATCGGCGAACGGTCCGGTCCCGTCCGGGTACACGGCGACGAATCCTTCGCGGTCGGCGATCTCGTCGAGCCCGATGTCGGACTTGAATTGGGCCGCGGTGCCGCCGCCACCGTGCAAGGCGATGACCACCGGGGCCGGTTCGGGCCCGATGCCGGCCGGCACGTGGACGAAGTAGCGGCGATCGATGCCGTCGTGGCGAAGCGAGATCTCGTGATCGCCGGGGGCGAGGCCGGGGCGGAGGGTCGACGGCGCCGCGTCGATCGACGTCGTGGTGGCGGGTGGAGACGGTGCCGACGTGGTCGGGGACGAGTCGGTCGCCGCGCCGGGGTCGCCCGGTTCCGGCGCGCAGCCGGCGGCGAGGAGAACGAGAGCCATCGCGGTGACGACGAGCGTGCGCATCCACCGAGTATGCAGCTCGGATGTCAGGGATCCGTGAGCCGACCGCGGATCACGGAATCGGGACCTCCGACCCTGTGCCGCAGCACGTTCTACAATCAGCATCGAGCTCGGGGAGCAGGACCATGACAGCCGAAGACCGCCCGACATCCGACATCGACCTCACTGCCGACACCGCCGCGCTCGACGAGGCCCGCAGTCGACGCCATGCGTTGGGCGACGCCGCCGACCTGATCGAGGACCTCATTGCCCGGCCCGGTTCCGACCCCCAGTGGACGGTGCGCGTCGCCGATTCCCTGCAGGGCCTCCGCCGGGCCTTCGACAACCACGTTGCCGAGGTCGAGCACGACGAGGGGCTGCTCCCCCAGCTCCGCCATGATTCGGCCCGGCTCTCGAACGGCATCGACCGCATGTACGCGGAGCATGTCACGATCGCGGCCGAGCTCGATGCGGTCGCCGCGCTCATCGCGGATTGCGCGGGCGACTGCGGGGCCGACAGCGTCGAGTCGATCCGAGAGGCCGTCGTCGACGTGCTCCGTTCGATCTCTCGTCACCGGCAGCGGGGCGCCGACCTCGTCTACGAGGCCTATCACGTCGACATCGGGGGCGGCTGAACGACCGGGCTCGGCCGCGCGCCGCGGCCAGGGTGCCAGAACGGGAGTGGTTCGATCCGTCGGCAACACGGGGTTCTCGCGGGCGCTTGACATTTAGATATCTGATTATTAGAGTTCTGTCTATCAGACATCTAGCTAAAGGAGATTCCGAACATGGCAACGCTCGTGATCCGACATGGGGTGGCCAACTACGACTCGTGGCGAACCACCTACGACGACGCGGAGACACTTCGAACGAAGCACGGCTGCACCCAGGACCGTGTGCTGCGCGACCCGAACGACGACGAGCTGCTCGTCGTGCACGAGTTCCCCGACCTCGACGCCGCCCGGGCATTCGCCGACGACCCGGAGCTGGCCCAGGCGATGCAAACCGCCGGCGTCACCGGGCCACCGAGAATCGAGTTCTACACTGATGCATGAGCAATCCCGGCCTCGCCCGCAACGATGACGACTTCGTCGAGGAGTATCCCGGCGCCGATCCGAAGTCGAGCGAGTCGTTCGTCAACCTCGTCCAGGTGGGTGACCGTCTGGACGCGGAGATCTCCCGCCGTCTGCGGGCCGAGGCCGGGCTCTCACTTCGGGCGCTGATGCTCCTCGCGACGCTCGACGGCCTCGGCGGTCGGGCCACGGCCTCGGAGCTCGGTCAGCACGTCCCGATCACGTCCGCGTCGATCACGTCGCTTCTCGATACGTGCGAACGAAAGAACCTCGTCGTGCGCCGGGCCGACCCCGACGACCGCCGCAAGACGCCGGTCTTCATCACCCAGGAGGGGTACGACCTCATGGATCGTCTCCTCCCGGGCATGCATCAGCTCGAGCGGGAGGTGACCGACGTGCTCACCGACGCCGAGAAGGTCACCCTCCTGACGCTGCTGGCGAAGATCCAGGAATCGGTGATCGCGATCTCGGCCCAGGATCCCGCGTTGGAACGGGCGCCGCGGGTGCGACCATCCCGCATGCGCTACCGCCCGGTCCGCACGGGTCCCGGGTCGTCGATCGACCAGGAAGATCGAGGGGAAGGCTCGCCGGCTACCCGACGCTCGCCGCGGCGAGGCAGGGTCACCCCGTGAGCCAACGCCCCAACGTCATCCTGATCAACTGCGACGACCTCGGCTACGGCGATCTCGGCTGTTACGGCTCACCGGTCCACGACACCCCGGCCCTCGACAAGATGGCAGCCGAAGGGATCCGGCTCACCGACTTCTACATGGCGTCGCCGGTGTGCTCGCCCTCCCGCGGGGCGATGTTGACCGGCTGCTATCCGGCCCGGATCGGGTTCGACGACTTCGACGGGATCCATGTGCTGTTCCCGGGCATGGGAGTGGGTCTGAATCCGTCCGAGGTGACGATCGCCCGCCTGCTCAAGGACGTGGGCTACGCGACGATGATGGTCGGAAAATGGCACTGCGGCGACCAACCGGAGTTCCTGCCAACCAACCACGGCTTCGATCACTGGCTCGGCCTGCCCTACAGCAACGACATGGGCATCCAACCCGGTGAGTTGAGCGAGAAGGAACGGGCCGAAATCGAGGAGAAGAGGGGGATCACCTTGCCCCCGCCCCACAAGGTGCCGCTCCCACTGATGCTCGACGACGATGTGATCGAGGCCCAACCCGATCAGGCGTCGTTGACAGCCCGTTACCTCCAGGAGTCGATCCGCTTCATCCGGGAACCCCGCGACAAGCCGTTCTTCCTCTACTTCGCCCACATGTACGTGCACCTGCCGATCTACGTCCAGGCGAGGTTCGCCGAGGAGTCGCGCAACGGGCCCTACGGTGCCGCTGTTCGCTGCATCGACTGGGCGGCCGAGGTGTTGTTCCACGAGCTCGCCGCGCTCGGCATCGACGACGATACGATCGTGATCTTCACGAGCGACAACGGCGCCCTCGCCCGACCCGGCGAAGGCAGCAACCTCCCTCTACGGGCCAACAAGGGGACGACGTGGGAGGGCGGCCAGCGGGTGCCGTGCATCATTCGCTGGCCGGGTCGGATTCCCGCCGGGATCGAGAGCAACGCGGTGACCACGGCCATGGACCTCTACCCAACGATCGCCAGATGGTGTGGGGCGACGCTCCCGACCGATCGCACGATCGACGGGCGCGACATCTCGGCCATCCTGCTCGACGACGACCCGACGTCGCCGCACGAGGCCTTCTTCTACTACTCCGGTTCCAACCTTGAGGCGGTACGGTCCGGAAAGTGGAAGCTCCACGTCTACAAGACTCCCGGCTTCCGGCCCGGCGCGGGCCCGATCGAGGAGCTCTACGACCTCGAGAACGACATCGGCGAGACCGACGACGTCGCCGCCGACCACCCCGAGATCGTGGCCGAGCTCCGCGGCCACATCGAACGGGCCCGGCTCGACCTCGGCGACGGGGCGACCGCCACGACCGGTGCGGGCCGTCGCCCGATCGGGCGGGTCGACGACCCCGCGCCGCTCACGACGTTCGATCCCGACCATCCGTACTACATGGCCGAATACGACCTCGCGGACCGTGGCTGAACGAGGACTCCGGCGATGAGCCTCGACCCGCGCCGCCCGAACGTCCTCTGGGTGTCGTTCGAGGACACCAACCCGGTCTACGGCTGTTACGGAGATCCGGTGGCACGCACTCCGACCGTGGATCGACTCGCCACGCAGGGGACCCGCTTCCCGCTCGCGTTCTCGACCGCCGGTGTGTGCGCACCGGCGCGTGCCGCGGTGATCACCGGCATGTACCCGATCTCGATCGGGACCCACCACATGCGCACGACCCACGAGAACCCGGCGGTGCCCGAGCTGCCGACGCCCTACTCCGCCCGGCTGCCACCCCACGTGAAGTGCTTCACCGAGTACCTCCGAGCCGCCGGCTGATACTGCACCAACAACGAGAAGACCGACTACCAGTTCGCCGAACCCCGCAGCGCGTGGGACGAGTGTTCCGACACCGCGCACTGGCGCAACCGGCCCGACCCGGACCAGCCGTTCTTCGCCGTGTTCAATCCCCATGACACCCACGAGAGCGGGATGTGGCCGGGCATGATCGACGAGATCACGTTCGATCCTGACGACATGGTCGTGCCGCCCACCTTTCCCGACACGGCGAAGGTGCGCGTGGCGCTGGCCCAGATGTACGCCCAGATCGAGATCGTCGACCGTCGTCTGGCCGAGTTGCTCGATGAGCTCGACGACGACGGCCTGGCCGACAACACGCTCGTGATCCACTGGTCCGACCACGGGCCCCTCCCCCGCGGCAAACGTTGGCCCTACGATGCCGGCATCCACGTCCCGATGATCGTGCGCTGGCCGGGCCGGATGCCGGCCGGCGAGGTGAGCGACCGGATCGTCAGCACCATGGATCTCGGGCCGAGCGTCTTGTCGGCCTGCGATCTCGCGATCCCCGCTCACCTGCACGGTCGGGCCTTCCTCGGTGCCGCCGCGGCGCCGCCTCGCCGATACGTCCACGCCTCGCGCGACCGACACGACAGCGCCTACGACCGGATCCGGGCCGTGCGTGACACCCGCTGGAAGTATCTGCGCCACTACTACCCGCACCAGCCGTACGTGAGCTGGATTCCGTTTCGCAACGCCCACCCGATCATGCAGGAGATGATGCGTCTGCACGCGCTCGGTGAGCTCGAGGGAGTTCCCGCCTCGTTTCTCGCCGACTCCCGACCGGCCGAGGAGCTCTACGACTGCGACTCGGACCCGTACGAGACCGAGAACCTCGCCGCCGACCCCGCCCACCGGTCGACGCTGGAACGACTCCGGACCGAATGCGACCGATGGCTCGCCGACGTCGGTGATCTGGGCGAGATCGACGAGGCGCAGATGGTGGCGACCTGGTACCCCGACGGCGTTCCCGTGGTGCCGCCACCGCGGTTCGTTCCCGTCACCCCCACCGACGCGGGGACCGCGCCGGTCGACGACGACGCCGAGATCGAGGGACCGGCCCTCATCCAGATCCACAGCGGCACCCAGGGCGCGTCGATCGAGTACCGGATCGACGACGATCCGAACTGGCGCTTGTACTCGGGGCCGATCCGGCTCGCCGTCGGTTCGGAGACGGTGATCCACGCCCGAGCCGACCGGATCGGGTTCGAGCCGAGCGCCGAGGTCACCGTCCGGTTCCGGGTCACCGCCGCATCGGCGTGACCGCCGGCGCCGTGGTCAGCGAACGATCCGCATCCCGGTGATGCCGCCGTCGATGAGCAGCTGCTGGCCGCTCGTGAACGTGGTGGGCGCGGCGAGATAGACGACCGCGGCGGCAACTTCTTCGGGGGCGACCAGCCGACCCAGCGGTTGACGCGCCTCGAGCGCGGCCCGCGTCGCGTCGGGGTCGTCGCTCTCGGCGACGAGCCGCCGAACCCAGGGGCCGTCCACCGTGCCCGGGCTCACACAGTTGACCCGGATTCCCGTTGTGGCCTCGTCGGCGGCCATGGCTTTCGTCAGCCCCAGGACGGCACCCTTCGACGCGCCATAGACCGCCCGCTCGACCAGGCCCACCTCGGCCGCGACCGAACAGGTGTTGACGATCGCCCCGGATCCGGCCGCCCGCATGAACGGGAGCACCGCGGCGCTCATGTTGGCGATGCCGAAGACGTTGACGGCGAAGACCCGGTCCCAGTCCTGCGGCGTCGCGTCGACGACGTCGCCGACCGCACCGACCCCGGCGTTGTTGCACAGCACGTCGATGCGTCCGTGTTCCTCGTGGATCGTGCGAACCTCGGCCGCCACCGCGGCGGGATCCCGCAGATCGGTCCCCCATTCGATGTCGAGACCGACTGCCCGATCGCCTTGCGCCTCGAAGGCGGCAACAATGGCGGTTCCGATGCCACCGGCGGCGCCGGTGACGATCACGACTCGGGAGTCGGAATGCTCGTTCATGTCAGTCGTCTAGCAGCAAATCGTGGACAGAGCGGCATGCCGGCGCCGTCCCCGTGACCGCCTACGACCGGCGAACGATCGTCGCCACCACCGAGGTCAGCGCGCGATGAGATTCCTCTACATCGACATCGACACCCTGCGGGCCGATCATCTCGGCTGCTACGGCTACCACCGCGACACCACCCCCAACATCGACGCGCTGGCGGCCGACAGCATCCGCTTCGAGAACGCCTACGCGTCCGACGTGCCCTGCCTGCCCTCGCGCACCGCGCTCGCCACCGGCCTGTTCGGCATCCGCAACGGCGTGATCAACCACGGCGGACTCGCCGCCGACCTGCGGGCCGAGGGTGCGGCCCGGTTCTTTCTCGGCGCCGTCGCGACGAACTCGTGGGCGTCGAGGTTCTACCGGACGGGTTGGCACACCGCATCCATCTCGAGCTTCCCGTTTCGCCATTCGGCGAGCTGGTGGAACCACGGGGTCATGGAGGCGATGAACCTGATGCGGGGCATGGGTGGAGAGCGGGCCGATGAGGTCCTTCCCGGGGCGCTCGACTGGCTCGACCGTCGCGGCCGGCGCGACCAGTGGTTCCTGCACCTTCACCTCTGGGATCCACACACCCCGTACAACACCCCCGAGGAGTACGGGAACCCGTTCGCCGGCGATCCCGTTCCGGCCTGGCACACCGAGGAGGTCCGACAGCACAACTGGGGTCTGGCCGGGCCGCACTCGGCCCAGGAACCGTGGGGGTTCAGCCCCGACGAGTGGGGAGCTCCGCCGGCCCGCCAGCCGTAGAACGCCGACTCGATGGACGCGGTCAAGGGCATCTTCGACGGCTACGACGTGGGTGTCCGCTACGCCGACGACGCCGTGGGCACGATCATGAACAAGCTCGACGATCTCGGCGTGCTCGATGACACCGCAGTGCTCATCTCCTCGGATCACGGAGAGGCGTTCGGCGAGCTCGGTGTCTACGCGGATCACCAGGCGGCCGACGAGGCGACCTGTCACATTCCCGCGATCCTGCACTGGCCCGGGCTCGCGCCACGGGTCTACTCCGGCCTCCGATACCACCTCGACCTCGCCGCGACCGTCGTCGACCTCGCCGGGATCACGGTGCCGACGGACTGGTGGAGCGGCGAGAGCTGCAGGGACGCCCTGGAGGCGGGGACCGACGCGGGCCGCGACGCGCTCTTCTTGTCGCAGGGGGCGTGGAGCTGCCAGCGAGGTGTGCGCTGGGGCGACCATCTCTACCTGCGCACGTTCCACGACGGGTATCACCCCCATTGGGACGAGGAGATGCTGTTCGACATCGCCGCCGATCCTCACGAGGTCGACGATCTCACCTCGAACGAGCCCGCGATGGTCGCCCGCGCGGCCGGCATGCTCGAGGAGTGGACCCACACGCAGCTCGAGATCGCGCTCGGCGATCTCGGCGACCCGATGCAGATCGTGCTCGACGAGGGAGGGCCGTTCCACGTCAGGGGTCATCTTCCGGCGTATCTGCAACGCCTCCGGGAAACGGGGCGGGCCGGGTGGGCCGACACGCTCGCCGACCGGTTCCCCCACGATGCGTGACCGATCGACGCCGATGATTTAGGTCGATCTTTACTCTCCGATAGCTCCGCTCGCCGTCGTGATGCGTCACCGTTCTCCCCGGAAGGACCGTCGACACGGGGAGGATCGCATGGGGCACCACGAGCATCCGTCGAGTCCCGGGCGCCGCCCGGACCTCTCGGCCGTGACGATGTCGGGCGTCGCCCGACGACTCACGACCCGGTTCGTGGTGACGACCGCGCTGACCTTTGTGGTGATGGGTGGCGGGTTGGCGCTCCTGGTGGCCCATGTGGTCGAACGCAGCGCCGAGGACGACGCCCGGGACGCGGCGTTGCTCGCGGCGTCGCTCGTCGTCGACGAGTTGATCGATGATCTCGCGGAGGGGGCGACGGTGATCGACCCGGCCGTGCACGAGGGTGTGATCACGGCATCGGCGATCGAACGGCTGGTCATCTACAGTCCCGACGGCGTCGTCGTGGGGTCCACGACGGCCGGCCTCGTCGGCGATGTCGTCGACGACAGCGAGGGGCTCGAGGCGGCGTTGCGAGGCGTGACCACGACCGGCATCGATCGGCCGACCGCAGATCACGGGTTCGCGCCCGGAACCGGTCGACTCATGGAGGTGTACACCCCGGTTCGGGCCCCCTCCGGCGAGATCATCGCGGTGTTCGAGCTGTACACGAGCTACGAACCGACCGCGGCCGAGGCCCGTCGACTGACCTACGTGCTCATCGCGGTGATCGCGATCGGGTTGTCGTCCCTCTACGCGACCCTGTTCCCCCTGGTCCGCCGGACGTCGGCAAACCTGATCGAGCGGCATCGCGCCCTGCAGTGGCATGCCCGCCACGACACGCTCACCGGGCTCTCCAACCGGGACGACTTCCACGATCGTCTCAACGATCGACTGCGATCCGACCGGAACCGGCCGGTGATCCTCGCGATGGTCGACATCGCCGGGTTTCGGGAGGTCAACGAGCTGCTGGGTCACGACGCGGCCGACGAGGTGCTGGTCGAGGTCTCGCGGCGACTCGTCGCCGCTGCGCCCCCGTCGGCGATCATCGCCCGATTCGGCGGTGACGAGTTCGTCCTCGCGGTGGACGGTGGCACAGTCCCGCCGCCCGACGTGTTCGCGACAAGCATCGAGGACACCCTCGTCGAACCCATCGATGCCGGCGGCGTGGACATCACCATCGAAGTGCACGTCGCGGTGCTGGCCATCCATCTTCCCGAAACCGATGCGAAGGATTCGCTGCGCCGACTCGACACGGTTCTGGGGAAGGTCAAGGCCAGCCGGAGCGGCGCGTTGACCGCTCGCGACACGAAACCCCGCCGCATCCCCCGCCTGACCCTCCTCAGCGAGTTCCAGAGCGCGTTGCTGGCCGATGACCTCGAGTTGCACTACCAGCCGATGGTGTCCCTCGAGACGGGCGAGACGATCGGGGCCGAAGCCCTGCTCCGGTGGACGTTGCGCAACGGCGAGGCGATCTCTCCCGGCGAGTTCATCCCGATGCTCGAGCGCACCGCGCTCATCCGTCCGCTGACGAGATGGGTTCTCTCCCGGGTCGCCGACGATCGACGGCGCCTCCATGTGCGCGGGTTCGACCCTCGGTTGTGTGTGAACCTCTCGACCCGGTCACTCACCGATCGCCGGCTTGTCGACGACGTCGCCGAGTTCTTCCCGCGGGACCCGTCGAACGATTCGGGCCGACCGATCGAGCTGGAGCTGACCGAAACCGCGATCCTTCGCAATCCGGAGATGGTGATCCCGCTGCTCGCCGACCTCCGCGCCCGGGGACTCTCGATCGCACTCGACGATTTCGGGACCGGCCAATCGTCGCTGAGCCAGCTCCGCCAGCTTCCCCTCGACACGCTCAAGATCGACAGGGCGTTCGTCCGCGACCTCGCCACCAGTCGCGCCGCGCAGGTTCTCGTGCAGGCCATCGTCGAGGTCGCGGGCCAGCTCGAGCTCGCGGTCGTGCTCGAGGGGATCGAGACGCCCGACGAGCTGGACGTCGCGAGGTCGCTCGGATGTGAGATCGGTCAGGGCTATCTGTTCGCGAGGCCCGCGCCGCTCGAGTCGCTCATCGAACGGCTCCGGGACGAGCGGGAGATGGCCAACCGTCTGAGCGGCCGGATCGAGCGACATTCGGGCTGAGCCCGCTCACGCGGCAAGACGCGCAAGTCGGCGCGACCGGGGCCGACTCCAGCCGTTCGGGCCGAATCGCTCATGCGACCCCCGCCGGCTTGGCGGTGAGGCGGCCCTCGTCGCCGAAGAGCTCCTCGCGCCACTGCTCGAGCAGGGCCTCGGTGTCGTGGTCGTCGGGGTGGAAATCGGGGCGGTTGTAGTCGCGCAGGCGCCGCCACACGTCACGGGTGAGGATCGGGTTGCTCCGGAGTCGGCCGAGACTCGTGCGCAGTCGACCCCGCCGGTAGGTCTCGCGGTCGCCGAGCAGCGACAGCACGACCTGCACGGTCATCCCGCCGAGGAAGCCCACGGTGATGATGTTCATCGTGATCCGCCGGGTGCGTTCGGTTCCGCCGACGGCCTTGTAGACGTCGAACGCGACGGCCTTGTGTTCGTTCTCCTCCAGCGCGTGCCAGATGAACACGTCGGCGACCTCGGGGGCGCCGAGCAGGCGGCGGGCATCCTCGTCGCTCAGGAGGATCTCGGCGAGGGTGGCCGTGTAGTGCTCGAGCGCCGCCGTGCTCGCCAGGTTGCCGATCGGCTTCATCATCTTCTCCCGCATGGCGAGCGCCCACCGCACCACCGCTTCGATGCGTTTCGACGGGTAGCCGAGCGCGTCGAGACGGTCGTTGAGGGCGCGATGTTCGCGGCCGTGCACCGCCTCCTGCCCGATGAACCCGGCGACCTCCCGTTTGAGGACCGGATCGGTGATCTGGTCACGAAAGTGGCGTACCGAACGCACGAAGAAGTCCTCACCGTCGGGGAACACCGAGGAGAGGGCGGCGATGACGTAGCTCGAGATGAGGTCCTCGTCGGCCGCGAAGTGCTTCGGGATGTCCTGGAGGGAATCCTCGAAGGAGATTCGCCGGGTGGGGATCGTGCGACGAGCGGACACGGTGGACGGTGCTGCGTTGGGGGACATCGGTGGCTTTCCGATCGGGGGGTCCACTGCACCCTAGACGAATTGAGTCTTTCACATAATATCTCAATCTGTTATCCTCGTCACATGCCTTCCTCCGCGACCGTCGCCCCTGCCGCTCCCACCACGGCAAGGGGCGCACACACCCGACGCAGGATCCTCGATGTCGCCATCGAACGATTCGGCCACGACGGTTTCCGGGCCACGTCGGTGGCCGACATCGCCCGCCATGCCGACGTGAGCGGCACCCTCGCCTACGCCTACTTCGACAACAAGCTGGGGTTGTTCCTCGCCGCCCTCGACGACGACATCGCCGGCCTCATCGACGAGGGCGTCTCGTCGGTTCTCGACACGACCGGCGACGACTCCTGGCGAAGCACCCTGATCCTCACCCTCGTCGAGTCACTCGACCGACATCCCCTCGCCCGCCGCATGCTCGCCGGTCTCGAACCCGGCTTCACCGAACGCGTCGTCGAGCTCCCCGCCCTCGGAGAGCTGCGGGCAGCCGTCGTCGCCCGGCTCCGCCGCGACCGCGACGCCGGCCTCGTCCGAACCGACATCGATCTCACCACGATCGGCAACGGCACGGTCGGCATCTTCGTCTCGATGCTGATGGCCGCAGTCCAGTTCGGCGTCGACGGGGTCGAGGCGCAGGCCCGAGACATGCTCGCCGTCGTCGGCGCCGCGATCGACCCGTTCGACTCACCCGACAATCGCCCGGAGTAGCGTCGGACCATGGCAGACGTCTTTCACCTCGGGTTGACGAAAGAGCTGGTGGGGGGCGCGTCGTTGGCGATCGTGCCGGGCGACCCCGGACGCGTGGAGCGCATCGCCCGCCTCCTCGACGATCCGGTACCCCTCGCGTCGACCCGTGAGTTCACGTCGTACCGGGGCCTCGCCGCCGGGCAACCGGTGATCGTCTGCTCCACCGGCATCGGAGGTCCATCGACCTCCATCGCCGTCGAGGAACTGGCCCAACTCGGCGTCCGCACCTTCCTGCGGGTCGGAACCACCGGGGCGATCCAACCCGACCTCGACGTCGGCACCATCATCGTCACCAACGGCGCCGTCCGACTCGACGGCGCCAGTCGCCACTTCGCCCCGCTCGAGTTTCCCGCGGTGTCCGACTTCGAGTGCACGACCGCCCTCGTCGCCGCCACTCGCGCCACCGGCAGTGAACCACGAGTCGGCGTGACCGCATCGGCCGACACCTTCTACCCCGGACAGGAGCGCTACGACACCGTCTCCGGCCGGGTCATGAAGGAGCTCGAAGGCAGCCTCGCCGAATGGCAGGCGCTCGGGGTGCTCAACTACGAGATGGAGAGCGCCACCCTGTTCACGATGTGCGCGACCAACGGCTGGCGGGCCGGCTGCGTCGCCGGCGCGATCGTGAATCGACACGACCAGGAGATCCCGGACCCCGCCGTCATCGAGGAGACCGAGGCGCGTTCGATTCGGGTGGTGGTCGAGGCGGCTCGTCTGCTCCTGGCCTGACCGTCGCCGCCCAGCCCGGACTCAGTCGTCGGCGCGGGCGTCGGGTCCGTCGGGATCGCCCAGCGCGTCGGCGAGCCGATCGAGCACGCCGTCTTCGAGGTTCGCGTAGACGAGATGTGACCCGGTGAAACGCCGGGCCTCCGCCAACAAGGCATCCTCGTCGAGATCGCTCACCAGCATCGCGACGGTCGCGGAGCCGGGTACGACCGCCGCGCGAAACCATGCGACCCAATCGTCGGAGATCCCCAGGTCGATCACTTTGGCAGCGACCGCTCCGGCCCCGGCCCCGGCCGCGATCCCCGCCACCCAACCGACCGGGCCACCGAGGATCAGGCCGACGAGGCCGGCCCACATCGCGCCGGAGAACGCGCTCCGACCCGCCTGGAGATCCTTTGTCTCGACGACGTTGGTGTGGCCGTCCTCGTCCTTCACGATGAGGACGAGATCGGCGAGGACCAGCGCGTTCCTCGATTCGAGCCGGGCCGCCGCGGTCATGAACTCGCGGGCCCGGTACACGTCTTCGAACGAGATCCCCACCAACGTCTGGGGGGTGGTGGTGTCCGTCTGCGCGGTTGTGTCGTTCATGGCGATGAGCCGACGCTACATCACCGTCGAGCGAAACTTCCGCAGCAGCCACGGTCCGGCCTGCACCGGCGGGTGCCGGGGCATCTCGCCGGGAACTCGACACGAGGGAAGACACTCGATGACGGCGTCCCAGTTGGCCATGTGGAAGAACGCGAACGACATCCGCTCCTCGGCGGTCGGGACGACTCGATGCATCGTGGAACGCCACCGGTCATTGGTCCACTGGGCGATCGAGTCGCCCAAGTTGACGATGAACGAGTCCGGGTCGTGTTCGACGTCGACCCATCCACGGTCGAGGTCCTCGATCTGCAGGCCGGACACGCCGTCGGTGCGCAGGATCGTCAGCGTGCCGTAGTCGGTGTGGGCGCCAGCGCGCAACGCCCCCGGGTAGGAGGCCGACGGGCGGGACAGGGCCGGATAGCGGATCGCCCTCATCGACGTGATGGGCCGATCGGTCAGCGGCACGAAATGGTCCGCCGGGAGCTCGAGCGCCACGGCCATCGCCGACATCAGCCGCTCGGCGATCCCGCTCAACGCACGATAGTAGTCCTCCCATGCGCCCCGCAGCCCGGCCGGGCGCTCCGGCCACAGACTCGGCGACCGAATCCATCCCTCGTCGGCCGACGTCGGGAACGACCCACCACAATCGGGGCCGACCGACAACGACTCCTTCAGATCGGCGACGCCGTCACCGGCGCCGAGCGAGCGAGCCAGCGTCTCGTGGCGAAACGGCGAGTACCCGTAGGGGTAGCCGGGTTCGGGGAACTCGATCCGGCGCCGTTCCGCCTCGGGGAGGGCGAAGAACTCCCGGGCGGTGTCCCATGCCCGATCGACGACAGCGGACGGAACCGCCGCTCGCGGAACCCGGAAGAACCCGTTCTCCTCGCACGCGGTGGCCAACGCGGCGGCCTGGACGTCGATCGGATCGTCGAGGTCGACGATCCCGAGTCGCAACGCGAGCTCCCGACCGGAGGACTCAGGCGCGGACGCCGGTGACGGGTTGGTCACCCATCGGGGTCTTGACACTGCCCGTGAAGTTGTCGCCGTCGACCGTCCCGGTGAACGTGAGGGTGATCTCACCCATCGGACTCTTCATGTCGCTGGCGAAGCTCACCGCGTCGCCGTCGAAGACCACGTCGTAGAGCGTGGCCTCGCCCATCGGGCTCTTCATCGTTCCCGTACCGTCGTCGCCGAGACTCACTTCCGGCTTCTGCTCCCCCATCGGGGTCTGCATGGTCATGATCCAATTGCCGGCTGCGCTCATCGTTTCCATCCCTGTGCTGTTCGGTCGGACCGAAAGCTAGTCGCCCGGCCGTGTCGGCGAACAGGCAGACAGGCGCGATCATCTCGCAACGGCCGATCCCCGACCAACTGCCCGGGTCGGCCCGCCGGCATCTACCATCTCCTGATGGGCGCCGCGATCACTCTCGTCATCGGACCGGGGGGCTGCGGAAAATCCCACCTCGTCGACGCCGTCGCCGCCGCTCACGACGGCCCTGTCACCCGAATCACCCCAACCGTCGCCGAGCGCGCCACCGTGCTCGGGGCGTTTCGTCAACTCCTCGATGATGCCGATCCCGACTCGGCGCCCGAGCGACTTGCCGGGATCATCGGCCACGACGGGCTCCTCGTGATCGACGACGCCCACTTCCTCGACGACGACTCCCTCACCGTCGTCGGTGAGCTCGCCGGCCGCAGGATCACGCTCGCGCTCACCCACCGGCCGCTCCCCCGCCCGGCGCTCGCCGCCCTCGACGAGACGCTCTCGGCCCGAGGCGAGGTCGTGGATGTCGTCCACGTCGCCCCGCTCGACGCGATCGCCCTCGCGGCCGTGCTCGCCACGACATCGGGAACGGCGATCGACACCGACCGGCTGTCGGCGATTCATGCCGCGACCGGCGGGGTTCCCGGGTGGGCCCTCGCCCTGGTCGACGCCGAGGACCCGGTGGCTGATGCGCCGGCGCTGTTGGCCCACCGGGTCGAGGCGGAGCTGGCCCGGGGTGCCCCCGCGGTCTCCGCCGTCGCCGAGATCGCGGCGCTCGCGCCCGATCTCGCCGACGATGTCATCGCCGCCGCCCTCGACCTGCCCACCGACGACGTCCGCACCGCGTTCGACGAGTTGGCCGTCGCCGGCCTTCTCGACCCCGACGCGGGCACGTTGTGGCCGTGCGTCGCCGCCACCTGCCGGGCGTTGCCATCGAGCGCCCGGCGTCGTTCCCTGCACGATCGCCTCGCCCGGACGCTGCTCGCGCGGGGCGGCGAGGTCGGCGCCGCGGCCCGCCACCTGCTCCAATCGGGTGCGACCGGCGCCGACGCCGCCGCGGTCTACGTCCTCGCCGGCGACGAGTTGCGCTTCCGGGATCCCAACGCTGCGATCGCCTGGTACGACGAAGCCGCCGTCGGCAACCGCGGACCGGCGACGACGATCGGTCCGATCGAAGCAGAGGCGTTCGCCGGTCGACCGATCATCGCCCGCTCGGCCCCCGACGGCCTTCCCCCGACCGAACGGGCCCGGCTGCTCGCCGTCCGGGTCGTCGACGAGGCCCGTTCCGGTCGACCGGACCGGGCCGCTCGGCTCCTCGACCTGTTGGCCGACGGTGACACGGCCCATCCGGTGCTGCGCCGCGACGCCGCCCGCCTCTTCGCCACTGCCCTGCGGTGTGCCGCGCCGCCGGGCGCCGGGCCGGCCGATCCCGGCGTTCCCGAACCTCCTCGAGACCCACTCGACCCGGTCGCCGAGTTGGCGTTCCGCCTGGCCGTCGCGTGCCTCGGTGAACGAGGGGACCCGGCCGCTGTCGGGGTGCGCTTCACCGCCGCGGCCGACCTCATGGAGCAGCTCGAGCCGAGCGTCGTCCTCCCCGACTCGCCCCACGCGATCGGGACGCTTCACCTCGCCGCGGTCGGTGACCTCTCCGGCGCCTCGATCCTGATCGAGCGGGCCACCCGGACCGAGCCGGGTGGACCGGTCCTCGGTCCGCGGCATCGTCTCCTGCACGCGTGGATCGCCCTGCGCCGGGCCCGCTACGAGACACCTGCGGCCCTCGTTCGCAATCCCCCCGAGGTCCTCGACCCCCGGGATCGGGTCGTCTGGGCGGCGCTCGCCGCCAGCCTCGCTCGCCGCAACGGCGACATCGCCCGTCTGCGCGACGCCTGGGCCACCGCCGAGCCGCTGCTGCTGGCCGGGGTCGCCGACCTCTTCCACATCGAGTTGATCGGCGAGCTCGTCCTTGCGGCGGCCCGGTTGGGCCATCCCGAACGGTCCCGGGCCACCACCGGGGCGTTCTCGACGATGGTGGCATCGACCGTCGCGACGGTTTGGGGCGTGCCCCATGCCTGGTTGGAGCTGAACGTGGCGATCGAAGCGGACGACGGCGTCGCGGCCGGGGAGGCCACCGACCGGTTGCGTCAACGGGCCACCGATGGCCCACACGACCGCGCCCTCGTCGCCGCCGCGGAGCTCTGGACGGTGATCGTCGACGGGAACATCGATGGGCCCGAACGAATCGACGAGGTCCACTCCACGGCCGACGCGCTCGCCGGACGAGGGCTGCTGTGGGAGGCGTCGCGGCTGGCCGGCCAGGCCGCGATCCGTGTGGCCGACACCGGCGACGCCCGGCGCCTTCTCGACCTGGCCCGGCGACTCCACCGTGGCGGATCCGAGCCGGCCGCGACAGCGCCGAGTGGCACCGCGACGGGGTTGTCGCCGCGGGAGATCGAGATCGCCCGTTACGTGATCGACGGCGTCACCTACCGCGAGATCGGCGGCCAGCTCTATCTGTCACCGAAGACCGTCGAACACCACGTCGCGAGGATCCGACGCAAGGTCGGAGCCGGGTCGCGAGCCGAGATGCTCGCCATCCTGCGTGAGATCCTCCCCACTCCAGGAGACGCCGACGGGCAGGAATGATATTCTCACACGCTGACACGTGGGGTGCCGAAGAGATCGGCCGTCCCGGAGCCCCTATTGGTGCCCCCGGGGTGGGGGGATGTCCCCGATTCGGAGTTCCTCCAGGTTCCCTACGTTGCAGACAGCCACTCCGACCGGAGCGGCACCGAACAGGAGGAATCCGAAATGGCAGTTGACGTGAAGGCCGCATTCGAAGAGCTGATCCGCAAGATCCTCGGCGACCGCGAGGCCGCCGCAGCCTATGTGGCCGATCCCGAGGGCACCCTCGTCGAGGCCGGCGTGACCGGCGGCGATCTCAGCTCGGCCGACATCCGCGCAGTGGTCGAGGAGGTCTGCAACGATCTCGACCTCAGCCCCGAGGTTCGCTCCTCGTTGCAGTCCTACTCCAACCCGTCCCCGTCGACAACGGCCGGTGCGGCCGCTCCGGCTGCCCCCGCCGGTGCGCCGACTCCGCCGCCTCCGGTTGCGCCGCCGGCGCAGCCGCCCCTGGAGATGGTCCAGCAGCACCTCAACTACGTCACCTACGTGACCTACGAGGGCGACGAGACGATCACCCAGGAGATCACCAACATCGACCAGAGCACCGACATCAACATCGATGTCGGCGACTACAACGACGGCGAGATCATCGTCGACATCGACAACGTGTCGGCTACCGACGGCGGCGTCGCTGCCGGCGAGGGTGCCTCGGTCGAGGACGTGATCACCGGTGACGGCAACGTCCAGGTCGACGGCAACGTCACCGACAGCGCGGTCAACACCGGGGAGAACACCGGCAACATCGTCGGCGAGATGGACGACTCGTCGATCGTCAGCGGCAACGAGATCGGCGGCGACGTCGTCTCGGTCGGCGACATGGACGTCGACGACTCCGCCATCGGCTTCGGCGACGGTGACACCGGCAACGTCTCCGACGTCAGCGGGTCCGGCGACATCGGACAAGGCGTCGGCGGCGGCATCACCCAGGTCGGCACCGACGACACCGCCGCAGCCCAGGGCGGCGGCGACGCCTTCGGAGACATCGACGATTCGGCAGTGAGCACCGGAGGTGGCGAGACCACCAACGTCAGCGACATCGACGACGGCTCGGCCGTCTCACTCGGCGACGGCGACGCCGAGGGCACCAACATCGAGGACTCCACGATCCTCGATGTCGACCTCGACCTCGGCCGAGGAGGCGGCGGTGGCGACGCCCTCACCCGAAGCGTGGCCGAGACGACCGGTGAAGAGGCCCTCGAGCGGGCCGGCAACGGGCTCGATCGGTCGAGCGACTCGCTGACCAACGGCGGCATGGTCGACGCCAAGCCGGACGTCATCGAGGAAGTGCCGGAGCCCATGGACGACATGAGCGACATGGACGACATGGGCGACATGTAGGACCGGTCGCCCCGTGACAATCGCGAGGACAGATGACCCCACCTCGGTGGGGTCATCTGCTCGCGTCGGTCCCCACACCGTCCCGACGACCGCCGACCCTCCCGAACGATGACGCCTCCGACCACACCCGACTCCGCCGCCCAGACCGTCGTCGACAACGCCCTCCGTGCCTGCTCGGCGTTCGGGCGCGAAGACCTGATGGCCCGGCTCGAATCGACGAACGCGGCCCTGGCCGGCGATGCCGCCCACGTCGTCGTCGTCGGCGAGTTCAAACAGGGAAAGAGCTCACTCGTCAACGCCCTCGTGGCCGCGACGATCTGTCCGGTCGACGACGACATCGCCACCGCGGTACCGACGTTCTTGCGCGAGGCGCCGTCACCTCGGGCCGAGGTCGTCTACGCCGACGACCTCGACCCGGAGATTCCGACCGCCGAACTGGTCGGCGAGCGCATCGACCTGAACGATCTCCACCAATACGTCACCGAGCACCGGGCCCTGGACCGGAACCTCGACCGGACGGTACGGGCCGTCAACATCTGGCTTCCCCGGCGGATCCTCGCCGGCCTCACCCTGGTCGACACCCCCGGCGTCGGCGGGCTCGGCTCGGCCCACAACACCCCCACCATGGGGGCGCTCCCACTCGCCGACGCGGTGGTGTTCGTCACCGATGCGTCACAGGAGCTCACCCGAGCGGAGCTCGACTTCCTCCACCGGGCCCACGACGCGTGCGACAACCTGGTCGTCGCCCTCACGAAGACGGATCTCTATCCACAATGGCGCAAGATCCGGGACCTCGACGAGGACCATCTCCGCCGGGCCGGGCTCGACGTCGAGATACTGCCGATCTCGGCGCCGCTTCGCGTCCGAGCGGTGCAAGGCGACGACAGGGAGCTCAACCAGGCGTCGGGATATCCGGCGCTTGTCCGATTCCTCGCCGACCGGGTCGTCAAGGCCGCGCAGCGCAACGCGCAGCGCAACGCCGGCGTCGAGGTCAGCGCGGTGTGCGATCAGTTGGCCTCGCAGTTCTCGTCGGAACGGTCTGCGCTCGCCGATCCCGAACGAGCCCAGGCGATCGTCGACGACCTGACCGAGACCAAGGTCCGCACGGAGGCCCTCCGCAGCCAGGCCGCCCGCTGGAACCAGACGCTCGGCGACGGCATCGCCGATCTCGTCGCCGACGTCGAACACGACTATCGGGGCCGCACCCGCATGCTGCTCAAGGAGTGCGACGCGGCGATCGACAACAGCGACCCGGCCGACACATGGTCGGAGTTCGAGCCGTGGCTGTCGGAGCGGGTCTCGCGTGAGGTGCTCGAGAACTATCGGTTCCTGCAGGACTCGGCGGCGACGCTGAGTGCCCTCGTCGCCGAGCACTTCCAGGACGCGAGTGGCGAGGTGCTCGACCAGCTCGCGATCCACAACCCCATTCCGATCATGGGGTCGACGACCATCGATGCCACGGTCGACACCGAGAAGCCGAGCGCCGCCGCCCGCGGCTTCACCGCCCTACGGGGCAGCTACATGGGCGTGCTCATGTTCACGATGATCGGCTCGATGGTCGGCGTCGCACTCGGGCCCGTCGCCATCGGCATCGGTGTGATCATGGGCCGCAAGACACTGCGGGAGGAGAAGCAGCGACAGGTCGCCAACCGACGCGTCCAGGCCAAGAACGCCGTCCGCAAGTACACCGACGAGGTCACGTTCCATGTCAACAAGGACTCCCGTGACACGCTTCGCCGGGTCCAACGCCAGCTCCGCGACCACTACTCGGCGCGCGCCGAGGAGCTCCACCGGTCGACGACCGAGGCACTGAAGGCGGCCAACCTCGCCGCCAAGCAGCTCGAGTCCGACCGGGCCAAGCGGATCGCCGACATCGATGCCGAGCTGGCCCGGATCACGTCCCTGCGTGACATGGCCCAGAGCCTGGTGGTGGGGAGCGCGAAATGAGCCTGCTCGACGAAACCGTCGCCCTGCTCGACGACGCCCGCCGCATCTACGCCGGCAGCGAACTCGCCGACGTCATCGACGATCTCGGGACCCGTCTCGCCGCGCCGCTTCGCGTCGCCATCGCCGGAAAGGTCAAGTCGGGCAAGTCGACCCTGCTCAACGCCCTCGTCGGCGAACAGCTCGCTCCGACCGACGAAGGAGAGTGCACCAAGATCGTCACCTGGTACCGCGACGGGCACACCTATCAGGTCCTGCTGGTGCCCCACGAAGGCGAACCCCGCCAGGTGCCCTTCGTGCGAGAGGCCGGATCGGTCGAGGTCGACCTCGGCGACACCGCGCCGGGCGACATCGAACGTCTCGACATCACATGGCCGTCGCAGCAACTGCGCGACGTCACCTTGATCGACACCCCGGGGATCGGTTCCCTGTCGACCGACATCTCGGATCGCACCTGGTCCTTCATCCGGCCCGACGACGACGACACCCCCGCCGACGCGGTGCTGTACCTCATGAAGCACCTGCATGCCGGCGATCTCGATTTCCTCGCGACGTTCCACGACACCGAGGTGTCGCAGCCGAATCCGGTCAACGCCATCGGCGTGCTGTCGCGAGCCGACGAGATCGGGGTCGGTCGACTCGACGCCCTCGGCTCGGCGAACCGAATCGCGGCGCGCTACCGCCGAGACCCGCGGGTGCGCCGGCTGGTTCAGACCGTGGTGCCCGTGGCCGGCCTGCTGGCCGAGTCGGCTGCCACACTCACCGAGGACGAGTACCGCGCGCTCGTCGTGGTGGCCGATCGCACACCGAAGGAGACCGAGGAGGCACTGCTCTCCGCCGACCGTTTCGTCGACACCCCCGAGATCGCGCTGACGAGCCTCGAACGTGCGCATCTTCTCGACCGGTTCGGCATCTTCGGTGTCCGCCTCGCGACCATGCTGATTCGTCGCGAGGTCGTCGCCAACGCCCGCGAACTGAGCGCCGAGCTCCTGGAGCGCAGCGGCCTCGACGAGGTCCGCGAGCTCCTGCGCACGCTGTTTCTCCAGCGCCGTGACCTGTTGAAGTCCCGGAGCGCGTTGTTCGCGCTGGACCGGCTCGTCGGCGAACACCCGGTGCCCGGCGCCGACGCCTTGCGCAGCGACATCGAACGAGTGCTGGCCGGGGCCCACGGGTTCGCCGAGTTGCGCGTGTTGAGCTCGCTGCGAGCCGGACAGGTGACCGCCCGCGACGAGGTGGTCAAGGAGATGGAACGGCTGCTCGGCTGCAACGGGGCGGCGCCGGCGCGGCGCCTCGGCCTCGACGACGACGCGAGCCGCGCCGAGATCGAGACCACGGCCAAAGAGGCCCTCGCCGCGTGGCGACGGCGAGCCGAGAACCCGCTGACGCAGCACGACCTCCAGGTCGCCGGTCAGGTGATCATCCGCACGCTCGAGGGGCTGCTGACGGACCGGACCTGACCGGCGGGGTGCGCCGCCGCGCGGCGGCTACTCCAACCCGTCGAGATCGGCCGGGTCGCCGGCATCGAGCGTCGCCTCGGGCTCGATCGGATCCCTGAGCTCGACGGTGTCGACATCGTGACCGGACGGATCCGTGCCCTCGAGCCCGTGCGTTCCCTCGTGGTCGAGGCCATCGTCGATCGACCAACCGTCGACGCCTCCGTCGCCGTCGACCCCGGTGTCTCCCGGCCCGACCGCGGCGTCGAGATCGGCCTCGAGTTCGTCGGTGCCCGGATCATCGTCGAGACCGACGGCGGCGTTCGACGCGACCTCGTCACCTGCGCCGGTGCCGAAACCGTCGACGACGCCCTCGGCACCGAGGGAATCGATCGCGACATCGGCAGCCGCGAGAGGTGCCGCCGCCAGCGCTCGGAGCGCGTCGAGCGCGTCGCCGTCGTGTTCGGCGCCGAACCCGACCGGATCGAGATCCGGGATCGGGCTGTCGGCGATCGTAAACGACGACAGATGTTCGGCGACATCGGCCGGCAGGTCGGCTGCGACGTTCACGATGGCCTCGGCGACGAGGTCGTCCGGCAGGTCGTGGCCCCGGGCCGCCAGGAACCCGCCCGGATCCTGTTCGAACTCGGCTCGGACCGACGGGTCCCGTCTGAGATCGTCGAGCAGTTCGCGTAGCGTTGTGTCAGACATGGACTGGTCCTCTCCCCGAGAGTAGCGGCGACACCCCGGGGGACGAATGGGGGATATCCCCCGTGGAGCCCCGTTTTCCGGGCCGCTCACCGGTCCGGCACCCGTCGTTGCCGCCCTCTGGCACTACTATGACGGCTCGAACGAGTTCGAAGGAGAGCCCGCGTGAGCTATGTAGTCGGTGTCGACCTGGGTACGACCTTCACCGCGGCCGCAGTGTGGCGCGATGGATTCGCCCAGATCGCGAGCCTCGGAAGCCGTGGTGCCGCCATTCCTTCGGTGGTACTGCTGCGCGGCGACGAGGAGATCCTCACCGGCGAGGCCGCGGAGCGCCGGGCGGTGTCCGAGCCCGATCGGGTCGCCCGCGAGTTCAAGCGCCGGCTCGGCGACTCGACCCCGATCCTCCTCGCCGGCACGCCGTACTCGGCGGAGGCCCTGATGAGCCGGTTGCTGCGTTGGGTCATCGAGGAGGTGACAACCCGTGAGGGGGAACCGCCCGACGCCATCACGGTGTCGCACCCGGCCAACTGGGGGGCGTACAAGATCGATCTTCTCAATCAGGCGATCCGGATCGCCGATGTCGGTGCACCGGTGACCCTGATCACCGAACCCGAGGCCGCCGCGATCGCCTACGCCTCCGAGCAGCGCCTCGATGTCGGCCAGGTCGTCGCCGTGTTCGACCTCGGTGGCGGCACCTTCGATGCCGCGGTGTTGCGACGAACCGCCGACGGGTTCGAGATCCTGGGCGACCCGGAGGGAATCGAGCGGCTGGGTGGCATCGATTTCGACGCCGCGGTCTTCGCCCATGTCGCCCGCACGGTCGGCGACAGCCTCGCCGAGCTCGACGAGAACGACCTCGCCGCCCAGAAGGCGGTTGCCCGGCTTCGCACCGACTGCACGCAGGCCAAAGAAGCGCTGTCGGCCGACACCGACGCGTCGATCCCGGTGCTGCTGCCCAACCTGCAGACCGAGGTCCGGATCACCCGCGCCGAGTTCGAGGCGATCGTTCGGCCGTCGCTGGTCGACGCGATCGAAGCCCTCCGGCGGGCGTTGCGCAACGCCGGCGTCCAGCCCGACGATGTCGCCGCCGTGCTGCTCGTCGGCGGCTCGTCCCGGATCCCCCTCGTCGCCCAGCTGGTGGGGGCCGAACTGGGCCGACCGGTCGCGGTCGATGCCCATCCCAAGCACGCCATCGCGATCGGTGCGTCCTACGCCGCCGCCACCACGTCGGGCGCGCTCGAGTCGACACCGGTCGCCGCCCCGCCCGCCGACCCGGTCACCGCCGCACCGACCGAACCCGTCGAACCCGTCACCCCCGAACCTACCGCCGCGCCACCGACGATCGTCACGCCGGCGGTCGGCGATGCCCCACCGACGATCACGGCCCCGGCGGTCGGCGCGGCCGCCACGGCATCGACGCCCGTCGTTTCGACCGACCCGACCCTGGAGGGACCGGGCGGCCCCGTCGGAAACGATGCCCTGCCCGAGACACCGACCGGACCACCGTCGTCACCTCCCGGCGCATCCGGGTCGGGCGGCGGTGCCGGCTGGCGAAAGCCCGGAGTGCTGATCGGCGCGGTGATCCTCCTCGCGCTCGTGATCGGCGCCGCGTTCGCGTTCGCCGGCGGGGGCGACGACACCGCGGCTGTCGACGAAGCCGTCGATGGGGGCAACGGCGCCGCCACCGGCAACGAACCCGACGATGCCGGAGATCTCGTGGCCGACACCCCCGAGTCGACGACCTCGACGACCTCGACCACCACGACCACGACGATCCCGGCCGACGAGGACTGCGCCGCGGCGATGCAGCTCGACCGTTGGGTGTGTCTCGAGAGCGTGCGCACCGACGGCGGCACCGTCACGATCGGCTATCGCGCCGAGTTCGGTGGCGAGACGCCCTCGATCGCCACCGGCATCCACCTCCACGTGTTCGGCAACGACCTCGACCCGGTCAACGCCGGAAGCAACGGTCCGAACCCCGGGAGCTGGGAGGTCGTCGAGGCGGTCGGTGAGTTCAGCCTCCCCGTCGACCATCCGATATTCGCCGCCTCGCCCGCGAAGGTCTGCGCGGTCGTCGGCGATGCCCGCGGTGAGCTGGTCGGCGGCTCACCCCACGGCTACTACGACGCCAACGGCGGCAACTGCCTGCCTCTGGCCTGACCGGCGCCTCACCCCGTGTCCACCTTCCAGTCGACGTGTTGCAGTCCTTCGGGCCGATAGACGCAGTACGCCCCGGTCGACACGGCGCCGCTCAGATGGGCGCCGAGGCCGGCGTCGACTGCACCGATCCGACTGATCGCGGTCCGCAGACTCTTCGTGACCCGAACTCGGGCACGCTCCGCGTGGCCGGTCTCTCGCCGTGACCGGCCGCCGAGACCGGTCGATCTCCGGAGCTCGTCCACGATGAAGTCGAGCTCCTCTCGGGCCAGTTCGGCACGATGGGTGTCGTTGAAGGAGCGGCCTCGTCGAGATCCTCCTGAAGTGCCGCGATGCGGGCGCGATACGCCTTGATCGCTGTGTCATCCAACACGGCGCCGCCTCTTGCGTCGCCGCCGAGCAGCTCCGATCCGGGGCGCCCTCGGGTGTTGCCGTCGAGCGCGGCCGCGAGATCGACGACATGGAACTCACGCCCGGGCTGCTGTTGGCATCGAGGTCGATGTCGGCCGACGCCCTCGTCATGAGCTCGGTGGCAGCTGATCGGTTGCCCTCGGTCGCAGCCAGCTCCGCCTCATGGTGCAACAAGACGGGAACGAACAGCCGGGTTCCCGCCTCAAAGATCTGCGGTGGCGCCAGGGTCACGAACTCGGCGTCGATGAGCACCGCGACGGTGAACGCCACGTCGGCGTTCTGGACCGCACCGGAATAGTCGACCATCGAGGGCCAGAGCCGGGTCATCGACGGGCCCGCAGACGCCGTGGCGAAAGGGTCGACACGTCTTTGCCGCGTGATCCGGCACGGAACGTCGTGACGCCGATCGTCACGTCTGATCGGCGACAAGCCCGATCTCGAAACGCCCGAAGGCACCCACATGTCCACGTCCACCAGCGCTCCGGGAAAAGCCGTCACGCTCCTTGGCGCCGTGGTGCCGGCCGACTCAACAGTCCTTCCGTGGGTGCACCAGTTCGGTCGGGTCGGCGAACGCCTTCCGCAACGAGCTTCCCTGGGCGGTGGCCGGACCCGACGAGCCCACCGGAGTCGACGACACGTTCATCGCCCACGGACCGATCCTCTCGGAATTGGCCGCCGTCGGTCGGGATCGGGTTCTCTGCCACCGGTGACCGAGACCGGGCGAGGTCGCGTTCACCAGTCCGACGATCGGGCGACGAGTTGCCGGGCGACGCCGACCCGGCCCCCGCTCAGTGATCGTTGAGGGTGACGATCACACCGCGGTCGTTGCGGTGACCGGTCCGGCCTCCGGGAAGCGCGTGCATGAAGTTGATGATCTTGAGCTTGAAGCCGTACTTCTGCTTGACCTTCGCGGCGAGAGCGACGAAGTCTTCGCCGGCGACGACCTCGGCGGTGCCCGCCACCGATTGGGTGTTCTCCTTCACCCGACCGCGGCTGTCCGAGGCTTGCAGCGCGACGCGGGCGTTGTTCTCGATTCGCTTGATCTTCCAGGGCTCCGACGACGTGATGAAGCCGACTCGACCGTCGCCGGCGTCGACGGGCCAGACCGGGACGGGCTTGGGTGTGCCGTCTTTTCTGTAGGTGGTCACGGCGACGTACTTCTCTTCAGCGAGGTTGTGCATGAACGCCAGCCTGCAGCACGCCGGGCCGCGTGTCCATGCTCATTCCGCCACATTTCCTGCCCGATCGTCCAGTGGCATGGACGACGGGTACGGATCGCGTCACACTGGCCCGGTGGATGATCGGACACCGACCGACGCGATCGGCGAAGCGTTGAGATACGTCCAGATGTCGGGCATCTTCTATTGCCCGTCGGAGATGACCGAGCCCTGGGGGCTCGAGTTGCCACCGATGGAGAACTGCGTCTGGTTCCATGCCGTCACGGCCGGCGTGGCCAACGTCGACGTCAACGGTGACCTTCGCACGGTACTTGCCGGCGACCTCGTCCTCGTTCCTCACGGCCACGGACACCGCGCCTGGGGAACACAACCGGCCCCCACCCCGAGCGTCTTCACCCTTCCTCACGACTACTACAGCGACCAGTACGCCCTGCTCACCCATGGCGGTGGCGGCGACCGGACCCATGTCGTCTGCGGCGGCATCCGATTCGACCATCCCGCGGCCCGCCATCTCGTCGCCTCGCTCCCCACCGTCATCCACGTCGAGGCGTCGCGCTCGAGCCGGGCCGACTGGATGCAGGCGACGCTCGAGTTGATGGCCGAGGAGACCCGCCATGTGCGCCCCGGCAGCGAGGCGGTCATCAGTCGGCTGTGTGACATCGTCGTGATGCAGGCGATCCGCACGTGGATCGAACGCGACCCGGCCGCCCAGACCGGGTGGCTCGGTGCCATTCGCGACGAGCAGATCGGTGCCGCCATCGCCCGGATCCACACCGACCCGGCCCGCGACTGGACCGTAGCCGCGCTCGCCGACACGGCCGCCATGTCCCGTTCGGCCTTCGCCGCCCGCTTCACCGAGCTCGTGGGTGAACCGGCCATGCACTATGTGACGCGGTGGCGGATGAACGTCGCGTTCGATCTCCTCCGTGGGAGCGAGTCGACGATTGCCGATGTCGCGGCCAAGGTCGGCTACGACTCCGAAGCCGCGTTCCGCCGCGCCTTCAAGCGGGTCACCGGCACCACGCCGCGCGCCGCCCGTCGCGCCGAGACCGCACCGGTCCTCGCGTCCCTGCCCGGGTAGGCCGGCCCCCGCCGGCCGGTGCGGGCTTCACACAAGCTTGATGTTGGCAACGCGAAGGCCTTGATGAAGGTCGCCTTAAATGATCCTTGTCAACCAAGATCACACGAAAGGAAGCCTCTGATGATGTGGGGTTATGCAGGATTCGGGATTGTCGGAATGGTCCTCTTCTGGGGGGTCGTGATCTGGGCGTTCGTCCGGGTCGGCGACAACTCCCGCACGGCGTATCCGACACCGGAACGCACCGCGATCCAGATCCTCGAAGCGCGGTTCGCCCGCGGCGAGATCGACGCCGACGAGTTCGAGACACGGCGGGCCGAGCTCATCCACTGAGCCGATCCGCACCGAAGAACAACCAGCACCGAGAAACGAGCAAAGGAAACGACATGACCGAGACACACACCACCGAACCGAGCGTCGGCCGGGCTCGCAAGCTGGCGGTCGCCGCCGCCCTGGTCGCCGGCCTGAGCGGCGCCTTCACGATCGTCGGGATCTCCGCGGCGTCGTCTGACCCCGGCTCCGGCACCCCGAGCACCGAGGTCGAGGGCGATGCCCCGATGGGACTCGGGGACCCGGCCGGATGCGACTGGTCCGAAGACGGACACGGAATGTTCGACGAGGGCCTCGCGATGTTCGAGGAGGGCCGGGCGATGTTCGACAGCGGCGACTCCGACCACGGCGACATGGGTGCGATGGGCGCCATCGCCGACATGATGGGCGCCGGATCCCGAATGGCTTCGTGAGCGCACCGGCTCGGACCGACGACAGAGGCACCGCCGATGGTCGGCGGTGCCTCTACGCTGCACGATGATGGATCAGGAGCGGATTCTGTTGGTCGACGACGAGCCCGACCTCCGGCGGATGGTTCGCCAGTATCTCGAGGCCGAGGGGTTCGCCGTCGCCGAGGCGGCCGACGGCACCGAGGCCCTGGACCGGTTTCGCGACTCGTCACCCGATCTGATCCTGCTCGATGTGTCGATGCCCGCACCCGACGGCTTCGAGGTGCTGCAGACGCTGCGGCGCAACTCCGACGTTCCGGTCATCATGCTCACCGCGAAGTCCGAGGAGATCGACCGGGTGGTCGGCCTCACGATCGGTGCCGACGACTACGTGACGAAGCCGTTCAGCCCACGTGAGCTCGTCGCCCGCGTTCGCGCCGTCCTCCGTCGCCGCCGGCCGGGCCTTGCCGACACCGATGCGGTGCTCGGGTTCGACGGCATCACCATCGACCCGGAGAAGCGGGAGGTCGTGGTCGACGACGGACAACTCGACCTGAGCAGTCTGGAGTTCGATCTCCTGGCCGGTCTGGCCTCGGCTCCCGGCCGCGTCTTCACCCGGGCCCAGCTGCTCGAGAAGGTCTGGGGCTGGGACTACTTCGGGGCCGAACGGGTCGTCGACGTGCATGTCGCGAATCTCCGCAAGCGGCTCGGGGACGATGCCGCCAACCCCAGGTTCATCGCGACCGTGCGGGGTGTGGGCTACAAGTTCGTCGCAGCCCCGACATGAACCGCACCGGCACGAGTTTGCGGACCCGGCTCCTCCTGTCGCACCTGGCGGTCGTGAGCATCGGCGTCGCCGTGCTGTTGGTGGCCAGCAACCGGCTCAGCTCCGTGTTCATCGACAACCAGCTGCGGTCGATGGCCGCCATGATGTCCGGCGCGGGGAGCTCGACCGGTGAGATCGAGGCTGCCGTGCGAACCGAGTTCAACCGGGCCCTGTTCTGGGCGGCAGTGATCAGCGGCGTCGTCGCGGTCGTGGTCGCGACGCTCGCCGCGGCCCGGGTGTTGCGCCCCCTCGAGGAGGTGCGGCGTGTTGCCCAGCGTCTGGCCACCGGCAACTACGAGGAACGGGTGCCGATCCCGCACGAATGGGAGCTGGCCGAACTGGCCGGCGACGTCAACGCCTTGGCCGAGGCGCTGGAGCAGACCGAGCAGCGCCGCCTCCAGCTGGTGTCGGAGGTCGCCCACGAGCTCCGCACGCCGGTCGCGACCCTCAAGGGATATCTGGAGGGCATTCTCGACGGTGTCTTCTCCGCCGACGACGAGACGTTGGCCGCCTCGATCCGCGAGATCACCCGCATCGAACGGCTCTCCTCCGACCTGTCCACCCTCTCCCGGACCGAGGAGGGTCAAGTCGAGCTGCATGTGCGGTCGTTCGATCTGACCGATCTCGTCCGCGAGGTCGGCGAGCGGCTGCGCCCCCAGTTCGACGACAACGGTGTCGAGCTGAGCGTCGACGCGGGCCCTTCCACTCCGGTCGCCGCCGACCGGGACCGGCTCGCCCAGGTCCTGACCAACCTGGTCGGCAACGCGCTGGCGTACACACCCGCGGGTGGGCGAGTCGAGCTGCGGTCGACGGTCGACGACGAGGTGGTGAGGGTCGAGGTCGTCGACAACGGCCGGGGTTTGTCGGTCGACCAGCTCCCGCTGGTCTTCGAGCGCTTCTACCGGGCCGACCGTTCGGCCACCGGGGGAACGGGCATCGGTTTGACGATCGCTCGTGGTCTGGCCCGTCTGCACGGCGGCGACGTGACCGCGGCGTCGCCGGGGCTCGGCAAGGGTTCGACGTTCACCCTGATGGTCCCGCGGGCGACGGCGGACCGGTTGCCCACCACGGTGCCGAAGGGTCCGCGAGAGCCCGAGCCGCGGCCGTAGCCAGTCGCCGTCTGGAAGTCGTGGTGCAGCGCGGGGAACGTGTGAGGCGCACGGCGACGTCGAGACGCTGCAGGTCCTCGTTGAGCTGGACCGACATCGGCGAAGCCTTTCGCACCGGGTCGCTACCCGCCCGTGGGGATGACCCGGTAGAAGCTCGTCGCGGTGTCGCGGAACACCTTCTCGTGGGCGGCGGCGTCGGCGCCGAGCACCGCGCCGACGGTCGCGATCCAGTTCTCCATCGAGCCGTTGAGGGTGCAGACCGGCCAGTCGCTGCCGTACATGACCCGTTCGACGGAGAAGGCCTCGATCGCCTGCTCGAGGTAGGGAGCGAACAGGTCGCCCCGGGGGGCCGTGCCCTCCACGATCTCGGTCTGGAGCCCCGACAGCTTGCAGAAGACGTTGGCTGCGTCGGCCAGGTGAGCGAGCCGGGCCGACCACGACTTGAACCGGTCGGGGTTGCCGACCGCGGGTTTGCCGACGTGATCGAGCACGAACCGGGCGCGGTCGTCGCACCGGTCGACGAGGTCGATCACGTCGTCGAGCTCGTCGGCCCGGCAGCACAGATCGAATGTCAGGCCCATCGCGCTCAGCGCGTCGACGCCGTCGACCAGGGACCGGGCGAACCCCTCCGGCTCGCCCTGGATGTTGTGGCGGACCCCGACGACATCGTCTCGCGACACGATCTCCGAGAGGTCGGCGTCGACATGATCCGTGGTGAGGTCGACGCGGGCGACGATCCCGGTCAGGCGAGGTCGACCGGGGCGGCCCGAGACGTCGGTGACCCAATCGACTTCGTCGACGGCCTGCTCAGCGTCGCACTCGGCCTGGACGAACACGAAGCCTTCGATGGGCACGGCTTCCACCGACGCGGGGATGTCGGTGGGTTCGAAGGGCCCGTCGATGCCGAGACCGTCGAGCCAGCGGTACGACAACACGTCGCGGTTCCACAGATGAAGGTGGGAATCCACGATGGCCGAGGCCAGGACGACGCCCATGTCAACGAGTCGCCATTCGATCGAGGGCGTCGTGATCCCACGAGATCCCGAGGCCGGGCGATGTCGGAGCGAGGGCATGGCCACTCTCGATGACGAGCTCCGTGGTCGTGACCGAACGAAGCTGCGGGATGAATTCGACGAAGCACGCGTTCGGCACCGCACAGGCGAGGCTCACGTGGATCTCCATCAGGAAGTGGGGCGCGACCTTCAAACCGAACGCCTCGGCGAGATGGGCGACCTTCATCCACGGGGTGATCCCCCCGATGCGCGACACGTCGACCTGGACGAAGTCGCACCCGCCCCGTCCGATGTACTCGCGGAACCCGGCGAGCGAATAGATGCTCTCGCCCACCGCGATCGGCACCGCGCTCTGGGCGGCCAGTCGGACATGGCCGCTCACGTCGTCGGCCGGCAGCGGCTCCTCCAACCAGCCCACCCCGTGGGCCGCGAGCATGTCGCAGCGCCGGCGTGCCTCGGCGACGGTGAACCCCTGATTGGCGTCGACCAGCAGCGCGACATCGGGCCCCAGCGCATCTCTGGTCGCGGCCACGCGGGCCTCGTCTTCGGCCGCGGATCGACCCACCTTGATCTTCAGCCCTCGCCACCCCTGGTCGAGGACCTTCGCCGCCGACTCGACGAGTTGGGCCGGCTCGAGATGGAGCCATCCTCCTTCGCTGTCGTAGAGCGGAAGCCGGTCCTGGGCGCCACCCAACAACTGCCACAGGGGCACGCCGGTCACCTTCGACCGCAGGTCCCACACGGCGAGATCGACCGCGGCGAGGGCGAGGCTCGTGACCGCACCGACTGCGGTTGCGTGGGTCGACATGAGCAGGTCGCGCCAGACCGCCTCCGGACGCGACGCGTCCTGGCCGATGAGGCGCGGCAGCAGGTCGGTCTTCAGCAACGCGAGGACGGCGGTTCCGCCGGTGCCGATCGTGTAGGAGTAGCCCAACCCGTCCCCGGCCGACGTGCGGATCCGCACGAAGATCGTCTCCTGTTTCGTGAACGCCTGGATCGCGTCGGTCCGGACGGTCTCGACGTCGATGTCGACGAGGAACGCCTCGGCGTGGTCGATGGTGCACGGGTCGGGTGTCATCTGCAGGCTTCTTTCATGACGCGGGAGGGTCGTCGGTCAGACCGAGCTCCGTGCGGAGCCGTTTGGGAAGCGCGTCGACGATCGTGCGGTGGGAGTCTTCGATGTGTTCGCGGAGCTGGTCGTCGTCGAGTCCGGGACGCGCGAAGTGTTGGACCCAGGTGAAGCCCCGCGACGCCAGATACGGGGCGGGGCGCAACCCGGGCATCCGAACGAGGAAGTCGTAGTCGGTCGGTGAGGTCTTGAAGGTGATCGCGGTGACGTCGCCGTCGTCCCAGCCGGCGATGGCGAAGACCTTTCCGCCGACCTTCCAGACGTCCGCGTCTCCCCATTGCACGACATGGGTCGTGGCCGGTAGCGAACGGCAGTAGGCGTTGAAGTCGGCGCGGTTCATGGTGGCGGTTCGACACACTACGGCGGATTGTCGACTTCCCGGAAGCCCGATCACCGCACCGACCGGCGGTCGTGGCATGGTGAGAGCCATGAGTGAGCGAGTTCTGTGCATTCCCCACGGCGGCGGGCCCATGCCGGTGATGGGCGATCCGTCCCACGACCGTCTGGTGGAGTTCCTGCGGCGCACCCCGGACCGGATCGGGCGGCCGGCGGCGATCGTCGTGGTGAGTGCCCATTGGGAATGCGCCCGGCCGACCCTCACGGCGGGCCCGGCGCCGAGCCTGATCTACGACTACGGCGGCTTTCCCGCAGAGACGTACACGCTCGAGTATCCGGCACCGGGAGATCCCGATCTTGCCGGTCGGGTCGCGGGGATGCTGGGCGACGCCGGGTTCGATCCCGTTCTCGATGCCGACCGCGGTTTTGATCACGGCATGTTCATCCCCCTCTTGTTGATGTATCCCGACGCGTCGATTCCGGTCATCCAGCTCTCGATGCTGCGAAGTCTCGATCCGGCCGCGCACATCGAGATGGGTGCGGCCCTCGCGCCGTTGGTCCACGACGACGTGTTGATCCTCGGATCGGGATTCACCTTCCACAACATGAACGCGTTCGGCCCGACCCATCCGGTCACGGGCGGCGACCCCGAGAACGAGGCGTTCGAGGAGTGGCTGGGCGACACCTGCACGAACCCCGACCTCACCGAGGCCGAACGCACGACCCGGCTCGTCGATTGGGCCGAGGCTCCCGGAGCCCGTTGGTGTCATCCCCGCGAGGAGCATCTGCTCCCGCTGCACGTCTGCTACGGCGCCGGCGGCGGGCCGGCCTCGCGGGTGTTCGACGACCTGGTGCTCGGCAAGCGGGCCGGCGGCTACATCTGGTAGCCGGCGCCGGGATCCACGACCGGCGGGCCTTTCACCCGGGCGGCGCTTCGTCGAGGCGGGCGGAAACCCGGGTTTCGACGACGTACCACCGGGCAAGTTCTACTCGACCCCCGTTGCCTGGATGGTCGCCCAGAATCTCACCACCGGCACGTCACCGACGACGTTCAGCCCGAACGACCCGGTGACCCGTGCGCAGTTCGCGACATTCACCTTCCGGCTCGCCACCGGCACCACATGGCGGCCCTGAGCCGTCGCGACGCCCGCGCCCGTTCTCGACGCACGTGGGCTTCGCCTCTGCGTCGTACTCTGTCGGCTCTGGGCACATACGGCTGACTCGAAAGCGAGCATTCGTGGGAAACCTCGGAACCAGAGTCGAACAACCCGTGCGAAGCCATGTCGCCGCCCTCGACGGTCTACGAGGGATCGCGGTCGCCGCCGTCGTCGCCTACCACCTGCGACCCGAGTGGGCACCCGGAGGTTTCCTCGGCGTCGATCTCTTCTTCGTCCTGTCGGGCTATCTCATCACGAGCCTTCTTCTCGACGAGCGCACGCGCTCCGGCGCGATCGACCTGATCTCATTCGCGGGTCGTCGACTCCGTCGCCTCCTACCGGCCGTACTCATCGTGGTGGTGGCAGTGGTCGCGTACGAGGCGATCGCGGGCGATGCCGGGCGAGTTGAGCAGGTTCGCCGCCACGCCGTCGCGACACTCGCCTACACCGCCAACTGGGTGTTCATCGTCGACGGCGACAGCTATTTCGCCGATGTCGCGGGACCCTCGATGTTCCGTCACATGTGGTCGCTGGCGATCGAGGAGCAGTGCTACCTCGTTTGGCCGGCAACGGTTCTCGTCGTGTTGCGGTTCGGTGGTCGGCGTGCCGTGGGATCCGTCGCGGCGATCACCGGGATGGTGTCGATCGTGTTGATGGCATCCCACTTCGACGCTGGTGATCCGAGCCGCGCCTACTTCGGGACCGATACCCGGATCTTCGAGCCGCTCATCGGGGCGCTGGGCGCGGCGGTGTGGCCGCTGCGAGCCGAGAAACCGCGGTGGCTCGCGCCGGTCGGTGCGGTCGCCGGTGTCGGGTGGCTCGCCGCGGTCTTCGCCATCGACGACGAGTGGGGCGGCTTCTACCAGGGTGGGGCCGTGGTCCTCGGCGCCATGGGTCTGCTGGCGGTCATCGGCGCGACCCGGCCAGGCTCGCTCGCCCGTCTCACAGGCACTCCCCCGCTCGTGGGTCTGGGGACGATCTCCTACGCGGTCTACCTGTGGCACTGGCCGATCCTGTTGATGTTGCGCCGGGCCGGATGGACCGGATACATCGTCGACGTCACCGTTGTCGTACTCACCGTGACGTTGTCAACGGTGTCGTATCTGCTCGTCGAGCGGCCGATCCGTCGGGCCGGACGCACCCCCGAGCGGCTCGCCCACCGCTGGCGCCCGATCGGAGCGGCCCTGGCCTCGGTCCTGCTCGTCGGCGTCGTCGTTGTCGTCGCGATGCGAACCACGGTTCCCGCCGAGGCCACCACGGTCGACGAGGTGATCGCGGCCCTGTCCGCGCCGGCGGACCGGGCCGCGCCGGACGACACGGGGATGGACGCACGCCCGGTGACCATCGTGTTGATCGGCGACAGCTCGGCGTGGACGCTCGGTGGCGGCCTGGTCACGGCGGAAACCGACCAGGGGCCGTACTCATCGCCTTTCGATCCCGATCAGATCACCCTCGTGAACCTGGCCCGCAAGGGCTATCGCCTTCTGCTCGACCGTCCCGCCGAGCTGTTCGATGTCGGGGAGGTTGCGGCCGAGGATCTCGAGGACGAGGCATTTTGGATGGAGACGGTCACTGCGGTGCGTCCCGATCTGATCGTCGCGTTGTTCGGCCTGAGCGACCTGCAGGAACGCGCAGCCGAAGGTGCCGCCGGCGAGCTCGATCCACCCGACCTCGCCGCGCTGCTGGCCAGTCCCGGGGCGGTTCTGCTGGACACCTTGGCGGACACGGCCCCCGTGATGGTGCTCGCCACCCCGCGGCTCGTCGCGGCCGACATGCCGCAACCGGAGATCGCTGCCCTCTTCGAAACCGCGAGCCACTCCCAGACGGACTTGCTCAACGACCTGCTGGCCGAGATCGCGGCATCCGACCCCCGAATCGGGTTCCTGGACTTCGGGGGGTGGCTGTGTCCCCTCGACGGCGCTGACGTCCCACTTCGCGATGGGTGTCGTACCACCGTCGATGGCGAGCCGGTTCGCTACGACGGTGTCCACTTCACCGAGGCGGGCGCCGCGATGGCATCGGAGTGGCTGACCGGCCCTTTGCTCGCGGCCGCCGGCTCGTCACCATGAGGTTCTGGCGGTGACCGATCCTCGCCGCTGCTCACCATCCGTCGCCCGGATCTGCCGGAACGACCAGCAGGCCCGAGTCCGACATGACCTCGTCGATGAGGTCACGGCTCCCGGCCACGTAGCTCCACGGATGGTCGATCTCGTTTCCGAAGAACCATGCCTTGTCCTCGGGCCAGCACCATCGCGGGTTCGACCGGTCGAGCCCCGACGCCTCGTTGATCGCGTCTACTCCGTCGATAGGACCGTCGAAAAGGAACATGTCACGTCCTCCCCACCAGGGGTGAACAGCGCACCGGTCGATGAGATCCGAGACCGCCAGTTGGGCCGGCGACTTCGGCTGCACCTGCCACTTCCCGTCTCTCCACCGGAACGCGGTCGAGCGATACCCCCATCCGAGCCAGACGGCGAAGTGACATCTCTGCGGTGTCATGGTGTGACGGCGCATGCGGGCTCGACGACACCGGCGAGCAGGTCACGGGTCTCCGGTTCCGTCAGGTCATGCCACGGCATCGACTCGTCGGGCTGGTGGCGCTCCAACGGGGCGCAGGGCAGTACGGCGAGATCCGGACCGAGCCGATCAGCCTGGCTGTCTCTGCCGTCCGGGAGATGTCGGGTCTCGACGACCCTTAGGCTCCGTCGGCGGCGACCCGACCCGAGGTGCGCTGGTGGAGACGCTCGGCGTGGGGATTGAGACCGACGAGGTGGGCGTCGATGTCGCGGTCGGCGAAGCGGGCGATGACCGCGTCGAGCGCCGCGACCGCCGACGTGTCCCAGATTCGGGCCGCGCTCAGGTCGATCTCGACTCGCGAGACCTTGACGGCGTCGTAGTCGAAGGAGTGGACGAGATCGTTGGTGGAGGCGAAGAAGAGCTCACCGCTGACCGCGTAGAGCCGCTCGACGTTGTCCGGGTCGACGACGCTCGTGACCTTGACGACCCCGGAGACGTGCCGGGCGAAGAACACCGCGGACAACACGACACCGACGACGACACCGTAGGCGAGGTTGTGGGTGATGACGACGATCGCGACCGTGGCGACGGTGACCGCGGTTTCGGTGTGCGGCGCCGCCTGCAGACTCGACGGCCTGATGCTGCGCCAGTTGAAGGTGCTGACCGACACCATGATCATCACCGCGACGAGGGCCGCCATGGGGATGCGGGCGACGAGCCCGCCGAGCCCGATGATCATGATCAGGAGGAACACACCGGAGGCGAGCGTGGAGAGCCTCGTTCGGCCGCCGGAGCGGTGGTTGATCATCGACTGGCCGATCATGGCGCAGCCGGCCATGCCACCGAGGAAGCCGGTGGCGATGTTCGCGATGCCCTGACCGCGGGATTCGACGTTCTTGTCCGACGTCGTCTGGGTCAGGTCATCGAGTAGTTGGGCGGTGAGGAGCGACTCCAACAGCCCGACAAAGGCGAGGGTGATCGCGAACGGAAGGACGATGCCGAGAGTCTCGAAGGTGAACGGCACATCCGGCAGGCTCAACCCCGGCAGGGCGCTCGGCAGCTCGCCCATGTCGCCGACGGTCGGCAGGGAGAGGTCGAAACGCATCGCCAACCCCGCGAGCACGACGATCGCGACGAGGGGCGACGGCACGGCCGTCGTGAGGCGGGGCAGGCCGTAGATGATCCCGAGTCCGGCCGAGATGAACACGAAGTTCAAGGGAAGCTGCGACGCGTCAACGCCCTCCTCGGTGAGAAAGATCTGGGGAACCTGGGCGAGGAAGATGAGGATGGCGAGGGCGTTCACGAATCCGACCATCACGGTGCGCGGCACGAAACGCATGAGCGAACCGATGCCGAGGTAGCCGAGGCCGACCTGGATCACACCGGCGAGCACCGTCGCGGCGAAGAGGTAGGCGACGCCGTGCTCCTTCACCAGCGGCACGAGGACGAGCGCCATCGCCCCCGTCGCGGCGGAGATCATGCCGGAGCGGCCACCGGCGATGGAGATGATGATCGCAATCGAGAACGAGGCGTAGAGGCCGACCTTCGGGTCGACGCCGGCGATGATCGAGAACGAGATCGCCTCCGGGATGAGCGCGAGCGCGACCACCAGACCGGACAGGAGGTCGGTCCGGGGATCGGCGAGCCATGCCGCGTGGGCACGGCGACGCCAGGCGCGCGCCGGAAGAACAGAATCGGGGGATGTCATCTACGAAACCTTGGGTGAGGGGCGGCACGTCGCCGCCGGCACCGTCAAACCCGAGGTCCTTCCGCGCCAGGCCGCAAGGCTACGGAGCCGCTTCACCCATGAAGGCCACGCGTGGTGTTGATTCGGTCACACGACGGATCCCCTGTCGTGCCATGGACGGCCCCTTCTGCCGTCCGAGTGCGGATGCTACGGTCGTCGACAGTTCCACGGAACGGGAAGGAACCGATGTTCGGCAACGGCGGACGCCTCTGGCGGCTCTTCGCGATGAGTGTCGTGATCGCGTTCTTATCGAGCGGATGTGCCTGGATCGCCCGTGCGAGCGTCGGCACCGCCGGCGGGGAAGCGAATGGCGCGTCAGCGGGCGTGGCGCTGTCGGCCGACGGCCGGTTCGTGGTGTTCGAGAGCCGAGCAACCAGCCTCTCCCCGATGGCCAACGGCCAGTCGCAGATCTACCGCCGCGACCTGGTTTCGGAAACCACGGAGCTCGTCAGTCGCCAGTTCGCCTGCAGCACCTGCCGTGCCGGCGACGCGGACAGCACGAGTCCCGACATCTCGGCCGACGGCCGCTTCGTGGCGTTCGTGAGCGAATCCACGAACCTGGTCACCGACACGAACGGCTTCGCCGACATCTTCGTCGTCGACATGGTTGCCGGTTCGATCGAACGGGTGAGCGTCAACGGATCCGGTGGAGAAGCAACCGGGGGGAGCAGTGGAGAACCGACCATCTCCGCCTCCGGAGGACGAATCTCGTTCTCTTCGACCGCGACCGATCTCGTGGCGGCCGATGGCAACGGAGTGGCCGATGTTTTCGTGCGCGATCTCGGGGCCGGAACAACCACACTGATCAGTGTGTCGACGCTGGGAGGCACTGGGAACGGCGCAAGCCTGACTCCGGTCCTCAGCGGCGACGGCCTCGTCATCGCGTTTTTCTCTGCCGCCACAGATCTCGTGCCGGGTGGCAATCGCGGTGTGTATCTGGCGACTGGGTCGACGATCACACCGGTGGCCACCGGCACCGATCCCCTCGTGCAGGTCTACCCGGTCTCCATCACGCAGACGGAGACCGAATCGCGATCTACAGCGCCACGCCCTCGTTCTACTTCGTCGGCGTGGGCGACCCTGGCGGAACCGTGCAGTTCTTCTCTCCGTTCTCGACCGACGGTGCGCTGGACGACAGCGGGACTCGCCTCGTCGCGCTCGACTCCGCCGGCAATGCCACGCTCGTCGATCAGCTCGAACCCTCGGCCTCGGGGGTGATCAGCGTGGATCTGGCCGCCAACACCATCGCGTCTGTCTCCGAGGTCGCGATCTCCGGCGACGGACGGACCGCGGGATTCGTCTCCCCCGACCCCGGCCTCGTCAACGGCGACGGCAACGGCGTCGACGACGTGTTCGTCAAACGCATCCCGTTGGCCGCGATCGACTCCGTCTCGCCGGCGACGCTGACGCGCGGCGACACGACCTTCGTGACGGTCGCCGGCCGGGGGTTCGGCGAGAATCTCGATCTCGGCTTCGGATCCGGCATCACGGTGGCCGACATCCGCGTTGTCGACTCCACCACCGTCACCGCCTCGGTCACCGTGGATGCCGCGGCGACGGTCGGTCCTCGCACGCCGGCCATTATCGTCCAGTTCCCCGGACCGGGGTACACGAGCGCGCTCTGCTCCGGTTGCGTCGCCGTCGCGTGATCACGAGGTTCAGAGGCTTCCCCGCCGGACGTGGGTCCATCGTCGTTGTGATGGTCGCGTACGCGAACGCAACGCCGATGGCGTGACCTCCCGAACGAGGTGCCCGTTCGCCATCGCCGCGTCGGCCGGTGCGCAGTGGTGGGGCACGCACCGGCCGACACAGCACATACGGGATGTGCTCAGACGACCCGGCCGAGAAACGCAGCCAACCGGTCCGCCGCGGGTGCCCCCTGCGATGCGGTCTGCTCGGGACCGTAGGGCGCGGGCTCGTCACCACGAGGGGCGTGGGCCATGTGGGCGACCGCCACGTCCATCAAGCGGTTGGCCAGGCGAGCGTCGAGGTCCGTGTCCTGCCCGGTGGCTGCGGCCAGATCCCACGCATGTTGGAAGGTGTCGAGCGTCGCCAGGTGCATGAGCTTCTCTCCCGAGAACGCGCCGAAGGGCAGCGTCACGGTCTTGCCCAGCGCACCGTCTCGGTGGAGCTCAGCGACGGCGTCGGCCGCCGCACGGTGGTACGCCGCCGCACGGTCACCCGAGCCGGCCTCGACGTCGGGCCCGCCGAGCGACTCGCCCCGCAACGCCTCGACGACCACGCGCTGCGTGCCGATGGTGTGGTCGATGAGCTGGGCGACGTTGAACGAGGCGCACGGGGTGGGCGCGTCGACCTGATCGGGTGTCACTGCCGCCAACACGTCGCGGAACTCCGCGATCGCGTGCTCGTACTCTTTGGTGCTCATGGTGAGGACCTTCACGCGTCCGCGAAGAGTTCGATGGTCTCCACGCGCACCCCGTCGTTCTCCTCGGCGACTCTTGCTTCCGGAGTGGCCAGCGCGGCCTGGAGCGATTCCATGTCGGGCGCCTCGATCAGCACGGCGACGGTGTTGCTGCTCCCTGCCGGGTCGCGAAACGCGGTGGCCTTCATGCCACGCGCCTCGAAGAACGCGGAGCGAGCGGGCGAGTTGTACCAGTGGGCGACGTCGTCGACGTCGTGAACTGCGATGACCTGCATGGTCTGTCCTTTCGGGTGGCTTGTCCGGGGGTGTCCCGGTGAACACATGGTGCGCCCCGTCGACGGACGGCGCATCGGGGCGGCCCTCATCCGGAGGCGGCCAGGCCCCCATTTTCGATAGATCCGACCTCAGACGGCATCGGCCCAAGCGAAACGGGCCGCGAACGCGACGACGGCCGTGCGACCCTCGACATCGAGCTTGGTGGCGAGATTCGCGATGTGCCGCTCGATCGTCTTGGGTGAGACATGGAGGGTCCCGGCGATGTCACGCGTCGAGCGGGCCTCCGACAACAGCTCCAACACCTCTGTCTCGCGGGCGGTGACACCGAGCGCGCGCAACTCCGGGGGCACACGTTCGTCGCTTCGTCGTCGGCGAGGGAGCGCAACGCCGAACTGACCCAACAGCGACCGACACGATGCCGCGAGGTGTGTCTCTCCTCGTGTCTCGAAGTAGGTGTATCCCTCGCGCAGCCAGGTGACGGGGTCGCCCCAGCCGTCGGCGTACGCGGACTCTGCCACGAGCCGGCGGGCGTAGTGTTGAAACCACGGCGTCGGTTGGACCCGCTCGGCGTCAACGATGTGACCGTTTGCATCGTCGATCGCGCCGGCCCGGCCGCAAAGAACGGCCTTGGCATAGTTTCGGTAGCTGTCGATTATCACATGGTTCGGCCCGACGTAGGCGTCGAGCTCGTCGACCGCCGCGTTGCCTTCGTCACCGGCGAGGACCTGGAACAGGGCCCAGATTCCTCGTTCCGGACACGCCAACGCCGGCGCCCGCTGCAAGTCTTCTCTCGCCTGGCCGAGCGCGGTCGCAGTCTTCGTGAGGTCGTCGCGGTACATCCAGAACGTGGCGCGAGCCACGGAGTTGAACGCGACCACGTCCGGGTGGTGATCCGAGATCACGACGCTGTCGGCCAGCAATCGTTCCATCTCGTCCTTGTCGCCCCGGTGGGCGGCGTCGAACGCCAGTGCCGTCATGGCCATGCCGTGGAGGGCGGGGAGGTGGAGCTTCTCGGACAGGTCGATGCAGCGACGGGCCGCCGGCTCGATCTGGTCGTTGTTGCGGCGGTCGTTCGCATGCAGCGCGAGGAAGTTGTCGAGGTGGGCGACGACGACGAGGGCGCCGGCTCGGGCGACTTCCTCGCGTGCCGCCAGGATCCGATCGGGTGCCTCGTAGCGCCACAGCGCGAGCGACGAGCGCTCCATCAGTCCTCGCAGTTGCCACGCCGGGAGTCCGTGCTCTCGTCCGATCCGAACCACCCGGTCGAATGTCGCGGCCGGGTCACCCAGGCCGCGTCCCCGCTCACAACGGCCGAGGACCAACGCGGCGGCCGCTTGCAGTTCGTGATCGCCGCCCCGCTCCGCCATCTTCAGCGAGGAGCGGGCCAACACCGCAGCATCCTCGAACCGGCCCTGCCCGACGGCGACCTCGGCGCTCACCGCGTCGACATGGGCGCGAACGAGCTTCCCGACCGCGAGCTCGGCATGGAGCCGGGCCGTGCGGACATGTTCGCCGGCGGTCTCCCAGCGGCTCGCCCCGGCTGCGGCGCGGGCAGTCACGAGGTGGGCGTTGGCGAGTTGGTCGGGCCCGGCGGCCGCGTCGCACAGGCGTTGCCCGATCGCGAGCGCCTCGTCCACCGCACCCGTGCTGGCCAGCACAGCCACGAGCGCCTCCGCGATCTCGAACCATTCGGGGGCGGTATGGTCGACATAGGACCAGGCGCGGCGCAGCATCGGCGCCGCGCTCGAGAGCGCCCCCCGTTCTTGTGCCCGTTGCGCCGCCATGAGCAGGAGCTCGGCTGCCCGGTTCGTGTCGCCTGCCTCTTCGGCAAGCGCGGCTGCCTGTTCCCCGAGCGCGTCGCGAAGGTCGGGCTGCACGAGCTCCAACGCAGCCAATGCCTGGCGGGCGATCGCCACTCGCTCCACCGCAAGCAGCTGCGTGAGGATCGCGTCTCGTGTGAGGGCGTGACGAAACTCGAATGTCGTCGGTCCGGGCTGGTCTGCGCTCAACAGCTGTGCGGCGATTCCGGCGCGCATCGCGTCGGCGACATCCGCGATCGGCGCGGCCAACGCGGCACCCAGCAGCTCCACATCGAAGCGGGCGCCGAGCACCGCAGCGACACGGAGCGCGTCGGCCACGGCGTCATCCAGACTGCGCAACCTGCGGCGAACCAGCTCGGCGAACCGGTCGGGTACGGCAGGTCCACCGGCGGACGCGACCCGCCAACCATCGGCGGAGGCCGTGATCGTGCCGTCTGCCACGCTGGTCGTCAGCAGCTCTTCGACGAGCAGCGGCAGTCCATCTGCGAAGTTGTCGATGAGACCTGCCACATCCGCGCCGACGGTCTCGACTCCGAGGCACGTTGACGTCATCGTGGCCAACTCGTCGCGGTCGAGCCGTCGCAGGCCGAGATGGGTCACCGATCCGCGGGCCAGGAGGTCGTGCAGGACCCGGTCGAGGCTCTCGGCATGACCGAGCCGTGTGGTCGCAACGCACAGGACCCGAGTGGTCGCCACGTTGTCGGCGACATACTCGAGAACCGCGGCGGTCTCCGGATCCGCCCAATGAAGATCCTCGAGCAGGACGACGCACACATCATCGGTGATCGAGGTCAGGAACCGCAGGAGACCTTCGCCGATCTCCATCGGACTGGCCTGGTACGGCTCCTCACCCGCGACGCGCCACTCCGGAACGATCTGGGCGAGCGCCCGCGGTTGCATCGACGACGCACTGGTCGCGCCGACCTGTCGGAAGTGGCCCGACAGCGCCTCGAACAGCGGACGGAACGGAACCGGCGTACCGGTGTCGACGGCCCTGCCGGTCAGCACCGGAATCCCCCTCTGTCCGGCCGCGTCCCCGAAGTCCGAGAGAAGCCGTGACTTGCCGATTCCCGCCTCGCCGGTCACCCAGACCACGCTCCCTCGGCCGGCCGCGGCCCGGTCGAGCGCATCCTCCAGTGTCGCCGTCTCGTCGGATCGCCCGATGAGCGATGGGCAGGAGATTTCGAGCATCAGGACAGTTTCGCAGGCGCCGCGTGGCGAGGACGCCTGGACCTTATCGTCGGTGAACGGGGAGGAGAGATCGTCGAGAGTATCGACGCGCTGGTCAACGAGCCGGCAGCCAGGCTTTCCCCACCATCAGGTCCCGCTCGGCGCCGCAAGCTCGGCATCGTGGGACTCGGAGCGTCGACGTCGGGTGATCGTGGGCACAGGCGTGCTACCGCGGCCGCCGACCGCAACGACGCCGACCGCGATGCCTGCGCCCGGCTGCTGGAGAACCATGACGGCGAACTCGTGACGACGCCTCTGGTTGTCGCCGAGACCAGATACCTGATCGCCCGGCAACTCGGAGCCAACGCCGAAGCCCGGTTCTTTCGCCTCGTCGCCGCGGGCGAGATATCGATGGAGATTCTCTGTGGCGATGACCTCGATCGGATCGCTGACCTCGTCGAGGCCTACACCGATCTTCCGCTCGGAGGCACCGACGCAAGCGGGGTCGCGGCTGCCGGGGTTCACTGCGAGACGACTCTGGCGACGCTCGGCCATCGCCATTTCTCAGTGGTGCGACCGGCACACACCGACAGTTTCGAACGACTTCCGTGAACGAGATGTCGGGCATTTGTCGACGTCCACACATCCCCAGGGACAGCCCCGTGTGAAGACTGCGCAAACCGTCCAGCCCCTGCGAACACGTGCGATCAAGTGCACCCCAGTCCGCCCAGAACGGCCCGGTCCTCAGGAGTAGATGGGATGCTGGATGGGATGGTCCGCACGGTCATGGTGACCAGAGCCGATCGACGGGCATGACATGGATCCGGTCTTCTGCGGTGTAGGACCGTTCGCCGAGATGGAGTGCGATGCCGACGCGAAAGGCTGGGCCGACCGCGTCGCGTAGCTTTCGTAGCGGCCCGAGTTCTTTCGTACCGACTCGTTGGGCGGCCTTCACCTCGAACGCCACGACGCCACCGTCGTCGAGGTCCAACACAACATCGACTTCGTGGCCGTCTCGGGTGCGCCAATGCCCCACACCGGAGATGCCGTCGAGCCAAGAGACCTGTTTGAGAATCTCGCCGATGACAAAGGTCTCCAGCAGGTGGCCGAACTCGGTCATCGCCGACGGATCGCGACTCGAGAGTTTGTCTGCGCTCAGTCGAAGGAGTCGTGCCGCGATGCCGGAATCGACGACGTGGATCTTTGGGCGAGAGCTGCTCCGAGAGGTGAGTGTCGTTCCCCACGCCGGCAACCGGCGCACGAGAAACACGGCTTCGAGAAGTCGCAGATAGTTGTCGGCGGTTCGTTCGCTGATCTTCAGATCCTGCGCGGCTCGCGAAAGGTTCAGCACCTGCGCAGTCTGACCGGCGAGGCGTCCGAGCAACCGTGGCAAGACCGCGGCCTGTTCGATGCGGGCCAACTCACGAACGTCTCTCTAGAGGGTGAGCCGCACATAGTCATCAAACCATCGGACTCTTCCCGCGGTCGTCGGACGCGACAGCGGGATCGGGAATCCACCGGCAACTACCCGATCGATGTATTCCGCTCGACTCGTGACTCTGGTCCCGCCGGAGAGGTGCTCGACATTTCCGTCGATGGCCTGAGCCACGAAACGCTCCTCGACCGCGTCCAACTCGCCCTGTGAGAACGGATACACCGGCACACGGTGCAGGCGGCCCGTCAGCGCCTGAGCCGCGGCCGGCAGTGACTCGTGACGCGCCGATCCGGTGAGAATGAACCGGCCCGGCCGGCCGTCACGGTTCAACTCGGCCTTGATCGCATCGAGCACCAAGGACACGTGCTGATACTCATCGATACACACCGGGTCCCGTCCACTCACGAACATCGCCGGATCGGCC